>DASVBC010000030.1:0-66760 GCA_036376035.1 Caulobacteraceae bacterium | reverse complement strand
TGGACAGCGGCGCGCGCGAGGCGATGCGGGTCGCCACCGCCACCGCCGCGTCGACCAGCCCGCCGGGTTGGTGAACGGCCGTGACGAGGCCGTTGGCCAGCGCCTCTTCGGCCTTCACGGGCAGGCCGGTCAGCAGCATCGCCTTGGCCTTCGCCACCCCGATCACGCGAGGCAACCGGTAAGCCGAAGCCATCAGCCCGACGTTGACGCCCGCCGCCGTGAAGCTCGCGTCCGTCGAGGCCAGCCGGATGTCGCAGGCGAGCGCCACCTCCAGCCCGCCGCCGACGCAGTGGCCGTTGACCGCCGCGATCACCGGCGCGCGGAAGGTCTCCAGCCGATCCAGCATGGCGTTGAAGTCGGCGACGGCCCCCGGCGTCACCCGCCCGTTCGCCGCGGCCTCGCGCAGGTCATCGCCGGTGCAGAAGGTCTTGCCGCGCCCGGTCAGCACCACCGCGCGCACGGAGACGTCCGCCTCCAGCTCGTCGAGCAGGGCGGTGAGTCTGCCCCGCATGGCCGAGCCCAGCGCGTTGGCGGGCGGGTTGTCGATTTCGATGAGGACCACGTGGTCCACGGGCAGGGCGATATGCAGGCTCATGGTCCGCCTCTCGCCGATCCTGCCCCCTACGGCAAGGCTCAGTTGTAGCTGACCGTGGTGTTGTAGGTGCCGCTGTAGGAGCCCACCGTCTGGCTCGTGCCGATGGTGAAGCTGCCGCCGGTGTAGAAGGTGGCGGTCCCCTGCGAGCCCGTCGAGCCCGAGCCGACCTGGGTCGGGAAGGTCGTGTGGGTCAGGTTCGCCGTGATCGCCGTCCCGGGTCCCGTGAGGGTCAGGGTCGAGGCCTGCGTAACGCTGATCGCCATGCTGTTCTCGCCGGTGATGGTGAAGGTCGCCTGGCTCCAGCCGGCGCTGGGGCTGCTCGGCACGCTGACCGTGCGGGTCGGCGAGACGCCCGGCGTGAGAGTCACCGTCGTGGTCCCGGTCAGCGGCTTGGCCACCTTGCCGAAGTTCAGCGTCGAGCCGCTCATCGACAGCCCGCGATAGGTCGTGGCGCTGACGGTGGAGGTAATGCCGGTGGTGGGCGTCGCTGGGGAGGCGGCCACATAGACATAGAACTGCGAGGTCGCCGCCCCGAAGCTCCCGGCGCTGTTGTTGGCGGTAATCGGCAGGGTCGCGCCGACATAGAAGGACGCGTCGGTGTTCTTGTTCGCCGGCTTGATAGTGAAGCTGAGCGGGTTCGTGCCGGTCACATTGGTGATGCTGCCGCTAACCGACGTCACGTCGAAGGCGCTCAGCGCGCCGGCCTTGCCCGTGGGCGTGCCGATGCTGCCGATCTTGACGTTGATGTCGCTGCCGCAGGTGCTGCCGCTGCCGCTGCAGCCGATTGTGATCTGGGAGCGGGTCGTGCCCGCGGTCCTGCGCACCGCCGTCCCGGACTGGGTGACCGTGCCGGTCGAGGACGCAAAGGAGAAGTTGGTGGAGGTGGTCGCCGCCGGGACGATGATCCCCAGGTCCGCCGCCGTCGTCGTGCTCGGCGAATAAGTCTGCGCCCATGCGGGGGCAGAGCCCAGCGCCAGAAGGGCCGCGGCGGCCGCCAGGGCCGCCCGGATGAACATTGTTATCCGCATTCCTACCTAGGTAACCATTCATGGGCCGAACACCACGCTACAGGTTGACGCACCATCAACCGCGGTCCGCCTTTTCGAACACCACCTCACCTCTCACGTCGGGCATGTATCCGGTGTCGGCCCGCACCGTGAAGGTGACGGGCGCGGCAAGACGCATGTGCAACCGGGCGGCCTGGTCGGGATCGAGGGTCAGGGTGTAGTCGCCCGCCGGCAGCCCCTCGAACGCCACCGACCCGTCGAACTCCGTCGTCGCCTCGATCGGCTCGCCGCCATTGCGCGTCAGCAGCAGATGCACCGCCGACAGGCCCACCTCCTTGCCGTCCTCTTGACGCATGACGATGCGCGCCAGCACCTCGGCCGTGGGGGTCAGCGGGTAATAGACCCGCGTCACGCCGCCCGCGCGGGGGGCGAACTGCACCGACTGCGGCGGCGCCTTGAGGAAGATGTCGTCCACCCCGTCCAGCCCCACCTGCACCTGGCTGGTCGGCTGCGAGCCGAGGCCTGTCAGGAAGGCGCGGCCGTTCGCGGTGGTCGTCGCCGGCCGCTCGCCGCCGTTGACCACCAGGCCCGCGACGGGTTCCTCGCCCGGATCGAACCTGCCGTTGCCGTTGGCGTCGACGAAGGACTGGAAGGCCAGGTTCCCGCCCGCCGCGGGTCCCGGCCGGGTCGCCACATAGCGCCGCGCGAACGGGTCGAAGACCAATCCCATGGCGTACTGAACCCCCAGCCGCCAGTCGCCGCTGTCGGTGGCGTAGTCGCCCGACAGCGCCAGGTCTCCCTGCCGCAGCCGCCAGTTGGCGCCGGCCTGAAGCGTGGTCCGGGAGTCGGCGAAGCTGTGCCCGACGCCAAAGCGCAGCGCCATCCGCTCGCTCAGCGCCCGGTCGGCGGTGATGCTCAGGGCCGTGAGCTTGGCATCGGGCACGACCGTGTAATCCAGCGCCGCCCGCAGCTGCCACCGGTAGGCCGCAAAGGTCGAGCCCGACAACACCCCGGTCAGCCGATCGCTGGAGGTCCCGTTCGCATCGGTATCGCGGCGAAAATCGAGGCCGCCGGAGACCAGCATCGTGCCGAACGAGCTCGACGCCCGCGCCGCCGCCAGCAACGAGGTGGAGGTGTCGTCATAGACTTCGCGCTGGGCCCGGAAGGCGAGCGGGATGGAGCGCCCGCCCGGCGAGACGCTGGCGTCCACGGATATTTCGCTGTGGCGCTGCATGGGCCGGCCGAGCTGGATCGCCGGATTGGCCTCATCGACGAAGCCGCCGCGATACTCGGCATGGCGGCCGATGATCGACAGCGGCCCGATCTGCCCGGCGATCCCGACGCCGAGGCCCGAGGCGCCCGTGCTATCGCTCGCCACGTCGGCCTGCACCGCAAAGCCTTTGACCGAGGTCCGCGCGCCCACCGCAAGCAGCCCCCGATCCGTCCCTTGGTCGTCGGGGTAGTAGGCCGCGCCGGCCGTCACGGTCAGCTTCTCGGTGAATCCGCGGGTGACGTTGCCGCTGACGCGCCAGCGCCCCTGGCTGGCGGTCGAGGCCTGGCCGGTCAGGTCCAGCAGCGGCTCGTCCTGCTGCACGACGCCAAAGTCGAAAGTGGTCTGCCCCGGCTCCAGTTGACCGCCGCCGACGTTGACCACCCGTGTCTGCTCGGAACGCTCGCCGCGCGGGCCGTACATGACGATGCGGATGACGTTGAGGCCCCGCGACAGGGGCACCTGGAGGAACTCGTATCGGCCCTCCACCGGCGTGCGCTGGCCGCTGCGCAGCACGTCGTTCACATAGAGCTCGACGTCGTAGCCGATGGGCAGCTCGCCCCGCAGATCCACCCGCGAGAACACGCTCGCCTGCTCCAGCGGCGCGGTGGTGAAGTTAAAACCCCGCCCGCCGACGCTGCGCGGGCCGATGGGCAGGGTCGGGGTGAAGGTGTCGCCGACCTGCACGCTGGTGGCGTCGAGCGGGCCCAGCAGGCCACCTTTGACGTCATGGCGCTCGAACAGGAACCGCGCCACCGACGGCTGGCCGGTGTCGTCCGAGCCGAAATAGCCCTGGAAGCCCATGTGCAGCAGGTCGGCGCCGATGCGCACGTCATAGCGGCGCGGCTCGCTTTCGGCGCGGGTGTCGTGCTCGCTCGACAGGGCGATGTCGAAGGCCGGCATCGACCACAGCCGATAGGGCGTCTCCACCACCATCACCTTGTCGGTCCCGCCGACATCGGGGCGCAGGTCGCGAAGCCGCGCGATGCGCTCCAGCCTCGCCTGAATCGGCAACGTCTCGGTGGCGGTCACCCGCAGCAGCAGCGCCTCGGGGTCCGACTTGATGGTGATCGGCAACAGCTTCGAGATGGCCGAGGCGCGGATGAAGATGTCGGTGGCCGTGGCCGCGACGTCGCCGGGCGCCAGATCCACCGCCTTGCCGCCCACCCGCGCCAGGTGGGTGTCGAGATCGACGGTCAGCGCCCGCTGCGCCTCGCCCACATGGCCGGTGATGCGCCGGTCGCCCGGCGAGACGTCGATGTCGAGGTCGAGCAGCCGCGACAGCTCGCCGAACGGCACCAGCGGATCGTCGGGGTCGCCATAGGCGGCGATGGTGTCGGCGATGGTCAGCCCGCCGAGGTCCACCGCGAACAGCAGCAACTCGTCCTCGCGGATCTGCGCCGCCTCGGGCGCGAGCCCGGGTTCAGCCGCCGCGGCCGTCTGGCCGCTCGCGATGGCCAACGCTGCTGCTGCGAGAAACCAGGTGCTCTTACGGCGCCGTGAAAACACTTTGCGCCAGCACACGGCCAGGCGCCGTGTCGTCATCGGTGAAGGTGATGTCGAGCGTCTCGCCGGCGGCAGGCGCCTTGGTCAGCGGGACCTGAATGTGGCGGCGCTCGATCTCCGTATAGACGCCGACGCCGCGCGCCAGACCGATGGGCTCCTTGCCGCCGGACCTGGAGCGCACCTCGATGTTGCCGAACAGCGAGCTGGAGCCGCTGCGGACCAGGTCGAAGTTGAGCATCGGCGTGCGCACCGCCGGCTGCACGCCGTCGGGCGACACGTCGGCGAAGGTCAGGCTCGGATTTTCGATCGCCGCCCGCACGTCGGCGGCGCCCAGGCGCACGACGACCGGGATGCTGACGCCGAACACCGAATAGATGGTGAAGCTCAGTTCCTGCGGCCCGACCTTGGCGGCCTGCTCGGCGGTCAGGCCGATGTCACGCGGCGGCACGGTGGTGACGGTCAGGTGGGTGCGGTACTCGCCGGGCGGCAGGGTCGCTTCGGCGCCGGGATTGACCCGCACGCGGATGGTCTGGCCCTTGCCGGGCTCCAGCGTCGCGCGGCGCGGGGTGGCCAGCAGGATCGGCTTGGCCGACTGCACCTTGCCCGCGTAGGGCGCGAGCTCGGGCTTGCCCTGAGCATCGGAGACTGGGCTGATCTGGCCGCTGGGGTCCATGACCCGGTCGACCAGGTTGATGTCGAAGGTCGAGGCCGTGTCGCCCTGGTTGAAGATATAGACCGTGGCCGACTTGCCCGAGCGGTCGAACGTCAGCCGCTTGGGTGAGATGTTGAGGTTGGCGCCGAGCTGGATGGGCGCGGCGGCGGCCGGCGCATCGGCGGGCGGCGGTGTGTCCTGCGCCGCGACGGGCGAGGCGAGCAGGGTGAGCGCCGACAGCGCTACAATCGCCTTCGCGGCGAACTTCACGGCGTTGTTCATGACCAAATCTCTCGACGATCCCCCAAAGCCCCTTCGGCGCTTAGACCAAAGACCTTAATTATACTGCGCCACGACGACCAGCAGTCCTTCATACTCGCCTTGAAGGAGTTGGTCGCTCGTGATGTGGATCGCCCCCCCGAGGTCGACGCTGAGCGTGCCTCCCGAGGAGAGCAGGGTCTGAAGGCCGGCGATCGCGGCATAGTCGCCCGAGGTCGTCGTCACCATGGTCACGGTCTGGCCGGTCTTGGTGCTGATGACCTGGAAGGTCTGGGGCACCGCCAGCGACACGGCGTCGCCGCCCGCGCCGGTCACCGTCACATTCGTCGATCCGGACGAAGTCACCATCGGCGGCGGCGCCACCTGCGGAACAAGGACGATGTCCTGGAAGATCACCTCGCCGGTGGCCTGAATGCCGGCCTGTTCGGACACCTGGGCCGTTCCGGAGGTCGTCGTGCTCGCCTGCGCCCTGGCGCCCGACGCAAGACCGAGCGCCAGCAGGGCGGCGGTCAGTGTCGTGGTAAGGCGGGCCATGGCCGGCTCCCCTCCCGGGGCTGGAGACACGAACGGCGCGGGAGTGACCCCCCGCGCCGCAGTCGAGGTTACGCGGTTACTTAGTTGTAGGCGACGGTGACGTCGAAGGTGCCGGTGTAGGCGCCCGTCTCGGTCGTCGAGGCGATGGTGAACGAGCCGCCGACGCCGAAGGTGTCGGTGCCGCCGGCGCTCAGGGTGCTGGAAGTGGCGCTGCGGACCAGCGTCACGGTCAGCGGGGTCGACCCGCCGCTCTTGGCGAGCGTGAAGGTCGAGGACGGCAGGCTGATGGAGTAGGCCGTGGAGGCCGCGCCCGAGACCGTGTAGGTCGCCCGGCCGGTCGTCGAGGTCATCAGCGCCGCGTCGCCCGCGCCGGTCTTGGTGCGCGCGCCGGTCGTCTCGTTGACGACGATGCTGTTGGTGCCCGAGGTCGGCTTGGCGATCGAGCCGAACTGCAGGTCGGTGTCTTTATGGACGGTGATCGCTTGCACGATCGTCGCGGTGCCGGTGGCGGTCGCGGTGGAGGTGTCCTGGGCGAAAGCGGGGCTCGCCAGCGCGGCCACGGAGGCGGCGCCAAGAGCAATTTTCGTCAAACGGTTCATGTCTTCCTCGACTTTGTTCCGTCGCACGCGACGGGTTGGGAGTAACGCGTGTTAGCGATGGGTTCCCCCAGCGCCGCTTGAACTGCGCCCCCGTTCGAGGGCCGCCGCTTTTCGAGAACGATGTTCTTCGAGCGACAAGGCGGCAGGTATCGGCTGACAGGACTTATCGCAAGGAGGGTGCGGCAACCTGTCCTGCGTTTCCCCAAATTGGGGGCCCGCTGATACCTTGTATCGGCATCGTGGGGAAAACTTTTTGCGCTCGAATTCACGAGCAAAAGCAAATGTTTCCGCCACAGGGTGCGACAGACTGTACCATGGATAGCATGTGCTGCGTCGCAGCAAGCGCTGCCACTATGTCGCACCACTGTTAACCTTGCTCACATCCGCTCCCTCTCGGCGCGCGACGTCAGTTCGACCCCACCGCGGTTAATGCGGCGCCGCGATTTCTGACCCGCGCCTGGATATCGGCGCCATGGCGGGCATCGGCACGGTCCTCACCGACCTCGGACCGAGGATTCAGAGGCCTTAGGTCGATCCAATTGACAGTGTCAGGTGCGCCCTCTGGAGGCGTAGGATTCTTCGCGCTGAAGGAAGTGGCGCACCCGACACGATTCGAACGTGTGACCTTTGCCTTCGGAGGGCAACGCTCTATCCAGCTGAGCTACGGGTGCCTGGACAGCGGAGGCGGGCTTTTAGCCGAAAGGCCCGACGCGCGCCACCCTCAGTCGCGGGTCGGATCGGCCGCCGTCGCCGAGCCGTAGGTCAGCGACAGGAAGACGTCCTCCAGGTCCGGATCCTCGGTGGCGATGTCCTTGATGTGCAACCCGGTGGCGCGGACCGCGCCCAGCACCTGCTCCACGCTCGACTGGCCGGTCCGGTAGGTCACCTGGAAGGCGCCGCCGCCTCGCAGCCTGGTCTCGAAGCCCGCCAGCTCGGGCGCCGCGGCCACCGGCTCCTCGGGCGTGACCACCACGTTGCGGGTGTCCAGCCGCTTGAGCAGCGTCGCCGTCGGCTCGCAGGCCACCACCTCGCCCCGGTTGATGATGGCGATCTGGTCGCAGAGCTCCTGCGCCTCTTCCAGATAGTGGGTGGTCAGGACGATGGTGACGCCCTGCTGGTTGAGGCCCACCACGTAGTTCCACAGCTGGCGGCGCAGCTCGACGTCCACCCCGGCTGTCGGCTCGTCCAGGATCAGCACCGGCGGGTGGTGGACCATGGCCTTGGCCACCATCAGCCGCCGCTTCATGCCGCCCGACAGCTGGCGCACATAGGCGTTGGCCTTGTCGGACAGGCCGAGCGCGGCGAGCAGCTCGTCGGTCCGCCGCTCGCTCTTGGGCACGCCATAGAGGCCCGCCTGCACGTCCAGGCTCTCGCGCGGGGTGAAGAAGACGTCGGCCGCCAGCTCCTGCGGCACCACGCCGATGGCGGCGCGGGCGTCCCTGGGGTGCTCGTCGATGTCGCGGCCCCAGATCTTCACCGTGCCGGCGGTCTTCTTCGTCAGACCGGCCAGGATGTTGATGATGGTCGACTTGCCCGCGCCGTTGGGGCCGAGCAGCCCGAAGATCGAGCCGCGCGGAACGGCCAGGTCCACCCCGTTCAGCGCCAGCTTCTGCGGCGTGGTCTTGGTGGCGGCGTAGGTCTTCACCAGGCCCCTGGCTTCGATGGCGTACTCGGGGAGGTCCATGGCGCTCTTTGTGAAATTGACGGGCCGCGCGGCCCTGCCATAGGTATGCGCCGCACCCGCCCGATGGAAGTGTCCAATGGCCCGCAAGGCAAAGCCCGTTCCCAACCGCGCGCCCGTCCCCGTGGCCGTGGACTCCGTTCCGCCCGCCGAAGTGATCCCCGTCCGCTCGCGCCGCGTCGCCTGCGACGGCGTCGGCGGCGCGCTCGGCCACCCGCGCGTGTGGCTGGAGATGGGCGACGACGGCTTCGTCGAATGCGGCTACTGCGACCGCCGCTTCGTCCTGGCCGGCGACGGCGCCGAGAGCGAACGGCTGGCGCCGGGCGTGTACGTGGGTTCGGGCGGTCACTGAGGCGGCGCGGGTTCGCCCTCGGACAGATTGAAGCGGATCGGCAGCTTGATCCGCACACCGTCCACCGGGCCGCCGCCGTCGCTCCACGGGTTCATCCGCATGACCGACGCGACCGCCACGGCCGCCTGGCCGAAGCCATAACCCTTTGGGTCCTCCTCGGCCGGCCTGCAGGCTGTCAACCCGCCGCCCACGGCCACCAGGCAATCGGCGACGCCTTGGCCGGTCTGAATGCCGGCCTCCGCCGCGGCGGCGGGATAGACCGCCGCCACCTTCTCGGGATCGAGGGTCGTGATCCACCGCGGCTCGACGATGGCAGGCGCCATGCCCGCCGCCGGATTGGTGAAGTGGATTGGGAATTCGACGTGAAGGCCTCCCCTCGGGAGAGCGACTTCGGGCGATAAGCGCATCTTGAACAGGGGCGCGAGGGCCCGACTGGCCGCGCTTCCGAAGCCCTGCCCTACGGGGGCCTGGGTCGTCACGCGGCAGGAGGTCAGTCTCCCCTCGCGCGTGACCCGGCAACTCAGCGTCGCCTGACCGAAGTCCGCCGTCGCGCGCTCCGGCCATGCGGCGGCCACCTGTTGGAAGCTGGGCGCCTCCTCCCATATGGGACGAGCCACCACCGTCGTTGTCGACACGCTGCCCCACGCTTCCGGAACCTTGAATGCCACCGGAATGCGCACGGTCCTGCGGACCGGCGCGCCGTTGACCGTTCCGGGCTGCATGACAAACAGGGCCGAGGCCATCAGGGTGGCGATCCCGAAGCCCAGCCCCGGCGGGTCCTCGTGGATAACCTTGCAGCCTTCCAGGGCGCCATTCGCCATCACCTGACATTCGACCTCGCCTCGCCCGCTGATGCCGCGGCGTAGCGCCTCGACAGGGACAAATCGGGCGAGATCGTCGCCCGAGGGCTTCCGCTTCCAATCGGGATTCTTGACCTCGACGACGGGCGGCGGCGCGAACGAGATGGGAATGCTGACGGGCGTCGGCACGACCTTGCCGTTCAGCGTCGCGGGCTTCATGCGCATGATCGAGGTGGCCTTCACCGCGGCCTCCCCAAAACCTGCTCCTCGCGGCGACTCCTCGACCACGTCGCATGCCTCCAGCATGCCCGTCTCGACGACCTGGCACTGGATAACGGCCTTACCGGCCTCTCCTTTATCGACGGCTCCGGGGGGATAGAAGGCGCTTAACTCATCGGGGGTCGGCTTTCTCAGCCAGTCCGGCGGCGTGAACTCCCCCTGCGGATCCGCGGCCCACGCCGGGCCGGCGACCAACAACAGAGCAATCAGAAGTGAACGCATGACTGGAACTCCCCACCCGCGCAGCTTGGTAGAGTTTGACGATAACTGCAACGAGGCCGTGTCACACGAAAGGTTCTGGCGCGAGCCGCCCTCTCGCGCCTCTTCCCCTGCTGACCGCACGCCCGCGAGCCCCTATGTTGGCGCCATGACCGACACCCTTGAGCCGCCCGTGGTTGATCGTCCGCTGACGCAGGACGGGCCGGCCGTTCGCCTGTATCTGATCGACGGCTCCGGATACCTGTTCCGCGCCTACCACGCGCTGCCGCCGCTGACGCGCAAGACCGACGGGCTGCCGGTCGGCGCGGTGGCCGGGTTCTGCAACATGCTGTGGAAGTTGCTGCGCGACATGCAGGCCGATGCGCCCACGCACCTGGCGGTCATCTGGGACCACTCGGAAAAGACGTTCCGCAACAAGCTCTACGACCAGTACAAGGCCCATCGCCCGCCGCCGCCCGAAGACCTCGTCCCGCAGTTCCCGCTGGTGCGCGAGGCGACCAAGGCGTTCGGCGTGCCCTGCATCGAGTTGCCCGGCTACGAGGCCGACGACCTGATCGCCGCCTACGCCTGTCACGTGCGCGACCTCGGCGGCGAGGTGACCATCGTCTCCTCCGACAAGGACCTGATGCAGCTGGTCGACGACCAGGTCTCCATGTTCGACGCCATGAAGAACCTGCGCATCGGGCGCGAGCAGGTGATCGACAAGTTCGGGGTGCCGCCGGAGAAGGTCGTCGACGTCCAGGCCCTGTGCGGCGACAGCGTCGACAATGTGCCCGGCGCCCCCGGTATCGGCATCAAGACCGCCGCGCTCCTGATCAACGAGTTCGGCGACATCGAAACCCTGCTGGCCCGCGCCGGCGAGATCAAGCAGCAGAAGCGCCGTGAGACGCTGATCGAGTTCGCCGACCAGATCCGCCTCTCGCGCGCGCTGGTGCAGCTCGACTGCGACACCCCCCTGCCCGAACCGCTCGACGACCTCTCGGTGCGCGATCCGGACCCCGCGATCCTCGCCGAATTCCTGGAGCGGATGGAGTTTCGGGGCCTCGCCCGCCGCGTCGGCGACGGCCGCGCGGGTGAGGCCGCCAAGGCCGACATCAGCCGCCGAGCCTATCAGCAGCCCGAGCCGGAAGCGCCCCGCGAGATCGAGCCCTGCGAGATCAAGGTCGAGGACTATGTCTGCGTCCGCGATGTCGATACCCTCGACCAGTGGATCGCCCGCTGCCGCGAGGTGGGCGTCGTCGCCTTCGACACCGAGACCGACGCCCTGTCCTCGGCCACCGCCGGGCTGTGCGGCGTCTCGCTCGGCGTCGCGCCGGGCGAGGCCTGCTACATCCCCGTCGGCCACTGCGAGAAGGACGGCCTGGCGCTGGAGGAAGCCGCCGACCTGGAGCAGATCGAGCTGAAAGAGGCCATCGCCCGCCTCAAGCCGATGCTGGAGGATCCGGCGGTCCTGAAGGTGGCCCAGAACGCCAAGTACGACATCGCCGTTCTCAGCCGATACGGGGTCAACGTGGCGCCGATCGAGGACACCATGCTGATGAGCTACGTCCTCGAAGCCGGCCTCCACGGCCACGGCATGGACGAGCTCTCCAGGCTCCACCTCGGCCACACGCCCATCGCCTTCAAGACGGTGGCCGGAACCGGCAAGGCGCAGGTCAGCTTCAAGCACGTCGCCCTGTCGGAAGCGACCTGCTACGCGGCCGAGGACGCCGACGTCACCCTGCGCCTGTACCAGCGCCTGCGCCCGCGCCTGTCGCGCGAGGGCCTGCTGACCGTCTACGAGACGCTGGAGCGACCCCTGCCGCCGGTGCTGGCGCAGATGGAAAACCACGGCATCAAGGTCGACCCCGACACCCTGCGCCGCCTCTCCCACGAGTTCTCCATGCGGATGAGCGAGCTGGAGACGAAGGCCCACGAACTGGCCGGCCGCCCCTTCAACCTCGGCAGCCCCAAGCAGATCGGCGACATCCTGTTTGGCGAGATGTCCCTGACCGGCGGCAAGAAGACCGCCACCGGCCAGTGGTCCACCGACGTCGATGTGCTCGAAAGCCTGGCCGCCGAAGGTCACGACCTGCCCCGCGTGCTGCTGGACTGGCGTCAGCTGTCCAAGCTCAAGGGGACCTATACCGATAACCTGACCGCCGCGATCGACGAGAAGACCGGCCGCGTCCACACCTCCTTCGCGCTTGCCTCGACCACCACCGGCCGCCTGTCGTCGAACGACCCTAACCTGCAGAACATCCCCATCCGCACCGAGGAAGGCCGCAAGATCCGCAAGGCCTTCATCGCCGAGCCGGGCAACGTGCTGATCAGCGCCGACTACAGCCAGATCGAGCTGCGCCTGCTGGCCCACATCGGCGACATCCCCCAGCTCAAGCGCGCCTTCCAGGACAACCTGGACATCCATGCCATGACGGCCTCGGAGATGTTCGGCGTTCCCGTCGAGGGCATGCCCGCCGACGTGCGCCGCCGCGCCAAGGCGATCAACTTCGGCATCGTCTACGGCATCAGCGCCTTTGGCCTCGCCAACCAGCTGTCGATCCCGCAAAGCGAGGCCGGCGACTACATCAAGACCTATTTCGAGCGCTTCCCCGGCATCCGCGCCTACATGGACTCCATGCGCGCCCTGGTCCGCGAGCAGGCCTTCGTCACCACCCTCTTCGGGCGCAAGGTCAACATCCCCGACATCCGCGCCAAGGCGCTCGGCCACCGCCAGTTCGCCGAGCGCGCGGCGGTCAACGCGCCGATCCAGGGGACCGCCGCCGATATCATCCGCCGGGCGATGGTGCGGATGCCCGATGCGCTGCGTGAAGCGGGCCTTAACGCCCGCATGCTCCTTCAGGTGCACGACGAACTGGTGTTCGAGGCGCCGGCCGCGGAGGCGGAGGAAACCTGCCGCGTGGCCAAAGCGGTCATGGAGCGCGCGGCGGAACCCGCCGTGGCCCTCTCAGTCCCGCTGGTCGTCGAGGCGAGAGCCGCGCCCAACTGGGACGAGGCGCACTGAGCGAGACAGCCGAAAGTGGACGCCGGTTTCGGCGACCGTCGAGCGCCCGCTAGGAAAGCCCTTCGATCAGCCTACCAGGTGACGCTGCCGCTCGCGGTGAGCAGGCCGAACACCATGGCCAGGCCCAGCAGGACGATGAGTCCGACCGTCAGCAGGTCGGTGGCGTTCTCAAAGCCGACAAGCGCGTTTTTCTTTTTCACAACAAACCTCCCTACGCGGCCCGTGGCGGGCGCTGGTCGGGAGGAATCGGGCTCGGCCGACGGTCGGGTCCGGCCCCAATCGGCCAAACGGCCCCGGGCCTTAATGTGTCGAGAATGCGGCCAAAGTGACGTTAGGTCAACGCTTGGCCCGCTCCAGCTTCTCGAGACCGTAGCGGTAGGTTAGATAGCCCAGCTTGGTCGCCTTCTTGCCGGCGGCCGGTTCGGTTTCCATCCGGCGCAGGCCTTCTTCGATCTGGCCGAGGCCCTTGGCCATCTGGTCCAGGCCGTCGGCGGCGAGGGTGCTGTCGAGGCCTTCAAAGCTCGCCTTGCGCAGCTTGGCGGCGGCGGTTTTGCACAGTTGCTCGGCCGCTTCCAGGCGATCGGCGGCGCCCTGCGCGCCCTCGGCCTTGAAAACGTCGGCGGCGCCGGCCTGGGTGGCGGCGCAGTCATCGACGGCGAGATAGGCTTCCGCCTCGGCCCGTCCCGGACTTTGGGCCGGCGCAGGGGTGCTCACCGCCATCGCCAAAGCCGCCCCGAGAACCACAGTACGCATCGCCGCCTCCATCACGCCTCACGCGGCCAAAGCATCGCCCGCGCCGGTGAAGAGCAGGTTACCCGGAGCCGCGCTTGACACCCTTCGGCGCCCCGCCTTATGTGCCGCGCTTCCCTCGCCTGGGAGGGGGCCGTAGCTCAGTTGGTAGAGCGCCTCGTTCGCAATGAGGAGGTCAGGGGTTCGACTCCCCTCGGCTCCACCAGGACCTGCCCCCCGCCTTGTCACGCCGCCCGGCGCAAGGGATAGAAGGGGGATCAACGCGGCAAGGGAACCTCGATGGCCAGCATCTTCGGCTTCATCTTCTTCATCATCGGCGCGCTGCTCGAGCTGATGGTGTGGGCGATCATCATCAATGCGGTGATGAGCTGGCTCGTCGCCTTTGACGTGATCAACTACCGCAACCGGGTAGTCTATAATATCGCCCGCTTCCTGGATGCGGTGACCCAGCCGATCCTGGCGCCCTTCCGCCGCTTCATCCCGCCGCTGGGCGGGGTCGATATCACGCCCATCCTGGCGATCCTGGTGATCCAGGGCATCCGCATCTACCTGCTGCCTCCGCTGTTCGCGGCGCTGGTGGGCGCCACCACCGTCTGATGCGCCTGGCCGTCCGGCTGACGCCCCGCGGCGGAGCCGACCGGGCCGACGGCTGGGCGCTGGACCCGGCGGGCCGCCCCTTTCTGAAGATCCGCGTCAGCGCCGCCCCCGTGGACGGCGAGGCCAACGCCGCGCTGGCGGCCTTCGTCGCCAAGGCGCTCAAGCTGCCGAAGTCGGCCGTGAAGGTTGTGGCGGGCCACACCGCGCGTCTCAAGCAGCTGGAGATCGATGGCGCGGCGCCGGCCGACCTTGACCGGGCGTTCGGGACCCCGCCCACGGGAACCGGCGCCACAGGTTCCCGTTAGCTCAAGCAAGCCGTCCCCCACGGCGAAAGTTCAGTCGGAGCCGTCGTTTAGTGATTACCAAGCCAGGCCGGCGCGCCGCCATTCTCGCCGGTCTTTGCCTCTTCGCCTTCGCGCCCCCGGCGCTGGCGCAGGGCCTCACCCCCGCCCAGCCCGCCGCCGCCGCGATCGTGCAAAAGCCGCTCGGCAAGGCCCAGCGCGGCCTGATCCTGGCCGCGCTGCGGGAGGCGCCGACGCACGGCCTGCCCGCCTATGGCGTCGACGACCGCTCCACCGACGAGGCGCTGGCCCAGGCGGTGATCGACTATGCAGGCGCCCTGCACGGCGCCCGGATGGACGGCAAGTTCACCGGCGACTGGCACATCCGCCCGCCCTCTTACGACGCCCGCGCCGCCTTCCAGCAGGTGGCCGGCAACAAGAACAAGCTGCGCAAGTGGCTGGCCGGTCTCTCGCCGCGGTACCAAGGCTATGAGCAGCTGCGCGCCGCACTCGCCCGCTACGAAGGCATCCAGGCGACCGGCGGCTGGAAGGCGATAAAGGCGCCGAAGAAGACCCTCAAGGTCGGCGCCCGCGACACCGTGGTCATGGCCCTGCGCGAGCGGCTGGGTGTCGAGTACCCCGGCCCGGTCCCCGAGGGGAACCCGGCCGTCTTCGATGCGGCGCTGTCCGAACACCTCAAGACTGAGCAAGCGCGCCTGGGAGTCCCGGTCACCGGCCTCCTCGACAAGGAAACCGTCGCGGCGCTGAACGTCCCCGTCGCGGACCGCGTCGCCACGCTGAAGATGAACCTGGAGCGCTGGCGCTGGATGCCGCCGCGGCTGCCCGACTACCGCATCGAGATGAACCTGCCCGCCCAGTGGCTGGAGGTGCGCCGCGGCGATGACGTCCCGCTCGCCATGAAGGCGGTGGTGGGTAAGCCCGAGTCGCCCACGCCCATGTTCATGGACGTGATGACGAGTCTGGTCTTCAACCCGCCCTGGAACGTGCCCGACAACATCGCCCGGCGCGACATCCTGCCCAAGGCGAAGAAGGACAAGACCTATCTCATCAAGCACGACTATGTGATCAACGACGACGGCCGGGTGATCCAGATGGCCGGGCCCAAGAGCGCGCTGGGCAAGGTCAAGTTCGACCTCAACAACCCCTTCGCCATCTACTTCCACGATACGCCCAACCGAAAACTGTTCGATTACGACCAGCGCACCTTCTCCAACGGCTGCATGCGGCTGGAGCGGGCGGAGGAGCTCGCGCGGCTGATCCTCGACGGCGACCGCTACTGGCACGAGGGCGGCATCGAAAAGACGCTGGTGTCCGGCGAGACCGTCGGGACCGAACTCAAGAGGCCCGTGCCGGTCTTCGTGGTCTATCGCACTGCCTTCGTGCAGGACGGCAAGGTCCAGTTTCGGAGCGACATCTACGGCTGGGACGCCGAGCTGAAAGGCGTCCTCGGCTCATAGCGGGCCAGCCGCGACAGAGCGTCGCCTTGCCTAAGCCATTATGACTGCGTTACTTTTGGCGCATGCTTCTGTCCAGGCGATCTCTGATCCGCGTGGGCGCAGGGGGGGCGGCACTAGGCGCTATGGGCGTCGTGGCCCCTGCCTGGGCCACCGAATACCAGTCCATCGACGATCTGATGGCGAGCGGCGCCAATGCGGTGACGCCGACGGCGAACGCGGTTCGCCGCATCGCCTTTTTGAACCTGCACACCGACGAGCGGTGCGATGTCGTCTATCGCGAGCACGGCGCCTGCGTGAACGACGCCCTGCACGAGGTGAACCGGGTCCTGCGCGACTGGCGCAACGACGAGGTTCACCCCATCGACCCCAACCTGCTGGACCTGCTGGCCGACCTGCACGGCCGCATGGACGCCAAGGGGCCCTTCCACGTCATCAGCGGCTACCGCTCGCCCAAGACCAACGCCATGCTCCACAACAAGAGCTCGGGCGTCGCGACCAAGAGCCTGCACATGCAGGGCAAGGCCATCGACATCCGCCTGCCCGGCCGTCAGCTCACCGACCTGCGCGACACCGCCCTTGGCATGAAGCGCGGCGGCGTCGGCTATTACGCCGCTTCCGACTTCGTCCACGTCGATACCGGCCGCGTCCGCCGCTGGTAGCAGCGTCTTTTTCGAAAACGTGGTAAGCTGCGCGCCTCTCAGGAGGATGCGCCATGCTGCGTGGAAGCCTCGTTGTAGCCGCGGCCCTCGCCGCCTTCGCCACCCAAACCAGCGCCGCCACCACCGTGCTCGGCAACGGCCTTGCCGGCATCTGCTCGCAGTACGCCAAGGCCGGCGCCGACGAGGACGATGCGCTGGAAGTCTGCACCATCGCCCTCGAAACCGAAGCCATGAACCGCCGCGACCGCGCCGGCACCTATGTGAACCGGGGCGTCATCCGCATGCGCCGCCAGGAGTACGGCGCCGCCCGCCGCGACTTCGACATCGCCGTGAAGCTCCAGCCCGACATGGGCGAGGCCTTCGTCAACCGGGGCGGCGCCCTGGTCGGCGAGAAGCGCTACATGGAAGCGTTGCTGGAGATCGACAAGGGCCTGGCCCTGGAGCCCGAGGAGCCGGAGAAGGCCTGGTACAACCGGGGCCTCGCCAACGAAGGCCTCGCCGACCTCAAGGCCGCCTACTTCGACTACCTCAAGGCCCAGGAACTCGCCCCCGACTGGGACATCCCCCAGCGCGAACTGAAGCGCTTCACGGTGACGCGGCCGGACTGACCACGCCGGTTTGGGACTAGTGGAACCGATCGCCCAGATACACCCGCCGCACGTCCGGGTTGGCCAGCACCTCGTCGGGGGCGCCTTCGAACAGCATCTCGCCTGAGTGGATGATGGCGGCGCGGTCGATGATCTCCAGCGTCTCGCGCACGTTGTGGTCGGTGATCAGGATGCCGATGCCCCGGCTCTTCAGATAGCCGACCACCTCGCGGATGTCGGCGATCGCGAGGGGGTCGATGCCGGCGAACGGCTCGTCGAGCAGCATGAAGGTCGGCTCGGCCGCCAGCGCGCGGGCGATCTCCACCCGCCGCCGCTCGCCGCCCGACAGCGACACAGCCGGCGACTGGCGGAGGTGCTCGATGCGAAGCTCTTCCAGCAGCCGCCGCGTCAGCTCGCGGACCTTGGCCTCGCTGTCGACATGCATTTCGGCGACGGCGGCCACGTTCTGCTCCACCGTCATGCCCCGGAAGATCGAAGCCTCCTGCGGCAGGTAGCCCAACCCCATCCGCGCGCGCTGGTACATGGGCTGGCTGGTGATGTCCTGGCCGTTGAGAACGATGGTCCCCCTGTCGACCGGGATCAGCCCCGTGATCATGTAGAAGCAGGTCGTCTTGCCGGCCCCGTTGGGCCCGAGCAGCCCCGCGACCTCGCCGGGCGCCAGCCGCAGCGAGACGTTCTTGACCACCGCCCGGCCGCGGAAGCTCTTGCTGATGGAGTCCACCACCAGCCCTTCGCGGGCCTCCGTGGCCGATCCGAACAGGGGGGCGTTCACGGCGGGGCCTACCGGCCTTCGCTGGCGGGGAAGAAGACGCCGCGCACCCGGTTGGGGGCGCCGCGGCCCTTGGCGGCCGAGCTCATCCGCGCCGCGCCGCTCTTGACGTTGACCACCAGCCGGTCGCCGCGCGCGACATTCTTGCCCTCCACGATGATGACATCGCCCGTGAGCGTGATGGTGTCGGAGTTGTTGGCGTAGACGGCGCTGTCGGCCCGCACCGCCCGGTCCTCGGTGACGTAATAGACATTGCCTTCCGCCTCCAGCCGGTCGGTCGAGCCGCAGCCGTCGCCCTTCTTGGCCGAATAGACGCGGATTTCCTCCGCCCGCAGCCGGGTCCGCGCCTGCAACGCCTCGGCCGCGCCGCGCCAGATCGCCAGGCACTGGCTGTTGATGACCTCGGCCTCGTCGGCGGTGATGTCGATGGGCGCGGAGGAGCCCGCCGCCAGCTGCGCGTTGGCCGGACCGGCCGCCAGGACGGCCGCCGCCGTGATCATCGCCCAACGCTTCATTTCGATCGCCCTTGTCCTCATTGCGGGTTCACCCGCGCGTGCACGCCGCCGCGGAAGACCAGCCGGTCGCCCTTGTCCTCAACGGAATAGGACTTTGCGTTCAACTGTCCAAGGGGGCCGTCGCCCTGCACCTGGCTCTGGCCGACGACCTTGCCCGTCGTGGTGTCGATGATCGCCTCCTGCGAGCCGAACTTCAGCCCCTTGCCGTCGTCGATCCGCACGTCGCCGCGCAGCCGCAGCAGCTTGTCGCGTTCGTTGTAGTTGCCCGACTGGGCGCTCATCCGCGCCGCGCCCTCGCCCGTGCCGATCATCAGCACCGGCTCGATCAGCGAAACGGACTGGTAGTCCTTCTCGTCGCGGATCGCCTGGCGCGCGCCGATCAGGAACCCGCGCCCGTCCTTCACCCGCCCGACGAACCGGGCGTTGACCAGCTTGATGGCGGTCTGGGCCTCGCGGCTGACGGTGGGCCGCTCGGTGGCGCTGCGCCAGACGACCCAGCCGGTCAGCCCCGCCACGATCAGCACCATGATTACCGGCAGCACCACGCGCATCGCATGCACCAGGGCCGAGCGGCGGCGCCAGCGCAGCACCACCGCGCGGCGGTCTGCGGCGGTCGGCAGGGCGGCGAAATCGGCCATGGCCTTAGGCGTGCGCGAAGATGTCGACGTCTTCCCAGCCGGCCAGGTCGAGAAGCGCGCGGTGCGGCAGGAAGTCGAAACAGGCCTGGGCGAGGTCCATCCGCTCCTCGCGCACCAGCATGGTCACCAGCTTCTCCTTCAGCGCGTGCAGGTGCAGCACGTCCGAGGCCGCATAGACCACCTGGTCGGGCGACAGCTGCGCCGCGCCCCAATCCGACGACTGCTGCTGCTTGGACAGCTCCACCCCCAAGAGCTCGCGCGTCACGTCCTTCAGCCCATGGCGGTCGGTGTAGGTGCGGGCGATCCTGGAGGCGATCTTGGTGCAGAAAATCGGGCCGGTGACCACGTCCAGGTAGGCCGCGAACATCGCCACGTCGAAGCGCGCGAAGTGCAGGATCTTCAGCACCCCCTGATCGGCCAGCAGGCGCTTGAGGTTCGGCGCCTCATAGGTCTCACGGTTCAGCCGCACCACGTGGGCGTCGCCGTCCCCGGCCGACAGCTGCACCACGCACAGCGGATCGCGCCCGACGCGCAGACCCATGGCCTCCGAGTCCACGGCCACGGCGCTCACGCCGTCGAACACGCCATCGGGCAGATCGCCTTCGTGCAGATGGTTGGCCAAGCTCAGCTCCGAGTCTCTAACGTCTCTATATAGCAGAGTGGGAGAGGGTGGCGCCCTTAGCCGGTGTGGGTAGTCACCGGCGATGGTGCCCAGGAGAGGACTCGAACCTCCACGGCCGTTAAGCCACTGGCACCTGAAGCCAGCGCGTCTACCAATTCCGCCACCTGGGCTCCTCGCCGATCGGCTCGATCAGCGCGAAGGCGGCTCACATAGGGCACAGCCCCTAGACGGTCAATGGCCGCTCGTTTATCCCCACCGCTTCTCAAGGACGCAGGTTGAAAATGCAGGGACTGGTCACGGTCTTCGGCGGAACGGGCTTCATCGGCCGCCAGGTGGTGCGGGCGCTGGCCAAGCGCGGCTACCGCGTCCGCGCCGTGTCCCGCAACGAAGGCGCCGGCTATCGCCTGCGCATGCTGGGCGATGTCGGCCAGATCGAAACCATGCAGGCCAACATCCGCGTCCCCGCCTCCATCGACCGGGCGCTGGAGGGCGCGCAAGGCTGCATCAACCTCGTCGGCGTGCTGGCCGAGCGCGGCCGCCAGGGGTTCCAGAGCGTCCACGTCGACGGCGCCCGCGCGGTGGCGCGGGCCGCGGCGGCGCAGGACGTCATCCGCTTCGTCCAGATGTCCTCCATCGGCGCCGACCTGAACGCCCGCGCGAAGTACGCCCGGACCAAGGCCGAGGGCGAGCAGGCCGTGCGCGAGGCCGTCCCCTCGGCCGCCGTCATCCGCTCATCGGTGGTGTTCGGCCCCGAAGACCACTTCTTCAATCGCTTCGGCCAGATGGCGGCGCTCTCGCCCGTGCTGCCGGTGATCTGCGGCGCCTCGAAGATGCAGCCCATCTACGTCGGCGACCTCGCCGCCGCCGTCGCCACCGCGCTCGAGAACCCCGCCTTCGCAGGCCAGACCTTCGAGGTCGGCGGCCCCACGACCTACACCTTCCGCGAGCTGATGGAGCTCATCAAGCGCGAGACGGGCCGCGGCGCGGCGCTGATCGACATCCCCCTGCCCCTCGCCCGCCTCATCGCCGCCGTCGGCGATGTGCAGGCCAGGATCATGGACCCCATCCTGACTTCCGACCAGCTGCTGATGCTCGAACAGGACAATGTCGCGGCGGGCGGCCTGCCCGGTCTCGCCGACCTTGGCGTCACCAACCCCACCCACGCCGAAGCGGTGATCCCGACCTACCTCTACCGCTACCGCAAAGGCGGGCAGTACGCCCACCTGGACGCGGGCGTCTTCAGCGAGACCTAAGCTTTGCGTCTTCCTCGTCCGTAACCAGCCGGACTGTGAACCCACGGCTCGTCCACGCCTCGTCCATGACGGGCGCGGCGTCGGGGTCTTCGGCGATGGCGCGTTCGACGTCCTCGTCCGTGAGGCTGTCGAACAGCGTCCAGTCAGTCTGCGTCTGCGACGCCGCCTGCTTGGCGGATAGCCTGACGGTAGGCCTCTCGTTCATATCGACGCGCCCTCCGGGCAGAAATGATGCGCATGACATCGTGTCGTGGGGTCCAGATTACCACGATCAGCCGCCCCTCGTTAATTCCGATGGAGGCGAAGCGGTTCTCGTGCTCCTCCAGCGCGGGGCGCGTCAGGGTGACGCCCAGCATGGTGTTCGACGCCGCGACGAAGCTGACGCCGTGCTTGGCCGCATTGATTTGCGCCTTGAACGGGTCCCATTCGAACCCGGCGATCTCCTCGCTCACGCCGCGATCCCCAGCAGCACCAGCCCCGCCGCGCCCACCGCGATCCGCCACCAGGCGAAGGGGGCGAACCCGCGCCGGCTGACGAAGTCGAGCATGGTGCGCACGACGAACAGCCCGCTGAGGAACGAAACCACAAAGCCGATGGCGATCAGGCCCAGCGCATCGCCCGTCAGGAATTCGCGGCTTTCCCAGAAATCGAGCGCGAAGGCGCCGACCATGGTCGGGATGGCGAGGAAGAAGGAAAACTCCGCCGCCGCCCGCTTCTCGACGCCCAGCAGCAGCCCCCCCACGATGGTCGCCCCGCTGCGCGAGACGCCGGGGATGACCGCCAGGCACTGAAACACCCCAACACCCAGCGCGGTCTTCATCGAAAAGGCCATGGCGTCGTCCTGGCGCGGCGCCGGCGCCCAGCGCTCCAGCGCCAGCAGCGCAAAGCCGCCGAGGATCAGCGTCACGCAGACGATGGTCGGGTTGAACAGCACGCCCTTGATGAAGTCGTGCAGCAGCAGCCCCACCACGGCGGACGGCAGAAAGGCCAGCAGCACGCTGATGGCGAAGCGCCGCGCCGCCGGATCCTTGCCCGGCAGCGCCAGCAGCACCTTCCACAGCCGCGCGAAATACAGGGCCACCACCGCCAGGATCGCGCCCAGCTGGATCATCACGATGAAGGTGTCCCAAGGCTCCGGCCCCAGCCCCATCGCCTCCTTGGCCAGCAGCAGGTGCCCGGTCGAGGACACCGGAATGAACTCGGTCAGCCCCTCGACAAGCCCAAGGATGATGGCGTTCAGCCAGTCGGCCATGCGGTCACTCCCCTACCTTCGCCTGCCGTGCCCTGCGCCGCGCCGAAATGCAATCGCCTCACCCCACGCCGCGAGGGAGGCGGCATCTGCCGGAACCGTCTCGCTTGTGGCAGTGTTTGTTCTTCGGAAACGGCATGGCTTGCCGGGTGGAGGGCTGACGCATGTACGGGTACGGAACCGCGCCGGACGGGGCGAACTGGCAGGACGGGCTGGTCATCTGGGGGCCGCGCATCATCTTCGCCATCGGCATCCTGCTGGTGGCCTGGGCGCTCGGGCGGGCGGCCAAGTGGGCGCTGGCGCGCCTGCTCGACAAGACCCCCGGCATCCGCAAGCAGAACGAAGGGGTCGAGGCCGGCAAGACGGTCGGCGCGCGGCTGGGCGAAGTCGCCAACTGGCTGATCCTGCTGTTCGGCGTCGTCGCCGCGCTCAATGTGCTGCAGCTGGGCCAGGCCGCGGGGCCGCTGAACGCCCTCCTCAACACCACCTTCGGCTACATCCCCAACGTCATCGGCGCGGGGCTGATCTTCTTCATCGGCTACATCGTCGCCACGCTGGCGCGGCAGGTGGTCACCGCCGCCCTGGAGGCGGCCAACGTCGACGCCCTGCTGGCGCGGATCGGCCTGCCAGCGGTCAGCCAGGCGGGGCTCGCCAACGTCGTCGGCACGCTGGTCTTCGTGCTGATCATCATCCCCGTGGCGGTCGCCGCGCTCGAGGCGCTGAACATCGACGCCATTTCCCGGCCGGCGATCACCGTGCTGACGACGGTGCTGAACGCCATTCCGCTGGTGCTGGCGGCGGCCATCGTGCTGGCCATCGGCTTCTTCATCGGCCGGTGGGTGGCGAGCCTTGTGGAGCGGCTGCTGCCCGCCACCGGCTTTGACCGGGCCATCAGCGCCCTTGGGAGCTTCTCCTCCTATACGGCCGAGCCCGAAGCCCCGACCACGGCCACGGTCGGCGAGAGCGGCGATCCGGCCGCCCTGGCGCGGCTCAGCCCCTCCAAGATCGTCGCCCAGCTGGTGCTGTGGGGCATCGTCGCCTTCTCGGCCATCGAGGCCGCGCGCCTGCTCCAGTTCGCGGCCATCGCCGCCATCCTGGAAGAGGTGGTGGGCCTGGCCGGCCGCGTGGTGCTGGGCGGCGTCATCATCACCGCCGGAGTGATCATCGGCGACATGCTCGGCAACGCCATCGACCGCTCGACCAGCGGCGCCGACCGCTTCGCCTCGACGCTGGTGCGCTGGGCCACCATCGCGCTCGCCACCGCCATGGGCCTCAGCTTCATGGGCATTGCGGACGAGATCGTCATGCTGGCGTTCGGCCTGACCCTGGGCTCGGCCGCGGTGGCCGCGGCGCTCGCCTTCGGTCTCGGCGGCCGCGAAGCCGCCGGGCGCCTCGCCGACCAGTGGGCCCGCAAACTCCACTCCAAACCCGACACCCCGCCCGCTCCCAAGACCCCGATCACGCCGGGGGAATAGACCCTTCCCCCAGCTCGTCTGGGGGAAGTGGCCCGACAGCGACAGCTGGAGGGTCGATGGGGGAGTAGAAACTCACTCCCCCCAACGAGCTTCGCCGCTTCGCGTCTCAGCCCACTTCCCCCAGTCAAGCTGGGGGAAGGGCCTAGCGCCCCACCGCCGCGTGGATGGTCAGCATCACCTCGTCGAGGCTTTGCAGAACGTCGGCAGCGGGAATGCGAACGATGCGAATTCCGTGGCTCTTGAGGAAGGCGTCGCGGCGCTGGTCTTTCGCGCCCTGTTCGTCCGAGCCGTGCGTCCAGTCACCGTCGACCTCAACGCACAGCTTCACTTCGGGGCAGTAGAAGTCGAGGACATAGGGGTCGAAGGGGTGCTGCCGGCGGAATTTCAGTCCGGCCAGTTGGCGCCCGCGCAGACGGTTCCACAGCATGCGCTCGGGCAGGGTCGCCTCCCGGCGAAGCGTCTGCGCGAACTCGACGATGTCCTGCTTCTCCTCCAGGGGAATGTCGTATTCCCCCACGACCTTCAGCACCTCATCGCCGTAGCGGGTGAGTTTGCCTTCGCCGACGCCGGAGACGGCGGCGAGGGCCTGGCGGCTGGTGGGTTTCATCAGCGCGATCTCCGCCAGCGTGGCGTCGTGGAAGATGACGTAGGGCGGGACGTGCTGGCGGGCGGCTTCGCTACGGCGCCAGGCGCGGAGGGCTTCGAAGAGGGGGGTGTCGGCTTCGGTCACCGCTAGCGGCTCGCCGCCGCGACGTTTGCGGGGCCGGCCAGACCTGGTGGTGGGGTCGTGCTTTTCAGGGGCGCGGCGCAGCAGGACACGCCGCTCGCCGCGATAGACCTCGCGCACCTCCACCACGTCGCCCAGGTGAATGAGCGGGCGGCCCTCATTGGGGTCTTCAGCGAGCAGCCCCTCGAACAGCAGCTGATCCAGGAGGTCGCGCCAGCCGGCCGGGCTGAACTCCTTGCCGACCCCGAAGGTCGATAGCCCCGCCTCGAAATCGGAGACGTCCTTGGTCTTGCCCAGCAGGTGGTCGACGATCCGCCCCCGTCCGAACCGCCCGCCCAGCCGGTGCGTCGCCGAGAGCGCCTTTTGCGCCGCCTCGGTGACGTCCACTTCGGCGGGCGGGGCCAGGCAGATGTCGCACTGGCCGCAGGGCGCCACCCCCTCCTCGCCGAAGTAGCGGCGCACCGCGGCGGCCCGGCAGGCGCTGCCGTCGAGCATGGCGTAGAGCTGATAGAGCTTCCTCAGCTGCACCGATTTGACGCTGTCATCGACCTCGCGCGCCTTGATCCGCCGAGCGGCCCAGGAGAGGTCCGCCGAGCCGTAGAGGGTGATGCCCTCCGCCGGCTGGCCGTCGCGCCCCGCCCGGCCGATTTCCTGCCAGTAGGCCTCGATGGCGGCGGGCGGGTCGGCGTGGATGACGAAGCGCACGTCGGGCTTGTCCACGCCCATGCCGAACGCGATGGTCGCCACCATCACCGCCGCTTCCGCCTCCAGGAAGGTCTCCAGCCGCTCGGCCCGCACGTGCTTGTCGAGACCGGCGTGGTAGGCCAGCGCCGGAACTCCGGCGCCCCGCAGCGTCTCGGCCAGCCGCTCCACCCCATCGCGTGAGCCGGCGTAGATGACGCCCGACCGGTTCGGCCGCTCGGCGACCAGCTCGGCCACCCGTTTGTGCGCGGCGCCCCGCTTGCGCTCGGCGCTCAGGGCCAGTTCGGGCCGCGCGAAGCTGTCGACGAACTCCCTGGCGCCGCCCAGATGCAGCTCGGCGCGGATGTCCTCGCGGGTCCGGGCGTCGGCCGTGGCGGTGACCGCCAGTCGGGGCACGCCCGGAAAGATCTCCGCCAGCCGCCCGAGCATCCGATACTCGGGACGGAAGTCATGGCCCCACTGGCTGACGCAGTGGGCCTCGTCGATGGCGATGAGGGCCAGCGGGATTTTGGACAGCCGCTCCAGCATCCAGCCCTGCATCAGCCCCTCGGGCGACAGGTAGAGGAGATCCAGCTCCCCCGCCTCGATGCGCCGCCAGATAGCCGCGCGGTCGTCCATGGAGACGTTGGAGTCCAGCCGCTCGGCCGCGACGCCCGACTGCTGCAACCCCGCCACCTGGTCAGCCATCAGGGCGATCAGAGGCGAGACCACCAGCCCCAGCCCCGGCCGCACGATGGAGGGGATCTGGTAGCACAGGCTCTTGCCGCCGCCGGTCGGCAGCACCGCCATCGCCGAGCGGCCCGCCAGCACCTCCTCAATCACGCCGGCCTGAAGCCCACGGAAGTCGGCGTGGCCGAAGACGCGGCGAAGGGTGTCGCGGGCGGTGTCGAGGTCGGCGCTCACCCATGCGCTTATGGCAGGCGCGAGAGTGAGTCGCTAACGCCACAGCGGCCATCATTTGCCTCAATGGCGCCTCGCGCGCGGCCCCGCCTTCGGCTATGAGGCCAGGGGGGCGCCTCAAGAAGACCGGACGAGTATGGCGAATAACCAGGGCCGCGGGCCGTCGAAGGCTCCCCCCCCGAGAAAGCCCGAGCGGCCGCGCCGCGGCTTCTTCCAGAACCTCCTTTACTGGGGGACGGTGCTGGGCGTCTGGGGTCTGATCTTCATCGTCGCCTTCTTCGCCGTGTTCGCGACGGACCTGCCCGACACGTCCAGCCTGTATGACGTCAAGCGCCAGCCCTCGATCAGCTACCTGGATCGCTCGGGCGCGCTGGTGGCGGTGCGCGGCAGCCAGTACGCGCCGCCGGTCGATCTGGACAAGCTGCCGGACTATGTGCCGGCCGCCTTCATCGCCATCGAGGACCGGCGCTTCTACCACCACCCCGGGTTCGACCCGATCGGCATCACCCGGGCGATGGTCAACAACATCAAGGCCGGCCGCATCGTCGGCGGTGGCTCGACCATCACCCAGCAGCTGGCCCGCAACCTGTTCCTGACGCTGGACCAGACGCCCCGGCGCAAGGCGCAGGAGCTGATCCTGGCCATCTGGCTGGAGATGAAGTTCACCAAGAAGGAGATTCTCTCCCTCTACCTGAACCGCGTCTATTTCGGCGCCGGCGCCTATGGGATCGAAGCCGCCAGTCAGCGGTATTTCAACAAGCCCGCGTCCGAGCTGACGATCGGCGAGTCCGCGCTGCTGGCTGGAATGATGAAGGGGCCCTCGCGCTATTCGCCGGTTTCGGCCAGCGAGCGGGCGGCGAGACGCGCGACCATCGTCCTCGACGAAATGGTCAAGATCGGCGCCATCACGCCCCAGCAGCGGGACGAGGCGATCAAGAAGCCGGTGCGGGTTTCGGCGATCCTCGCCAACCAGCGGGCGCAGTATTTCACCGACTGGGTGGACGCCCAGGTGCGCTCGCTGGTCGGTGAGCCGACGGAGGACCTGGTGGTGGAAACCACGCTGGACCTGCCGACCCAGGCCGCGGCCGAGCGGGCGCTGCGCGGCGGCGTCGCGGCGGCGGCGGACCGGCGGGTGGAGCAGGGGGCGCTCGTCGCCATCGACGGCGAGGGCCGGGTGCGCGCCTATGTCGGCGGCAAGGACTACGGCCAAAGCCAGTTCGACCGCGCGACGATGGCGCGCCGGCAGGCGGGCTCGGCCTTCAAGCCGTTCGTCTATCTGACCGCCATGGAGGCGGGCCGCACGCCCTCCACGCCGATCGTCGACCAGCCGGTCAAGATCGGCAACTGGGAGCCGAAGAACTATACCGGCCGCTATCTGGGCCAGATCACCCTGCAGACGGCGCTGGCGCAGTCGATCAACACCGCCGCCGCCCAGCTGGCCAACGAGGTCGGCACGGCCAACGTGGCGGCCACCGCGCGGCGGCTCGGCATCAACTCCAAGATCCAGCTGGAGCCGTCGATGGCGCTGGGGGCGGTGGAGGTCTCACCGCTGGAGATGGCGCAGGCCTACGCGCCCTTCTCCAACGGCGGCTATTCGGCGCGCGGCTACGCCATCGAGCGCATCCGCACCTCCGGCGGTCAGATCCTCTACGACCACGGCGTCGAGCAGCGGCCGAGGGCGCAGGTCATCGGCTCGCCCGCGCTGCAATACATGAACCAGATGATGCGCCAGGTGGTGGCCAGCGGCACCGGCACGCGCGCCCGCGTCGCCGGCTACGACATCGCCGGCAAGACCGGCACGACCAGCGATTACCGCGACGCCTGGTTCGTCGGCTACACCGGCGGCTTCGTCACCGCCGTATGGGTCGGGCGCGACAACAACAAGCCGATGAAGGGCGTCACCGGCGGCAATGTCCCGGCCGGCATCTGGCACGACTTCATGGCCGCCGCGCTGCCGCGCCTCAACGCCCAGCCGATCCCCGGCGATGAGCTGCCGAGCGGCGGCGGGGTGATGGACACCATCGGCGATCTGCTGTCAGGCCTTGGCATCGGGGCCAGGCCGGCCCCGCCGCCACAGCCGCAGCCCGCGCCTGCCCCGAGCGAACTGCCCTACTAGCGGCCGAAGGCGTGGAGGCGGGCGCTCTCGCGGCGCAGCCAGTCGCGGGGGCGGCGGTGGTCGCCGTAGAGTTGCTTCACGACCGCCCAGAAGCGGGGGCTGTGGTTCTGCTCGACCAGGTGGGCGACCTCGTGGGCCACGACATAATCGGCCACTTCGAAGGGCGCGAGCGCCAGTCGCCAGCTGTAGCGGATCGAGGCGCCTTGGCGCACTGTCGCCGCCTTGCATGAGCCCCAGCGGCCGCGCGGATCGCCGATCGCGACCTTGGGCGCGGGATGTCCGAGTTGGTCGGCGTACCAGAGGGTCCGCTCGGTCAGCACAGCCAGCGCCTCACCCTTGACCAGCCGCAGGACCCGCACGGAGAAGGCCTCGTCATCGGCGCTGAGGATGCGGTGCGGCGGGCCCTTGATCAGTTTGGCGCGGCCGGGCGCGGCGTCCAGCACGACCGGGTCGCCGAAGAGGTCGAAGATCATCCCCGGCTCCAGCGGCGCGCGCTCGGGCAGCTCAGCCACCCGCTCGGCGATCCAGCCGGCGCGCTCCCTTGCGAACGCCACTGCCTCCGACAGCCGCCGTGCGCTCGGCGCCGTGACGATCACCTCACCCTTGGTCCGGTCCAGCCGCAGCGACACCCGCCGCGCCCGCGGATTCACCGACAGCCGCAGCGTCGAGCCGCCCATCTCGAGGACGTCGCCATGCTGGTAGGTGGAGGCGCGGAAGGGAATCATCGGCCTGAGAATATCATTCCCGTCATCCTGGGCCTTGTGCCCAGGACCCATAATCGAGGCGTGTGGTGGTTGGCCCCGTCGATGGCCGACGCACGAGCCCACTAATCGCCCGCCTCGATTCTGGGTCCTCGGGACGAGCCCGAGGATGACGAGGCTTTTCTAGAAATCCGGGTCGCAGTGGCGGATGAATTCGCGGACGCGGGGGTAGATCTCCTCGCGGAACTTGCGGCCATTGAAGACGCCGTAGTGGCCGACGCCCACCTGGATGTAGTCGGCCTTCAGCTCGCCCGGGATCGAGGGGCACAGGGTGTGGGCCGCCTGGGTCTGACCGATGCCTGAGATGTCGTCGAGCTCGCCCTCGACCGTCATCAGCCCGACGTCGGTGATCAGGTCGGGCCGCACCAGCCGGCCGCGATGGACCAGCTCGCCCTTGGGCAGCAGGTGCTTCTGGAAGACGATGTCGACGGTCTGGAGGTAGAACTCGGCCGTCAAATCCAGCACCGACAGATATTCGTCATAGAAGCCCCGGTGCTTGTCGGCGCTGTCGCCGTCGCCCTCGACCAGGTGCTGGAAGTAGTCGAGCTGCGCCTGGCTGTGGCGCTCCAGGTTCATGCTCATGAACGAGGCCAGCTGCACAAAGCCCGGATACACCCGCCGCATCGCGCCTGGGTAGGGCGGCGGCACGGTGTAGATCATGTTCGACTTGAACCAGCTGAACGGCCGTTCCTCGGCGAGCTTGTTGGTCACCGTCGGCGAGTGCCGCGCATCGATGGGCGAGCCCATGAAGGTCATCGAACGTGGCCGGCACGGGTCCTCGTCCTCGGCCATCAGCGCCACGGCCGCCAGCACCGGCGGGCCCGGCTGGCAGACGGCGACGACGTGCGGGCGGTGGCCGAGCGCGGCCATCATCTGGCGAATGTGGTCGATGTAGTCGTGGAAGTCGAAGCCGCCCTCCAGCATCGGCACATCCCGGGCGTTGACCCAGTCGGTGACGAAGACGGCGTGGTCGGGCAGGAAGGCCTCCACCGTGCCGCGCAGCAGCGTCGCGTAGTGGCCCGACAGCGGCGCCACGATCAGCACGGCGGGATCGAGGCTGAGCTTTCCGGCCCGGCGCATGTCGGCCATGTCGCGGTCGAACTGGAGCAGCTTCACCCACGGGCTTTCCCACACCACGGTGGGGCGCACGCGCACCTCGACGCCGTTCACAACGGTGCTGTCTATGCCCCACTCGGGCTTGCCGTATCGCCGGGTGGCCGCGCCGAGGAGGTCGGCGGCGGCGTACAGGCCGCGGCCGGCGGGGGTCTGGCTGGCCGGGTTGAGCGGATTGCCCCAGAACGACTTGGCGGCCCGCGCGGCAAGCCGCATCGGGGTCGTCGCGTAGTAGGTCGCTTCGTGCAGGGCGTAGAGCATCAGACCTCAAGCGTTGCTGCAGTGCAGCATGCACGCAACGGCCTAATGAAGTCCAGCGCCGCTTCGTTCCGGCTACATCGCCGCGGCGATCTGCCCGGCCATCTCGTCCGGGGTCATGCCGTAGGAGAGCGGCTTCACGAACCGCCCCTGGGGATCCATCAGGAACACGGCCGCCGAATGGCTGACGGTGTAGCCCTCACCCGAGCCTTCCTTCTGGTGAGAGACGCGGTAGGCCTTCGCGGCCGCGTCCACCTGCTCGACCGTGCCGGTCAGGCCGATGGCGTCCGGCAAGCCCTGCGCCTCCAGATAGGCTTTCATCTGCCGCGGGGTGTCGCGCTCGGGATCGACCGAGATGAAGACGACCTGGAAGTTCCTGGCCTTGCCGCCCAGCTGCGCCTTGGCCGCCGCCAGCGCCTGCAAGGTGCCGGGGCACACGTCCGGGCAGTAGGTGAAGCCGAAGAAGACCGCGCTCCACTTGCCCTTCAACACGCTTTCGTCGGTCGGGCGGCCGTTCTGGTCGACCAGTTGAAAGGGTCCGCCGACCAGCGAAGGCTGCGGCGGCGGGGCCGGTCTGTAGGCCTGCCAGGCGAGAGTCCCGGCCAACCCAAGCCCCAGGAGGATCAAAACCAGCAGAATCAGGCGGCGTGGGCTCATCGTTTAGCTTCCAGCAAATGACATTCTCGACCAAAGTCAGCGGCCATGGACGCCAAGACCGCAGCCACCGCGCGCGACCTCGATAAGCCCGGCGCTGAAGCCGGGCAAGACGGGCTGCCGTGGGCCATCGGCTCGGCCAAGCGCGGACGCCTGCGGCTGCGCACCCTCGTCACCCTGCGCTGGCTGGCGATTGTCGGCCAGAGCGTCACCCTGCTGTTCGTCGGCTATGGCCTTGGGCTGCCGGCGCCCTATGCGCTTTGCTTTACGGTCGTGGCGCTGTCGGCGTGGGTCAACATACTGATCATGCTGACCTCTTCGGGCCAGCGCATCGTCGAGGACTGGGAGGCGAGCCTGCAGATCGCCTTCGACATCCTGCAGCTGACCATCCTGCTCTATCTGACGGGCGGGGTGATCAATCCCTTCTCCCTTCTGATCATCGCCCCGGTGGTGCTGGCGGCGGTGAGCCTGCCGCTGCGCAACGTGCTGGCCCTTGGCGCGCTGGCCATCGCCTGCACCGGTGTGATCTCGACGTGGTCGCTGCCGCTGCCGAGCCCCACCTCCATCCCCTTCGAGCCGCCGCTGCTGAACCGCATCGGCGCCGTCATCGCCCGCGTGCTCGGCATCTGCTTCACGGCCGCCTACGCCTGGCAGTCGGCGACCGAGGCGGCGCGGATGGAGCTGGCGCTGGACACCACCAACGCCGTGCTGGCCCGCGAGCAGCGGCTGTCGGCGCTGGGCGGTCTGGCCGCCGCGGCGGCCCATGAGCTCGGCACCCCGCTCGCCACCATCACGGTCGTCGCCAAGGAAATGGCCCGCAACGCCCCACCCGGCGACATGAAGGAGGACGCCGACCTGCTGGTCGCCCAGGCCGAGCGCTGCCGCGAGATCCTGCGCCGCCTGACCGAGACGCCCGAAAAAACCGACGTGGTCCATGAGCGGCTGACCCTTCTCCAGTTCGTGCAGGAGGCCATCGAGGCCCACTCCCACGAGGACGTCCGCGTCGAGGCGGTGGTCTCCGGCCCGCCCGGCGAGCCCGCGCCGGAGATCTGGCGCATTCCCGAGGTGCTGCACGCCATGACCTCCTTCGTGGAGAACGCCATGGACTTCGCCCGGTCCGAAGTGCTGGTCACCGCCCGTTTCGACGCCCGCTACGTCTCGGTGGAGGTGCGCGACGACGGACCCGGTTTCGCGCCCGAGGTGCTGACCAAACTGGGCGAGCCCTACGTCACCAGCCGCCCGGGCGCCGAGGGCTCTCGCAGCGGCCACGTCGGCATGGGCCTTGGCTTCTTCATCGCCAAAACACTTCTGGAACGAACAGGCGCTACAGTGGATTTCAAGAACGGCCGCAGGGGCGGCGCGATCGTCAGTGCGCGATGGCCGCGCCGCGCGATCGAGGCCCCGCCCGCGCCCGACCCGTTCGCGGGGCTTGATGCGGAGGATGCCTGAGCCCCAGAATGGGGGCGGGACACCTTGGAGAGCGCATGACCGACGTTTCCGAAATCATCGCCGACCTGCCGGACAAGCGCCTGCTGCTGCTCGACGACGACGCGCCGCTGCGCAATCGCCTTGGCCGGGCGCTGGAGCAGCGCGGCTTCGAGGTGGTGCTGGCCGAAGGGGTCCAGCAGGCGTTGGCCGAGGTAAAGGCCGCCGCGCCCGCCTACGCCGTGCTCGACATGCGGCTGGACGACGGCTCGGGCCTGCAGGTGGTCCAGGCCATCCGCGACACCCGCCCGGACGCCCGCGTCGTCATGCTGACCGGCTATGGCAACATCGCCACGGCCGTGGCGGCGGTTAAGGCCGGAGCGGTCGATTACCTCTCCAAGCCCGCCGACGCCGACGACGTGGTCCGCGCGTTGCTGGCCCAGGCCGGCTCCGCCCCGGCGCCGCCGGACAACCCGATGAGCGCCGACCGGGTCCGCTGGGAGCACATCCAGCGGGTCTATGAGCTGTGCAACCACAACGTCTCGGAGACGGCCCGGCGCCTGTCCATGCACCGCCGCACCCTCCAGCGCATTCTCGCCAAGCGGGCGCCTAGGTAGGTCCCATCGCGCGCATTGCGGCCAGACGCCCGAACGCCAGCGTCAACGCCTTGCGCCGGGCCGGCGCCAGCGGCGTCGAGGGCGCGTCGCGCAGCACCGCTCCGCCAAAGCCGTCGGCGACGATCAGGCCCGGCTCCTCGGGCAGCAGCTCGCGCGGAAACTCCGGCGCGACGGCGAAGTAGAAGGCGTCGCAGTAGGGCAGGTACTCGCCCCACTTGCGGTCGGTCAGGTAGTCCTCCGGGCCCGACTTGACCTCGATGATGGTCAGCTCGCCGCGCGGCCCCAGCGCCATCAGGTCCGCCCGCCGCCCGTTCGGCAGTCCCACCTCCGCCAGCGGCGCATGGCCAAGCGCCGCCAGCAGGCGCGCCGCGCCGCGAGTGACCGCCAGCGTCGTTTCCGGCCGGGTGATGCTGACGATGGAAAGGGCGACATCCATCGCGCCACTCTGTTCTGTTTTGGTTCTGCGTCAAGCGTGGCGCTGAAAAGGAAAACGCCCCGCCGCGGGGGGATGCGGCGGGGCGTTCAGAATCACCGTGAGTGGCGGGGGGAGCTACTCCGCGGCGATGCTGATCGGTTTTGCGGCGCCATCCTTGAAGTTGATGGCCTGCAGGTAACGGATGCCGTCTTCGGCGATGTCGTCGCCCACCATCCGGTCGCCCTCGGCCTTCAGCTCGTCGAGATCGACGTACATGGCGTAGAAGGCGCGGGTGCGGTCGGTGATGATGCCGGCGTTGAGGAGCGTCTTGACCAGCACCCGGAAGATGTTGGTCTGCTCCTTCATGTTCTCGCGGCGCTCGTCGTCCGTCATGATGGCGGCGAACTCCTGGATGACCTTGTCGGGGTCCAGGCCGAACTCCTCATAGAGGTCGCGCTGCTGGTTGGGACCGACCAGGTTGAACAGCACCGCCTGGAAGCAGTGGGCCGCCCAGTCCTCGACGATCGCGTGCTCCTCCGGCGACAGCTTGGGGATGGTCCGGTCGGCCCAGATCTTCCCGAACTTGTGGTGGAAGGCCTCGTCGGTCATCACCAGCTGCAGCAGCTTCTTGCCGAGCGGGTCGTACATCTTGGTGTAGAAGGTGGCGAAGGCGCCCATGGCCAGGCCCTCGACCAGCATCTGCATGCCGATGATCTTCTTGTAGACCTCCGGCGCGCCGATGATCTCGACGAGCAGGTCCTTCAGCGTCGGGCCGCACTCGACCGGACGGCCCCAGCGGGCCTTGATGTACTTGGCGAAAGCGGTGACGTGGCGGGCTTCTTCGCGCGTCTGGTTGGCGGCATACTCCTGCGCGCCCTGGTCCTTCAGCACGTGGCAAAGGCTGGCCGACAGGTTCAGCGCGCCTTGCTCGCCGTGCAGGATCGATGAGAAGGCCCGCAGCACCGACTGGTTGATGAACCTCGTGCGCTGCTTGGGGTCGGACAGGTGGTTGGAGACGTAGTCCGTCGACAGCGAAACGACCAGTTCCTCGGGAACGAGGGGATCGTTGTCCATATCCCACGGTTCGCTGAAGTCGATGTAGTCGGGGTTCAGCGGGTCCCAGAAGTGGTCGTGGGTCGCCGAGATGATCTTGTCGAAGGCCGTCGAGCGGTTGTTGTAGCGGTCCAGTTCGAGCATCGACTCGAAGTCGTCGGGCGCCACCGCATCATACATGGCGTCCTTGGTGATGTTCTTGTCGGTCATGCTCAAACTCCTCCGGCCACGCGTCTGGGAGCCCTTGTACCGGGCTTCTCCGAGGCCCCATGGAGCCATAGCGAGGAACGAGGGTCAACGAAAAAATGACGCCCGCGTCACCTTTACGCGCCGGCCTCTAGTGGGCCCGCGCCTCCAGCGCCTCGATCTGTTCGTCGCTGAGGCCGAAGTGGTGGCCGATCTCATGGATCAGGACGTGGGCGACCAGTTCGCCGAGGGTGACATCCTCCAGCTCCATCCACTCGTCGAGGATCGGGCGGCGGTACAGGAACACCATCGGGGGCATCCGCACCGGGTCCATCACCGACTGCCGCGAGAGGTCGACACCCTGATAGAGGCCCGACAGCTCGAACGGATTGTCGATGCCGAGCGCCTCCAGCGTCTCCTCGTCCGCGAAGTCGGCCACCTGGAAGACACACTCGCCGGCCAGCGCGCGCAGGTGCGCCGGCAACGTCTCGAACGCGGCCTGCGCCAGGTCGGCGATGTCTTCGAGCGAGGGCGGATGCTCGTTGGTCCAGCGGCTCATCATTCGTCTGGAATGATCGTGGAGGGGTCTTCGGGCAGCCGGTACTCGAACAGGCCGACGTCCAACGGCTGCTGCGGCTTGACCGCCTGCAGCGGCTGACCGGCCAGGGCGCGCAGGGCGGCGGCGTCGAGGTTTTCGCCCAGCGCGGCTTTGCGGGCCTTTCGCGCCTGCTCCAGCTCGGCGTAGCGGGCCGGATCGACGATGCGCCAGTAGGAGATCGACAGACGCCATACCGTCTTGGCCAGCGGCTGGTCGATCTTGGGCCAGCGCCGCCCGCCCGCATAGACCGGGCGTACGGGGGCGACGACGGGCGTGCGGCCCTTCACCTTGGCGACGACCTCGCGGATGCGGGCGACGCCGCCCTCCAGATGATTGGCGAAGGCCGCCTCCGCCGCCTCGGCGGTTTCGAAGGCGGGGCCGACATCCTCGGAAATGAACTCCACCTCGCGGCCTGCCACCGCCCTGGCCTCCCGCTCACGCGCGGCCTTGCCCAGCGGCGCGTTCAGCGCGGCCTCGGCGTTGGCGGCGATGGGATAGAGGGCGGTCATGGCCGCATAGATGCGATATCCACAGCCCGTTCGCCAGCGCCGCGCGTGCGGCCTATCCTCGAAAGTCATGATTCGGGGCGACCTGTGATGAACCCGCCGGACCTGATCCTGGCCGCCGTGGCCGGTTCGATCAGCCTGGCCGTGTGCGCGGTGCTCTGGGCGCTGATCCAGCGGCGGCGCACCGAAGAGCGCGTGGCAGCGCTGCAAGCCAAGCTTTCCGCCCTGTCGGCGCGCACGGATGTGGCCCAGGCCTCGGTCGAGGCGTTCGACAGCGCCCTGGTGGCCGTGGAGGACGGCGAGGCGACGCTGGCGTCCGGCGAGGACAGCCTGGCCGCCTGCGCCGCCGCCTTCGCGCTGGACGGCGCCGACGCGCAGGGGCTGCTCAACGCCCTGATGCGCGGCGAGCCCGACCACGCCCGGCGCCTTAGGGCCTTGTTCGAACGCGGCGAGCCCTGCGCGTTCGAGGCGCGTGGGCCCAAGGGCGTGATCTCGGTCGAAGGGCGCACCGCCGGGGCGCTGGCCTGGCTGCGGCTGTCGGTGATCGAGGCCTCGGCCGCGGCGCTGCCCACGGCCGCGCGGTTCGCGGCCTTCCTCGACGTGCGGCCCGAACCCGCCTGGATCGCCGGGGCGGACGGCAAGGTGCAGTGGGCCAACCGCGCCTGGTTGGCGGCGGTGGACGCGCCAGACCTCGCCGACGCCGCCGCGCGCGGCCTGACCTTCGACCGCTCGGCCGATGCGCTCGCGGCCGAGGCCGCCAACCTGGGCGAGCGGCGCGAGACGGTGCGCTGGGGCAGCGCGGGCGGGCGGCGCCGGGCCTTCCGCTTCGTGGCCGAACCGCTGGAGGGCGGCGGGGTCGGGGTGTGGGCGCAGGACGCCACCGAGGTCGAGGAGACCCGCGAGACCCTGCGCCGCCACGTCGAGGCGCACGACGAAACGCTGAACCACATCGCCGAGGCCGTAGCGATCTTCAGCCAGTCCAAGCGCCTGCTGTTTCACAACCAGGCCTTCGCCGCGCTGTGGGGGCTGGAGCCGGCCTGGCTGCTGGAGCGGCCGAGCCACGCCGAAATCCTCGACCGCCTGCGCCAGCGCCGCCGCCTGCCCGAGACCGCCGACTACGCCAAGTGGAGGGCCGCCGAACTTGCCCGCTACGAAGCCCTCGGCTCGCAGCCGGACGAGATCTGGACGCTGCCGGACGGGCGGACCCTGCGCGTGGTGCGCCAGCCGCACCCGCTGGGCGGTCTCCTCGTCCTGTTCTCGGACATGACCGATGAGCTCAAGCTGAAGGCCCAGTTCAACGCCCTGATCCAGGTGCAGCAGGCGACGCTCGACAAGCTGTCGGACGCGGTCGCCGTGTTCGGCTCGGACGGGCGGCTGCGGCTGCACAACGAGGCCTTCGCCACCTTCTGGAACGTCACGCCGATGGAGTTGATGGCGGCGGGCGACTTCGAGGGCGTGGTCGAGCTGTGCGTGCCGCGCCTGCACGACATGGCCTTCTGGCGCGAGCTGAAGGGCCGCGTCGCCGATCCCGACCCGGTCTCGCGCGCCCCCACCAGCGGAGAGGTGAAGACGGCCGACGGCCGCATCGTCGCCTTCCAGTCGCGGCCGCTGCCCGATGGCGCGACGCTGATCGCCTTCGCCGACATCACCGACACCCGCCACCTGGAGGCGGCGCTGACGGCCAAGGAAGCGGCGTTGGCCGAGGCCGAGCGGCTGAAGCGCGAGTTCGTCGGCAACGTTTCCTATGAACTGCGCACCCCCCTCACGACCATCATCGGCTACGCCGAACTGCTGGAGCACGGCGGAGAGGCGCTGAGCGAGCGGGCGCGGGGCTATGTCGGCTCGGTGCGCTCGGCGGCGACCCAGCTGGCGCGCTCGATCAACGACGTCCTAGACATCGCCCAGATAGACGCCGGTGAGATGGGGCTGGAGGTCAGCGACGTGGACGTCGGCGAACTGCTGGGCGACGCCGCCGCGCGCTGGCGCCACGAGGCCGATCTGGCGCAGGTCTCGATCGTGGTGGAGGACGCCTCGGGCGTGGGGCTGATGCGCGGCGACACCCATCGCCTGGGACAGATCCTCGACCACCTGGTGGAAAACGCCCTTGGCCAGACCCCGCCGGAAGGGACCGTCACCCTCTCGGCCCAGCGCGCGCTTGGCGAGGTCCAGCTGCACGTGGCCGACACCGGGCGGGGCATTCCCTTCCACGTCCAGGCCCACATCTTCGACCGGTTCGTGGGTCGCGACCGCGGCGGTCCTGGCCTCGGCCTGGCGCTGGTCAAGGCGCTGGTCGAACTCCACGGCGGCTGGGTGGCGCTGGAGAGCGAGCCCGGCGCCGGCGCCCGCTTCACCTGCCACCTGCCGGAGACCGTGCAGGAAGGCGCCGCCCAGCCGGAGCTGAGCTTCTAAGGCTTAGTGCTGGCTTTCCGGCATGCGGACGGTCAGGCCGTCCAGTTCGTCGCTGACCTTGATCTGGCAGGAGAGGCGGCTGTTGGGCTCGACGTTCTCGGCGAAGTCGAGCATCGACTCCTCCATGGCCGAGGGCGTGCCCGTCTTTCCCTGCCAGGCCTCGTCGACATAGACATGGCAGGTCGCGCAGGCGCAGGCGCCGCCGCAGTCGGCGTCGATGCCGGGGATGTTGTTCTTGATGGCCCCCTCCATCACCGACATGCCCGGCTTCACGTCGACGACGTGTTCGGTCCCGTCGTGCTCGATGTAGGTAATCTTGGCCATTGGTCTGGACGCCCTCTCTCTACGGCCGCTCTTAGGCGGCGACCTCTTTCATGGAAATCGTCGTATCCGCAAGCTTCTCGCGGCTCACTTCGATCTTCTTGCCGATGAGTTGCTTGCCCATCATGAACTCCGGCGCCGCGTTCACCGCCTCGACGGCGCGCACCACGCCCTGACGCAGGTGGAACAGCGCGAACTTCGCCGAGGCGGGGTCGCCCCGGGTGATGATCTCGTCGCACTCGAACGGGATTCCGGCGATCTGGAGCTTGAGGTCGTACTGGTCGGACCAGAACCACGGCGTTTCGGGCGCCGGGGCCGGGCGGCCGGCGAGCGCGCTGGCGACAATCTTGGCCTGCTCCAGAGCGTTGGGCACGCTCTCCAGGCGGAAGGTGCGGTCGTACAGCGGCAGCGGCCGATGGGTGACGTCGCCGATGGCGTAGATGGCCGGATCTTCGGTACGGGCTTCGCCGTCGACGATCACGCCGTTGTCGCAAGGCAGGCCCGCCTCGCGCGCCAGCTCCTCGTTCGGCTGGGCGCCCACACCCACCAGGGCGGCGTCGCAGGCGATCACCCGCCCGTCAGAGAGCTTCACGCCGGTGATGGCGCCGTTCTCGCCGACGAAGCTGTCCACCCCGGCGGCGAGCTCGAAGGTCACGCCGTGCTTGCGGTGATAGTCCTGGAAGAATTCCGACAGCGGCTGGCAGGCGACGCGCGCCAGCACCCGGTCCTCGCGTTCGATGACCACGGCTTCCGCGCCTAGCGCCCGAGCCGAGGCCGCCGCTTCAAGCCCGACGTAGCCGCCGCCGATGATGGCGAGGCGCTTGCCGGGGCCCAGCGCCGCCTTCAGCTGTTCGGCGTCGGCGGCGGTCCGCAGTTCGAGCACGCCCTTGAGGTCCGCGCCCGGGATCGGCAGCTTCCGCGCCCGCGCGCCGGTCGCCAGGATCAGGACGTCGTAGGGAACCGTCTCACCGTTGGAGAGGGTGACCGTCTTGCCCGCCCGGTCGATGCGCGTGCCGGTCACGTTCAGCAGCAGGCGGCAGTTGTTGTCGGCGTACCAGCTGTCGTCCTTGAGCTTCAGCTCCTCCTCGCCCGCCTCGCCCTTCAGCCAGGCCTTGGAGAGCGGCGGGCGCTGATAGGGCGCCACCGGCTCTTCACCGACCAGCGTGATCGGGCCCTTGAACCCGTACTGGCGCAGAAACGCCGCCGCCGAACCACCCGCGTGGCCGGCGCCAAGGATCACGACACGGGCGTCAAGTCCGCTCATAGCCAGCCTTCTGCAAGAATGATGACGCGGCCGTCAACTTTGGTGATAATGCCAGCACTTGATGCTGGCACTTGATGCCGTAACTTCGATATGGCATCAATAGTCCCATGAGTGAAATGCGCAAGATCACCGCCTTCCTTCCGGCCGGTCTCGTCGAAGGAGCGATGGAATTTTCCGGCGCAGGCCTGACGGAGACTCTTCGTCAGGCGTTGCGAGACTACAACCATCGTGAAGCAAGCAAGCGCCTCCTGGCGATGCGAGGCAAGTTCCCCGGCCTGGCGGAAGAGATGAACCTCAAGGAGCTGAGGGAAGATCGCGAATTTGACGAACGCGGCAACGTCATCCGTTGATCGTCGCCGACACCAGCAGCCTCATTGCCTTTCTCGAGGGTAGCGAGGGCCCCGACGCGGATCGGATTTACACGGCCCTCGTCAGGGAAGAGCTCTTCATGGCTCCTCCGGTAGTGGCCGAGCTCTTGTCGAAGCCCAAAAGCGGCGAAGCCTATCAGCTGATTCAGAAGCTGGAATTGGTCGGGATCACAGAAGGTTACTGGGAGCGCGTTGGTCAAACCCGCGCGCTCCTGCTGACCAAGGGCTTCAAGGCCAAGCTCGCCGACGCTCTGATCGCCCAGTGCTGTATCGACGCCGGCGCCCAACTCATCACCCGAGACAGCGACTACCGACATTTCGCGAACTTATGCGGACTGAAACTCGCCTGAGCCTCAGACCACCCGCTCGACCATCATCTTCTTGATCTCGGCGATGGCCTTGGCGGGGTTCAGGCCCTTGGGGCAGACTTGGGCGCAGTTCATGATGGTGTGACAGCGGTAGAGCTTGAAGGGGTCCTCCAGCGCATCCAGCCGCTCGCCCGTGGCCTCGTCGCGGCTGTCGATCAGCCAGCGATAGGCGTGCAGCAGGGTCGCGGGTCCCAGGTACTTCTCGCCGTTCCACCAATAGCTGGGGCAGCTGGTCGAGCAGCAGGCGCACAGGATGCACTCATAAAGGCCGTCGAGCTTCTCGCGGTCTTCCGGCGCCTGGAGCCATTCCTTCTGCGGCTCGGGGGTCTCGGTGTGCAGCCAGGGCTCGATGGAGGCGTACTGGGCGTAGAACAGGGTCAGGTCCGGCACCAGGTCCTTGACCACCGGCATGTGCGGCAGGGGGCTGATCTGGATGTCCTTGCCCGGAAGCTCTTCCCAGCCCGTCGTGCAGGCGAGGCCATTGCGGCCGGCCATGTTCATGGCGCAGGAGCCGCACACCCCCTCCCGGCAGGAGCGGCGGAAGGTCAGCGTCGGGTCGATGGTGTTCTTGATGTAGATCAGGGCGTCCAGGACCATCGGGCCGCACGCCTGCGTATCCACTTCATAGGTGTCCCAGCGCGGGTTGCCGCCGGCTTCCGGGTCATAGCGGTAGATGCGGAAGGTGCGCACCTTGCCGCCGCTCGTCGGCGAGGCGTGGCGGCGGCCCTTCTGAACGACCGAATTCTTCGGGAGCGTAAGCTGAACCATCAGACGCGTTCCTCAACAGAAGCGGCGGGGCCGTCGGCGCGCACGCCGTACCAGTCGATCCCGCGGGTGAAATACATGACGGCCGCGATGGCCCCAAAGCTGGTCAGCGCCCCGATCAGGAGGGCGAAGTCCTCCAGGCGCATGAGGACGTAGATCAGGGTGTAGAGGGCGGTGAAGGCGACCAGCGCGATGACGCCCTGCCGCCGGCTCTCGAACACCCAGCCGGCGTAGGCGCTGATCAGCGCCACGGTCGCGCCGGCGGAGATCAGGAACGCGAGGTCGAAGCCGACCCGCTCGGCGATGGAAAGCAGCATCAGGTAGAAGATGATCTGCGCCAGCCCGATCAGCACGTACTGCGCCGGGTGGACGCGGCGGCGGGCCATGCTCTCGAACAGGAAGTAGGCGAGGAAGACGAGGCCGATGAACATCGGCGCGTACTTCAGCGAGCGCGACACCGACTGGTAGGGGTTGGCGGGCTCGACGAAGGAGACGCCGAGCGAGCCTTGGCCGAGCCGCGAGATCGACTCCGCCGCGCCGGCCGCCGGAACGCCCCGGGCGATGAAGGGCACGCTCCAGCTGGCCGTGAAGCCGCTGTCGCTCACCTCGCGCCGGGTGGGCAGGAAGCCGCCGTCGAAGCTGGGATCGGGCCAGTCGCCCGTCGCCCCAAAGGTCGTGGTCTTGGCGAAGGGCAGCACCGCCAGGCGCTGGGCGCCGGTGAAGGTCATCTGGGCGGCGGCGTCGAACTTCGCGCCCGGCGTGGCGAAAGCCGCGGGCACGGCGAAGAAGCGCAGGCCGGCCGACTGCGGCATCGGACGGCGACGGCCTTCCACCGGCTGGCTCATCAGGCCCATGTCGGTGAGGTTGGCGGACGGCGCGGCCAGGATGCGCTGGCCGCCGGCGGTGACGACGATGTCGGCCTGGGCGCCGCGGGCGTCCGAGGCGCCGACGACCAGTTCGGCGCGGCTCCAGTCGAACGACGCGCCGGGTACGGACGCTTCCGCGCCGGTCAGGTCGAAGGTTCCGGTGAAGGTGAGGTCGGTCTTGTAGATCGGCACCTTGAACAGCGACCGCTGGCGCACGTCGGAATCGACGGAGGCCTGCGCGTTACCGGTGACCGGATAGACGATCAGCACACCGCGATAGCGCTGTCCCGGAGCGGCCACGGCGGTTGCGGTCGTCATGGTGGCGTCGGTGCGCGGCGGAGGCGGCGGCGGGACCGCGTCGGACGTCGCCGCCGTCGCCGTGTAGGGGACCGCCAGCACGGGGCCGAGGAAGGTCTGCGGTCCGCCGGACAGCTGGCCCAGTTCCTGCGTCACCTCTTCGGCGCGGTTGGTGCGGTCCATGAGGATGGCGAACACGAACACCGCCGGAATGCTCATGAGCAGCGCCAGCAGGCAGACGAGCAGCAGCTTCAGCCCCATCGACCGGGCCGGGAGGCGCGGAATGGAGGGGCGTTCGCTCATGGCCTAGTAGACCCGCTGCTTGGGCGGGATGTAGGCGATGTCGTTGCTCATCGTGTAGCTGTGCACCGGGCGGTAATCGATCTTCACCTGACCCTTGGCCGGCTCGAACCAGGCGAGGGTGTGCTTCATCCAGTTCTCGTCGTCCCGGTCAGGGAAGTCCTCGCGGGCGTGGGCGCCCCGGCTCTCGGTGCGGTTCAGCGCGCTGTTGGCGGTGACGACGGCCTGGCCGATGAGGTTGTCGAACTCCAGCGTCTCCATCAGGTCGGTGTTCCAAACCAGGCCCCGGTCGGCGACCGAGATGTCTGAAACGCCGCCGTAAACCGTCGCCAGGCGCTTGACGCCGGATGCCAGGCTCTCGCCGGTGCGGAAGACGGCGGCGTCCTCCTGCATGGCCTTTTGCATGTCGAGGCGCAGGCTGGCCGTGGGCGTGCCGCCGCTCGCATTGCGGAAGCGGTCGAAGCGGGTGAGGTGGGCCTCGGTATGGCCGGCCTTCAGTTCGGCCTGGGTCGCGCCGGGCTTGAGTATCTCGGCGCAGCGCAGGGCGGCGGCGCGGCCGAACACCACCAGGTCGATCAGGCTGTTGGAGCCGAGGCGATTGGCGCCGTGAACGCTGACGCAGGCCGCTTCGCCGACGGCCATCAGGCCCGGCACCACCTGGTCGGGGTCCTTCTTGACCTTGGTGACGACCTCGCCGTGGTAGTTCGTGGGGATGCCGCCCATGTTGTAGTGCACGGTCGGCAGCACCGGGATCGGCTCCTTGGTGACGTCCACGCCGGAGAAGATCTTGGCCGTCTCGGAGATGCCGGGCAGGCGCTCGTGCAGGATCTTCGGGTCGAGGTGATCCAGGTGCAGGAAGATGTGGTCCTTGTTGGGACCCACGCCCCGGCCCTCGCGGATCTCGATGGTCATGGCGCGGCTGACCATGTCGCGCGGCGCCAGGTCCTTCACCGACGGCGCATAGCGCTCCATGAAGCGCTCGCCCTCGGAATTGGTGAGGTACCCGCCCTCGCCCCTCGCGCCTTCGGTGATCAGGCAGCCGGCGCCGTAGATGCCGGTGGGGTGGAACTGGACGAACTCCATGTCCTGTAACGGCAGGCCGGCGCGCAGCACCATGGCGTTGCCGTCGCCCGTGCAGGTGTGGGCGCTCGTCGCCGAGAAGTAGGCCCGGCCATACCCGCCCGTCGCCAGGATCACCATCTGCGCCTGGAAGCGGTGCAGCGTGCCGTCGTCCAGCTTCCAGGCGGTGACGCCCCGGCACACGCCCTCGTCCATGATCAGGTCGAGCGCGAAGAACTCGATGAAGAACTCCACCGCGTTGTTCAGGCTCTGGCCGTACATGGTGTGGAGCATGGCGTGGCCGGTCCGGTCGGCCGCCGCGCAGGTGCGCTGGATCGGGCCCTCGCCGTAGTTCTTGGTCATGCCGCCGAAGGCGCGCTGGTAGATCTTGCCCTCGTCCGTGCGGCTGAACGGGACGCCCCAGTGCTCCAGCTCATAGACGGCGGCGGGCGCGTTGCGGGTCAGGTACTCGATGGCGTCCTGGTCGCCGAGCCAGTCCGAACCCTTGACGGTGTCGTACATGTGCCAGCGCCAGTCGTCGGGGCTCATGTTGCCGAGGCTGGCCGAGATGCCGCCCTGCGCCGCCACGGTGTGCGACCTCGTCGGGAAGACCTTGGTGACGCAGGCCGTCTTCAGCCCCGCCTGGGCGCAGCCGAGCGCGGCCCGGAGCCCTGAGCCCCCCGCGCCGACGACGACGACGTCGAACTTGTGGTCCTGGAATTCGTAAGCCGCCATCAGAACGCTCCGCCGCCAAGGGCGACCTTGAGGACCGAAAACACCGCCAGCGCGCCGCCGAGCACGCAGACGAAGAGGTTGAGGATGAGCAGGAGCGCCTTGGTCGAGGTCTGATGGATGTAGTCCTCCACCACGACCCGCATCCCGGCGTGCATGTGCTGGAAGCCGATCGCCAGCAGCAGGGTGAGCAGCACCGCGTTCAGCGGATGGCTGACCCAGACAATCGCGCCTTCATATCCGGCGCCGGCGATCTGCAGGGCGGCGTAGGCGATCCACAGGACCAGCGGCACGAGCGCCATCGACGAGACGCGCTCGGAAATCCAGTGACCGGCGCCATGACCGGCGGCGCCCAGGCCCCGGGCGCGGCCGAGCGGAGTGCGGTAGCGAGCCTCGTCCATCACAGCACTCCCATCATGGCGGCGACGATCCAAAGGCCGATGGAGGCGGTGACCGCAAAGGCGATGACGACGACGCCGCTAAAGTTGGCGCTCTTGATGTCCAGGCCGTGGCCGAAGTCCCAGACCAGGTGCCGGATGCCGTTGGCCAGGTGATAGAACAGCGCCACCGTCATCCCGAACAGCACGATCCTGCCGAGGATGGAGCCGAGCAGGCCCATGTAGGCCGCGTAGGCATCCGGCCCGCTGGCCAGCGCGATGGCCCATCCGGCGGCGATCAGCGCCCCGCCATACAGGCCAACCCCGGTGACCCGGTGCATGATCGAGGTGAACATCGTCAGGTGCCAGCGCCACACGGTGGTGAAGGGCGATAGCGGTCTCGGCGGCAGGCCGGTCTCGGTCATGGACTTCCCGTCATAGCGTGCTTGGAACCGGCCCCGCTTTTAAGCCGCGAGCGGGGGGTGTCAACGCAGCCCTCAGGTCAGTCCCGCACGAGTTCGAGATAAGCCTGCGAGCGCATTTCGTGAAGGCGTGATGCCGTGCGTTCGAACTCGAAGGCGCCGTCGCCTTGCGGATAGAGGGCGTCGGGCTCGGCCTCCGACAGGACGACCAGCTTGGCGCCCGCCTGATAGAGCTCATCAATCAGGGTCACGAACCGGCGCGCGGCGTCGCGGCGGGCCGGCGTAAGGCGCGGCAGGTCTTCCAGAAAGACCGTGTGGAAGCGCTCGGCGATCGCGATGTAGTCCTGCGGCCCCAGCGCCTGCATGCAGAGGCTCGCGAACGAGGCGCGCAGCAGGCCGCCGGAGGCGCGCGGCAGGTGCAGCTTGCGGCCCAGCACATCGACCGTGGCGCCGGTCTCGGGCGCACCGTCCAGCATGTCCTGCCATAGGGCGTCGAACTCGCGCTCGTTGTCCGGGTCGATGGGCGAGAACCACACCCGCCCGGCGCGCAGCCGGTCGAGGCGGAAGTCCACCGGCCCGCGCACGGCCACCAGCTCCATCTTCTCCTTCAGCATCTCGATGAAGGGAACGAAGAGCTGGCGGTTGAGGCCGTCCTTGTAGAGGTCTTCCGGCGGGCGGTTGGAGGTGGCGACCAGTGTCACGCCTCTGGCGAAAAGGGCCTCGAACAGGCGGCCCAGGATCATCGCGTCGGCGATGTCAGTGACCTGCAGCTCGTCAAAGCAGAGCAGGCGCGCGTCCTCGGCGATCAGCTCGGCCGTGGGGACGATGGGGTCGTCGCCCTTCGCCTGGCCGAAGTAGGCCTTGCGGGCGGCGGCGTCGCCCTTGCGCCAGGCGTCGATGTGGGCGTGCACGTCGGCCATGAACTGGTGGAAGTGGGCGCGGCGCTTCTTTTCGACCGGGGCGGACTCGAAGAAGAGGTCCATCAGCATCGACTTGCCCCGACCGACCGGCCCCCACAGGTAGACACCCTTCACACCCTTCGGCCCGGACCGCCGGAACAGGGATCGGAAGGTCGGCTCGGCGGCGTCGTTGAGGTCTCCCTCCAGGCGCGACAGCGCCGAAAGCGCCGCCTCCTGCGCCGCGTCGGGCTTGATCGCCCCGGCGGCGAGGCGTTCGCGATAGGCGGCGCGGACGGACATCGGCATGGGCGGGCCTTAACCGTGGGAGCGCCGTCCGCCAAGGGCCGGGTCGCTAGTCCCGCGTCCCCACGCCCTTGTCCTTCGAGGCGCCGAGCTCCTCGCGGACGAAGCGGTAGGTCTCGCGCTTTTCGCAGGCGCAGCCGCGCATTTCGCCCTTCTCGTTCCACCAGATGAGGAGCGGGTAGGCGAAGTCGATGCCGTTGTCCTTGAGCAGGGGCTGGAGCTTGTCGACCAGCTCGCGCCCCGCTTCCACCACGGCGGTGCGCGCCGTGTCGCCGTCGGCGGGCGCGATGCCCTGCGCGGTCCAGGCGTCCACCGGCGTCTTGTCCCACTGCTCGGACAGGGCCCAGCTGCGGTTCAGCCACAACTCGGCGACCGTGGCGCGCTCGGCGGGCGTGGATTTGGGCATGCCGTTGCGGTCGCGCCGGGCGATCTCGATCAGCCGGGTGTCGACGCCCGCCTTGTGCAGGCGCGGGAATTCCTCGTTCTTGAAGCGGATGCAGTCGGGGCAGGTGCGGAAGCTGACCATGTACAGCACCGGGCCCTTGGCGCCGGGCGACACCCAGCCGGCCTCGCTGAGCAGTTCGGCGATCTGGTCCTGGTGCTCGGTGATGGTCTTGGGCCGCCAGCGCAGGTCGTACCACCAGTAGGCGCCATAAAGCGCGGCGGCCGCCAGGCCGATGATGGTGAGCCAGATCGCCAGTTTCCGCATTTGCCTACCTCATCGTCGGGATGACGAAAGAACTATCCTCCTGCATCCCTTCAGGCCAGCGGGCGGTGACGGTCTTGGTCTTGGTGTAGAAGCGGACCCCCTCCATGCCGTGCTGGTTGATGTCGCCGAAGGCCGAACGCTTCCAGCCGCCGAAGGTGTGGTAGGCGACCGGCACCGGGATCGGCACGTTGATGCCGACCATGCCGACCTGCACGCGGGCAGCGAACTCCCGCGCGGCGCGGCCGTTGCGGGTGAAGATGGCGACGCCGTTGCCGTACTGGTGGTTGGAAGGCAGGGCGAGCGCCTCCTCGAAGCTCTCGGCGCGGACCAACTGCAGGACCGGGCCGAAGATCTCCTCCTGATAGGACTTCATGGTCGGCTTGACGTGGTCGAGCAGGGTCGGGCCGATGAAGAAGCCTTGTTCGAAGCCCTGGAGCGCGTAGTCGCGGCCATCGACGACGAGCTCGGAGCCCTCGTCCACGCCCATCTGGATGTAGTCGCTGATCCGCTGGCGGTGGGCGGCGGAGACCACGGGGCCGTACTGCGCCTGGTCGTCGGTGGAGACGCCGACGCGCAGGGTATCGAGCTCGGCCACCAGCCGCTCGCGCAGTTCATCGGCGGTCTTCTGGCCGACCGGCACGGCGACCGGCAGGGCCATGCAGCGCTCGCCCGCCGAGCCGTAGGCCGCGCCGACGAGGTCCTTGACCGTCTGGTCCATGTCGGCGTCGGGCATGACGATGCCGTGGTTCTTGGCCCCGCCCATGGCCTGCACGCGCTTCCCGTTGGCCGTACCCGTCGAATAGACGTAGTGGGCGATGTCGGAGCTGCCGACGAAGCTGACGGCCCGGATGTCCGGGTGATGCAGGATGGCGTCGACCGCCGTCTTGTCGCCGTGAACGACGTTCAGCACGCCCGCCGGGGCCCCGGCCTCCATCATCAACTCGCCCAGGCGCACCGGAACCGACGGATCGCGTTCGGAGGGCTTGAGGATGAAGGTGTTGCCGACGGCGATGGCGATGCCGAACATCCACATCGGGATCATGGCCGGGAAGTTGAACGGGGTGATGCCGGCGACCACGCCCAGCGGCTGGCGCATGGAATAGACGTCGATCCCCGGGCCCGCGCCCTCGGTGTACTCGCCCTTCAAGGCGTGAGGGATGCCGCAGGCGAACTCGATGACCTCCAGCCCCCGCTGAACATCGCCCCGGCTGTCGGCGATGACCTTGCCATGCTCGGAGGAGAGCAGCTCGGCCAACTCGTCCATGTTCGCCTCGACCAGGCGCTTGAACTCGAACATCACCCGCGCGCGGCGCTGCGGGTTGGTGGCGGCCCAGGCGGGGAAGGCGGCGGCGGCGGCCTGCACGGCGCGGTCCACCTCGGCTTCGGTCGCCAGTTGCACGCGCGCCTGCACCTCGCCGGTGTTGGGGTTGAAGACATCGCCGAACCGGCCGGACGCGCCTTCAAAGGCCGCGCCGTTCACGAAATGGCGGATGTCGCGCATGGGAAGCTCCTCAAAACTGGTGCGAGCGGGCGTTCTATGCCTTTGCAGCGCCCGCGCCTAGCGCTTGCGCGGCCAGACGCTAGAGTCCGCCCATGGTCAACGCCGCAGCCGCCGAAAGCTATGCGCTCCCCGCCACCAGGCGGCGGCACATCGTCGATGTGCTGATCGAGGAGCGGGCGCCGCGCCTGTCGTCTTCGCCGGTATGGCCGCTGGTCAGACCGGCGCTCTACGGCCTGCTCGATTACCGCAAGGCCAGAGCCATGGCCGACGCCATCGCGCCGCTGAGCGGGCGGGAGGCCATCGGCCATGTCTCGGATCTGCTGTCGGTGAACGTCGAGGCGCGGGGACTGGAGAACCTGCCGCGCGAAGGCCGCTGCGTCGTCGTCGCCAACCACCCCACCGGCATCGCCGACGGCATCGCGGTCCATGACGCTTTCAGGGTCCGCCGGCCGGACATGGTCTTCTACGCCAACTCCGACGCCCACCGCGTCTCGCCGCGTCTGTCGGAAGTGCTGATCCCGGTCGAGTGGGTCGAGGAAAAGCGCACCCGCGAGCGCACGCGGCTCACCTTGCAGATGACGCGGGAGGCCATGGAGGCCGAGCGGGCATTGATGATCTTCCCGGCCGGCCGGCTGGCGCGGCGCATCGACGGCGTGCTGACTGACAAGCCCTGGCAGGCCAGCGCCCTTTCCATCGCCCGCAAGTACGCCGCTCCGGTCATACCGGTGCATGTGAAGGGGCCGTGGGCGGCGCTCTTCCACTTCTTCGACCGCTTCTCCGGCGAGCTGCGCGACATCACCCTTTTTCACGAGCTGCTGAACAAGAAGGGCGCGCGCTATCGCCTCACGGTCGGCGAGCCGCTGGATCCCGCGGGCATCGAGAGCATCGAGGCGCTGAAGCACCATGTGGAGCGAGACCTCGCATGATCGTGCCGGCGGAAGGTGATTTTCGGTTGCCGGACGAGGCGGCGACCGCGCGGCTCGGCGCCGCCATCGCCGGTGAGCTGAAGGTGGGCGATGCGGTCTGTCTCCACGGGCCGCTGGGCGCCGGCAAGTCGACCCTGGCGCGGGCGCTGATCCGGGCGCTGACCTCGCCGGACGAGGAGGTCCCGAGCCCCACCTTCACGCTGGTGCAGTTCTATGAGGCCCAGCCGCCGGTGGCGCACTTTGACCTCTATCGGCTCGGATCGCCCGAGGAGGCGCGCGAGCTTGGCCTGGATGAGGCTCTGGACGAGGGCGCGGTGGTGGTCGAATGGCCGCAGCGGCTGGGCCATCGTCTGCCGCCCGACAGGCTGGACATCGAGTTCGCCTTCGACGAAACCGGCGAAGGGCGCCGGGTGCGGCTGACCCCGCACGGCGCATGGGAAGGTCGGGGAATTGAGTTCAGCGCGTGAGGCCCTGAAGGCCGAGTTCCTTGCCGCCAACGGCCTTGGCGACGCCACGCGTTTCGCGCTGGCGGGCGATGCGTCCACCCGCGCCTATGAGCGGCTGCATACGCCATCCGGCCAGACGCTGATCTTCATGGACCAGCCGCCGCACGCCGAGACCGAGCCGTGCGGCGAGCACTTCACCCCCGCCCAGCGCCACGCCAGCGGCTACAACGCCCTCGCGCGGCTGGCGGCGGGGCGGATCGAGGCCTTCGTCACAACGGCGACCTACCTGAAATCACTGGGGCTCTCGGCACCGGAGGTCATCGCCTTCAACGCCTCGGCCGGGCTGGCGGTCCTGGAGGACCTGGGCGACGCTCTCTACGCTCGCCTGATCGGCGACGGCGCCAGCGAGACCGAACTGTACGACGCGGCCATCGATGCGCTCGCCGTCATGCACGCCTCGGCGCCGTCCTCGCACCTGACCTGCGCCCACGTCAGCTGGCCGCTGCTGGCCTATGACGATCTCGCCCTGAAGACGGCCGGCGACCTCTTCATCGAGTGGCTGCCGCAGATGAAGCGGGACCTGTCGTTCGGCGATGAGGCGGCGGCCGAGTGGGAGGCCCTGTGGGCGCCGATCCGTGCGCGCGGCGAGGCAGGCGCCGACAGCTTCTGCCACCGCGACTATCACGCCGAGAACCTGATCTGGCTGCCCGAGCGTGACGGGCCGGCGCGGGTCGGGCTGCTCGACTTCCAGGACGCGGTGCGAGGGCACAAGGTGTGGGACTTCTCGATGCTGCTGCACGACGCCCGCCGCGACGTCTCGGCCGAGCTGGAGCAGGCCACGCTGGAGCGGTACTTCACACTGCGTCCCGAGATCGACCGCGAGGCGTTCCTGGCCGACTACAATGCGCTCGGCACGCTGAACGTGGCGCGGATTCTGGGCATCTTCTCGCGTCTGGTGGTGCGGGACAAAAAGCCCCGCTACGCCGCCTTCATGCCGCGCCTGTGGGGGTACCTGGACCGCACGCTGAACGCGCCGGGGATGGAAGACCTCAAGGCCTGGTTCGACCGTCACGTGCCGGCGGAGCATCGCACATGAGCGCGCCCAAGACCGCCCTGGTGCTGGCCGCGGGGCTCGGCACCCGCATGCGGCCTCTCACCAACGACCGCCCCAAGGCGCTGGTCGAGGTCGGCGGGCGGGCGCTGATCGACCATGTGCTGGACCGCCTCGCCGATGCGGGGGTGGAGACGGCGGTGGTCAACGTCCATGCCTTCGCCGACCGGCTGGAGGGGCATCTGACCGCGCGCCGGACGCCGCGGATCGTCATCTCCGACGAGCGCGCTTGCCTGCTGGAGACGGGCGGGGGCCTGAAGAAGGCTCGCCCGCTCATCGGCGAGGAGCCGGTGCTGGTCGCCAACATCGACAGCGTGTGGCTCGAGGAGGGCATTTCGGCCGTCGAGACGCTGGTGCGGGCCTGGGATCCCGCCCGCATGGACGCCTGCCTGCTGCTGGCGCAGCGCGACCGCTCGATCGGTTTCGAGGGCGCCGGCGACTTCTTCCTGGCTCCCGATGGCCGGCTGACGTTCCGGGGCGAGGCGGCCGAGGCGCCCTTCGCCTACATGGGCCTGCACATCACCAAGCCGCAGATCGTCGATGCGGAGGGGGACGCCGCCTTTTCGCTGGCCCCCATCTGGCGCGACCTGGCCGACCGGGGCCGTCTGTACGGCGCCGTGATGCAGGGCTTCTGGATGCACGTCGGCGATCCGCAGGCGCGTGAAGCGGCGGAGGCGCGGCTCCGGTGAGCCCCTTCGAGCGCGACGGCCCCCGCTGGTTCTCCATCCCCGCGCATCGGCCGTTCGTGGAAGACCTGGCGAGCGGACTGCTGAGCGCCATCCCGGACCCGGAGGCATTGGCTGACGCGCTGGTCCTGACCCCCACCCGCCGCGGCGCCCGCGCGCTGGCGGAAGCGTTCGTGAAGGCCAACGGCGGCAAGGCCGTGCTGCTGCCGCAGATAAGGGCGCTGGGCGATCTGGACGAGGGCGAACCGCCCTTCGAGCCGGGCGACGTCGCCCTCGACCTCGATCCCGCCATCAGCATGAGCCGGCGGCGGTTCGAGCTGGCGCGGCTTGTGTTCGACAACCAGCATCAGCTCGGCCGCGACCTCGACGCCAACGCCGCGCTGGAGATGGCCGATGCGCTGGGCGCCTTCCTCGACAGCTGCCAGATCGAGGAGATCGACGCGCGCGTGGGGCTGGCGAAGTTCGCCGAGGGCGAGATGGCCAGGCACTGGGCGCAGTCAGCGCGGGTGCTGCGGATCGCGGTGGAGGTGTGGCCCGCGCGTCTTCAGGCGCTGGGGCTCGTGGATGTCTCCCAGCGGCGGGTGCAGCTGCTCAAGCGTCTGGCCGAGCAGTACCAGGCAAGTCCGCCCCCCTTCCCGCTGATCGCCGCCGGCTCCACCGGCACCGCTCCGGCCACCGCCGAGCTGCTCAAGGTGATCGCCGGCCTGCCGAAGGGGGCGGTGGTGCTTCCGGGGCTGGACAAGGAGCTGGCCGAGACAGCCTGGAAGGACGTCGGCGAGCAGCACCCCCAGGGCGCCATGAAGCGGCTGCTGAAGCGCGCGGATGTGGCGCGGACCGATGTCCATGACTGGCTGCCCGACACCGACAGCCGCGGGCGCTGGCGCCGGCGCATCATCAACGAGGCCCTGCGGCCGGCCGAAGCCACCGCTGACTGGCGGCGCGTCATCGCCGATCTGCGGGCGCAAAATCCCCACGCCGTCGAGCAGGGGCTGGAAGGCATGTTTGTCACGACGGCTCGCACCGACGAGGAAGCCGCCGCCGTCTGCGCCCTCCTTCTGCGCGAGACGCTCGAGACGCCCGACCGGACAGCCGCCCTCGTCACCCCCGATCGCGCGCTGGCGCGGCGGGTGTCGGCCCGGCTGGCGCGCTGGGGCATTGTCGCCGACTCCTCGGCTGGAGCCCCATTGGCGGGCTTCCCGGTCGGGGTGTTGCTCACCCTGATCGCCGGCAGCGCCGTCGATCCGCTCAACCCGGTCGCGCTGCTGGCGGTGCTGAAGCATCCGATGAGCCGCCTTGGCGACGAGCGGGCTCGGGGTCGTCTGGAGGAGAAGGGCCTGCGCGGCGCGCGGCCGGTGAGCTGGGACGCGCTTTGGAACAGGCTCGCCGGGGAGCCAGAGGCGTTGGCGCTGGCCGGCGAGCTTCAGGCGGCGGTGGCGCTGGCGAGCGAGCCCTTTGCGGCGGGCGGCGCGCCGGCGCCGGAGGCGGCCGGGGCGCTGGCGCGGGCGTTGGAGGCCCTCGCCGGGCAAGAGGCCTGGAGCGGCGCGGGCGGTGAAGCGGCCGCGCGGCTGATGGCCGAGCTGATCGCCGATTCGGAGGGGTTGCCGCCCATGTCGGCGCGCGCCTTCCACGAACTCGTCCAAGGCCTCCTCGCCTCAGAGACCGTCCGTACGGGCGGTGCGTCCCACTCGCGGCTGCGCATCCTCGGCGCCATTGAGGCGCGGCTGGTGCGGGCGGATCGACTGATCCTCGCGGGACTGGAGGACGGCGTCTGGCCGCAAGCCGCGCCGATCGATCCCTTCCTGTCGCGGCCGATGCGCGAGGCGCTTGGGTTGCCCCCGCCCGAGCGGCGCGTCGGCCTGACCGCGCACGACTTCGCCCAGGCGGCCTGCGCGCCCGAAGTGGTGCTGGTTCACGCCGAGCGGCGGGAGGGCGCTCCGGCGGTGGAGTCCCGCTGGCTGTGGCGGCTGAAGACGCTGGCGGACGGCGCGGGGGTCGAGCTGCCCTCGCGGCCTGAGCTGCTCGAGTGGGCCAGAGCGCTGGACGAGCCCGGCGCCTACACACCCGCGAGGCGGCCCGCTCCGGCTCCGCCGCTCGCGGATCGGCCGACCAAACTATCGGTGACGCGCGTGGAGGCCCTGACGCGCGATCCCTATGCCGTCTGGGCGCGCGACATCCTCAAGCTGCGACGGCTGGACCGGCCGGATGAGCCGGTTGAGGCGCGAGCGCGCGGCTCGGCGATCCACAAGGCGTTCGAGCGCTTCGCCGATGCATGGGCGGACGGTGAGCCGGATGACGCCGCCGAAACCTTTCAGAGGCTCTATCTCGAGGCCTTGGCGGAGTCCGGCATGCCGCGGGCCGCGCTCGCACGTGAGACGGCGCTGGCCCATGAAGCCGCCGCCTGGGTGGCCGATCTGGAGTGTCGCCGCCGGGCGGACGGACGCGAAGTCCTGGTGGAGAAGGAGGGGGTCTATCCCTTCCGCGTCGGGAAGCGGGATTTTCAGGTCACCGCCCGGGCGGACCGTATCGAGCTGACGCCGGAAGGGACGGGCCACATCCTCGATTACAAGACCGGCTCGGCGCCGACGAAGAAGCAGGTGGAGACCGGCTTCTCGCCGCAGCTGACGCTTACCGCCGCCATCCTGATGATGGGCGGCTTTGCGGAGGCGGGGGCGCGCGAGCCGGGCGACCTCACCTACCTGCGCGTCACCGGCCGGCGACCGGCGGGCGAGGAGATCGTGCGCGCCTCCGGCGGCGAGTCCCGCGACATGGCCGGGCGGGCCCTGGAGGGGCTCAAGGCGCTGCTGGAGGCCTATGAGGACGAGACCTTCCCCTACCGCTCGCGCGTCGCGCCGCAGTTCGTGCGCGACCACGCCGGGGACTACGGCCATCTGGCGCGGGTGTTCGAATGGTCCACCAGCGGCGAAGACGAAGGGGGCGAAGGGTGAGCATCCTCGATCCCCAGCGCCGCGCCGCCGATCCCGCCCGCTCGGTGTTCGTCACCGCCAACGCCGGGTCGGGCAAGACCAAGACGCTGATCGACCGTGTGGCGCGGCTGCTGCTGTCACAAGCGCGGCCGGAGGCGGTGTTGTGCGTGACCTACACCAAGGCCGCCGCCGCCGAGATGCAGCGTCGACTGTTCCAGCGGCTGGGCGCCTGGTCGGTCATGGCCGACGAGGAACTGCGCGATGAACTGACCGCGCTGCAGGGTGAGGGGCTGTACGACGAAGAGGCGCTCTCGCGGGCTCGCGCCCTCTTCGCCCGCGCGCTGGAGGCGCCCGGCGGACTGAAGATTCAGACCATCCACGCCTTCTGCGAAAAGCTGCTGCGGCGCTTTCCCATCGAGGCGCAGGTGTCGCCTGGCTTTACCGTCATGGACGACGCCGCCGCCGCGGCCATCGTCTCCGAGGCGCGGGCGGCGGTGGCGGCTCACGCCCTCCATCACAGCGACGTGGTCGCCGACGCCTACGCCCGGATGTCGGTGGCGCTGGACTATGGCGCCTTCCAGGACATGTTCCGCTGCTTTGAAGACCGGCGCGGCGCGCTCGGCGCCTACCTGGAGCGGTGCGGCGGTCTTGGCGGCGCCGTCGCCGATGTCTGGAAGACCTGTGGGTTCGGCCAGCCCTCCGACCCGCAGGCGATCGAGGAAGCGGCCATGGCCGGCGTTGACCGCGAGTTGTGGCTGGCGGCGGCCGAAGTGCTGGCGCGGGGCGGCAAGGCCGACGCCAAATGCGCCGAGCAGCTGGCGGCTGTCGCGAACGACGGCGCCGCCGGCTTCAACGCGGCGCTGGCGGTTCTGTTCACCGACAAGGGCAAGGGCACGCCCGCCATCTGGGTCGCCAGGACATCGGGCCTGAAGACTCGCGAGGACCTGCGCGAGCGCCTCCTGGAAGAGCAGGCGATGTTGGGCCACGCCCGCGAGCGGGTCCGCTCGGCAAGGGTCGCGCAGGACACCGCCTATGTGCTGGCGCTGGCGTCGGCCTATGTCGCGGCCTACCGCATCGAGAAGGAGAGCCGGCGCGCGCTCGACTTCGCCGATCTCATCGAACGCACGCGGCTGCTCCTGACCGAGCGGGCCGACGCGGCCTGGGTGCTCTACAAGCTGGACGGCGGCATTGATCACATCCTTGTGGACGAGGCGCAGGACACCGCGCCCGAGCAGTGGGACATTCTCTCCGAACTCACCGCCGAGTTCTTCGCCGCCGACGGGCGGTCGCGCACGCTGTTCGTGGTGGGCGATGAGAAGCAGTCGATCTACTCGTTCCAGGGCGCCGCGCCCGAGCGGCTGCTGGCCGAGACGCAGCGCTACCTGACGGTCATCGGCGATGCAGGCATGGCTGGGGAGGGGGTGTCGCTCAGCGTCTCCTATCGCTCGACGCCGCAAGTGCTCGGCTATGTCGATGCGGTGTTCTTTCCGCCGGAGACGCGCCGAGGCGTGCCGCCCCCGGCGGGGCTCGACGTCGTCTCACATGCGGCGCACCGCGCGAACCACGAGGGCTGCGTCGACCTCTGGCCGCTGGAGCGGGAAGTCGCGGGGGCGGAGCGCGAGGCCTGGGATGCGCCGCTGGATATGGCGGCGCAGGACAGCGCCAACCGCCGCCTCGCCCGCAAGATCGCCGCCGAGATCGAGGCCCTGGCCGCGCGCGGCGATGCGGTCTTCGATAAGGAGCGGCGCCAGTGGCGACCGGCCTCCTATGGCGACGTCATCGTGCTGGTCCGCCGCCGCAAGGCGCTCTTCGAGGAAATTCTGCGAGAGCTGAAGCGCCGCGCGATCCCTGTCGCGGGCGCCGACCGGCTGGCGCTATCGGAGCACATCGCCTTTGACGACCTGGTCGCGGTGGCGAGGTTCGTCCTCTTCCCGGGTGATGACCTGACACTCGCGGCCCTGCTCAAGGCGCCCTTCTTCAGCATCGACGACGAGAGCCTCTATGCGCTGGCCCACGGCCGCGAGGCCTCGCTGTGGCGGACGCTGAAGCGGCGCGGCGGCGAGCGCGCCGAATGGGCCGAGGCCTGTGCGCTGCTGGAGCGGCTGCGGCGCGAGGCCCGGGAGCAGGCGCCGTTCGAGTTCTATGCGCGGTTGCTGGGGGCAAGAGATAGCACCGGCCGCTCCATGCGCGCGCGGATGCTGACGCGCCTGGGGGCCGAGGCGTCCGACGCCATCGAGGAGTTCCTCGCCCAGGTGCTGGCGGCCGAGCAGCGCGGCGTGCGCGACCTGGAGAGCCTGACGCAGGCCTTCGCCTCCCTCGACATCACCGTCAAACGCGAGATGGAGGGCGAGCGCGGCGAGGTGCGGGTGATGACCGCTCACGGCGCCAAGGGGCTGGAGGCGCCGATCGTCTTCCTGCCCGAGACCACCATGAAGGCGGGCGCCAAGGGATCGCCCCTGCTGGAGACGCAGGACGGCGGCTTCCTGTGGTGCGGCTCGAAAGGCGCGGACTGCGAGGGCTCGGCGGCGGCGCGGGCGCTCAGGGCGGAGAAGGAGGCCGACGAAACGCTGCGCCTCCTCTACGTCGCCCTGACCCGGGCGCGCGACCGGCTGGTCCTGTGCGGCCGCATCGATGCGCGCACGAAGGATGAGAGCGTCGGCGGCTGGTACAAGGGGCTGTGCGAGGCCTTCGAACACCCCTCCATCGCGCCTGGGGTGCGTGAGGTGGACGGCTTCAAGCGATTTGGCCCTGATCCGAGACCGCTGGGGCGCGCCGCGGCGCGGGCCGTGGAGCGGGCGCCGCTGCCGGCCTGGGCTGGGGAGGACGCCAGGGCCGATCCGGCGGCGCTGAAATATGCTTCGCCCTCTCAGATGGCTGAGACGATACGAGGTCCAGCGCCCTCGCCGCTGGCGCAGACCGGTGGGCTGGGGCGGTTCCGGCGCGGCGACATCGTTCACCGGCTGCTCCAGCTGTTGCCGGACATCGCCCCGGCGGAGCGGCAGGCCGCGGCCGAGCGGTTGCTGGCCAAGGAGCCGGGGCTGTCGGACGAGCAGCGGACAGAGATGATCGCGGCAGCCTTCGGGGTGCTGGACGATCCTCGGTTCGCGGAAGTGTTCGGGCCCGGCTCGCGGGCGGAGGCGACGATTGCGGGGACGGCCAAGGCGCTCCCCGCTGGCCTTGCGGTGTCGGGCCGCGTCGATCGGCTGCTGGTGACGCCCGAGCGCGTGCTGGTCGTGGACTACAAGACCAACCGCCCCGCGCCCGCCTCCATCGAAGAGGCCGACGAGGCCTACCGCATCCAGATGGCGGTCTATGCCGCCGTGCTGCGCGAGGTGTTCCCGGACCGCGCGGTGGAGGCGGCGCTGGTGTGGACCGATGGACCCAAGCTCATGGCGGTTCCAGAAAAGGTGATGATCGAAGCGCTCGCGCGACTCAGTTGAGCCGTTGATGCTGGCCCGCTCGCCGCCTACATCGGCTGCAACGGATTACTGGAGTTCATCCATGAGCACTGTGACGGTCACCGACGAGTCCTTCGAGCGCGACGTCCTGCAGGCCGACGGCCCCGTGCTGGTCGACTTCTGGGCCGAGTGGTGCGGCCCCTGCAAGCAGATCGCACCCGCGCTGGAGCAGATCAGCGACGAACTGGCCGGCAAGGTCACCGTCGCCAAGGTCAACATCGAGGACAGCCCGACGACGCCCTCGCGCTACGGCGTGCGCGGCATCCCGACCATGATGCTGTTTCGCGGCGGGCAGATGGCCTCCATGAAGGTCGGCGCCATGCCCAAGCAGAAGATCCTCGAGTGGCTCAGCGAGGCGGGCGCGGCCTGAGCTCAAACGTCATCCTGGGCCTTGTGCCCAGGACCCAGAAACGCCGACCTGGCGGCTTGGCCTCCTGCCTTGGCCGCCGCTGCGGCCACCGCCTATCGCCTCGATTCTGGGTCCTCGGGACAAGCCCGAGGATGATGAGATGGTCAGGTAGGCCACGTCTCCGGGCTCATCGCCAGCACTTCGCCGGCGAGGTAGAGTGAGCCGCAGATCAGGACATGAGGCGGCCCGGCGCTCGACAGAGCCCGGGCCGTCGCCGTTTCGAGGTCGGGAGCGGTGTCCGCGGTGAGCCCGGCGGCGCTGGCGGCGGTCGCGACGGCGGCAGGATCGGCGGCGGCTTCGGCGACGAAGGGCGCGGCGATGACGTGGGGCTTCAGCTCGGCGAAGGCGCGGAAGAATCCCTCGGCGTCCTTGTTGGCCAGCATGCCGACGACGAGCGTGACCGGGCGGCCGTCTCTCGCCGCCATGTCCGCGAGGGTGCGCGCCACGGCCTGAGCGGCATGCGGGTTGTGGCCGCCGTCCAGCCACAGGTCGGCGCCGGCGGATCTGGCGAGGTCGCCGAGCGGGCCTTTGGTCAGGCGCTGGAAGCGGGCGGGCCACTCGGCGGAAGCGATGCCCTTGGCGATGGCGGCTTCGTCGATACGCGCTTCCTTCAGCGTCAGGGCGGCGACGGCGGCGAGCCCGGCGTTGTCGATCTGGTGGGGTCCGATGAGGGCGGGCAGCGGCAGGTCAAGCAGGCGCTCCCCCGTCTGCACCAGCAGGCGCCCGCTTTCGGACCAGGCGTCGAAGTCCTGGCCCATGACCTGCAGCGGGGCGCCAAGCGCGGCGGCGCGGGCCTCGATGACCGCCATGGCTTCTTCCAGCTGGCGAGCGACGACGGCAGGGGCGCCGCGCTTGATGACCCCCGCCTTCTCGCCGGCGATGGCCTCCAGCTTGTCGCCGAGGAATTCGCGGTGGTCGTAGTCGATGGGCGTGATGACGCTGAGCGCCGGACCTTCGATCACGTTGGTGGCGTCGAGGCTGCCGCCAAGGCCCACTTCCAACAGGCAGAGGTCCGCCTCAACCTCGCTGAAAGCCTGGAAAGCGGCGGCGGTGGTGATCTCGAAAAAGGTGATCGGCTCTCCGGCGTTGGCCTGTTCGACGCGGCCCAGGACGTCGGCGAGGTGCTGGTCGGTGATCAGCGTCCCGGCCAGCCGGATGCGCTCGGCAAAGCGCACCAGGTGCGGCGAGGTGAAGACGTGGACGCGCAAACCCGCGCCTTCCGCGATCGCGCGCAGGAAGGCGACGGTGGAGCCCTTGCCGTTGGTGCCGGCGACGTGGACCACCGGCGGCAGCTTGCGCTGGGGATTGTCCAGCGCCGCGCACAGGCGGTGCATGCGGCCGAGCGACAGGTCGATCTTCCTGGGGTGCAGCGCGCGAAGCCGCTCGAGGGCGGCGTCGTGTTGTCGGAGGAGGTCAGTCATCGTGCGTCCTTCGACACGGCGCTAACGCGCCTGCTCAGGATGACGAACTCTGTATACGTCATGGTGAGCAGCGCCGGAGGCGCGTGTCGAACCACGCAAAGCCTAGGCCGCCAGACGCGCGCGCCCCATCATCAGGGTCTTGAGGATCGACCCCAGGATCGCCGGCAGTTCGGCCCGGGGGGTGACGCGGTCCACCATGCCCTTTTCGACCAGGTATTCGGAGCGCTGGAAGCCGGGCGGCAGGGTCTCGCGGATGGTCTGTTCGATCACGCGCGGACCGGCAAAGCCGATCAGGGCGCCGGGCTCGGCCAGGTGGATGTCGCCGAGCATGGCGTAGGAGGCGGTGACGCCGCCGGTCGTCGGGTCGGTCAGCACCACGATGTAGGGCAGCTTCGCGGCCTTCAGCTCCTGGATGGCCAGCGTCGTGCGGGCCATCTGCATGAGCGAGAGCGTGCCTTCCTGCATCCTGGCGCCACCCGCCGCGGTGAAGACCACCAGCGGAACGCTGCGCTCGATGGCGGCGCGGGCGGCGGCGATGAAGGCTTCGCCCGCGGCCATGCCGAGCGAGCCGCCCATGAAGGCGAAGTCCTGCACCAGCACCACGGCGCTTTCGCCCTGGATCTTGCCGGCGGCGATGGCCATTGCGTCGGGCTCACCCGTCGCCTTGCGGGCGGCGGCCAGGCGCTCGCGGTAGGGCTTTCCGTCGGAGAAGTTCAGCGGGTCCTCGGCCACCTGCGGCGTCGGCAGGGTCTCGTACGCCCCATCGTCGAAGGTGAAGCGGAAGCGCAGTTCCGGCCCGATCCGCATGTGGCGCCCGGCCGGGGTGACCCACAGGGCCGCCTCCAGATCGGAGCGGTAGATCATCTCGCCCGTGTCGGGGCACTTGACCCACAGGTTCTCAGGCGTCTCGCGCTTGCGGGCGAAGCCGCGCACGCCCGGCGCGATCTTCGAGAGCCAGCCGCCACGCTGCCTAACATTGCCCTTGCCGGGCTTTTCATTTCGGGAGTCAGCCATCGCCATCGATCTACGCCTTAAGCGTTGCCTTCGCGCGCCGAGCGCACAGCCTTAGCAAGTGCCGCGGCCTTGGAAAGAACCCTGTCGGTAACGTTTTCGTTCGCAGCCAAGCTGTCAGCTATTTCGTCAACCAAAGCCGAACCCACCACGACACCGTCCGCCACGCGAGCAACTTCAGCTGCTCTTTTCGGCGTTTTGATCCCAAAACCGACCGCCACGGGCAGGCCGGACGCCTTTTTCACGCGCGACACGGCAGGAGCCACTGATTCGGCGTCCGCTTCCTTAACGCCCGTCACGCCCGCCACCGAGACGTAATAGACGAAGCCCGAGGTCCGCCGAACAACGACCGGTAACCTCTTGTCGTCCGTCGTCGGGGAGGCGAGGCGGATCAGCGAGATGCCCACGCCGTCCAGCGCATCGGCCAGCGGATCGGCCTCTTCCGGCGGACAATCGACGACAATCAGGCCATCGACCCCGGCGTCGGCCGCCTCGCGGGCGAAACGCTCGAAGCCGCGGTTCAGGATCGGGTTGAGATAGCCCATCAGCACGATGGGCGTGTCGCCGTCGCCTTCGCGGAAGGCGGCGATCAAGTCCAGCGTCTTGCGCAGCGTCATGCCGCCCTGGAGGGCGCGCTGGGCCGCCCGCTGGATCGGCGGCCCCTCGGCCATGGGGTCGGAGAAGGGAAATCCGACCTCGATGATGTCGGCGCCGGCGCCAGGCAGCCCGCGCACGATCTCCAGCGCGGTCGCATAGTCAGGATCGCCCGCCATCACATAGGCGACGAAGGCGGCCCGGCCTTCGCTTGCGAGGGCCGCGAAGCGTCGGTCGAGGCGGCTCATCAGATCTTCCGCCCCAGCGCTTGCGCGACCGTGAAGATGTCCTTGTCGCCACGGCCGGAGAGGGTCAGCACCACGATGCCGTCCTTGCCGACTTCCTTGGCCACCTGCGGCAGGCGGGCGATGGCGTGGGCGCTTTCGAGGGCGGGGATGATGCCCTCCAGTTCGGCGCAGAGCTTGAAGGCCTCCAGGGCCTCCTCGTCGGTGCAGGTCAGGTACTCGGCCCGGCCGACGTCGTGGAGCCAGGAATGCTCCGGCCCGATCCCAGGGTAGTCGAGCCCCGCCGAGATCGAGTGGGCGTCGAGGATTTGGCCGTCGTCGTCCTGCAGCAGGTAGGTCTTGTTGCCGTGCAGGACCCCGGGTCGGCCGCCGGTCAGCGAGGCGGCGTGCTTGTCGGTCTCCAGCCCATGACCGGAGGCCTCCACGCCCACCAGCCGCACGCTCTCGTCGGCGAGGAAGGGGTGGAACATGCCGATGGCGTTGGAGCCGCCGCCGACGCAGGCGACCACGGCGTCGGGCAGGCGCCCTTCGGCTTCCAGTATCTGCGTCTTCGTCTCGGTCCCGATCACCGACTGGAAATCGCGGACCATGGCCGGATAGGGGTGCGGGCCCGCCGCCGTGCCGATCAGGTAGTAGGTGTCGTGCACGTTGGTGACCCAGTCGCGCATGGCCTCGTTCATGGCGTCCTTGAGGGTCGCCGCGCCGCTGGTGACGGGGCGGACCTCGGCGCCCAGCAGGTTCATGCGGAAGACGTTGGGGCTCTGCCGCTCGACGTCCACCGCGCCCATGTAGACGACGCAGGGCAGGCCGAAACGCGCGCAAACGGTCGCCGTCGCCACCCCGTGCTGGCCGGCGCCGGTCTCGGCGATGATGCGGGTCTTGCCCATCCGCATGGCCAGCAGGATCTGTCCCATGCAGTTGTTGATCTTGTGCGCGCCGGTGTGATTCAGCTCCTCGCGCTTGAAGTAGATTTTCGCCCCGCCGATGTGCTGCGTGAGCCGCTCGGCGAAGTAGAGCGGGCTGGGCCGGCCGACGTAGTGGGTCAGGTAGCCGCCCAGCTCCGCCTGGAACTCCGGATCGTCCTTGGCCTCGGCGTAGGCCTTGTCCAGCTCGAGGACGAGCGGCATCAGCGTCTCGGCGACATAGCGTCCGCCGAAATCGCCGAATCGTCCTTGAGCGTCGGGAAAAGCCGACCAGTCGTTGGGTTTGTTCGGAACGTTCACGTGACTCAGGCGCGGCGGACCGCATCGAGGAAGGCCGAAATCAGGCCGGGGTCCTTTAGCCCCGCTCCGCGCTCCACGCCAGAGGAAACGTCCACCATCGGCGCGCCCGAGGCCGCGATCGCCTCGGCCACGTTCCACGGATCGAGCCCTCCGGCCAGGAACCACGGGCGGGCGAACCTGCGGCCGGACAGCAGGCCGCCGTCGAAGCGGACGCCCAGCCCGCCGGGCCGCTCGGCCCCCTCCGGCGCCTTTGTATCGAACATCAGATGGTCGGCCAGCGGCTCGTAGACGGCGGCGGCGTCGAGGTCGGCGGCCGAGGCCACCGAAACCACCTTGATGATCCCGGCGCCGGTCTTTTCGCGCACCTCGCGGACGCGGGTGGGGGTCTCCTTGCCGTGCAGCTGGATGACGTCCGGCTCAAGCGTCGCGCGCAGCGTTTCCAGCAGGGCGTCGGAGGGATCGACGGTGACGGCGACCACCTTCACCCCCGCCGCGCGCGCGGGCGGCGCCAGACGCGCGGCGGCGTCTGGGCTGACATTGCGCGGGCTCTTGTCGAAGAACATGAAGCCGACATAGCCCGCCCGGCCGTCGACGGCGGCGCGCACGGTTTCCGGGGTCGACAGACCGCAGATTTTGGCGATGACGGACAAGGCGGGAGCCCTAGACGGTGATCTCTAAACGGTGACCTGGGCGCCCAGCTCTACCACACGACCGGGGGGTATCCGGAAGAAGTCCGTCGGGTTGGCCGAGTTCTTGGTCAGGAAGATGTAGAGCTTGTCCTGCCACAGCGGCATGCCGGAGTGGGCCGAGGCCACGATCGAGCGCCTGCCCAGGAAGAAGCTCGTCGCCATGATGTCGAACTTCAGCCCCTGCTTGCGGCACATCTGCAGAGCCTTGGGCACGTTGGGGCTTTCCATGAAGCCGTAGGTGATCGTCACCTTCTGGAAGTCGTCGTTGATCTTTTCCATCTTCACGCGGTCGCGCTCGCTGACCCTGGGGGTTTCGGCCGTCCGCACGGTGACGATGACGTTCTTCTCGTGAAGCACCTTGTTGTGCTTGAGGTTGTGCATCAGCGCCACCGGCGTGGTGTCGGTGTCGGAGGTCAGGAAGATCGCCGTGCCCGGCGCCCGGGGCGGGGCGCGCGCCTTGAGGATGTCCATCAGGTCGGAGAGCGGCACACTGTCGCGCCGGGTCTTGGCCGACAGGATCTGGGTCCCGCGCGTCCAGGTCCACATGACGATGACCAGCCCGCCGCCCAGCACCAGCGGCATCCAGGCGCCTTGCGGGATCTTCAGCAGGTTCGAGCCGATGAAGGCCGAATCGATGAAGCCGAAGCCGACCACCGCCACGATCGCCTGCCACAGCGGCCGCTTCCACAGGTAGCGGATGATGACGAAGAACAGCAGGGTGTCGACGAACATCGCCCCGGTCACCGCGATGCCGTAGGCCGCCGCCAGGTTCGACGAGTTGCGGAACATCACCAGCAGCACCAGCACGCCGACCATCAGGAAGGTGTTGACCTGCGGCACGAAGATCTGGCCGGCGACCGTCTCGCTGGTGCGGCGGATGTTGATGCGCGGCAAGAGGCCCAGCTGCACCGCCTGCTGGGTCACCGAAAAGGCGCCGGAGATCACCGCCTGGCTGGCGATGATGGTGGCCAGCGTCGTCAGGATCAGGATCGGCCAGTAGGCGACGTGCGGGATCATCTCGAAGAAGGGGTCGAACCGCGTCTCCGGCCGCGACAGCACCATCGCGCCCTGCCCCAGGTAGTTCAGCATCAGGCAGGGGAAGACGAGGCCCAGCCAGGCCGCGCGGATCGGGGCTTTGCCGAAGTGGCCCATGTCGGCGTAGAGCGCTTCGGCCCCCGTCACCGTCAGGAACACGCTGCCCAGGATGACGAAGCCGATCAGCCCGTTGTTGAACAGGAACCAGACCCCGTAGTGGGGCGACAGGGCTCGGAAGATCGAGACGTCCTCGTGCAGGTGGTAGAGGCCCAGCCCCGCCAGCGTCAGGAACCAGACCACCGTAATGGGTCCGAAGAACTTGGCCACGCCCGCGGTGCCCCGCGACTGCACCATGAACAGCGAGACCAGGATGATGGCGGCCAGCGGCAGGACGAAGGGCGCGAATATCGGGCCCAGCCCCGGCGCGCTCTTCAGGCCCTCGGTGGCGGCCAGAACCGAGATGGCGGGCGTGATGATGCCGTCGCCGTAGAACAGCGCCGTGCCGATCACGCCCAGAAGGAAGACCCAGGCCGACCGTCGCCCCAGCGCCTTTTGCGCCAGCGCCATGAGCGCGAGCGTGCCGCCCTCGCCCTTGTTGTCGGCCTTCATCAGGAAATAGACGTACTTGAGCGTCACGATCAGGGTGAGCGCCCAGAACATCAGCGACACGACGCCCAGCACCGCGAGCTCGGTGGTCCCGCCGCTGCGCGAGTGGGCCAGCGCCTCCCGCATCGCGTAGAGGGGGCTGGTCCCGATATCACCGAAGACGACGCCGACCGACCCGAGCGCCAGCAGCCAGAATCCCTGCTTGCCGCGACCGTGGTGGGTAAGCGCGCCTTCGGCGGCTGTCGGCGCAGGCTCGCCAGCCCCAGAGGCTTCAGAAGCCATTCGGTCCCTCCGGGCGCCGCGGAAGGCGGCGGTCCCTCGTCGAATGCGGCGGGCGGGTACACCCTTTCGGCGCCCGGTTCAACGCTGCGTCCAGAATTACATTGAACGCGGCCGCGCGGCGCCTACCTTCGCAGAACCATGTCGGACAGCCAGAAATTTCCGGTCGCCGCCCACGCTTTGGCCTATCTGGCGCACAAGCAGGCGTTTTCGCCGGCGGGCGCGGTCTCCAGTTCGGAGCTGGCCGCCTCCATGCCGACCAACCCGGTGGTCGTGCGCCGGGTGACCGCCATGCTGGCGCGCGCCGGCCTGATCGAGACCCGGGCGGGCGCGGGCGGCGGGGCCTGGCTCTTGAAACCGGCGGGCGACATTCGTCTCGACGCCGTGCTGCGCGCCGTCGACGGCTGCGCCCATCTGGGCGTGCCGCCGCCGGGCGCGCGCGGCTGTCCGATCGGCGAGAAGATCCCCGACGCCGTGCGCGGCGCCATCGCCGCCGCCGACGAGGCCGCCGCCGAGCGGTTGTCTCACATCTCGGTCGCCGACCTGCTAGGACAGGCCGCGTGACAGCCCAGGAGGCGCCATGGCCCGCCGTCTAGCCCTGATCACCGGCGCCTCCGCCGGCATCGGCGCCGCATTCGCCCGCACCTACGCCAACCACGGCTATGATGTGGCCCTGACCGCGCGCCGGGCCGACAAGCTGGAAAAGCTGGCGGGAGAGATTTCGCTGGGCGCCGGGGTCGAAACCCTGACCATCTCCGCCGACCTCGCCAAACCGGGCGCCGTCGACGCCATCCTGGCCGAGGTCGCCGCCAACGGCCGCGAGGTCGACGCGGTGGTCAACAACGCCGGCTACGGCCTGCCCGGGACCTACGCGGGGACCAGCTGGGACGACCAGAACGCCTTCCTGCAGGTGCTGCTGATGAGCGTGGCGGAGATGAGCCACAAGGTCCTGCCCGGCATGATCGAACGCCGCTTCGGGCGGATCGTGAACGTCGCCTCGCTGGCGGGCCTGGTCCCCGGGACCATGGGCCACAC
>DASVBC010000018.1:0-14390 GCA_036376035.1 Caulobacteraceae bacterium | reverse complement strand
GGCGCAGTGTAGCCGGCCTCGCGCAGGCGGCCCATGTCGGCCTGGGTGAAGTACTGGTACTTCTCGCGGATCGACGGCGGCATGTCGAAGTACTCGATCTGCGGTTCGCGGCCGGCGGCCTTGAACATCGTCTCGGCCACGTCCTTGAACGGCCGCGCCTGGCCCGAGCCCAGGTTGTAGATGCCGTTGACGCCCTCGTTGCGGACCAGCCAGTCGACGACGTTCGCCGCGTCGCGGACGTAGACGAAGTCCCGCGTCTGGCCGCCGTCCGGATAGTTCGGGTTGTACGACTTGAAGAGCTTCACGCTTTTGCCGCCGCGCACGTCCGGCCAGATCTGGGCGGCCACCGACTTCATGGTCAGCTTGTGGTACTCGTTGGGGCCATAGACGTTGAAGAACTTCAGCCCAACCCATTGAGGCGGCTTGTAATCTCGCGCCGCCTGCCGGGCCGCGAAGACGTCGAACAGCGCTTTCGACCAGCCGTAGGTATTCAGCGGCCGAAGCGCCCGCAGGGCATCGAAGCTGTCGTCGTCTGTAAACCCCTGCGAGCCGTCGCCATAGGTCGCGGCGGAGGAGGCGTAGATGAACCGCCGCTGGCGGTCGGTGCACCAGCGGTAGAGGTCGCGCGAGAGGCCGAAGTTGGTGTGGATGATCTTGTCGGCGTCCGGCTCCGTCGTCGAGGAGACCGCGCCCATGTGGATCACCACCTCCACGTCGCGCCAGCGTTTCTCCAACCATTCCATCATGTTATCGGGATCAACGAAGTCGCCGATGAGGTGGCCGGAGACATTGCGCCACTTGCCGGTTTCGACCTCGTGCAGCCGGTCGCAAACCACGACGTCCAGCGTCTGGTCCTCCGCCAGTTTGGCCACGATGTTGGAGCCGATGAAGCCGGCGCCGCCGGTGACGAAAATGATGCGCCGGTTCATGCTCTCTCCGTCATGCGCGCGATGGCCGCCGTGGTGGAATAGCCCTCGACAATGGGCGCCAGCTTCACCTCGCCGCCCCAGCTCTTCACGAGGTCGCCGCCGACCACCTGGTCTTCGGTGTAGTCCGCGCCCTTGATGATCACGTCCGGCCGCGCGGCTTCGATGAGCGCCAAGGGCGTTTCCTCGTCAAACGGCGCGACGAGATCGACGTGCGCGAGGCCGGCGAGGACGAGGGCGCGGGACTCCAGGTCGTTCACCGGCCGCCCCTCGCCTTTCAGCGCGCGAACCGAGCGGTCGCTGTTCAGGCCGACGATCAGCCGGTCGCACCATCCCCTCGCCTGCGCCAGATAGGCGACGTGCCCCTTGTGGAGGATGTCGAAGCAGCCGTTGGTGAAGCCGACCTTCAGGCCCTTCTCGCGCCATGCGGCCACACGGGCCGCCATCTGACCCGGCGTGACGATCTTGGCCTCGGCTGGGGCGAGGTGGGCGGTGATCTCGGCTTCGATGAGTTCGGCTGGAGAGGCGGTCGCCGTACCGCGCTTGCCGACCACGACGCCCGAGGCCAGCAATGCGAACTCGATGGCGTCCTCGTGGGAAGCGCCCGCCGCCAGCGCCAGACCCAGCGCCGCCAGCGCTGTGTCGCCCGCCCCGGACACGTCGAACACCTCTCGCGCCCGACCCGCGAAGTGCTTCACCGGCTGGCCGCGCACCGCCAGCGACATGCCCTTTGCGGAGCGGGTGACCAGCACGGCCTTGGCGGGCGAGAGTTCGAGGAGGCGATCGAGCGCCGCCTCGACCTCTTCGTCGGTAGAGGTCGGCATGTCGGTGACGCGCGCCAGTTCAGCGGCGTTCGGCTTGATCAGGTCCGCTTCGCCATAGCCGGTGAAGCTGCGGGATTTGGAATCGACGACCAGCTTGGCCCCCGACGCCTTCGCGGCGGCGAGGCAGGCTTCGATGACGGCGGGCGTCACGGCGCCCTTGCCGTAATCGGACAGCAGGATCGCCCCGGCCCCTTCCGCGGCGTGCTTCACGGCAGATAGCAGTTTGGGCAGCGCCGCCTCGCCGACGTGGCGGGCATCCTCCGCATCGACGCGCAACAGTTGTTGGCCGGCGGCGACGTAGCGGGTCTTTACCGTCGTGGGACGGCCCTGCTCACTGACCAGATAGCCTTCGATGCGCGGCTCGGCGCCGACCATGGCGGTTGTCTCGCCGGCCGCCGCATCATCGCCGATGATGCCCGCGAGCGCCGCGACCCCGCCCAGCGCCGCCACGTTGCGGGCCACATTGCCGGCCGCGCCCAGCATCGCCTGCTCTCGGGCGCGGTGAAGGACGGCGATCGGCGCCTCGGGCGAGGTGCGGCTGACCTCGCCATAGACGAAGCGGTCGAGCATCACATCGCCCACGCAGGCGACGCGCACTCCGTTCACGGGTTCGAGCAGGTTCTGCAGCTGGGCAAGATCCATGGCCTTGGTCTAGCCGCTCGCCGCCCGTTCGTCATCGTGTAAGAGAGCTGGGCATGATCGACGCCGGCCCCGTTATCGTCTGGTTCCGCCGTGACTTGCGGCTGGCCGACAACCCGGCGCTGGCGACCGCGGCCGCCAGCGGGCGACCGGTGATCCCGATCTACATCCTCGATGAGACCCCGGGCCTTAGGCGGCCCGGCGGCGCATCCAGGTGGTGGCTGGACAAGTCTCTGCGGGCGCTGGCTGCGAGCCTGGAGGCCCTCGGGTCTCGGCTGATCCTGCGGCGAGGTCCGGCGGCGGCGGTGCTGGAGGAGATGATCGCGCAGACCGGCGCTTCGGCCGTGTTCTGGAACCGCCTCTACGACGGCGGCGCGGTCGAGCGAGACATGGCGCTGAAGAAGGTGCTGGCGGCTGAGACCCGCTCCTTCAATGCAGCTCTGCTCAATGAACCGTGGGAGGTGAAGACCGGGACGGGCAAGGACTACAGCGTCTTCACGCCCTACTGGCGGGCGGCGCGAGGGCGGCTGGATAAGGTGGATGTGCTGCCCGCTCGCAGGCGGCTGACATCGCCGGAGCAGTGGCCGGACTCTGACGGCCTCAGTGATTGGAAGCTGCACCCGACCAACCCCGACTGGTCGGAAGGCTTCTCTGTCTGGACGCCCGGGGAGGCCGGTGCGCGCCGACGGCTCGACACCTTCCTCTCACAAAGCATCAAAGGTTACGGCGAAGGCCGCGACCGGCCGGACATCGACCAGACCTCGCGCCTGTCCCCTCACCTGCACTTCGGCGAGATCGGCCCTCGGCAGGTTTGGGTGGCGACGCAGACACTCGCCGCCACGGGCGAAGCGGCCCTGCGGGACACCGAGAAGTTCCTTTCGGAACTCGGCTGGCGCGAGTTCAACCACCACGTCCTCTTCCATCACCCTCAGATCGCCACCGAGAACCTCAAGGGTGGCTTTGGGCGCATACCCTGGCGCAAGGACATCAAGGCCTTCCGTGCCTGGACCGAGGGGCGCACGGGCTATCCGCTGGTGGACGCCGGCATGCGCGAGCTCTGGGCCACCGGCTTCATGCACAATCGGGTGCGGATGGTGGCCGCGTCGTTCCTCGTGAAGCACCTCTTGATCGACTGGCGCGAGGGGGAGCGCTGGTTCTGGGACACGCTGGTGGATGCGGACCTGGCGAACAACGCCGCTAACTGGCAGTGGGTGGCCGGATGCGGCGCCGACGCCTCGCCGTGGTTCCGGGTCTTCAACCCGCAAACGCAGGCCGAGAAGTTCGATCCGGACGGAGCTTACGTCCGCCGCTGGGTCCCCGAGTTCGGCACATCCGCCTATCCCGCGCCCATTGTCGATCACGCGATGGCCAGGAAGCGGGCGCTAGCCGCCTTGGGCAACCTTTAGGAAAACTGCGCTTGCACCGAGCGGCAAAGGCACGATTTAGGAGAGGCGAGCCTTCGGCGCCCTTTTGAGATCGGCTTAATGACCATCGCCGCCAGCGTCATCGACGCCATCGGAAACACGCCCCTGATCCGGCTGCACGCCGCCAGCGAGGCGACCGGCTGCGAGGTGCTCGGCAAGGCGGAGTTCATGAATCCCGGCCAGTCGGTGAAGGACCGCGCCGCCCTCGGAATCATCCGCGACGCCGAGGCAAAGGGCCTGCTGCGCCCCGGTGGCCGGATCGTCGAGGGCACGGCGGGCAACACCGGCATTGGCCTGGCCATGGTCGGCGGCGCGCTCGGCTACAGGACGACCATCGTCATCCCCCGCACCCAGAGCCAGGAGAAGAAGGACGCCATCAAGCTGATGGGCGCCGAGTTGGTCGAGGTGGACGCCGTTCCCTACGCCAACGAAAACAATTACGTGAAGTATTCCGGGCGCTTGGCTGAGGAACTTGCGCGCGAGGAGCCCGCCGGCGCCGTCTGGGCCAACCAGTTCGACAACGTGGCCAACCGGGTGGCGCATGAGCAGACGACCGGGCCGGAGATCTGGGACCAGACGGATGGCCGCGTCGACGCCTTCATCTGCGCCGTGGGATCCGGCGGCACCTTGGCGGGCGTGGCGCATGCGCTGCGTGCCAGGAAGCCGGAAGTGAAGATCGGCCTCGCCGACCCCTACGGCGCCGCCCTCTACGGCTGGTACGCCGAGGGCGAGCTGAAGTCGGAGGGCAATTCGATCACCGAAGGCATCGGCCAGGGGCGGATCACCGCCAATCTGGAGGGCCTCGCCATCGACAGGGCCTACCGCATCCCCGACGAAGAGATGCTGACCATCCTGTTCGACCTTGTGCAGAACGAGGGGCTGGTGCTCGGCGGCTCGTCCGGCATCAACGTCGCCGGCGCGATCCGCATGGCGCGCGACCTTGGCCCCGGCCACACCGTGGTGACGGTGTTGTGCGACCACGGTTCACGCTATCAGAGCAGGCTCTATAACCCCGCGTTCCTGGCCGAGCGCGGCCTGCCCGTCCCTGCCTGGCTCTAGAAGAGGCCCTGATGTCCGACCCGCTGGTTTCCACCCAATGGCTGCACGATCGGCTGGGCGCGCCCGACATCAAGATCATCGACGCCAGCTGGTTCATGCCCGGCAGTGAGCGCGATCCCAAAGCTGAGTACGCGCTGGCGCACATCCCCGGCGCGGTCTTCTTCGACGTCGACGAGATCGCCGACACGACCAGCGACCTGCCCCACATGCTGCCGCCGCCGGAGAAGTTCGCCTCGCGGGTGAAGAAGATGGGCCTGGGCGACGGCTCGACCATGGTGATCTACGACGCGGCGGGCATCTTCTCGGCGCCGCGTGTGTGGTGGACCTTCCGCGCCATGGGGCACGAGAACACCTTCGTCCTCGACGGCGGCCTGCCCAAGTGGATCGCCGAGGGACGTCCGGTCGAGGACATGCCGCCCTCGCCGCAGGAGCGCCACTTCACGCCGCGCTTCACCGCCGACCTCGTGCGCGACATCGAGCAGGTGAAGAAGGCGCTGAACGGCGGCCGGGAGCAGCTGGTCGACGCCCGCCCCGCGGCCCGCTTCAAGGGCGAGGCCCCGGAGCCCCGCGCGGGTCTGCGCGGCGGCCATATGCCGGGGGCGCTGAACGTCCCCTCCGCCGAGCTGATCGCGCCGGACGGGACGATGAAGGCGGCCGAGCAGCTGAAGAGCGTGTTCGATGCGGCGGGGGTCGATGTGGGCCGCCCGGTCGTGGCGACCTGCGGCTCGGGCGTCAGCGCGGCGATCGTGGCGCTGGCGCTGGCTCGCCTGGGAAAGCCCCGCGCGGCGGTCTATGACGGCTCCTGGACCGAATGGGGCGGGCGCGAGGACACGCCGGTCGTCACGGGCTAGGCCCGCTCGGCCGACCCGGTCAGCCGAAAGCTCGCCAGCGTCGCCGCGACCGCCAGCGGAATGGCGGCGACAAACACCCACACGGCCGCGGACTGCGCCGTCTGCATGGTCAGCCCGCCGCTGAAGCCTACGAGGTTGGCGGCCACACCGGCGATAGCCGCGCCCGCGGCGCTGCCGGTCTGGCGCACGGCCATGATGGCGCCGCTGCCGATGGCTTTGTCCTCGTTGGAGAGGGCCGCGATCACCCGCCGGTTCATGAAGGCCGAACACAGGCCAAGGCCCGCGCCCATCAGGCTCGCACCCGCTACGATCCAGCCGATGGAGGCGTCGCGGAAGGTCACCGCCAGCATCACGACGCTGACCAGGATGCACAGCGTGCCGATCCGCACCCAGCGATCCGGCCAGACGCCCGTCGCGCCCGCCACCGCAATGCCAGCGGTCGTCCAGGCCAGCGCCTCGGCGGCCACGGCATAGCCGGCCCACAGCGGACTGAGACCGCGCGTCTCCTGGAGGATGGCGGGGCCATAGACGCTCAGCCCCATCGTCGCCGCCATCATCGCGAACATGGCCGCATAGCCGGAGCCGACGACGGTGCGCAGGTCCCCTGCCCTGTGCGGCATCAGGCGCACCGGCGCGCGGGCGTCGATCCACAGCACCAGCCCAAGCACGGCAAATCCCGCCGCCACCAACGCCAGCGCCACGACCGGTTCGCGATAGACGTCCGCCACCGCGATGGCCCCAACGCCGGCCGCCAGCACGCCCAGCTGCAGCCACGGCACCCCGAAATGGCTCTCACCTCGGCCCGAGCCCTTCAGCAGCCACGGCGCGGCGACCGCGAACAGCACCGCCTGCACGGCGAACAGCCAGAACACGCCGCGCCAGTTACCGGCCTCGGCGAAGACCCCGCCTACCAGCGGCCCCACGACGGTGGCGATTCCCCAGATGCCGGTGACGCAGGCGAACACCCGCGCCAGGTGCCGCTCGGGGAACAGCAGCGCCACGGCGACCATGGAAAAGCCGCTGATCCAGCCGCTGCCGATGCCCTGCACCAGCCGTCCGGCCAGGAAGTAACCGATGTTGGGTCCCGCCGCGCTCATCAGGCAGCCGACGGCGAACACCACACCCGCGAAGGCCGTGGCGGCGCGCAGGCCGAACATCTCCGACAGGCGTCCGGCGCTCGCGCCCGCCAGGATCGCGCCCATCAGAAATCCCGCGATGGCCCAGCTGAAATAGGCATAGCCGCCAAGGTCGGCGCCGACGCTCGGCATGATGGTGGCGGTGATCAGGCTGTCGGCGGCGTTCAGCCAAACGCCCAGGCAGATGAGCGCAAAACGCGGCAGCCGGCCCTCGGCGAAGAGGTCTGCCCATCCCGTCTTCGCATCGGCCGGCGCGGCGCCCGTCATGCGTGTGTTCTAGCGTATAGGCGGCGAATAGAGCAGTCCCGGCCTTGGGGCGTTCCACAAGGCGTTCTGCCCCCGCTCGAGCCGCAGGGCGGTGTCGGGGCCAAGGTTGCGGTCGAAAATCTCGCCGTAGTTGCCGACCGCCTGAATGGCCTCGAACGCCCAGTTGTCCTTCAGGCCCATCATCCGCCCCATGCCGCCCTCGGCGCCCAGCAGGCGGCGCACGTCGGGAATGGCGGACTCCCGCCGCATCTCGGCGACGTTCTTGGAAGTGATACCGAACTCTTCGGCCAGCAGCAGGGCGTTGAGCGTCCAACGCACCACGTCGGTCCAGCCGTCGTCGCCCTCCCGCACCACGGGCCCGAGCGGCTCCTTGGAGATCACGTCCGGCAACAACACGTGCTGGCTCGGGTTGTTGAGCAGAGAGCGGGCGGAGGCGAGCGTCGAGATGTCCGACGTAATCACATCGCACTGTTCAGTCTGATAGGCCTGCCGTGCCTTGGCCTCGGTCGGATAGGTGGCGAGCGTGTAGTTCAGCCCGTGCGCCTTGAACCAGTCGGCGACGTTGAGCTCGGAAGTGGAGCCCGACTGCACGCAGATCTTGGCTCCCGACAGTTCCGTCGCGCTCTGCAGGTTCAGCGAGCGCGGGGCCAGGAAGCCCTGACCGTCGTAGTAGCTGATCCCCGCAAAATCGATCGCCTCCCCGACATCGCGCGTGAACGTCCAGGAGGTGTTGCGGGCCAACACGTCCACCTTGCCGGCCTTGAGCGCATCGATCCGCTCGTCGTTGCCGAGCGGTACGAAGGTGACTCGCGTGGGATCGCCCAGGATCGCGGCGGCGAGCGCGCGGCAGAAATCAACGTCGAAGCCTCGCCACGCCCCGCGGCTGTCGGGCAGCGCGAAACCGGCAAGGCCCGGATTGACGCCGCAGCGCAGGCTGCCGCGCGCCTTCACCCTTCTAAGCGTCTTGCTCGGTCCGGGTTCGGGAACGGGCGCGGTCTGCGGGGCCGGCGCCGGCGGCGGGGCCTGCTCGCGCTCGCACGCCGACAGCGTCAAGGCGAAGGCGAGCAGGACGGCGGGGCGCTTCACGAGGCCATGGCTCCTTGATCGTTCGGGCGCGAGAGCCCTAACTGCGATGTCAGTTTCGCCAGTGAGGAGCGGTGCGGCAAGGCGCATGGATGAAGAAACCCGCCTGATCCACGCCGGCAGGGCGCCGAAGAACCTGGCCAGGACCGTCGGTCCGCCGATCCAGCGCGGCTCGACCGTGCTGCTGCCCAACGCCCGTGCGCTCTATGAAGAAGACCTCGGCTACGGCCGCGCGGGTCTGGCGGCCCAGATGACCCTTGCGAGCGCGCTGGCCGACCTGGAGGGCGCCACGGCGGTGCAACTCTACCCCTCCGGACTGGCGGCGATGACCGGCGCGATGCTGGCGGTGCTGAAGGCGGGCGATGAGGCGCTGGTCGCCGACTGCGTCTACAAACCGACCCGCAACTTCTGCGACCGGATGCTGAGTCGCTATGGCGTCGGCGTCCGTTACTTCGATCCGACCGCTTCGGCGGCAGACGTCCTGGCGATGGCCACTCCGGCCACGCGGCTGATCGTCATGGAATCGCCGGGCTCGCTGACCTTCGAGATGCAGGACGTGCCCGGCATTGCGCGACAGGCGCGGGAGCGGGGCATCCTCACCCTCGCCGACAACACCTGGGGGGCCGGCCTGCTGTTCAAGCCGCTGGCGCACGGCGTCGACATCAGCGTGCAGGCGCTGACCAAGTACGTCGGCGGCCACTCGGACCTGTTCATGGGCTCGGCGGCGACGGCCAATGCCGAGATCGCGAAGCTGCTCGACGCCGGCATGCACGAACTCGGCTGGTCCGTAGCGCCGGAGGCGGCCTACGACATGCTCAGGGGCCTGCGGACGCTGCCGATCCGCCTGAAGCGCCACGGCGATAGCGGTCTTCAGATCGCCCGCTGGCTGGCCGGACAGCCGGAGGTGGCGCGGGTGATCCATCCGGCCGACGATGAACTCTGGAAGCGCGACTTCAGCGGCGCCTGCGGCCTCTTCGGCTTCGTCCTGCGGCCCGGTTCGCGCAAGCAGGTCCATGCCTTTCTCGATGCGCTGAAGCTGTTTGGCCTGGGCTTTTCCTGGGGCGGGTTCGAGAGCCTGGCGATCCACTGCGATCCCCAGCTTTCGCGCCGCGTTTTCAAAAAAGACCTTGGCGGGCCGCTGATCCGCCTGCACATTGGCCTGGAAAGCCCCGCCGACCTGATCGGTGATCTGCGCGCGGGGCTCGACGCCTACCAACGCGCCTAGAGGGGACCTCCATGTTTTCGCACGTCATGATCGGCACGAACGATGTCGACCGCGCCAAGAGCTTCTACGACACCGTGCTTGCCACGCTGGGGGCCAATCCCGGTTTCGTCGACGGGCACCGGGTCTTCTACATGCACGACGGCGGCGTGCTGGGCGTAACCAGGCCGATCGACGGCAAGGACGCGACGCACGCCAATGGGGGCACGCTCGGCTTTCGTTGCAACTCGCCCGAGCAGGCCAAGGCCTTCCACGATGCGGGCGTGGCCGCGGGCGGCCAGTCGATCGAGGACGCGCCCGGCTGGCGCGAAGGTAATCTTGGCAAGATGTACCTCGCCTATGTGCGCGACCCGGACGGCAACAAGCTCTGCGCCTTCCATCGTCCGGGATAGGTGGCGCGCCCGGCAGGACTCGAACCTGCGACCACATGCTTAGAAGGCACGTGCTCTATCCAGCTGAGCTACGGGCGCACTGACCTGGACCCCTAGTGGGTCCAGGGAATTCTCCGGTTGGCGGCGAAGTTATCGGCATAGGCCTTGATGATCTTCTTCGCCGGCTTGGGTTCGATGATCTGGAACGCGATGCCGTGCCGCTCGGCATAGGCGACGGCCTCTTCGCGGGTGTCGAAGGCAATGCTCACCTGGCCGTTGAGGTCGGTGGTCTGGGTCCAGCCCATCAGCGGATCGGACCATCTGGCCGACGCCGGCTCGAACTCCAGCGTCCACGTCCTGGTGTTGGCGCGGCCGGACTGCATGGCGTTCTTCGACGGCTGGAAAATACGAGCGAGCATGATCCTATCCTAAACCCTCCGATGGTCGGGGCGGCGTGATTCGAACACGCGACCCTCTGCTCCCAAAGCAGATGCGCTACCAGGCTGCGCTACGCCCCGTCATCGGCAGTGCGCGTATCTGCCATGCAACGCGCCGCTAGTCGATCCGGCGACGCATGGGTTTGAACACCCCTGAGCCGCGCAGGACGTCCTTTTGACCAACCCGCACGCGCCCTTCGACGAAGACCAGCTCCTTCGTGACCTTCGTCACCCGCGCATCGCCGAACACCCACTCCCCCGCCCGCGCCATCGACAGGAAGTCGACCGAGAGGTGGATGGTGACCGACACATTGCCGGTGGCGGTGAAGACCGCGCGGGCCAGGAGGCCGTCCAGGAAGGTGGTCATCATGCCGCCGTGGGCGATGCCCATGCTGTTGCAGTGGCGCTTCAGGACATAGAAGGCGTGCTCGAAGGAGCCGTCGGCGTTCAGCTTGTGAAAGAACGGACCGTTGTAGGCCGTGAAGGGGCCGCGGGCGGAGGGGGTGAAGCCTTCTGGCGGTTCGGGGACCGGTTCGTCGCTCACCTGGGGAAAATCCGGTGCAGGACCTTGTCGCCGGGCCTAATCCCCATCTCGGCCGACAGCCCGCCGCCGATCTCCAGCACCGCCAGCGCCGGCCCGGCCGACGGAACCGGGTCCAGCGAATAGGGCCTGGTGTTCTCGGCGATGTTGATGATGCGGCCGTCGGCGCCGATGAAGATCATGTCGAGCGGGATGAGCGTGTTCTTCATCCAGAAGGCCAGCGGCTGCGGCTTGTGGAAGTCGAACAGCATGCCCTCGTCGTCGGCCATCACGCTGCGGAACATCAGGCCGCGTTCGCGCTCGGCGGGCTCGTCGGCGATCTCGACGCGGAAGTGCCGCACGCCGGAGGCGGTGACGATGTCGAGCGGCTCGACCGGGAGGGCGGCCGGAACGGCGGCCTCGGGGGGCGCGGTCTCGGGCGGCGGGGCGGCGGGGGCGCAGCCAAGCAGCGCCAACGCGCCGAGCAGCCCTGCGAAAGCCTTTGGAATCAAGAACTCAGCTCCTGTCAGGCGCGCCCTCAGGCGGCGCCCAGGGCCTCGATCTCGGCGACGACCAGACCCTTGGGCCCTTCGGCGAAACGGACCAGGACCGCTTCCCCGGGCTGCAGGTCATCGAGGCCGCTGCGGCGCAGGGTCTCGATGTGGACGAAAATATCGCCCGGCTCGTTCTCGCGCACCACGAAACCGTAGCCTTTGGTGCGATTGAACCACTTTACGGTCGCGCGCTCCTGCGGGCCGGAGGCGATCAGGGAGCCGCGGATCGGGCCATCGCGCATGCGGTCGCGCTTGAAACCGCTGTCCTCGAAGCGGCGCGCCGGACGCTCCATCGGCGGCGGGGCCGAGCTTTCGTCGAGATCGACGATCTCATTGACCTGCCAACCCTTGGGGCGGCGAACCACGTCGCAGACGATGATGGAGCCCTCGAGCGCCGACTCGCGGCCGGCGTTGCGGAGGGAGGTCACGTGCAGCAGCACGTCTTTCAGCCCCGTCTGCTCGGGGTCGTCGGGAACGATGAACCCGTATCCCTTGCCCGCGTCGAACCACTTTATGCGGCCGCTGATCCGCAAGGACTCCTGCGGATCCTGCGCATCGAAATCGTAACTGGACATCCCCGCCCCTCTAGCGCGCCGTCCAAAGGCAAGTTGGAGCGGCGCGCGCAGTATAACACTGTTCTCGCAGGAATAGATGTGCCTAGAAACGATTCGCATGCAAGCGAAGCTTGGCTGCAACAGCGCGACTGAACGCCGCGAACGGTAGAGCCCAAGTCCTCGCGGAAAGTTGGTACGCCCTAGGGGAGTCGAACCCCTCTTACCAGATTGAAAATCTGGGGTCCTAACCGATAGACGAAGGGCGCACGGCGAGGAGGCCGGGGATATAGCCGCCAACTCCGGGCCTCGCAACCCTTGCCGCACAAGGTTTTATCAGCCCGCGCACATGCGCGGATCGGCGGCGTCCTCGATCTCCAGTTCGACGCTTTGGCGGCCCTGCCAGTCGTCCGGTTTGAGCTTGCCGACGACGTGCAGCGAGCCCTCGCCCGCGAGCAGGCGGCGGCCCAGATCGGTCTCTCCCGCGCGCCAGGCCACGGCCTTGAGCTTGGCGCCGGCGGCGTCGACCAGCGTGCAGCGCACATGGCCGCCGCGAAGGGCCATCGGGCGCTCGATGCGCATCCCCGCCAAGGCGAACACGGGTTCAGGGTTGCCCGGGCCGAAGGGGGCCAGGCGCTGGAATTCCTCGTAGAGCGGGCGCCCTGCTCCGCCGGGCGCGACGAGCGCGTCCACCTCGACGGCGTCGAGGGCGGCGGCGTCGATCATCTCACCGGCGAGCCGTTCGGAGAGAAAAGCGCGCAGCTCGGGGATCTGGGCGGGGCGGCAGGTGAGGCCCGCGGCCATGGCGTGGCCGCCGCCGGCCAGCAGCAGGCCCTCGTCGAAGGCGGCCTGGATAGCGCGGCCGAGGTTGACCCCGGTCTGGGAGCGCCCCGAGCCCTTGCCGACATCGGCGGCGCGATCGACGCCGATGACCACCACGGGCTTGCGGTAGCGCTCGCGCAGGCGCCCGGCGACGATGCCGATCACGCCGGGGTGCCAGCCATCGCCCGCCACGACGATGCAGGGGGCGTCGGGGTCGAAATTGCTCTCGCGCTCGATGACGTGGACGGCCTCGTCGATGACCTGTTTCTCGACGTCCTTGCGCGAGGCGTTGAGAGCGTCGAGCTCTTCGGCCAGCGCCCTCGCCTCCTCCGGATCGTCGGTGGAGAGCAGGCGCGCGCCAAGGTCCGAGCGGCCGATGCGGCCGCCGGCGTTGATACGGGGGCCGAGGATGAAGCCGGCGTGGAAGGTGGTGGCCGGCCCCTTGGAGCCCGCGACCTCAAGCAGCGCCTTGAGCCCCGGGTTCTTCCAGTTCGACATCACCTTCAGGCCCTGCGAGGCCAGGGCGCGGTTGAAACCGACGAGGCGGGTGACGTCGCAGATCGCGCCGAGCGCCGCGAGGTCGAGCCATTGGCGCAGGTCGGGCTCGGGACGCTCGTCGTTGATCAGGCCGCGCTTGCGGGCCTCGCGGTTGAGGGCGGCCAGCAGCACGAAGGTCACGCCCGCGGCCGCCAGCACCCCCTGCCCGCTCTCGCAGCCGGGCCGGTTGGGGTTGACGACGGCGGCGGCCCTGGGCGGGTCCTCGCGCATCAGGTGGTGGTCGATGACGACGACCTCGAGGCCGATCTCGGCGGCGTGGGCGACGGCGTCGTAGGCGGCCGCGCCGCAGTCGACGGTCACGACCAGTTCCGCGCCGGCCTCCCGGATGCGCTTGAAGGCCGCGGGGCTGGGGCCATAGCCCTCGGTCATGCGGTCGGGGACGTAGATGGGCAGCTCGTGGCCCATGGCCCGGTACCAGCGGACGAGCTGGGCGGCGGACGAGGCGCCGTCGACGTCGTAGTCGGCGAAGACGACCATCGGGCGCTGGCTGACGAGGGCGTCGATGAGGATCTCGGCGGCGCGGTCCATGTCCATGAAGCAGGACGGGTCGGGGAACAGGCTCTTGAGCGTTGGCCGCAGGTAGTCCTCGGCCTGCTCGGCCAGCACCTCACGGGCGGCGAGCGCGCGGGCCAGCGGCTCGGAGAGGCCGTGGCGATGCTGGTGGTCGCGGATCAGCGCCGCATCCGCCGGACGCTCCCGCCAGGCGCGGCCAGAGAGCGAGCGCGAAACGCCGAGAAATCCGATGTGAGGTGCGCCGTCAGCCATCGGATGAGCCTACGCCGAGTCGGCGGGGCCGAAGGGTCGAGAGTCTCGTGTCCCGCGCGCGTATGTGCGTGGGGGCGCGGGCGCGGGCGTGTGGGGGCGCGGGCGTGGGGACGCGCGTGGGCGCGCGCGGGCGGGTGTGCAGGAGGGCGGAGGCGGTTGGGGCGAGGTCCATGCCTCATCATCGCACCGCTCCGGCCGGCGGGGATAAGGCCGCCGGGCGGTGGGGTCGGTGTATCCGAATGTCTTCAGAGGATGTGTCTCCCTTCCCCCTGGATGGGGGAAGGGTCGGGGATGGGGGTGGAGGAGGCCCCGGGACTTGCTGGGTTGGGGAGTGTAGGCGGAGAGCGTCCCACCCCCATCCCAAACCCTTCCCCCATCCAG
>DASVBC010000013.1:0-6614 GCA_036376035.1 Caulobacteraceae bacterium | reverse complement strand
CCCGCCGCGCGCTGAAGGCCGCGGGCCGCACGCCCGACGACGTCGACCTCATCGTGGTCGCCACGACCACGCCCGACCTAACGTTCCCCGCGGTGGCGACGATCGTGCAGCGCAAGCTCGGCTGCCCCATCGGCATCGCCTTCGACGTCCAGGCGGTGTGCTCGGGCTTCGTCTACGCCCTGAGCATTGCCGACGGGTTCGTGGCGCGCGGCCAGGCCAAGTGCGCGCTCGTCATCGGCGCCGAGGTGATGACCCGCCTGATGGACTGGACCGACCGGGGCACCTGCGTCCTCTTCGGCGACGGCGCCGGCGCGGTCGTCGTCGAGCCCGGCGAAGGGGAGGGGACCACCGCCGACCGGGGCCTCCTCGGCTACGCCCTGCGCTGCGACGGGACCAAGCAGGACCTGCTCTACGTCGACGGCGGCGTCTCCACGACCGGCACGGTCGGGAAGCTGCGCATGCAGGGCAACCAGGTTTTCCGTCACGCCGTGGTCAACATCTCCGAGGCCATCATCGCCGCCGCCAAGGTCGCGGGCGTCGAGGTTCCGGACGTCGACTGGTTCATCCCCCACCAGGCCAACCAGCGCATCCTGCAGGGCGTCGCCCAGCGCCTGGGCCTCGACGAAGCGAAGATCATCCAGACCGTGGGCGAACACGCCAACACCTCCGCCGCCTCGATCCCGCTGGCCCTGGCGCAGGGAATCGCCGACGGCCGGGTGAAGAAGGGCGACCTCCTCCTCCTCGAAGCCATGGGCGGCGGCCTGACCTGGGGCGCCTGCGTCTTGCGCCTGTGATTCACAAGAGCGCCCGAACCCTTTGACTTGACGGGCTTATCGGGGCATGCACCCTTAAGCCTGACCTAGGGCGGGGGCCTTGGAATGAAGAACGAAACTGTGACGCGGGCGGATCTCTGCGAGGCCGTTCACGAGGAAGTCGGCCTCACCCGTCAGGACTGCTCGGGTCTTGTCGAGCGAACGCTCGACCTGGTGGCCGAGGCGCTGGAGAATGGCAAGACCGTCAAGCTCTCCGGCTTCGGCGTCTTCCAGGTCCGCGCTAAGCGCGCCCGCATGGGCCGCAACCCCAAGACCGGCGAGCCCGCCGAAATCGAACCGCGCCGCGTGATCGGTTTCCGCGCCTCGCAGGTCATGAAGGCGCGGATCGACCGCGCCCTGGCCGAGTAGGCAGGCCGGTGGCGAAGGGCCCCAACGCCTTCCGCACCATCTCTGAAGCCGCCGACGAGCTGGGCGTGCCCCAGCATGTGCTTCGGTTCTGGGAGACCAAGTTCTCCTTCATCCGCCCCATGAAGCGGGCCGGCGGGCGGCGCTTCTACCGCCCGCAGGACATCGCCGTGCTCAAGGGCGTCCACGTCCTGCTGCACAGCGAGGGCTACACCATCAAGGGCGTCCAGAAGCTCCACCGCGAGCAGGGCGTCAAACATCTCGCCGCCGCCGGCCAGGGCGCTGTCCCGCCGCCGGCCGCAACCGACGAAGCGCCCGCGGCGTCCTCCAGCGTCAACGCCGACATCCGCGACCGGCTGGAGGAGGCGCTGTCCGATCTGGAGTCCATCAAGGCCCGCCTGGACGCCCTCCTCAAAGGTCGCTGACCTTTCCGATTGCGGGGGTGGGGGGCGGCGCCTATAAGGCCGCTTCCTGGACCGGAGCGTAGCGCAGCCTGGTAGCGCACTTGACTGGGGGTCAAGGGGTCGTGGGTTCGAATCCCGCCGCTCCGACCAGGACTTTTCCGCCACATCCGAGCTGTAAGGACACGCTAACCGTCCTCGCGATAGTCATTCGCGGGAAGGAAACGGCATGCTTGAGCCGCGTCGAATGGAACAGGCCAGGGTGAAGGAGCTCGCCGCCAGGCGCGTGGCGCGCGGGCGGCCGCTCGAAGGACCCGGCTCCGAGGCGCGGCTTCAGCGCCTGCGCAGCGGCTTTCGTCGGGCATCGATGATCCGGCCGGACGAGGTGAATCCCCTTTTTCTAGGCATCGCCGTCTTCCTGGCCATCGTGATCGGCGGCCTGGCGTGGCCCTACATCGCCGCCGTGCTCGGCCGGGGCTGAGACAAAAAAGAAGGGGCCGCCTTTTGGGCGGCCCCTTCGGATCAGGGATCAGCTGATCGGGTACGCTTACTGAGACGGCGAGGTGTTCGGGGTGTTTTCCGTCGTCGCGCCGCCGTCGGCGTTGCCGGCTTGCTGCTCGATGGCGTCGGCCTGAGCGTTCAGCTGGGTTTCCTGAGTCTCGTTCGAGGTGGCCGCGGCTTGCGCTTCCAGGGCGTCGGCTTGCGCTTCGGCTTGCTGGTCAGCGGGGCTGCTGCAGGCGGTCATGCCAAGGGCGAGAGCCGCCGCGGCGGCCAGAGTCATGAACTTCATTTGAGATTCCCTCCGTAGTGGAGCCGCTACAACGCAGCTTCGCCGTAAATGGTTCACCGCTGCGTGATCACATTTGTCGGTTTTGTGTGAGGACGCCTCAGCGTTGCCGGTCGTCCTTGCCGATCCAGCTGAGCAGGGGCAGCAGCGGCAGCCCCCATCCGATCCCGACAACACCGAAATAGACAAGCCGGGCCAACGGGTGGTCCGGCACGAAGTCGCCTATGGCGATGGCCGCCCACACATAGACGGCCAGGAAGGCGAGGATCGCGATCCCGCCCAGAATGTTCCGCCAGCGAATGTACACCTCGCGTAGCTAAACCCTCCGGGCGGGATGCGCTAGCGCTAGACCGCCGTGCGGCCGCGCGTGAACAGGCCGACAATGAACAGCAGGATCACTGCGCCCAGCGTGGCGAAGATCAGCGTGCTGATCCAGCCGTCCAGGCCGATATTCAACATGCCGGCGACGAAGTTACCGATCAGTCCGCCGATAAGGCCGACGATCAGGTTGACGAGAATGCCATGGTTGCGGTGCATGATCTTCTCGGCGAGCCACCCGGCGATGATGCCGATGATGATGGCGATAATCCAGTTCATGGAGTCCTCCTGAGTTCTTCCGGTCGAGCCGCGTTCAACCAATTCTTCTCAGCGCTCAAGGTTCCGATTGCGCCTTCTTTCAGCCCAACTCGAAATGGGCCGGGAAAGGGCCTGCAGCAGCACCCCGCCCGCCAGGCTGGCCGCCAAAAGGCCAAGCGCGCCGAGCTTCCAGCCAACGGCGCCGAGCAGCACCATGCCGCCCACCGCGCCCGTGATCCCGAGCACCAGCGAGCGGAAAGGATCGAGGGCCGAGCGCAGCATCCGGCTCGCCGCCCAACCCCCCGCCAGCGCGATCAGCACTGTCGTCAGCAGCCCCGGATCGCCCGCGTGCCTCCACATGATGGGCGTAAAGCGCGGGACGGGCGGGGGTTTCGCTTGGGAGGCAGGCGACGTAAGGGAATCGCCAATCTTTGGCCGCGAAGCGGGGCTGAAAGGCTGCGATGACCTCTTTTCTGCGTTCCGACCGCTCTACGGCGGTGGCGCTGTGGCTGTTTGCGGTCGCGGCCCTGGTGTTTGCGATGGTCGTCGTCGGGGGCGCCACGCGCCTGACGGGATCAGGCCTTTCCATTACCGAGTGGCGACCGGTCACCGGCGCCATCCCGCCGCTGTCGGACGCCGCCTGGCAGGCCGAGTTCGCCAGGTACAAGGCGATCCCGCAGTACGCCCAGCTGAACGCCGGCATGGGCCTGGCCGGATTCAAGTCGATCTACTGGTGGGAGTGGGGTCACCGCCTGCTCGGCCGGCTGGTCGGCTTCGCCTTCCTGCTGCCCTTCCTGTTCTTCCTGTGGAAGCGCCAGATTCCCAAGCGCCTCGTGCTGCGCTGCTGGGGCCTCTTCGCGCTCGGCGGTCTGCAAGGGGCGATCGGCTGGTGGATGGTCTCCAGCGGCCTTGCCGACCGCGTCTCTGTCGCGCCCGAGCGGCTGACGGTTCACCTGGGCCTCGCCTTCCTGCTCTTCATCCTGCTGGTCTGGACGGGCCTCGACGCCTGGTCAGGCCAGCCGCGGCAGGAGAGCGTCACCCGCTGGCGCATTGGCGGACTCGTCTTCCTCGCCGCCGCCTTCCTGCAGAGTCTGCTCGGCGCGCTGGTGGCCGGGAACGACGCGGGCCTCGTCTATCCGGACTTTCCCTTCTTCAACGGCGCGCTCGTGCCGGCCGACTACGCCGGGGGCAGCCTCTGGGCGACCATCGCCCACAACCAGGCCTCGGTGCAGATGCACCACCGCATCGGCGCCTACCTGCTCTTCATCGGCGCCATCGTGATGATGATCATGGCCCAGCGCGCCTACTATCTGGCCGGGCAGGCGAGGGGGATTGCGAGCCTCATCGCCCTGGCGGTGACGGTGCAGGCAGGTCTCGGGATCTCCACCCTGATGGCGGGCGTGCCGCTATGGCTTGGCATGCTCCACCAGGCCGGCGCGGTCGTGGTGCTGGCGGTCGCGACGGCCTTCGCCTGGCGCGTGCGGCGGCTGTAGCGGTATTATGTTACCGTATTCGGTAAGCTATTGATTTTCAACAACTTACCTATTTGCCGCGCGATCAGGTGTTGACACCTTGCGGGCTCCCCAGTAACTCGCGCGCCTCACGCCGGAGCCGCTCCGGCCACGCTATCTGAACGAGATCAGTCCCATGATGAAGACGACGGCTTCCCTGAAGCCCGCCGACGTCGAGAAGAAGTGGATCGTGATCGACGCCGAGAACGCCGTTGTCGGCCGTCTCGCGTCCTTCATCGCCATGCGTCTTCGCGGCAAGCACCGCCCCGACTACACCCCGCACGTCGACTGCGGCGACTACGTCGTCGTCGTCAACGCCGACAAGGTGAAGTTCACCGGCCGCAAGCTGGAGCAGAAGGTCTACTACCGCCACACCGGTCACCCGGGCGGCATCAAGGAGCGGACCGCCGGCCAGGTGCTGGACGGCAAGTTCCCCGAGCGCGTGCTGGAAAAGGCCGTCGAGCGCATGCTGCCCAAGGAAAGCCCGCTGGCGCGCAAGCAGATGACGCACCTGCGCATCTACAACGCCGGTGAGCATCCGCATGAAGCTCAGAACCCCGAAGTGATCGCGTTCGCCGACATGAACGCCAAGAACATCCGGAGCCAATAAGCCATGAGCGAGACCCAAGGCTTCGAGGCTCTGCAGAGCCTCTCGTCCAACCCCGAAGAGACCGCCGTCCGCGAGCCGAAGATCGACGCTCAGGGCCGCGCCTACGCGACCGGCAAGCGCAAGAACGCCGTCGCCCGCGTGTGGATCAAGCCGGGCAAGGGCGCCATCACCATCAACGGCCGCGACCAGGAAGTGTACTTCGCCCGGCCGGTGCTGCGCATGATGATCGCCCAGCCGCTGCAGGTCGCAGACCGCCTCGGCCAGTTCGACGTCGTCGTCACGGTCGAAGGCTCGGGCCTGTCCGGCCAGGCCGGCGCCGTCCGTCACGGCATCTCCAAGGCGCTGACCTACTACGAGCCCGGCCTGCGCGCGGTCCTCAAGCCGCACGGTTTCCTGACCCGCGACAGCCGCGTGGTCGAACGCAAGAAGTACGGCCGCGCCAAGGCCCGCCGCAGCTTCCAGTTCTCGAAGCGCTAGTCGCTTTTCACTGCGATGTGAAAAGGGCGCTTCGGGAAATCCGGAGCGCCTTTTTCGTATGTGCTCTTTCTTCCGACTTCCCGGCGAAGGCCGGGACCTAGATCGGAGGGCTGAGCGTCTGTCATCTGAACCTCGGCCTTCGCCGGGGAGACGGAGGTGGGGATGGCCCCGAGAGTGTTCATCGACGGTGAAGCCGGAACGACCGGCCTCCAAATCCGGGCTCGGCTGGAGTCGCGGACGGACCTCCAGCTCGTCTCCATCGACCCGAACCGCCGCAAGGACCCTGCCGCGCGCGCCGAGCTGCTCAACAGCGCCGACGTCGTTATCCTCTGCCTGCCCGACGAGGCGGCGGTCGAGGCGGTATGCCTGATCCAGAACCTCGACGTCCGCGTCATTGACGCCTCGACCGCCCACCGGACGGCCGGCGGCTGGGTCTATGGCTTCGCCGAAATGGCCCCGGGCCAGCGGCAGGCCATCGCCGCGTCCAAGCGCGTCTCCAACCCCGGCTGCTACCCCACCGGCTTCATCGCGCTCGTCCGGCCTCTCGTCGCCGCCGGGCTGATCCCCGCCGACTGGCCGGTCACGGTCAACGCCGTCTCCGGCTACAGCGGCGGCGGGAAGGGGATGATCGCGGAGTTCGAGGAGCACCAGACCTCCGTCCCATACCGCATCTACGCCATGGGGCTGTCGCACAAGCACGTGCCCGAGATGCAGCGGCACGGCGCGCTCTCGCACCCGCCGCTCTTCGCCCCCGCCGTCGGCCGCTACGCCCAGGGCATGATCGTCGAAGTCCCGCTCCAGCTCTGGGCGCTCCCGGGTACGCCCAAGCTCGCCGACCTGCACGCCGCGCTCTCGGCCGCCTACAAGGGCGAACGCTTCGTCCAGGTCGCCTCGCTCGAAGACGCCGCGACCTTGAAGACCCTCGACCCCGAGGGCCTGAACGGGACCAACGACATGCGCCTCTACGCCTTCGGCAGCGACCACCAGGCCCGCCTCGTGGCCCTCCTCGACAACCTCGGCAAAGGGGCCTCGGGCGCTGCCGTGCAGAACCTCAACCTGATGCTGGGGCTGGAC
>DASVBC010000029.1:0-144940 GCA_036376035.1 Caulobacteraceae bacterium | reverse complement strand
CCGGGATGACGTGAATTAGGGAGTACCCATTGCGCCTCGATGCACTCAGTATCGGCGACAACCCGCCGGTCGACGTCAATGTCGTGATCGAAGTCCCCATCGGCGGCGAGCCCATCAAGTATGAGATGGACAAGGCCTCCGGCGCCCTGGTGGTGGACCGCTTCCTCTATACGGCCATGCGCTATCCGGGGAATTACGGCTTCATCCCCCACACCCTGTCGGGCGACGGCGACCCGTGCGACGTGCTGGTCGCCAACACGCGAGGCGTCGCGCCCGGCGCGGTGATGAGCTGCCGCATCGTCGGCGTCTTGATGATGGAGGACCAGGCCGGGCTGGACGAGAAGCTGATCGCCGTCCCCTCCTCGCGCCTGACCCAGCGCTACGACCACATCGCCGACTACATCGACCTGCCGGCCATCACCATCGCCCAGATCGAGCACTTCTTCACCCACTACAAGGACCTCGAGCCCGGCAAGTGGGTAAAGATCGCCCGCTGGGGCCACGCCGACGAAGCCCGCCGCCTGGTGCTGGAGGGGATCGAGCGGGCGAAGGCCGCGAAGGGCTAGGGAACCACGATCGCCCGGCCGACCGGGTCGGAAGCGCTCTTTGGCGCTTTGAAGTCGAAGCACTTGCGCCCTGCCTCGTGCCGCCAGCGGATCTCGTCGTCCTTGGGCGATGCGGCCTCAAAGGTGGCGCAGAGCTCGAACCCGCCGGCGCCGGCCGGGTGGTACTCATAAGGCGCCTGGGTGCGCGGATCGACGAGGTCGTCGGGTGTCACGCCGGGCTCGAAGGCGGCAAGCTCAGCAAGCGTACGCGGCAACGCGCCCCGCTCCTCGTGGTAACGGTCGATGACGAAGGACAACTCCGTCAGCGCCCGCACCCGCTCCCGGTCGAGGCTGTAGATGCGCGCCTGTCGCGGCGAACCCGCGACCAGCACGCCGGCCGTCAGCACCGCCAGGACCAGCAGGGTGGCGCCCACGACGAAGATGCGGCCCGCGCTCACCGTTCGTCCCTGCGTACGTCGTTGAGGAAGTACCAGAAGGCGCCGCCGGCGATCACCGCCACGGTAGCCACCTTCAGCAGGAACGGCGTCGTCATCTCGCCCCCGAGCAGCCGATAGACCAGCACCGACACATCGCCGATCAGCGAAGCGGCGGCGATGAACAGCGTCAGGTAGGTCAGCCACTTGCGCGGCCGCGACTGACGTTTGGTCGGATCGCGGGCGATGGCCCGTTCGGTCAGCCCAAATAGGAACAGGAACAGCGGAAAGGCGACAATCAGCGCGGCGACATTGCGCCGGATGGCGTCGAACACCGAAGCCGAGGCCCAGCGGGTGTTCACCGGGTCCGGGAACCAGTAGCCGATGAGGTGGAAGACCAGCGAGCCGGCGTTCCAGGCGCTGACGTAAAGCGCGGTGAAGAACAGAGCGTAGGTGAACACTTCCTGCGCCGGCAGGTAGGGTCGGGGTTTGGGCACGGCCAGCGGCAGGTCCGTTTCGGCGAAGGCGCCAAGCGCCGCCCGAGTGTCGGCCTCGCTCCAGCCAGCATCTGCCAGTACGGCCCCGATTCGCTCGCGCGGGACGCCCGCGTCCAGCGCCCGCCTCGTGAAATCTAGCAACTCTGAGTTCATCGCCGCCTCCCTGCCCGCAGTAGAGCTTGCCCGGAGGTCATACTGCAAGTCCGGAACCTCACCGCCGCAGACCTGTTCGTTTAAGCGGAGGTGTCACCATGATCCGATCAGACGAAGAACTCGAAGACGCGCTGGAACAGGTTAGCGCCTGGATGGAGAACCCGCCCAGGGCCGGCTCGCCCGAGGAGGAGTGTTTCAACACCCTGCTGGGCGCCATCGAGAACTATCGTCCGACGCTCGAGGCGCAGGCCGACGAGCCCTCCGAGCCGCCGGAGCGCGCCGAACTGCGCCGCCGGGCCGAGGAACTCAGCCGCCATTGGGAAGAAAACCGCACCACCCTGATGGGCGTCGTCGACGGCGCGGTGCGGGCCTCGTACGGCCGGCGGCCTTAAAGGCACTGACCGCCGGAAAGCGCCGCAGGGCGTCAAGTTCGGCGCTGACAGAAGCGTCCATCGGGCATTCCTTCCGGCAAGAAAAAGGGCGGCCCGCCGCGATGGCGGGCCGCCCTCTTCTGAAAGGCCTAGTTCTGCCAGCGGTTGGGGCTGGTCCAGGTCAGGCGGCTAGCCACGCGATCGAGCCTGGCCTGCATCCTCACCACGCCGCGTTGCGTGAGCTGACCGCCCTGATGGCTCAGGTTGCGCTCCTGCTTGCGGATGATCTGCAGCTGGTGAAGGGCGCGGCGGCCTTCCTTGCCGGACAGGCTGCTGTTGGCCATGCCGGTGCGGATCCGTTGCTCGAGCCAGGTCGTGCGGCCCAGGATGTCCTGCGGCGCGCCTGACCAGGTTTGCTGTCCGTAGCCGTAGGGCTGCTGGCCATAGCCGCCCGTCGGCGCGGTGGCGACCCAGCGGCCTTGCGCGTCGTAGTAGCCGCTCACCTGACCGGCGCGCCAGCGGCCGTTGCTGTCGTAGTAGCCGGGCTGGACGTCAGCCACCCAAACGCCGTGCGCGTCGCGGTGACCGGCGGGCTCGCCCGCGATCCAGCGGCCGTTGGCGTCGTAGCGGCCCGTGGCGGGACCGGCGACCCAGCGGCCGTTCATGTAGTAGCCGCTGGCGCTCGGGGCGATCCAGCGCCCGGCGGCGTCATAATAGCCGTTGTTGGAAGCCGAGGCGGGCACCCAGCGACCTTGCTGGTCGTAGTAGCCGCTGGCTGAAGGGCTCGAGGCGGCCTGAACCCAGCGGCCCTGGCTGTCGTAGTAGCCGTTCGGCGCGCCGGCGACCCAGCGGCCCTGGGCGTCGTAATAGCCTTGCGCCTGGGCGCTGTTGACCTGGTTGGCGTGCCAGACGCCGTTGGCGTCGTAGTAGCCATAGACGTGGGCGCAGTCGGTGCGCGCCGCCGGGGCGCCGAGCAGCGCGTTGATCACTGAAGCGGCGACGCCGGCCGATGAGGTGTCGCGCGCGGGCTCGCAGCTTTGCTGAGCCAGAGCGGCGGACGGGATGAGAGCGGCCGCGGCGAAGCCGGCGGCCAGCAGAAGTTTACGCATGGAATGAATCTCCTGGAGGGAACCTAGTCCCGTCCGTTCAATCCAAACGCGTCCTTCAACCTTTAGTTCCTCGAACGTACAAATTCGCGGTTTGAGCGAGGCATATCCAGGCGAGACATTCGAAGACATCCGCCCATCCGCGCGGCGGCTTATCCGCACCTTGGCCGGCGACGCTAGACTGAGGGTCATGGACCGCCTCGCCCTCGCCGCCCGCCTCAACGCGCCCGCCCGCACACGCCCCCGCGCCCCTCCGCGCGCGTCCCCCCGTGCGCCCGCGCGCGAACTCTTGGCGCCGCTGGAGACTCTGGAGACTCTGCGGCGATGTACCCGCTGGTCCGCCACCCCTCAACCCCCGCGCCTTCGGTCGCTTCGGTCGAGGTGGACGCCGCGCGCGTCGGCGGCGAACTGCGGCTGCGCTTTGTGCTGACCGGGGCGCTGGAGAGGCTGGCGCTGCCCGAGCCGGTCGCGCCGGAGCGGACCGACGAGCTGTGGCGCCACACCTGCTTTGAGGCCTTCGTGCAGGCGGCCGTCTCGGATGAGTATCTGGAGCTGAACCTGGCGCCCTCGACCGCCTGGGCGGCCTATGTATTCGAGGGCCATCGCGCCGGCATGCGGCCCGCCCGGCTCAGCGCCCCACGCATCGAGGTGTGGCGGCGCGATGAGCGGCTGGAGCTGCAGGCGAGCCTCGACCTGGGCGGCTCCAGGCTGGACGGCCTCGACTGGCGTTTGGGGCTGACCGCCGTGATCGAGGACACTGACGGCGCCCTCTCCTACTGGGCCCTGCGGCATCCGCCCGGAAAGCCCGACTTCCACAACGCCGATTGCTTTGCGCTCGAACTTCCGGGAAGCAGGGGGCCATGAAATTCGGCGTCGAACGGCTGCTGGCCGACCCATCGCTGCGCGCGCCGCTGGCGGGCAAGCGCGTGGCCCTGCTGGCCCACCCCGCCTCGGTGAACGCGCGACTGGAGCATTCGCTGGACCTGCTGGCCGCCTGCCCGGACCTGAACGTCACCGCCGCCTTCGGGCCCCAGCACGGCCTGCGCGGCGACAAGCAGGACAACATGGTGGAGTCGCCTGACTTCAACGACCCGGTCCACGGCATTCCGGTCTTCAGCCTGTACGGCGAGGTGCGGCGGCCGACGGGCCAGATGCTCAGCACGTTCGATGTGATCCTGATCGACCTCCAGGACCTCGGCTGCCGCATCTACACCTTCATTACCACCCTGCTGTACGTGCTCGAGGCGGCAGCGAAGGAGAGCAAGACGGTGTGGGTGCTGGACCGCCCCAACCCCGCCGGCCGGCCGGTGGAGGGGCTGACGCTGCGGCCCGGCTGGGAGAGCTTCGTCGGCGCCGGACCCATTCCCATGCGCCACGGCCTGACGCTGGGCGAGCTCGGCCACTGGTTCATCAAGCACTTCGGGCTCGATGTAGACTATCGCGTCATCGAGATGGAGGGCTACGACCCCGCCGCCGCGCCCGGCTACGGCTGGCCGCTGGGCGAGCGGGCGTGGGTCAACCCCAGCCCCAATGCGCCGAACCTGTGGATGGCGAGAGCCTACGCCGGCACGGTGATGCTGGAGGGCACGACGTTGTCCGAGGGGCGCGGCACGACCCGCTCGCTGGAGCTGTTCGGCGCCCCCGACATCGACGCCCCCCGCGTGCTGGCCGAAATGCAGGCGCTGGCGCCCCAGTGGCTGGAGGGCTGTCAGCTGCGCCCCATCTGGTTCGAGCCGACCTTCCACAAGCATGTCGGCAAGCTGTGCAACGGGGTACAGATCCACACCGAGGGTCCGGCCTACGACCACGCGGCGTTCCAGCCCTGGCGGCTGCAGAGCCTGGCGTTCAAGGCGATCCGGCGCCTCTACCCCGACTACGACCTGTGGCGCGACTTCCCCTACGAGTACGAGCTCGGCAAGCTGGCCATCGATGTGATCAACGGCTCGCCCCTGCTGCGCGAGTGGGTGGACGATCCGGCCGCGACGCCGGGGGACCTGGACGCCCTCACCCGGCCCGACGAGGAGGCCTGGGAAGCCGAACGGGCGGCGCACCTGCTCTACTAACAGGCCCCGGCCGTGCTACAGGCGCGCGCTCACTTGACGAAAGGCTGACCGATGACCGCCGCCCCGCAGTTCCGCTCCGACTTCCTCCGGACGCTGCAGGCGCGCGGCTATATCCATCAGGTGACGCACCCCGAGGAGCTGGACGAGGCCGCGGCCAAGGGGGTGGTGACGGGCTACATCGGTTTTGACGCCACCGCGCCCAGCCTGCACATCGGCTCGCTGATCCAGATCATGATGCTGCGCCGCCTGCAGCAGGCCGGTCATCGGCCGATCGTGGTGATGGGCGGCGGCACCACGAAGGTCGGCGATCCGACCGGGCGCGACGAGAGCCGCAAGATGCTGTCGGACGCCGATATCGCCGGCAACATCGCCTCGATCCGCACGGTGTTCGAGAAGTTCCTGCGCTTCGACGACAGCGCGACCGGCGCGGTGATGATCGACAACGACGAGTGGCTGTCGAAGTTCGGCTACGTGGAGTTCCTGCGCGAGTTCGGCACGCACTTCACAATCAACCGCATGCTGACGTTCGACAGCGTCAAGCTGCGGCTGGAGCGCGAGCAGCCGATGACCTTCCTCGAGTTCAACTACATGCTGATGCAGGCGGTGGACTTCCTGGAGCTGTACCGCCGGTTCGGCTGCACCTTGCAGATGGGCGGCTCGGACCAGTGGGGAAACATCGTCAACGGCGTTGAGCTGGTCCGCCGCGTCGACCAGGGCCAGGCGTTCGGGCTGACGACGCCGCTGCTGGCCACCGCCTCGGGCGCCAAGATGGGCAAGACGGCCGCCGGCGCGGTGTGGCTGAACGCCGAGATGCGCAGCCCCTACGACTATTGGCAGTACTGGCGGAACACCGAGGACGCCGACGTCGGCAAGTTCCTGCGCCTGTTCACCGACCTGCCGCTGGACGAGGTGGCGCGGCTGGAGGCGCTTGAGGGCGCCGAGATCAACGAGGCCAAGAAGGTCCTCGCCGACGAGGCGACCCGGATGCTGCATGGCGAAGAGGCGGCTCGGACCGCCCGCGAGGCGGCCGCCAAGGCGTTTGAGCAGGGCGCGCTGTCGGCGGACCTGCCGACGTTCGAAGTGGCGCGCAGCGCGCTGGCCGAGGGGATCGTGCTGGCGGCGCTGACGGCGGACGCCGGGCTTGCCGGCTCGCGCGGCGAAGCGCGGCGGCTGGCCCAGGGCGGCGGGCTGCGGGTCAACGACCAGGCCGAGACGGACGCCAACCGGGCGATTACCGAGACCGACCTCGTCGACGGCGTCATCAAGCTGGCGGCCGGCAAGAAGAAGATCGTGCTGGTCAAACCCGTTTAGTCGGGCCTTGGCGTCGGCCCCTCGAACAGGCGGCGCAGGAAGCCGGGGGCGATGGCCGACAGCGGGTTGATATCGATCTTCGGATCGTCGAACGGCCCGGTCGCCTTGTAGGTGACGCCGAACAGCCCCTCGCCTTCCGGCGCGCCGAGCAGGCCGCCGAGCGCGCCGTTGATGTTGTAGGCCGGGGTGACGACGCCGACCACGTCGAGGGTCTTGGTCTTGGTGTCCATGACCCCGCGCGCGGTGAGGCCGACCGAGCGCCCGGTGGCGATGACGTCCTCCAGGATCACGTCCTCGCCCCGGATCTTCATCGGCGCGACGAGGCGGTCGAACTGGATCGCGCCGTTGGTGGCGACCAGCTGGGCGGCGCCGGGGACGCGCAGGATGGTCATGTCGCGGATCTCGAAGTTGAAGTCGTAACCGCCCTCGACGATCCGCCCGGTTCCAGTGGTCTCGCCGCCCCGCAGGTTGGCGTAGCCGGCCAACGACTGGGCGATGTCGCCCAGGTCGCCGACGTAGAGCGACAGGGCCGTGGCGCCCTTGTCCGGATAGACCTTGATGGAGACGGGCGATCCCTTCTCCGACTTGGCCGCGAGGTTGACGACCCGGTCCTTCAGCGCGCCCCAGCCGCCGGCGAGCTTCACGTCACGGACGTAGCCCTCGTCGGTGACCCGGACACGGGCCAGGTCGGCGTTCAGACGGATCCTGGGGGCCTCGCCCGAGCCGCCCCCGGCGCCGCCGCCCGACTGCTCCTGGGCGGCCTTGAGGATCGGGCGAAAATCGAGGTAGCGGCCGTCCACGTCGGCCTTGAGGCCCGCGGGGCCGCTGCTGGCGCTGAGCTTGCCGTCGAAGAAGCCGTCGAGCCGGGCGCGGCTAAGGGTCACCGACAGGACGTCGTCCGTCATGCCGCCCTCCCCTCGGACCTCCAGGCCCGGGGCATCGGCGGTGATGTGTTGAAGCCGCAAGGTCCCATCGGGGCGCAGGACGAGGTCGAGGGCGGCGCTGCCCGCCGCGCCCTCGGGCTTGCTCCAGCCGGAGTTGGGCACGCGCAGGGCGGCGGGGCCGAGGTCGGCGGTCAGGCGGCCGCTGACGAAGCCGTCGGCGGTGCGGCTGAGGCGTCCGTCGAAGTCGAAGCGGCCGTCCATCATCTCGCCGACGGGCAGGCCGAGCCGCAGGAAGGTCGCCTCGGGCGCCGAGCCGGAGACGGCGATGTCCCGGCGGCCGGCCTTGATCGGCGTGAGGGTGTAGCGGATCGTCGCGCCGGCGGCCTGGGCGACGCCCTCGACCGCGCCCTTGTCCGCCGCGCCCCGCGCTTCGATAGAGAGCAGGCCGGTGGGATGCAGCGGGATGCCGAGCCCGTCGAGGTCGGCCTGGTCGAGGTTGGTGGCGAAGCGGTAGCCGAAACCGCCCTGGGGCTTTGCCGTCCACGAAGCCTGACCGCGCAGCTCACCGACGCGGTAGGCGACCGAGCCGTGTTCGCCCATGTGGGCCTCGAGCCTGATGGGCTGCGCGGTGGCGAACATCGGCAGCTCGCCGACACCGATGCGCCGCGCTTCGTCGGGGGTGATCTCGGCGGCGTAGCTGACCGTCCGGGCCGGGACCTTGGCGTAGGTCAGGCGGCCGGAATAGGCGTCGGCGTCGAAGTCTCCCACCCAGCGCGCGCCGTCGTAGGTCATGGCGATGCGGACCGGAATGCGCGCGGGCAGGCCGGGCCCGGCGGGGAAGCCCGCCTGCTTCCAGCCGGCCCGTTGGCTGACGCCGGTGATCAGCGCGCGCTCGCCCTTGCGCCACTCAGCTTTGCCATTGAAGGCGGGCGAGCGGACCTGCGCCTGGCCGATGCCGTTGCGGGTGTTGATGAAGGCGTGGAAGGGCGCGCCCTCGGCGCCGAGCAGGCTGGCCTTGCCGTCGAGGGTGATGTGCTTGCGGCCGGCGTCTCGGCCCTTCAGCGGCATGCGGAAGTCGATCTTGCCGGCGTAGGGGCCGACACGGCCAATACCCTCAGCCTCGACCCAGTCGAGGTTGCCGCGCGTGGTCAGGTGTCCGTCGCGCAGCTTCTCGCCCAGCGTGACGTCCTTGATGACGAGGTCGTCGATGCGGCCCTCGTACTTGACGCGGTAGTCGGCCCGGGTGGCGCCCTTGCGCAGCGGGGCCTTGATCTCGATGACCAGGTCGGCGGGACCGCTGAAGCGGTCGGGCGACATGCTGCTGGCCTTCATCATCCCGAGCGGCGGGCTGTCCACGAGCCGCAGCATGTCGCCAAGGTCGCCGCGCGCCCGGGAGCGGACGGTGGCGACGACGCCCTCCTCGAAGCGCGGCACGGTGACCGTGGCGTCGCTGATGGCGAGTTCGGCCAGGCGGCCGGTCTTCATGGTCAGGTCGAAGCGGTTGCCCTGGATGAGGCCCGTCCCGACGGCGTCTTCGATCCCCGGCAGCTGCGGATGGACCTTCAGCCCGCCGCCGCCATAGCGGAAGGCGACGCGCAGCATGTCGTTGGTCAGCTTGCGGCGATCCAGCTGTCCGGCGGGGATGTCCACGTGGACGGTCGAGCTGAGGACGCGGGCGGCATGGAGCCTGGGTGTGACGAAGGCGCGGGCCGCCGGCGCGACGGCTTCGGGCCACAGGGCGTAGAGGCTGGTAATGTCGAGGGCGCCGCCGGTGACGATGTCGGCCTTGATGGCGGGCGAGCGGCGCACGTCGCCGCGGTCGACGGCAAGGCTCATGCGGACAGGCGCGCCGGCGAGGCGGACGCGCAGGTCGTTGACCTCCAGCCGCGCCTTCTGCGGGATGGCGGCGCCGGCGATGGTGAGGTCGTCCAGCGTCTGCGCCGGGGCGCTGGGCGCCAGGGTGAAGAGGCCGTGAGGGCCTTCGAGGCGGTATTCGATGCGGGCGGGCCGGCGGCCCTTTTCCGGGACGAGCCAGCCCCGGCCGGTCAGCGCCAGGCGTGTCTTCTCGGCGCGCAAGTCGAAGCGGTCGAGCATTACCTGTTTGGCCGCGGCATCGTAGTGAGTGGCGAGGTCGGCGCCTTCGAAGGCTTGGGAGAAACCGCCCAGACGCAGGGCGCCGCCCCCCGCGCGACCGGTGACAGTGGCGGCGGTGACGCCCCGGTCGAGGGCGTACTGCAGGCGCGCCTGCCCTTCGATGGGGGCGTCGAGCACCGACAGGGGACGGGTGAGACCCACCGCCGGGAATATACGGGCGGGCGTCAGGGCGCTGACGGATCCGCCGGTCGCCAATGTGGCGAGCCCGACATCGCCGTTGGCCTGGCCGAACACACGGGCGAGGCCGTGTCCGTCATCGACGGTCAGGCGGCTGACGGCGTTGAAGCGGCCGCTGGCTTTTTCGAAGGCGACGGACTGGATGTTGGCCCGCCAGGCGACCGGGCCGCCCACCTGCCGGAAGGCGAGGACACCGTTGTCCAGCTCGACCCGGCGCAAGTAGCTGAGGGGGCGGTCGCGGCGCGCCTGACCGGTCAGCGACAGGAAGATGGTGGTCAGGTCCAACGGCGGCGGCGGGCCTTTGGCGTCGTAACCCAGCGCGAACCGCCCCTGGGGCGAGACGCTGGCGGCGACGAAGAAGTCCTTCAGCACCAGGTGCGAGGGCGCCGGGGCGAACAGCACCATCGAGTCCGAACCCAGCGCCGCCTCGACGAGGCGAGCGCGCAGCACGGGGCGGTTGCGACCATCCACCACGCTGACGCCGTACAGGCGAAGGCCGAGCGCATTGTCCTCGCGGTAGCGGACGACCTGCACCCGATCGACCGAGGCGCGGCCGTTCTCCACCTGGGCGGCGAGGACGCGTTCGACGACGGGTTCGAGAGGCGCGACGGTGATCGGGGCGGCCGACAGCCAGGCCATCACAAGACCAAGTGCGACCACAGCGACGAGCGCGAACGCCGCAAGCGCTATCAGCCCCCGCCTGACGGCAGGCTTCCGCATGCGGCCCCCCTCCTCTGCTCAACGCACTATGGACTTGCACCCTTTGGGGCGCCAATCGGGTGCAAACAAGGCTTAAGCGTCAGAGGGTGAACCATGGCTGAAGGACCCAAGGTGGGCGACGCCGCCCCCGACTTCGACCTCGAAACCGACCAGGGGCGGCTGCGGCGGTCGGACCTCGGCGGCAAGATTGTGGTCCTCTACTTCTATCCGAAGGACGACACGCCCGGCTGCACCAACGAGGCCATCGGCTTTTCGCAGGCGCAGGCCGAGTTCGAGAAGGCGGGCGCCGTGGTGATCGGCGTGTCGAAGGACTCGGTGAAGCGCCACGCCAACTTTCGCGCCAAGCACGGTCTGACGGTCGGGCTCGGCTCCGATCCCGAGGGCGAGATGATCCAGCGCTACGGCGTGTGGGTGGAAAAGACGCTCTATGGCCGCCAGTACATGGGGATCGAGCGCGCCACCTTCCTGATCGGCCGCGACGGGCTGATCCACCGCGTCTGGCGCAAGGTGAAGGTGCCAGGGCACGTGGCCGAAGTGCTGGCCGCGGTGAAGGGTCTCGGCTAGCGCCACTGTTGCAGAAAGATCGCGCCGCCGAAGCGTAATCGCGCTCTCGGCAAAATGGGCCACCTGCGCCCTTTGCGGCCGGCGCGAAGCAGATTAGCGATTCCGATCATGTTGGTCGCTCTGCGCCTTGCGCGGAGCGTCGCCTCTTGCACGTAACGTTAATCTCATTGCATATCCTTGGCCGACTGAAACAGTCGGGTCGGGGTGGTATGCGCGTCAGTCGCTTCTTCAGGCGGACAAGGGACCGTGTGGTCGGGATGTTCCCCGAACGACACCTCTACGTCCGCTCGGGCGGCGAGGTTCGCGGCTACATTCTCACCACGAAGAAGCAGCTGATGGTCGCCTCGGGCGTGGCGGCGGCCTCGCTGTGGATGGGCGTGGCGACCGCGGCGATGATGGTCAACATGATGGCCCTGTCGGCGCAGGACCAGGAACTGGCCCGCACCCAGGCCAAGTACGAACGCTGGATCGCCGACCGCCAGGCGCGGCTGAACAGCGCCGTCGCGCAGCTGTCGGCGACCAACGGCTCGAGCGATGAACTGGCCACGACGGTCGAAAAGCGCCACGCGGCGCTCGCCCTGCTCCTCACCGACTTCAAGGGCGCGCCCGGCGCGATGCAGGCGCTGGCCCCGGCCAAGCCAAGGCTCGCCGCCCGCACGCCGACCGAGCGCGTGCAGGACGTGCGCATGGACCAGGAGCGGCTGATCGCGGCCGCCGAGACCTACGCCAAGACCCGCGCCGAGCGGCTGCGCCTCGCCTACCGGTTGGCGGGGCTGAACCCCGGCCGCTACAGCGAAAAGGGCGTCAGCCTGGGCGGACCGCTGATCGAGGCCAGGGACCCCCGCGCGCTGGCCGCCGTGCTGGACGTGGACGAAGACTTCGCCCTGCGCATCCAGCGCGCTTCCTCGAACATGTCGCAGGTCCGTTCGCTGTCGGCGGCGGCCCAGAGGCTGCCGCTGGAGCGGCCGACCAACACCTCCAAGTCGAGCGGCTTTGGCGTGCGGTTTGATCCCTTCACCCACCGGCCGGCCTTCCACTCGGGGCTGGATTTCGCCGGCGGGATCATGACCCCGATCCATGCGACGGCGCCGGGCATCGTGTCGTTCACGGGTGTGCGCTCGGGCTACGGCAACACCATCGAGATCGACCACGGCAAGGGCTTCAAGACGCGCTACGCGCACCTGAAGGCCATAAACGTCCGCGTCGGCCAGCGCGTCGCCGTGGGCCAGCGCATCGGCGGCATGGGCTCGACGGGCCGCTCAACCGGGCCGCACCTGCACTATGAGGTGTGGGTGAACGGGCGGGCGCAGAATCCGGATCGGTTTGTCCGCGCGGGGGATTTGGTGCGAGCGGCTTCGTAGCAAGGGCAGAAGGGTTGAATGACCCCGCGTAAGGGATCATCCACTCACCCCATGTCCGACGATCCCCTCCTCGAAGCCAACTACGACCCGCGCCAGGACGGCGCTGTGCGCGAGGGGCAGAAGCTCGTGCGGCCGCGCCATGCCGCAACCCTCATCATCGTGCGGCGGGACGCCAGGAAGCCGCGCCTGCTGATGGGACGGCGCGCGGGCGGGCACGCCTTTATGCCGTCGAAGTGGGTCTTCCCCGGCGGCCGCATCGACCGCACCGACTTCACCGCGCCGGCCGCCTCGGACCTCGCCGGCGAGACCCAGAGCAAGCTCGAACTCACCACGCGCCACGCCAGCCCGCAGCTGCCGCGCGCCCTGGCCATGGCCGCCGTGCGTGAGACCTTCGAGGAAGTCGGCCTGCTGCTCGCGAAGGAAGCTCCGCCCCGTCCCGGCGCCGGCCCCTGGCGCGAGTTCCTGCAGGCCGGCGCCCTGCCCGACCTGGAGCCCCTTCAGTTCGTGGCTAGGGCCATTACCCCGCCCTATCGTCCGCGCCGCTTCGACGCCCGCTTCTTCATGGCCGAGGCCGACGCGCTCCTCAGCCTCGACCGCCGCCCCGATTGCGGAGAGCTGGACGAGATCGCCTGGGTGGACCTGGACGAAGCGATGGAACTGGACCTGCCCAACATCACCCGCTTCGTCGTGCAGGAAGTCGGCAAGCGGCTGGAGGAGCCTGGGCGGCCCGTGCCTTTCATGCGCTTCCTGAACGGGCGCCGGCAGCTGTCCTTCCTGTGAGCGCGGTCCGTCCGCGCAACGCCGCCAGCCTCATCCTCCTGAGGCAGACCCGCGCCGGCCCCGAAGTCCTCATGGGCCGCCGCCCCGCCAAGTCGCGCTTCGCCCCCGACGTCTTCGTCTTTCCCGGAGGCGCGGTGGACGCCGCCGACCGCATCGCCCGCCCCCTCGCGCCCCTCGCCGAAGCCTGCGCCCGCCGCACCGGCGCGCCGCCCGCCCTCGCACAGGCCCTCGCCATGGCCGCCCTGCGCGAAACCGAGGAGGAAACCGGCGTCGTCCTGGCCCCCGACCTTTCGCGCCTTCGCTTCCTCGCCCGCGCCATCACGCCGATCCAAAGTCCCGTCCGCTTCCACGCGCGCTTCTTCGTCGCGGACGCCGAGCACGCGGTCGGCGAACATGCCGAAACGGCCGAGCTTTCCGACCTCGCCTACCGTCCTCTGGAGGAGGCTTTGCGCCTGCCGTTGTTCGATGTGACGCAGATCACGCTGGAGGCCTTGGCGGCCGATCGCGACCCCTCGCCGTTCCGCCTGACCTACCGCAACGACCGGCCCGTAATCACGCCTCTGCCGTGATTGACTTCGTGAGCGCGATCAGTATGTTCCGCCGCTCTCATTTCAGGGCCTTACCGGCCACCGAAGGACTGCTCCGATGGCCAAACCGGCTTCCATCAAGATCCGCCTCAACAGCTCGGCGGACACCGGCTTCTTCTACGTCACCAAGAAGAACGCCCGCACCAAGACCGACAAGCTGGTGCTCAAGAAGTACGACCCGGTCGTGCGCAAGCACGTCGAGTTCAAGGAAGGCAAGATCAAGTAGGTCTGCCGACGACAGCTTGTGCGGAAGGCCCGGCTCGTCCGGGCCTTTTCGATTCTAGGCCGCCGCGCGCACGCAGTTACGGCCCGCCGACTTGGCCCGATAGACCGCGTCGTCCGCGCGCTTGATCAGCGCCTCGGGACTGTCGCCCTCGCCCGTCGTGGCGGCGACCCCGACGCAGATGGTCACGTTCAGCACCTTGGACCCGCCCGCCACGCGGAACGGCGTGCCGGCGACGTTCTGGCGGATGCGTTCGGCCACCTTCTCGGCGCCGAAGAGATCGGCGCCGGGCATCACCACCACGAATTCCTCGCCGCCATAGCGGCACGGCAGGTCGATGGCCCGCACGTTCGAGGCCAGCCTGGCGGCGAACTCGCGCAGCACCTCATCGCCCACGTCGTGGCCGTGGGTGTCGTTGATCTCCTTGAAGAGATCGATGTCGATCATCAGGGCCGCGACCGCATCGCCCCCCTCCACCGCCCGCTCCACCAGCGGGGCCAGCTGGCCCTCCATGTAGCGGCGGTTGTTGAGGCCGGTGAGCTCGTCGGTGACCGCCAGCTCCAGTGACTGGTCGAGGTTCTGCCGCAGGAAGTCGGTGTAGCGCTTGCGCTTGATCTGGGTGCGGCAGCGCGCGGCCATCTCCTGCGGGTCGATGGGCCGGGTCAGCACGTCGTTGACACCGATCTCCAGGGCCTTGACCAGCCGCGCCCGGTCGTCGCCGTCCAGGATCGCCACGATGGGCAGGTGCCGCGTCGCCTCGCTCGAGCGGATTGCGGCGGCAAGACGCAGGCCGTCGAACGTGCGCGCGCCGGCGTTGACGATGACAAGGTCCACCGGACCACGCGCCGTCAGCATTGCCTTCTCCGCTTCGCTTTCGGCGACCGGCCGGTGCTCGCCGGACAGCTCGGCGACCACCCGCTTGAGCTGGTGCTCGTTGTCGTCGACGACCAGGATGCGCCCGCCGGTGCCCGCCAGCCGTCCGGCGGCGCCGAAGATCACGCCCATGCGGCGGCCCGAGGCCTCGCGCTGGCGCAGCTCGTCTATGACGATCTTCAGCCGCGTCAGGCTGCGCACCCGGGCGAACAGCATCACGTCGTCGATCGGCTTGGTCAGGAACTCGTCGGCGCCGGCCTCCAGCCCCGTGATCCGGTCGGAGCGCCCGTCGAGCGCCGTGACCAGCACCACCGGAATATGCCGCGTCACCGGGTCGTCCTTCAGCCGCCGGCAGACGTCGAACCCGTCCATGCCGGGCATCATCACGTCCAGCAGGATGATGTCGGGCTTCTCGCTGCCCGCGATGGCCAGCGCCGTGGCGCCGTCCGATGCGGTCATCACCTCGTAGTACTCGGCCTCGAGCTTGGCCGCGAGCAGGCGGACGTTGGCCTCGATGTCGTCGACGACGAGGATGCGGGCGCTCATCGCCCTAGCCCAGGAAGCGGCGGATGGTGTCGAGGAAGTGCGACACGGAGATGGGCTTGGAGATGTAGGCCTCGCAGCCGCCCTCACGGATGCGCTCCTCGTCGCCCTTCATCGCAAAGGCGGTCACCGCCACGACCGGTATGTGGGAGAGGTCGTCGTCTTCCTTAAGCCACTTGGTAACTTCCAGCCCGGAGATTTCAGGTAGCTGGATGTCCATCAGGATCAGGTCGGGGCGGTGCTCTCTGGCCAGCGCCAGCGCCTGCAACCCTTCACGGGTCTGCAGCGTCTGGTAGCCCTGGGCATCCAGCAGGTCGTGGAAGAGCTTCATATTCAGCTCGTTATCCTCGACGATGAGGACCTTCTTGGTCATCGGTATGCCCGATCCCTTCCACGGCGTGCGAAAACGCGCCGCCCCCGTTCTGGGAACGACTATTCACACCAATATCCTTAAACGGGCGCTAATCTGGTTAACGCGATGCAGCAGGTGCTTACCGACCTCGACCACGTGCGGATCAGCCCCGTGCGCCCCCTGCTCATCGTCGACGTGGACGAGGTGCTGGCCATGTTCATGGCCGGGTTCGACAAGTTCTGCGGCCGACATGGTTACGAGATGCGGATCGACCGCTTCGCCCTCTTCCAGAACATCTATCCGGTCGGCTCGGACCAGCACGTGGACATCCCGGCGGGGGTGGAGCTGTTCAACAGCTTCTTCGCCCATGGCGCCGATGACCTGGAGCCGGCGGAGGGCGCGGCCGATGCGCTGGCGGACCTCTCGACCCGAGCCGAGGTGGTGATTCTCACCAATGCGCCGGAGCATGGGCGGCAGGCGCGCTCCGATTGGCTGAAGCGCCATGGCTTCGACTACCCGCTGGTCATCAACTCCGGCCTCAAGGGCCCCGCATCACGTGAGCTGGCCGCCCGCACCAGCGGCGCCAGCGCCTTCATCGACGACCTCCTGCCCAACCTCGAATCGGTAGCCGAGGACGCGCCCGCCGTGCGCCGCTTCCAGATGGTCGCCGACGAGCGGCTGCGCCCCCTCGCGCCTTCCGCCCCCGACCGACACGCGCGCCACGACGAATGGCCGGCGCTGAAGGCGGCCATCGAGGCGGCGATTCTGAAGTAGGCTGACGCGCATGATCCGCATCGGCGTCGATTTCGGCGGCACCAAGATCGAGGCCGCGGCCCTCGCCCGCGGCGGCGAGATCGTCGCCCGCAAGCGCGTGCCCAACCCTGGCGCCTACGAGGCCGCCGTCGTCGCCGTGCGCGACCTCGTACGGGACGTGGCGGGCGGCGAGGCCCACAGCGTCGGCATCGGCATCCCCGGCTCGATCTCCCCCCGGACAGGCCTGATCCGTAACGCGAACTCCGTCTGGCTGAACGGCAGGCCCTTCCGCGAGGACCTCCAGGTCGCGCTGGGCCAACCCGTGCGGCTGGAGAACGACGCCAACTGCTTTGCCCTGTCCGAAGCCTGCGACGGCGCCGCGGCGGGGGCGCAGGTCGTGTTCGGCGCCATCCTCGGCACCGGCTGCGGCGGCGGTATCGCCGTGCGCGGCCAGGTGCTCGGCGGGGTCAACGGCATCGCCGGCGAGTGGGGCCACAGTCCCCTGCCCTGGCCCCAGCCGCACGAGCAGAGCCGCTGCTGGTGCGGCCGGACCAATTGCCTGGAGACCTGGGTCAGCGGCACGGGCTTCGTCGCCGACTACCAGCGCGCCACCGGCCGCAAGGCCTCGGGCGCCGAGATCGTGGCCTCCAGGGACGCCGACGCCCGCGCCGCCCTCGACCGCTACGTCGATCGGCTGGGCCGGGGCCTGGCGGTGATCTGCGACATCCTCGATCCCGACGTCATCGTGCTGGGCGGCGGCATGTCCAACGTCGCCGCGCTCTACGAGCGCCTGCCGCCCATAGTGGCCGCCCACGCCTTCACCGACGTCTTCGAGACCGGCATCGTCAGGGCCCTCCACGGTGACAGCTCTGGCGTCCGCGGCGCCGCCTGGCTCTGGCCGCTGGAATGAAAGCCCTCTGCCGCGACTGCTTCTGGACGGGCGAGGCCCCGCCGCGCCGCTGCCCCAAATGCGGCTCGCCCCGCATCCTGGCGCATGCGGAACTCGACACCCTCTCCATCGCCCACATGGACTGCGACGCCTTCTACGCCTCGGTGGAAAAGCGCGACCGGCCGGAACTGCGCGACGTCCCGCTCATCGTCGGCGGCGGCAAGCGAGGGGTGGTCACCACCTGCTGCTACATCGCCCGCATGAGCGGCGTGCGCTCGGCCATGCCGATGTTCAAGGCGCGCAAGCTCTGTCCGGAAGCCACCATCATCGCCCCGGAGTTCTCCAAGTACCGCTTCGAGAGCCGGCGCATCTTCGACAAGGTCCGGAGTCTGACGCCCCTCGTGCAGGGCCTTTCGCTGGACGAGGCGTGGATGGACCTGTCGGGCACCCAGCGCCTGCACGGCATGGCGCCCGCCCTCACCCTCGCCCGCCTGCAGGCCGAGATCGAGGCGGAGACGGGCCTGACCGTCTCCATCGGCCTCGCCCCCAACAAGTTCCTGGCCAAGATCGCCTCCGACCTCGACAAGCCGCGCGGCTTCTCGGTCATCGGCGATGCGGAGAAGCAAACCTTCCTCGCCCCCAAGCCCGTCGGCATCATCCCCGGCGTCGGCCCCGCCATGGTCGCCTCACTGGAGAAGGCCGGCTACCGCACCGTCGGCGATCTCGCCCGCGCCGAGCTGCGCGACCTCGCCGACCGCTTCGGCGCCTACGGCCTGCGCCTTGCCCAGCTGGCCCGCGGCGAGGATGCGCGCGCCGTCGACCCCGACACCTCCCGCAAGACCATCAGCGCCGAGAACACCTTCTTCGACGAACTTTCCACCATCCCCGAGCTCGAGGACGAGCTCTGGCCCCTCTGCGAGAAGGTCGCCCGCCAGCTGCGCGCCGAAGGCATCGCCGGCCGGGTCGCCACGCTGAAGCTGCGCACCAGCGACTTTCGCATCATCACCCGCCGCCGCACCCTGGCCGTCCCGATCCAGACCGCCCGCACCCTTTTCGCCGTCACCCGGGAGCTTCTCAGCCACGAAATGGCCAGAGCCCCTTACAGACTGATCGGCGCGGGCCTATCTGACTTCGTGGACGCCGAGGAAGCCGCCAGCGACTTCTTCGCCGGTGAGGAACGTCGCGCGCTCAGCGGCGAGAAGGCCATGGACGCGCTGCGCGCCCGCTTCGGCAAGGATGCCGTGGTTTCCGGGCGAGCGCTGCGCCGCAAGTCGTGATCGCCCTGCCAAAAGCCTGTGCATCAGGGTCGCAGGCCCGCGACAACCCTTCCAAACCGCCTGCGTTGTCATATCTAATCGGTGTGGCGGGACTCATGCGAGGCTCGCCGGGAGCAGGAGCTAGATGCCCGAAAGACCGCACGAGGGGACAGGCAACGGAGTGGGCTCGGCGGTCGTTACCCAGACCAAGCCGAAGACCCAAAAGCCGTCGCTGTATCGGGTGCTGATCCTCAACGACGACTACACGCCGATGGAGTTCGTCGTTTACGTGCTCGAGCGTTTCTTCAACAAGTCTCGCGAGGACGCGACTCGCATCATGCTCCACGTGCACCAGCACGGAGTCGGCGTGTGCGGCGTGTTCACCTACGAAGTGGCCGAGACGAAAGTGGCGCAGGTCATCGACTCTGCGCGTCGGCACCAACACCCCCTTCAGTGCACAATGGAAAAGGATTGAGCGGCTGATGCCCTCGTTTTCGCGCAACCTCGAAGAATCGCTCCACCGCGCCGTCGCCTACGCCAACCAGCGAAAGCACGAATACGCCACGCTGGAGCACCTGCTGCTCGCCCTCATCGACGATGAGGACGCCGCCGGGGTGATGCGCGCCTGCGACGTCGACCTGCAGGCCCTCAAGAAGAGCCTCATCAACTATCTCGACACCGAGCTTCGCTCGCTGATCGTGGATGACGGCGATGACGCAAAGCCCACCGCCGGCTTCCAGCGCGTGATCCAGCGCGCGGTCATCCATGTGCAGTCCTCTGGCCGCGACGAGGTCACCGGCGCCAACGTGCTGGTCGCCGTCTTCTCCGAGCGCGAGAGCCACGCGGCCTACTTCCTGCAAGAGCAGGACATGACCCGCTACGACGCGGTCAACTACATCGCCCACGGCATCGCCAAGAAGGCCGGAGCCTCCGATCCGCGCCCGGTGAAGGGCGCGGCGATCGAGGACGAGGAAAAGCCCAACGCCAAGACCGGCGGCGAGGCGCTCGAGGCCTATTGCGTCGACCTCAATGAGAAGGCCCGCCAGGGCAAGGTCGACCCCTTGATCGGCCGCGCGGCCGAGGTCGAGCGCTGCATCCAGATCCTGTGCCGGCGGACCAAGAACAACCCGCTGCTGGTCGGCGATCCGGGCGTCGGCAAGACCGCCATCGCCGAGGGCCTGGCGCGCAAGATCGTCACCCACCAGGTGCCCGAGGTGCTGGAAGGCGCCACCATCTTCGCGCTCGACATGGGCGCCCTGCTGGCCGGCACCCGCTACCGCGGCGACTTCGAGGAGCGCGTGAAGCAGGTGGTCAAGGAGTTGGAGAACCACCCCAACGCCATTCTCTTCATCGACGAGATCCACACGGTGATCGGCGCCGGCGCCACCTCGGGCGGGGCCATGGACGCCTCGAACCTGCTCAAGCCGGCGCTCGCCTCAGGCACCCTGCGGTGCATGGGCTCGACCACCTACAAGGAGTACCGCCAGCACTTCGAGAAGGACCGCGCCCTCGTTCGCCGCTTCCAGAAGATCGACGTCAACGAGCCGACGATCGAGGACACCATCAAGATCCTCAAGGGCCTGAAGTCCTACTACGAGGAATTCCACAAGCTGAAGTACACCAACGACGCCATCAAATCGGCGGTGGACCTCTCGGCCAAGTACATCACCGACCGCAAGCTGCCGGACAAGGCCATCGACGTCATCGACGAGGCCGGCGCTTCGCAGATGCTGCTGCCCGAGGGCCGGCGGAAGAAGACGCTGGGCGTCAAGGAGATCGAGGCCATCGTCGCCAAGATCGCCCGCATCCCGCCGAAGTCGGTCTCCAAGTCCGACACCGAGGCGCTGAAGGAACTGGAACGCGACCTGCAGCGCGCCGTCTTCGGTCAGGACGAGGCGATCCAGCAGCTCGCCGCCGCCATGAAGATGGCCAGGGCGGGCTTGCGCGATCCGCAAAAGCCCATCGGCTGCTACCTGTTCAGCGGCCCCACCGGCGTCGGCAAGACCGAGGCAGCCCGTCAGCTCGCCTCGACGCTCGGCATCGACCTGCTGCGCTTCGACATGAGCGAGTACATGGAGCGCCACACCGTCAGCCGCCTGATCGGGGCCCCTCCCGGCTACGTCGGCTACGACCAGGGCGGCCAGCTGACCGACGCCGTCGACCAGCACCCGCACGCGGTCGTCCTGCTCGACGAAATCGAGAAGGCCCACCAGGACGTCTACAACATCCTGCTGCAGGTCATGGACCACGGCTCGCTGACCGACTCCAACGGCAAGAAGGTCGACTTCCGCAACGTGGTCCTGATCATGACCACCAACGCCGGCGCCGCCGACGCCCAGCGTCAGCACATCGGCTTTGGCCGCGGCAAGGCGGACGGCGAGAGCGAAGAGGCCATCAAGCGCATCTTCACGCCGGAGTTCCGCAACCGCCTGGACGCCGTGGTGGCCTTCAAGCCGCTGACGCCGGAGATCATCCGTCAGGTCGTCCAGAAGTTCGTCATCCAGCTGGAAGCTCAGCTCGCCGACCGCAACGTCACCATCGAGACCAGCGACGAGGCGGCCGACTACCTGGCCAAGAACGGCTTCGACGAACTCTACGGCGCCCGCCCGCTCGCGCGTGTCATCCAGGAGGAGATCAAAAAGCCCCTGGCCGACGACATCCTCTTCGGCAAGCTCGCGCGCGGCGGCCACGTCAAGGTGACCCTGAAGGACGGCAAGATCGCTTTCGACATCACCCCGGCCTCCGGCCCGGCGCCGAAGAAGCCCCAGGCCGACCAGGCCGAGCCGGTCCTCGCTGATTAATCAACCCCGCTCATCCCGACGGAAGTCGGGACCCAGGTCTTTCCAGTCAGCACTCCGCTGGACAGTCCTGGGCCCCGGCTTTCGCCGGGGTGAGCGGTGGTTAGATGAGCTTCGCCGCGATTTGGGCGGCGAGTTCGGTGAGCTCGCCCATGTCCGCCATCTTGCCCCCGCCGTGACGGCCGAGCGCCTGACCTTCCCAGCGGGGGATGATGTGGACGTGCAGGTGGAAGATGGTCTGGCCGGCCGGGGCGCCGTTGAACTGGGTGACGACGATGCCGTCCGGCTTCAGCGCCGCCCGCACCGCCCGCGCCACCTTCTGCGTCGCGCCGATCACCCTTCCCAGCGTCTTGGTTTCGGCGTCGAGCAGGTTGCGGGCGCGGGAGGTCTTGGAGATCACCAGGCAATGCCCACGCGCCTGCGGGAAGGCGTCCATGAACGCCAGCACCTCGTCGTCCTCATAGACCTTGGCGGCCGGGGTCTCGCCCCGGATGATCTTCGCAAAGACGTTCTGCTCGTCGTAGGTCCCGTCGAGGCTCATGGCGTGCTCCCTGGCTGAGGCGGTCGTAGCAAACCCGCCGTCCGGGAGCCAACAGCCATGGTCGCGCTTTCTATGGGTATGAAGACGCTCGCCCCGCTCCTGCTCGTCGCCGCCCTCGCCGGCTGCGCGACCCCGCCGCCGCCTCTCCCGCCGCTCGATGAGCGAGCGGACGGATTTCCCGCCTTCTCGACCGCCGACGCCCGCGCCCTTGCCGAAACCGAAGTGCGCCAGGTGCTGAGCGAAGCCGCATGGGCCGAGATCAGCCGCGCGCCGACCGCGGTGCTGGTGCGCCGGGGCGTCAGCCTCCCCCGCATGACCCAGCAGCCGGACGGCAGCTGGAAGCCCGAGGGGCCCTACGCCAACGCCGCCGTGCGCACCGCCCAGGGCTGGATCGGCTGGCCGGGCGGGCAGCGCTCGCTGCTGGCGCCGGAGACCGGCCGTGAACTCGACCGCCTGCTCGCCGAGCCGGCGCTGTGGCGCGAGCCCGCGCTGGCGGGCCAGGGCTGCACCGACCCCGGCGGCCTGACCAGCGTCATCCGCCTGAACGGCCACGAGCACATCGCCACCCATCCCTGCGGCAGCGTCGGCCTGACCGGCCAGGTCGCCGAGATCGTGATGAGCGGCCGCATCGTGAACTGGTCGACCGTGCCGCCCTCCAGCCTGCCGCCGGGCCAGCCCATCGCCCGCTTCCCCGACCGCTACGAGCAGGTCTTCCGCTACTCCAGCGCCCTCGGCTTCCAGACCAACATGGTCATCACCCAGCGGAGCGAATGGACCGCCATGTGGCAGCGCCTGTCCGCCCACCAGGGCAATCCGCCGCCCGCGCCCGCCGTCGATTTCGGCCGCGAGATGGTGCTGCTGGCCTCCATGGGACCCCAGCCCACCGGCGGCTACGCCATCCGCATCGAGCGGGTGATCGAGACGCCGAATTCGCTGGAAGTGCTTGTCGCCCGCACCTCGCCGGGGCCCAGCTGCGGCGTTACGGCGGCGCTGACGCACCCTGTTGATGTGGTCCGCATACCCGCCTCCATGAAGCCGGTCCGCTGGTCGGTGCGCGACGTCGTCACCGACTGCCGCTAGACTGGAGCGATGAGCAAGCCAGCCATCCGCACCCTTTTCGTGGTGCTGGCGACAGTGTTCGCCATCGCCGTGCCCGCGATTCAGGCCCTCGCCGACTTTGGCCTGTCGGCGGGCGAGTTCTCCTACCAGGGCGACCAGACGCTGAGGGCCGCGGGCTACGCCTTTGCGATCTGGAGCGTGATCTACGCGGGCCTGGTCCTCTATGCGGTCTGGCAGGCGCTGCCGCGAACTCCCGAGAGCCCGCTGCTGCGCGCCGTCGCCTGGCCGTCGGTGATCGCCATCGCCGGCTGCGGCGTCTGGATCCTGGTGACGGCGGTGAACTGGCGCTGGGCGAGCGTGCTGGTCATCCTCGTCACCACGGCCTGCGCCATCCTCGCTATCTGGCGCGCGGCCCCGGAGACGGTGAACTCCCGCCGCTGGATCGTGCTGTGGCCGCTGGGCCTCCTCGCCGGCTGGCTGACGGCCGCCACGGCGCTCAACATCGTCACCGTCGCCACGATGGAGGGACTGGTCGGCGCGCCGACGGCCACCGCGCTCGTCACCCTCGCGGCTGTGGCGATGGTGGCGCTGGCCGTCATCGCCCGCACCCGCTCGCTGCCCTACGCGCTGGCGCTGATCTGGGCGCTGATCGGGGTCTTCGTGGCGCAACAGGCGGGCAAGCCCACGGTCGCCTGGGTGGCGGTCGGCCTCGCGGTTCTCGTCGCCCTGGCCTGGGGCGGCCTTCGCCTCCGCAGCGGAAGGCGCTAGCCCGTCCGGCGCCGGGAAGGACGCCGGACAGGCGCCGCCTTAGGCGGCCTTTGTCGACATGGCCTGGACATCTCGGGCGACAAGCCTTTGACCTCCAATGGCCCAATCGCCCTGCTCGAACTCCTGGACGCGCACCCAGGTGACCGGGCGCATGCCTTCGCCTTCCACGGCGATCATGGCCTCGGTCACGCCGGCGATCAGCGCTTCCTTCTGCTTGGGGGTGAAGACGTCCTTGATGACGTCGATGGTGACCAGCGGCATTGCCGTTCTCCTTGCTTGGATCCGGACCCTGTGTCCGGTTGACGAAGGAGATGCCCCAGCCTGGGCGGCTGCGCTTGCAGACGCCTTGGAGATTGCGTGGAGATTCAGCCGTCCTTGAACGGCGAGAAGGCCTCTTCCAGCTGTTCCATCTCCCAGTCGATGGCGCGGCGTTCCTGGTCGAGGTAGCGGCGGACCGGCTCGCGCAGGGCGGCATCGGCGATCCAGTGGGCGGAATACACCGGCGTCGGCAGATACCCCCGCGCGATCTTGTGCTGCCCCTGCGCCCCGGCCTCGACCCGCGCTAGCCCCAGCCGGATCGCGTGCTCGATAGCCTGGTAGTAGCAGAGCTCGAAGTGCAGGAAGGGCACGTCCTCCACCGCGCCCCAGTGGCGGCCGTAAAGACAATCATCGCCGATCAGGTTCAGGGCGCCGGCGATCCAGCGCCCCTCCCGCCGCGCCAGAATCAACAGCACCCTGTCCGCCATCCGCTCGCCCAGCAGCGAGAAGAACGTCCGGTTCAGGTACGGCCGCCCCCACTTGCGCGAGCCCGTGTCCATGTAGAAACCGAAGAAGGCGTCCCAGTGGTCCTCGGTGATCTCGGGCCCCGTCAGCGCCACGATCTCCACGGCGGCCTGGGCGTCGCGCCGCTCGCGCCGGATCGTCTTGCGCCGCCCCGACGACAGCGCCGCCAGGAAGTCGTCGAAGGTCGCATAGCCCGCGTTGACCCAATGGTACTGCTGGTCCTGGCGCAGCAGCATCCCCTGCTCGCCCATGAACGCCCATTCGTCGTGGGTCGGAAAGGTCACGTGCACCCCCGACGCGCCGATCCGCTCGCACAGCGTCAGCGCCCCGCCGAGCAGCAGCTTTCGCCCCTCCTCCGAGCCCGTCAGCAGCCTTGGCCCCGTCACCGGCGAGAATGGCGAGGCGCACTGGAGCTTTGGGTAATACCGCCCGCCGGCCCGCTCATAGGCGTCGGCCCAGGACCAGTCGAAGACGTACTCTCCCTGGCTGTGGCTTTTCAGATAGAGCGGCATCACCGCCGCGATCTGGCCCGCCTCGTCCTCCACCGACAGGTGCTGCGGCGCCCAGCCGGTGCGCTCGACCGCGCAGCCGCTCTCCTCCAGCGCATCGAGAAAGTCATAGGAGACGAACGGATTGCCGCCGCCGGCGCAGGCGTCCCACGCCTCGCGTCCGATCTCGCAAATGCGGCGATGCACCGAAACCGCCGCCTTGAGCGAACTCACGCCAAAAAGCCCTCGAAGATGAGGTTGTCGCAGTGCCCCTTCACCGCGTCCCACTGCGCGGGCTCCCGCACGGTCCAGGCGATCACCGGCATGCCCTCCGCGCGCAGCTCGTCGGCCTTGGCGCTCGGCAGCATGTCGAGGCCGAGCGCCAGGAAGTGCGGCAACGCGATCTCCACCTGCTCCAGTTTCGAAAGCGAGCGCCGCAACTCCGGCGCCAGCTTCTGCGCCCCCTTGTCGTTCCAGCGATAGCTGTCGAGCCCGCGCAGGATCTGCGGATGGTGCGCCGCGAACCAGGCGTGGGAATAGGGATTGAAGCCGATCACGCACGTCGGCCCGTTGTGATCGACCAGCACCTCGGTCACCCGCTTTTCCAGCGGACCGACCTCGCCGAACGGCGTCTTCAGCTCGATATGGACCAGCGCCCGGTGGCCCACCTCGGTCAGCACCTCCGCGAGTGTGGGGATGGTCTCATCCGTCCCCTTCAGCCGAAGCTCCCGCAGTTCGGCCAGACTGGCGTCGCGCACCTTGCCGTCGACGCCGCACATGCGGTCCAGCCGGTCGTCGTGGAAGACGACCGCCTCTCCGTCGCGGGTGATCTGGACGTCCAGTTCGATGCCGTAGCCGTGGCTGCACGCCGCCTGGAAAGCCGCCAGCGAGTTCTCCGGCGCCCCGTCCGGCGACCACAGGCCGCGGTGAGCGATGGCCGGCGCGAACAGAAGGTCCCAGGCCTCGCCGAACGTGCTGTTCTCCGGGCGAGGCTTGGCCTTCATCACCGCACCTCCACCACCGCATCGACCTCGACGGAGAAGTTGCGCGGCAGCTTGTAGACCCCGACGGCCGAACGCGCATGCCGGCCGGGATCGCCGAACGCCTCGACCATCACGTCCGAACAGCCGTTGATGACGCTGGGGATGTCATGGAAGTCCGGCCCCGCCTGCACGAAGCCGCCGAGCTTGACGACCCGCACGACCCGTTCCAGGTCGCCGTCGCAGGCGGCCTTCATCTGGGCCAGCAGGTTGATGCCGCACAGCCGCGCGGCCTTCTGCGCCGTCTCCAGATCGACGTCGGTCCCCACGGTTCCGGTGATCCCGCCTGACGCATCCAGCGACACCTGGCCGGAGATGTAGAGCGACGAGCCGCTCCTCACGAACGGCACATAGTTGGCGATGGGCGCGACGGGGGTCGGCAGTTCGATCCCGGCGGCGGCGAGGCGTTGTTCGACGTTGGACATGGCCGCCACGCTACCCGCCCCGCGCGCACGCGAAAAGGCCCGGACCATCGCTGGTCCGGGCCCACTCAGGGGTACGCGGGGGTACTAAACGCTTTAGGCGGCGGCTTGCGCCCGCTCGACCACGGCGGCGACGCGCTCGTTGATCGGCTTGACCGTTTCCTTGACCGAGTCGGTCATGACTTCCGTCAGCTTGCCGAAGTTGGCGAGGTAGCCTTCGAACGCCGACTTGGCCCAGGCGGTCTGCAGCTCGAAAGCCTCCTGGACGCTCTTGGCGCCGGCCAGTTGCTTGGCGGCGGCGACCTGGTCTTCAAAGGCTTGCTTGGACAGCGCGATGCTTTGCGCGCTGACGGCTTCGGCGCCCTTGGTGGCGGCGGTCACGGAAGCGACCAGCGCTTCCAAGTTCTTCTTCGAATGAGCGTTCAGCTCGTTCAGGGCGGTCAGGGACTTTTCGACATTGTCCTTGAACGCCTGGTTGCCGGCTGCCGCGAACTGGTCGACGGTCGCCTTCATCGTTTCGACGCCATCAGCCATCGTCGCAGCTCCTTGGGTTTTGCGGGCCATGAAATTTTACCTCTCAGCACGATGTGGGGGATCGCTGGGAACGAGGGTCTTGTCTCATGTTGCAGTGCAGCAGTCAACGCTTTTTGTGCGGTGCACAATAACGCATCCGTGAAGGGTGCGTTGCGGCAAGCCCCTGACAAGGTTGCGGCAATTCGTTCAAGTCTCGTTTACCGTAATTAAACCTCGATTCATTCATGGTATCGGTTCCCGAGCGGTCAAGTTCGGCCGCCCAGCTTTCAACGACGGACGCCCGCATGTTCCAGCCCGCCCGCCGCCTGCTTTCAGCCCTCGGTATCGCCGTCGCGCTTGTGGGCGGGTACGCCGCCCCCACGCTCGCCCGCGCCGAGGTGCTTCGGGTCGACACTTCCGAGCCGCGCTACGCGGCCATCGTCGTCGACGCCAACACCGGCGAGGTGCTCTACAGCAAGCGGGCCGACAGTCCGCGCTACCCTGCGTCGGTCACCAAGGTGATGACGCTGTACCTGACGTTCGAGGCGCTGAACGAAGGCCGGCTGAAGCTGACCGACCGCGTCGTCTTCTCCCCTCACGCGGCCGCCCAGTCGCCCACCAAGCTGGGCGTGCGCGCCGGCGACAGCATCACCGTCGAGGAAGCCATCAAGGCCATCGCCGTGAAATCGGCCAACGACGTCGCCACCGCCATGGCCGAAAAGCTCGGCGGCACCGAAAGCCGCTTTGCGCAGCTGATGACCCTGCGGGCCCGCGAGCTCGGCATGACCCGGACCAACTTCGTCAACGCCAACGGCCTGCCCAACAGCCGCCAGATCTCCACGGCCCGGGACCTGGCCATCATGTCGCGCGCCGTGATGCGCGATTTCCCTCAGTATTACAGCTACTTCAGCCTGCCGGGCTTCACCTTCCGCGGGACCTACATCCGGGGCCATAACCACCTGCTGGGCTCGATGCCCGGCTTTGACGGCCTCAAGACCGGCTACACCAACGCCTCGGGCTTCAACCTCGCCGGCTCGGCCGTGCGCGACGGTCACCGCCTGATCGCGGTCGTCCTGGGCGGTCCCTCCGCCGCCTGGCGAGACGACAACATGGAAGACCTGCTGCTGGCCGGTTTCGACACCGTGAAGCGCCGTGACCGCGGCGACCGCGTGATGTTCGCCGCCAACCTCTTCGAAGACCCTGAAAGCCGCGTCTACCGCGCGCCGGTCGAGCAAGGCGACAGCGAGCAGGACGGCATGCAGATCCAGCTGACCAACAACCCCTCCGAGGGTCAGAAGTACGCGGTCCAGCAGCGCATGGATCCCATCGCCAACCCGCGCGTCTCCAGGACCCAGAAAGCCACGGCGGCGGCGAAGAAGGGCGGCTACGCTGTCCAGGTCGGCGCCTTCAAGCAGAAGGCCCAGGCCAAGGAACATCTGAGCATGATGTCCAGGCGCTTCGGCAAGGTGCTGTCGGACGGTGACGGCGAAATCGCCGACAAGGAAGGCGGCTACTATCGCGTGCGCTACACCGGCATGAGCCAGGACGACGCCCGCGCCGCCTGCAAGACCCTGCGCGCCAAGGCGCAATCCTGCCTGGTCACCGCCAACTAGCTATCGACCCAGAAGTCTGTCGCGCGCGGTGTTCAGCTGCGCCGCCAGCCCGCTGGTGCCGCCCTTGTCCGGGTGCGCCATGCGCATGAGCCGCGTGTAGGCCGCCTGGATTTCCTCGGCGGTCGCCTGCGGCCCGACGCCAAGCACCGACCTCGCCTCTTCCGCCGACATGCCCGACGCGCGAGGCGGGTCGGCCCTGCGCTGCGGTCTCGCCCGTGAAGCGAAGGCTCCGCTCACCGCCAGCAGCGCCAGCACCAGCCCGGCCATCCAGGCGCCCCGCAGCGACAGGAACCCCGCCGCGACCAGCGCCAGGATCGACAGCGTCCCGCCCGCCACGCGCACCCCGCCGCCGCTGAGCGCCTTCAGCCCTCCCCGACCCGCCCAGACCAGCAGGGCGACGACGCCGATGGCGGCCAGGACATAGATCATTCGGCCGCGATCAGCCCGCCGCCGGACCAGTCCGAAAGCCCCAGCGAGTGCATCAGCGCCCTCAGCTCCTGCCGCGCGGCGATGTGGGACAGCGACACCGACACCGGCCGCACGCCGGGCTGCAGGTCCGCCACCGTCAGCCCGAACGGGAACAGCTCGCGATAGATGACCCGGTCGCGCAGACCCGGCCCGACGCGGAAACCGACCCGCCGCGACAGCGCCTCGACCCGCTCGTCCAGGCGTCGCCGGTTGCGGGCTTCGGTGGTGGCCAGGCGGTTGCGCAGCACCACCCACTCCAGCATGTCGCGCTTGCCCGTGGCGGCCCGCTGCTTGCGCGCCTCCCACACCGTTTCGGAATAGAGGCTGGGCTTGAGCAGCTCCAGCGACACAGGATCGACGTGGCCCAGCATGTCGAAGTCGACGAAGCTGTCGTTCATCGGCGTGACGATCAGGTCGGCCTTGGCGTGCGCCGCCCGCGACACCGCCGTATCGCCGCCCGGCGTGTCGATGAGGATGAAGTCGGCGTCCTGGGCCCCCGCGAACGCCTCCTCGAACCGCGCGAGCTGCTCCTCGACGCTCGCCCTGGCCAGGGCCACGCCGTCGCTCGCCGGGTGGGCGTCGATGGGCATCGGCAGCTCGACCCTGGCGTCCGCCACCCAGGCGCGCCGGTTGGTCACGAACCGCGCCAGCGAGGACTGCCTCAAATCGAGGTCGCACACCGCCACCTTCGCCCCGCCATGCAGCAACGCGCAGGTCAGGTGCACGGCGATGGTGGACTTGCCCGCCCCGCCCTTTTCATTGCCGACGACGATCACCCCGGCCATGGCAGCCTCCGACTCACAGACTCCCCCGACGAGACGCCCGGGCGAGGCCCGCGTCAACGAAGGCCTCCGGGTTGTCCACAGCGGCCTTGGCCTGCATAAGCCGCCGAATGCTCAAGACCGTCCGCACCGCCGCCGATCTCCGCGCCCAGGTCCGCGCCTGGAAGCGCGAGGGCCTGACCGTGGCGATGGTCCCGACGATGGGCGCCTTGCACGAGGGTCACCTGTCGCTGGTGCGCCTCGCGAAGGAGAAGGCCGACCGCGTGGTCGCCTCCATCTTCGTGAACCCCACCCAGTTCGCGCCGCACGAGGACTTTGACGCCTATCCCAGAGCCGAAGACCGCGACGCGGGCCTGCTCGAAGCCGCCGGTTGTGACCTCCTCTACGCGCCGACGGCCGCCGAGATGTACCCGCAAGGCTTCGCCACGACCGTGACGGTCGCGGGCGTTTCCGAGCCCATGGACGGCGCCGCCCGGCCGCACCATTTCGCCGGGGTTGCGACGGTGGTCACAAAGCTCCTCACCCAGTGCGAGCCCGACATCGCTGTCTTCGGCGAGAAGGACTACCAGCAGCTCCTAGTCATCAAGCGCCTCGTCCGTGACCTCGACCTGCCGGTGGAGATCGTCGGCGCCCCGACCGCCCGGGCGGAAGACGGCCTCGCCCTCTCCTCCCGCAACGCCTACCTGACGCCCGAGCAACGCCGGCTCGCCGCCGCCCTCCCCGCCACCCTGAAGCGCGCCGCCGAGGCCGTCGCGGCGGGACAGGCTGTGACGGAGGCAGAGGCCAAAGCCGTCGCCGACCTCCTCGCCTCGGGTTTCGACAATGTGGACTACGTGGAGGTCCGCGACGCCGACACGCTTCAGCGCCCCGCGGGCGCCAACGCGCGCATCTTCGTCGCCGCCTGGCTCGGCAAGACGCGGCTCATCGACAACATGGCGGTCTAGCCGCCTACCAGGCGCCGATCTCGCGCAGCTGCTTGGCGAGCTCCTGAGGCATCTCCGCGCCCTCGTCGCCGGCAAGGTCCGGCGGGGCGTCCTTGGGATCGAGATAGCGCCAGCCTTGAAACGGCCGCCTCGGCTGCGGCGCGGTCAGGATCAGTTCGGGCGCAAGGTCGATGCGGCAGGGCTGGGGGCCGCTATCCAGCGTTGTGACCGAGACGATCTGCTGACGCACCATGATCATCCCCTTGATGACCCAATAGAGCGAGCCGCCCTGCATCAACTCCGCCGCGCGCTTGGGCGTCTGGCGGGTGGGCACGATAGGGGGAATGCCCCGCTTGGCCCGCTCCGCCCGCCAGGCGCGCAGTTCCTCGACCGAGTCCGCGCCGACGCACAGCTTGATCAGGTGCAGGGCCATCAACCGGCCCAGTCGGGCTTTCGGCGTTCGAGGAAGGCGCGCACGCCCTCCTGACCCTCGTCGCTGACCCGCCGCGCCGCGATGCGCCGGGCCGTCAGTTCCATCAGCCCGTGGTCGATCTCGCGGCCGAACACATCGTCCACCAGCCGCTTGGAGTCCTCCACCGCGCCCGGCGCCGCCGCCATCGCCTCGCGCGCCAGCCTGTCCTTGAGCGCCTTCAGCTCTCCGGCCGAGACAACCTCGCTGATCAGTCCGATCTTCTCCGCATAGGCGGCGTCGAACATCCGCCCCGTGGCGAACAGCGCCCGCGCGTGACGTGGCCCGATGGCGCGCACGACGTAGGGGCTGATCGTCGCCGCCACGAGCCCCAGCCGCACCTCTGAGAAGGAGAACTTCGCCCCCTCCACCGCCACAGCCAGGTCGCACGCCGCCGCCAGCCCGGCGCCGCCGCCGAACGCGCCGCCCTCGACCAGCGCCACCGTCAGCGCCGGGATGTCCCACAGCGCCTTCAGCATCGAGGCCATCGCCATGGCGTCCTGGCGGTTGTCGTCCTCGGTCAGTTCGGCGGCGTCGCGCATCCACTCCAGGTTCGCGCCGGCCGAAAACGTCCCGCCTTCGCCGCGGACGAACACGATCCGCACCCCCTCGGCGCCGTGCATCGTCTCGAAGGCCTCGTGCAGGGCGCGGATGAGACGGTCGTCGAAGGCGTTCTTCGTCCGCGGGCTGTTGATGGTGATGGTCGCCACGCCCTTTGGCGTCGCCTCGATCCGCACCAGCGGGCTGGACGCGTCGGGGTCGACGTTTTCGACGATGGGGTCGGCGATGGGATTGGTCATGGGGGCCTCCGCCCTTACCGATAGCCCCCGCCGCCCGGCGGCGAAAGAGCCGGTTTGGTCAAGTCGGGCGGCGCGCGTTACGGTGGCGTTCGTGAGCCGGTCCGAGACACCCGACAGCGCCCTTGCGCGGCTCTTCGCCAAGGAGCGCGCCAGCGGCGCCGCGCACGCCTTCACCGTGCCGGGCGGAGCGACGCTGTATTCCGCGGGCGATCCGGCCAACGAGCTCTATTACCTGAGCGCCGGACGCCTCGGCGCCTTCCGCCGCGAGGAGGGCCAGGAACAGCAGTTCCTCGGCATCATCCGCCCCGGAGAGCCGGCCGGCGAGATGGCCTTGATCGCCGGCACTGATCACACCGCCACGGTTGTCGCCCTGCGCGACAGCGAAATCTGGGCGCTCTCCAAGGCCGAACTCTTCCGCGACGCCGACCGCAGCGTGATGGCGGAACTGGCGCGCCTGGTGCTGGAGCGCGTGCGCCCGCCCAGCCGCTCGGCCAACGTCGGCACGCCCTCGGTCTTCGGCTTCATCGCCATCGACGAGGGTGAGCCCATCCGCCCCCTCATCGGCCAGATCGCCGCCGCCGTGGAGGCGCTCGGCTACTCCGTGGCCGTCGCCGGCGCCGACGCGGCGGGCATGGAGGCGCAGTGGTTCTCCAACCTCGAAGCCGCCCACGACTTCATCCTCTACTCCGCCGAGTTTCGCGAGGAGGCGTGGAAGCAAGTCGTCGGCCGCCAGGTGGACCGCCTGTTCTGGGTCGGCCACGGCGAACGCAAGCCGCCCAAACACATCAACACCTATGCCTCCGAGCCGCTGCAGGCCCAGCAGCTGGTCGATCTCATCCTCCTCCAGACCGGAACCCCGCACGGCTCCGGCGCCTGGCTCGACGCCACCGGCGCGGCGCGCATCTTCCATCTGACCGCGGGAGAGGTGGACGACACCGCCCGCATGGCCCGTGTCCTCGCCGGCCATTCGGTGGGGCTGGTCCTGTCCGGCGGTGGGGCGAGAGCCTACGCCCACGTCGGCGCCGTGCAGGCGCTGCGCGAGCATGGCGTGCCCATCGACTTCCTCGGCGGCTCCTCCATGGGCGGCATGGTCGCCGCCGGCGTGGCGCTGGGCTGGGGCCAGGAGGAGATGGACGCGCGGATGCGCGACGCCTTCGTCACCTCCAGCCCCATCGCCGACATCGCCTTCCCGATGGTCGCCATGACCGGCGGGCGCATCGTCGACGAGCGGCTGGCCGCGCACTTTGGAGACACCCACATCTCCGACCTGCCCCTGCCCTTCTTCTGCGTTTCGTCGAACCTGACCACCGGCGCCTATCACCTGCACAAGCGCGGCCTGCTGCGCGAGGCGCTGCGGGCCTCCATTTCCCTGCCCGGCGTGCTGCCTCCGGCGACGGACGGCGAGGACGTCCTGGTGGACGGGGCGGTGATGAAGAACTTCCCCGCCGACCTGATGCACGCCGTCCACCTTGGCCCGATCGTCGGCGTCGATGTCAGCCGCGGCCGCTCGATCACCGCCGAGCAGGTCAAGCGCCCGCCGTTCTGGAGCTGGCTGTTCACCGGCGGCTGGATGCAGGGCCCGCCGATCGTCTCGCTGCTGATGCGCGCGGCCACCGTCTCCACCGGCCGCGACCTCGCCGCCAGCCGCGCCGCCTGCGATGTCCTCATCCAGCCCAAGGTGGACGGCATCGATATCCGCGACTGGAAGGCCTATGGCCCGGCGGTGCAGGCCGGGTACCAGGCCGCCACCGAGGCGCTCGCCGCCCTCGACACCCCCGTCACCGACCTCCACAAACGCGGCCGGCGCGGTGCGGCGTAAGGGCCGTTTGCGCCGGCGCGAATCCGTCCCATATTGGAATTCCTGTTCAACAGCTGAAAGGAGGTGATCCAGTGTCTCATTGTCTCTCACCGAGGACGCAAGCCGTGACCTGGACCTCCGCGATCGAGGTCCGCGCCTAAGGCGCAAGGTCGCGCGGACCGTTCCTTTCGGTTCGACAATGGAAGGGCCGCTCCAGCGATGGGGCGGCCTTTCGCATATCTACAGACATGTTGCTTAAGCGGCACAATGGCCGGCGAACGTGCTGAAAAGCCCCCGTAACCGCTCGCAACTGCTCATCAAAGTTACGCGAGGGCATAGCCAAGCGTCCCTTTCGGGTTATGCTCCCCCTTAACCACCGGCATCAAAAAGCCGGGGAGACATAAAGTCGGAGGGGACCGTGCGTGTTTTGCACGCGGTCATGCTGGCGGCAGCCTTAGTGATGGCTGTCGCCCAGCCCGGGACCAGGGGGGCGCTCGCCGCGCAGCAAGCCGGCGCGGCCAAGGAATCCTCCTATGTCTGGACGCGGGTGACGTCCCGGGCGGTGGTCCCGGCGGGCGCCAACTTCCGTGTCTTCGTGCAGGGCAAGGCCTACGCCTTCCATCCCGACCGCACCTGGAGCACCGCTGACGGCCGCGGCTGGAAGCCGGAGCCCCTGCCCGACAGCAAGCTCAACACCGCATACCTTCAGTATGTGCAGCACGACGGCGCCGTTTACGCCTTGGGCGAAATGACCGGCTCCTACAGCGACTTCACCATCGACCCGGTCGTGCGCCGCACCAGCGACTTCAAGAAGTGGGAGACGCTGGGCAAGGGCAACCTGCCCAAGCGCATCTTCTATACGGTGATCAGCTTCAAGGGCTCGATCTGGCTGATCGGCGGCGACGACGGCCAGCACCTCTACAACGACGTCTGGCGCTCGACCGATGGCCTGACCTGGACACGGGTGCTGTCCAACGCCCCCTGGACGCCGCGGTCAGGGGCGCAGGCCTTCGTCTACAAAAACCGCCTGTGGCTGATCGGCGGGGCCGACGCCGATGGCCTCACCAACGACGTGTGGTTCACCACCGACGGCGCGAGCTGGGTGCAGGTCACCGACCACATCGCCGACGAGAAGCCCTTCGGCTACACGCCGGTCATCTACGACAACAAGATCTGGCTGGTCGGCGTCGATGGCGGGGAAGGCGGCGACGGCGAGATGATGGTCTCCGAGGACGGCGCCCTTTGGCGTCCGGTCCGCGCGCCCTGGAGCGCCCGCACGGGCGTGGCGGCCTGGGTGATGGACGGGGCCCTGTTCATGGCCGCCGGCGCGCTCGCGGGCGAAGACACCGTCTATAGCCGCGAAGTCTGGCGGATGGACCACTAGTCGGCGTCGGCGCCCGACAGCCGCCTCAGCGTCAGATAGATCCCGAAAGTCGAGACCAGCAGCCCCAGCGGCGCGCCGATCATCCCCACGAGGCGCGGGTCCAGCCCGCCTGCCCCGCCGTCGGCGTAGAGGCTCCAGAACAGCGACCCGCCCGCCAGCGCCATCCCCACCGCCGCCAGCACAAGCGGCCCCAGTCCCTGGGTCCAGCCGCGCGCGCCGTCCCCGTCCGCCTTTCGCTGAACGGGTGAAGGATTGATCGCGGTCAGGGCCTCCGACCGCACCGTCTGGGCCGGCGGCGCGACATCGAACAGCGTCGGCCCTTCCTGCTTCACATCCGGTTCAACCGGGTCAGGGGCGGCGGCGTCCAGGTCGAACTCCGGGGCCGGCGTCAGGCGCAGCACGGGACCGGCGGGTCCCTCGGGCTCCGGGAAAATCTGTTCCAGCTTGGCGCCCACGGCCGCCGCGGCGCGCTCGCTGGCGGTCTCGGACGGCGCCTCGAATCCCGGCTCGCCCAGCGGCTCCGGTTCAGGGTCGGGCGCGTCCTCCACCACATCGAAGCCGGGCGCCGCCCGCAGCGCGAACTCGTCCACCGCGTCGTAATCCAGCTTCGGCGGCAGCATCGGCGTGGAGGTCCGCACCCACCCGTCCGGCGGCGTCAGGAACAGCAGCTTCTCCGCCGCCCGCCGGCGCACCAGCGCATCGATGACGATCCGCTCGCCGTTCACGTCGGCCTTGCGCCACAGCTCCATGGCCGCGGCCGCCTGCAAGGTCCCCCCCTCGTTCAGCCGCCGCAGCACCGTGGAGGTGCGGAAGTTCTCCACCCCCACGTTGAAGACGAAGGCGCACAGGGCGTCGAACTGGTGCTTGCTGATCGGCGCGAACGTCATCTCGTTCACCGCGTGCGCCACTTCGATGAGGTCGTAGAGCAGAAGCGCCTCGGCGTCCTCTTCCGAGACTTCCGAAGTCTCGCGCGCCGTCAGGGTGTGGCCATAGCCGACCGTCCAGCGGCCATCAGGCAGCCGGGCGGCTTTGCGGCGATAGCCCTCGAACCGCTTGATCAGCTCGATCGCGGCCTTGGACACCTGATGACGCGGCTTCATACGCCCTCAACTGATCCCTTTTGGGACAGAGCCCCCTCTGTATAGGGGCAGGCGCGCAAGTATGGCGCCGTTTAGAGGAGGATCAGCGCCGCCAGCCCCAGGAACGACAGGAAGCCCATGAAGTCGGTGACGAAGGTGACGAACACCGACGACGAAACCGCCGGGTCCCTGCCCAGCCGATCCAGCGTCAGCGGCACCAAAATCCCCGCCAGCGAGGCCACGAACAGGTTGATCAGCAACGCCAGCGCCAGGGTGATGCAAAGGCGGATGTTGTGCTGCCAGAAGTACACCGCCGCGGTCAGCAACAGCGCCAGCGTCAGGCCGTTCAGCACCCCCACGCTCATCTCGCGCAGCACGATGCGGGTGGCGTTGGCGGCGTTCAGCTCGCGGCTGGCCAGCGCCCGCACCGCCACCGCCAGCGTCTGCGTCCCGGCATTGCCGCCCAGCGAGGCGACCACCGGCATCAGCACCGCCAGGGTCAGCAGCGCCGCGATTTCATGCTGGAAGGCATTGATAACGCTCGCCGCCAGCGCCGCGGTGACGGTGTTCACGACCAGCCAGGGCAGCCGCGAGCGGGCGATCCCCCACACCGACGCATCGCGCCCGGCGTCCGACACACCGGCCAGCGCCAGGATGTCCTCCTCGGTCTCCTCGGAGATGACGCCGACGATGTCGTCGACCGTGATCTGGCCGACCAGCCGCCCGGCGTCGTCCACCACGGGCGCGCTGATCAGGTGGTACTTGTCGAAGATGTAGGCGACGTCTTCCTGGTCCTGGTCGACGGTGATCTCGTTCACCGGCTCCATGATCTCGTGCAGCGGCGTCTCGCGTTTGGCGCGCAGCAGCGTCGAGACCGGCACCGCGCCGACCGGCGTATAGGCCGGGTCCACCACATAGACGTCGAAGAACAGCTCCGGCAGCTCCTCGGTCGAGGCGCGCACGTGGTCGATGGTCTGGCCGACTGTCCAGAATTGGGGCGCCGCCAGCACCTCGCGCTGCATCAGGCGGCCGGCGGTCTCGTCCTCGTAGGCCAGAGCCGTTTCGATGGCCGCGCGGTCGGTTTCCGGCATGGCCGCCAGCACCTGGGCCCGCTTGCGCTTGTCCAGGTCGTCCACGACGTCGGCGGCGTCGTCGGAGTCGAGCTCCTCCAGCGCCTTGGCCAGGATCGCCGAAGGCACCGCCTCCAGCACCTCCTCGCGGATATTGTCCTCAAGTTCTGAGAGGATGTCGGCCAGCGCGCTGGGGTCGAGCTGGGGGATGATCTCCTCGCGGTAGTCCGCGGTGAGGAACCCCATCAGGTCGGCGACATCGGCCGGGTGCAACGCCCCGACCAATTCCTTCACCCGCGCCCCGTCGTTCCGGTCGGCCGCGTCGACGACCATTTCGATGTAGGCAGGGTCGAGCGCATAGTCGTCGCGCAACGCCATGTCTTCGAGGTCTTCGGGCAGCGCCGCGGCGGCCGTCTTCAGGGACTCCTTCATCAGGTCGGCAGCTTCCCGGGTCATGGGGCCTCCTTTCCTGACAAAGAATGGTCGCGCTATGCGATCTTAAATCCCTGATTCACTTGGTGCGGTCGAGAAGACTCGAACTTCCACGGGTTGCCCCACAGCGACCTCAACGCTGCGCGTCTACCAATTCCGCCACGACCGCTCGTGGTGAGGGGCGGGGGTTAGCAAAACCCCGCGCGCATGGGAAGGCCCTCCGCTCTCGGCCATCGCAGGTAGAGCGACTCATAGCTTCTGTGCTTGATTGCAAGCACATGTCCCGGTGGCCCGTCCTCATCCTCCTGGCTGCGGCCATCGTCGTCCCGAACTTCCTTTTCGGGCCCGGCCTCACCGATTCACAGGTCTACAATTACATCTGGACGGCGCAGTTCGCTGACGCGATCTCGGCCGGCGAATTCTACCCGCGCTGGCTCCCCGACAGCTTCGAGGGCCTGGGCAGCCCCACCTTCTACTTCTACCCGCCTTTCGCCTTCTGGGTCGCCGGAGCGCTCGACGCGCTCGGGCTCACCACGCTCCAGGCCATAAACGCCGCAGGCTTCCTGCTGCTGCTGGCCTCGGGGCTGACGATGTACGTGTGGCTGAAGTCTCAGGGCGGGCGGGCGCTGCTGGGCGCGGCGCTCTACATGGTGGCGCCCTACCACCTGCTGGACCTCTACAGCCGCGGCGCGCTGGCGGAGTTCGCTGCCTTCGTGTGGTTGCCGCTCATCGCCCTCGCCATCGAGGCGCTTCCGAAACGGTGGGCGCCGCCCTTGCTGGCCGTGTCGTTCGCGGGCCTGATCCTGTCGCATCTTCCCACGGCGTTGCTCGCCGGCCTGTTTCTCATCGCCCCGCTGGCTGTTCGCAAGGTGCGGCAAGACAGGGACGCCCTTCTTCCGGGCCTCGTGGCGGGAGCCCTCGGCCTCGCGCTATGCGCCTTCTACCTGCTCCCCGCGCTGACCTTGCAGGAGCACGTATCAATCAGTTTGCTTTGGAGCGACTTCTACGGCCCCTCGCATTGGAGGCTCGACAAGGCATCGACCTTGTACCTCCTTAGCCTGGCGCCGATCGCTCCGGCCATGGCGCTGCTCGCGCTTCCAAGTCGCTCGTTCTGGGCTGGCGTGACCGTCGTCGCCGCTCTCGCCGCGCTCCAGCTCATTCCTGTGATCTGGCACATTCCGCTGCTGGCCAAGGTGCAGTTCCCCTGGCGCCTGCTGGCCGTCGTGGAGTTCGCGGCCATAACGGCCGTCAGCTTCCGGGCGCCGCGCCGCCTGTGGCTGAAGGCCGCCCTCGTGCTCCTCGCCGCGCCTTACCTGGTCAACGGCATCCGCGCGGGGAGAATGCTGACCGCCCCCCGCGACTACACGAGCGTCAACCGCGTCCTGCCCGACGCACCTGAGTACCTGCCGCGCGGCTTCGACGTCAGCGCCGTGGGCGACCGCATGCGCGCGGTGGACTTGTCGCCCTATCGCGCCCTGCCGTCTCCGCCGACAATGGTCCGCAGCGCGGGCGCGATCACCGTGCGCCGCTTCGCTTTCCCCATCTGGCGGGTCGAGAAGGAGGGGATCGAGGTGAAATCCCACGGCCCGCTCATCACCTTCCAGGCGACGCCCGGCGTCTATCGCGTGGTCCGGGTTCGGCTCTGGCAGGAGCGGCTCGGCGCCCTAGTCAGCCTGCTGGCGGCGCTCAGCCTTTTGGCAATGTATCCCCCCGCCCCAGCGGGTCCGGCAAAGGCTCATCCTCGCCCACGAACCGCAGGGACACCGAGTTGATGCAATAGCGCAGGCGCGTCGGCGGCGGGCCGTCGGGAAAGACGTGGCCCTGATGGCTGTCGCAGCGGGCGCAGCGGGTCTCGATGCGGACCATGCCGTGGCTGGTGTCGTGGACGCCGACGATATGGTCCTCGTCGAACGGCGCATAGAAGCTCGGCCACCCGGTGCCGCTCTCGAACTTGGTCACCGAGCGGAACAGCGGCAGGCCGCACAGCCGGCAGCAATAGACCCCCGGCCGCTTCTCCCCCAGCAAGCCGCCGCAGAACGGCGCCTCGGTCCCGTGCTTGAGGAGCACATCGCGCTCTTCGCGGGAAAGGTCAGCCTCCAGGCGCTCGCGCTCGGCGGCGTCGGGAGGGGTCAGGTCGAAGCCGGAGGGGGATTGTTCGCTCATGTCCCCAATGTAGGCTCCCTCCCCTCGCCTGCACAGGAGGACCCCCATGATCACCGCCACCACCCCCACCCTCGCCGACCGCCCCATCGAGCGCACGCTTGGCGTGGTCAGCGGCGAGGCCATCATCGGCGCCCACATCTTCCGGGACATCTTCGCCGGCATCACCAACATCATCGGCGGCCGCGCCGGGGGCTATGAGAAGGCGCTTCGCCAGGCCCGTGACGTCGCCATCGGCGACATGATGGAGGAAGCCCGATCCATGGGCGCCGACGCCATCGTCGGCGTCGATCTCGACTACGAGACCCTCGGCGTCGACAACGGCATGATGATGGTCACCGCCTCGGGCACGGCGGTGAAGCTCGGGTCAGGCGGCCAGAGCGGGCCGTGGTCCGCCTAGCCGTTGCAAAGCGCGTCGGCGCCGTCTAACTCGGCGCGACATTTTCGTGCGCGAGGGGCGGGCTTCAGCCGATGTTTTCGAAGATTCTGATCGCCAACCGGGGTGAGATCGCGGTTCGGGTCATCAAGACCTGCCGCCGGATGGGGATCGCCACGGTCGTGGTCTATTCCGAAGCCGACGCCGGCTCCATGGCCGTGCAGATGGCCGACGAGAGCGTCTTCATCGGCCCCGCGCCCGCCTCCGAGTCCTACCTGGTCGCCGACAAGATCATCGCCGCCTGCAAGGAAACCGGCGCCGAGGCGGTGCATCCCGGCTTCGGCTTCCTCTCCGAAAAGGCCGAGTTCGCCCAACGCTGCGCCGACGAGGGCATCGTCTTCATCGGCCCCAACCCGCACGCCATCGAGGCGATGGGCGACAAGATCGAGTCCAAGAAGTTCGCCGCCCAGGCCGGCGTCTCGTGCGTGCCCGGCCACATCGGCGAGATCGACGACACCGCCCACGCCGTGAAGATCTCCGAGGAGATCGGCTATCCGGTGATGATCAAGGCGAGCGCCGGCGGCGGCGGCAAGGGCATCCGCGTCGCCTGGAGCCGCCAGGACGTCGAGGAGGGCTTCCCCGCCGTCCGCGCCGAGGCCAAGGGCGCGTTCGGCGACGACCGCATCTTCATCGAGAAGTTCATCGAAAGCCCGCGCCACATCGAAATCCAGGTGCTGGGCGACAAGCACGGCAACGTCGTCCACCTGTTCGAGCGCGAGTGCTCCATCCAGCGCCGCAACCAGAAGGTCATCGAGGAGGCCCCCTCCCCGCTGCTGGATGAGAAGACCAGAGCCGCCATGGGCGCCCAGGCCGTCGCCCTGGCCAAGGCCGTCAACTACGACAGCGCCGGCACCGTCGAGTTCGTCGCCGGCCAGGACAAGTCCTTCTACTTCCTCGAAATGAACACCCGCCTGCAGGTGGAGCACCCGGTGACCGAGCTGATCACCGGCCTCGATCTCGTCGAACAGATGATCCGCTCGGCCTATGGCGAGAAGCTGCAGTTCTCCCAGAAGGACCTCAAGATCAACGGCTGGGCCATCGAGAGCCGCATCTACGCCGAGGATCCCTACCGCAAGTTCCTGCCCTCCATCGGCCGCCTGGCCCGCTACGACCCGCCGGCCGAAGGCGACCACGGGTCCTACATCGTTCGCAACGACGCCGGCGTGCGCGAGGGCGACGAGATCTCGATGTTCTACGACCCGATGATCTCCAAGCTCTGCACCTGGGGCAAGACGCGCCTCGACGCGGTCGACGGCATGGGGCGCGCGCTCGAGGACTTCCACATCGAGGGCCTGGGCCAGAACATCCCGTTCCTGGCCGCCGTGATGGATCAGGAGCGCTTCCGCTCGGGCAAGCTCTCCACCAACTACATCAAGGACGAGTTCCCCGACGGCTTCGGCGGCACGGAACCCACGCCCTTCCAGTCCGACGTGATGATCGCCGCGGCCGTGGCCATGCAGCGCATCCAGACCCTTCGCGCCATCGGCCGCTTCCGGCCCGACTGGTGCGTGCTGATCGGCCACGCCAGCACCACCATCGACGTCACCGCCGACGGCGATGCGCTGAAGATCGCCATCCCCTCCGAGAAGCGCACCCTGGTCCTCGATCAGATCGACTGGAGGCCGGGCCGTCCGCTGTTCCGGGGCCGCCTCGACGGCCAGGACTTCACCGCCGCCGTCCAGCCCGCCGCCGAGGGCTTTGTGATCCGCCACCGCGCCGCCAGGGCCAAGGTGCTGGTTTTGACCCATCGCTCCGCCGAGCTGCACGAGATGCTGCCGGAGAAGCAGGCGGCCGACACCTCCAAGATGATCATCTCCCCCATGCCCGGCCTCGTCGTCACCATGGACGTCGTGCAGGGCCAGGAGGTGAAGGAGGGCGAGGTGGTCTGCGTCATCGAAGCCATGAAGATGCAGAACATCATCCGCGCCGAACGCGACGGCGTGGTGAAGACCATCTCGGCCAAGGGCGGCGACAGCGTGGCCGCCGACGAGGTGCTGGTCGAGTTCGCCTGAGCCCCGTAAGCTCGGCCAACCTTCACCGGGAGTCGTCATGCCAGGTCAGCTGGATTGGCTGGAGCTGTTCTTCTCGTCCGCCGGGCGCATCGCGCGCGGGCCGTTCGTCCTGGCCGCGCTGGTGCTCTTCCTGGTGCTGACGGTCTATGAGGCCGCGACCGGCCCGACCCTTCGCCTGCTGACGGGCTGGCTGATCTATGCGGTGCTGCTGTTCAGCGGCGCCTGCGTGCTCTCCAAGCGCCTCCACGACCGCGGCCGCACCGGCTGGCTCGCCGCCATCATCCTGCTGGCCCTGGTGGCGGTATGGCCCGCCCCGCGCGGCTTCTTCGACTTCCTGTTCTCGATCGTCCTGATCTGGGCGGTGGTCGAACTCGGCGCCCTCCCCGGCGAACAAGGCGCCAACCGCTACGGTCCCAATCCGCTCAAGGGCCCCTAAGCGGGCGGTTCGGAAGGGGTGACGGGCCCAAAGACCCGCTCGAATGCGGCCCTGAGCGCACCATCCGCCTCATCCATTGTCACCGGCAGGCCAAGGTCGACCAGGCTCGTGACGCCATGCTCGGTGACCCCGCAGGGCACGATGCCGCTGAAGTGGGAGAGGTCGGGCTCCACGTTCAGGCTGACGCCATGGAAGCTGACCCATTTGCGCACCTTCACGCCGATGGCGGCGATCTTGTCTTCCCGGCTCCAGCCCGCGCCCTTGCGCTCGACCCAGACGCCGACTCGGCCCGGCCGCACCTCCCCGACCACGTTGAACGCCGCCAGCGCCTCGATAACCCAGGCTTCCAGGGCGGCGACAAAGGCGCGCACGTCCTTTCGCCTGCGGCTCAGGTCCAGCATCACATAGGCCACCCGCTGGCCCGGCCCGTGATAGGTGTACTGCCCGCCCCGCGCGGTCTGGAACACCGGGAAACGGTCCGGCGCCAGCAAGTCGCCCTCCCGCGCCGAAACCCCCGCCGTGTAGAGGGGCGGATGCTCCAGAAGCCAGACGAGCTCGCCCGCCCGGCCCTCCGCGATGGCCGCCGCCCGCGCCTCCATGGCCGCCACCGCGACCTCGTAATCAACCTTACCGGCTGAAACCACCCAGCCCGCCGCCGCCCCGTCCTGCCGCGGGAAAGCAGCGGGGTGCGACCTATGGTCATGGTTATTTTCTATGACGTTCACGGTTCATCAGCCATGGTCGGTGCATGGGGCATACATGGACGCGGAACCCATGTCAGGTGATCGGACGAAAGGTGAGGTTGCGCTAAGGCGCATCGTCGGCCTTGGCGTGCTGTTGGCGATGCTCGTGCTTGCGGGCAGCGTCTCCCTGCTTGCGTTCGCCGGCGTGGCCGTCGACCGGCTCCAGGCCGCCCAGGAACGCTACCTCTCCGAAGGGCTCGTCGATCATTTTCTTGAACATGTGGTGGACGACATCACCACCGCCACCGTCTGGGAGCAGGCCTACCGCCAGCTGCGCCCCGGGGGGGACATGGAATGGATGGACCACGAGGTCGGCAGCTATCTCGGAATCAACCTCGGCCATGAGATGGTCCTGGTCCTCGACCAGCAGAACCGCCCCTTCTACGCCTGGAAGGGCGAGGCGCGGGTAGATCCGGCCGCCCTGGCGCAGTTCCAGCGCGACGTTCAACCGATCGTCGACAAGATCCGCGCCGAGGAAGCCAGCGGCAAGCAGCCGGCGCGCGACCTGGGCTTCAGCGACCCGCGCCTGGCCTTCACCGCCAAGGGCATCGTACGCACCGGTGGTCACTACTACCTGGTCGGCGGCTCCAACGTCGTCAGCGACTCCCCGGACAAGCAGCTGGAGCCCGGACACAAGGTCGTCGTGGTCAGCGCCAAGGACCTCAACCACGAAGTCGTCCACTTCATCCGCGAGCTGCGCGACCGCGACTATTCGGCGGGGCCCACCTTGCCGCCCCGGCACAACGGCATCCCGCTGAAGGACGTGAGCGGCAAAGTCATCGGCTACGCCAGCTGGTATCCCAAGAAGCCCGGCGGCCTGGTCTTGCAGAAGGCCACCCCCGTCGTCGCCCTCGGCGTCCTCGTCCTGCTGGTCGTGGGCGCGGCGCTGGCCCGCCACGTGCGCCAGATCGCCAGCGAGCTGAAGGCCGAGGAGATCGCCCACGGCGAAGCCATGCGCCAGCTGGTCAACGCCCGCGACCGGGCCGAAGACGCCAGCCGCGCCAAGTCACTTTTCCTGGCCAACATGAGCCACGAGATCAGGACGCCGCTGAACGGCATCCTCGGCATGGTTCAGGTCATGGAGCGCAGCGGTCTTGGCGACCCCCACGCCGAGAGGCTGGAGATCATCCGCGAGGCCGGCGAGACGCTGCTCTCGGTGCTCAACGGCATCCTCGACCTGTCGAAGATCGAAGCCGGCCGCTTCGAGCTCGACATCCAGGAATTCAGCCTCAGCGAGATGGTGAACGCCGCCTGCAAGCCGTTCGCCAACCTTGCCGCCCAGAAGGATGTCGATTTCGAGATCGACATCGAACCGCGCGCCTACGGCGTCTGGGAGGGCGACCCGATGCGCCTTCGCCAGGTGCTGTCGAACCTCGTCGCCAACGCGGTGAAGTTCACCAACGAGGGCGAGGTGCGCGTGGAGATCGCCACCACGCTCAGGGGCCTGCGCTTCTCCATCACCGACACCGGCATCGGCATCCCCGCCGATCGCGTCGCCGAACTGTTCGAGAAGTTCGTCCAGGCCGACAGCTCCATGAGCCGGCGCTTTGGCGGCAGCGGCCTGGGCCTGGCCATATGCCGCGAGTTCGTCGACATCATGGGCGGGCGCCTCGCCGTCCAGACGCAGGAGGGCCACGGCTCCACCTTCGCCTTCGAACTGCCCCTGCCCAAGGTGCGCGACGCCGAGCCGATGGAGCCCGAAGCGCTCGCGGCCACCCCGGCCCTGCCCATCCGCGTCCTGGCGGCCGAGGACTCCAAGCCCAACCAGCTGGTGCTCAAGGCCCTGCTCGAGCCGCTCGGCGTCGAACTGACCGTCGTCTCGGACGGCGTCGAGGCGTTGAAGACCTACAAGACCGGCGACTTCGACCTCATCCTGATGGACATCCAGATGCCGCACATGAACGGCATCGACGCCGCCGCCGCCATCCGCGAGTTCGAGGTCAAGAAGACGCGGGCGCGCACGCCGATCCTGGCGCTGTCGGCCAACGTCATGGCCCACCAGTTGAAAGACTACTTCGCGGTGGGCATGGACGGCTACATCGCCAAGCCCATCGACGCGGGCAACCTGGTCGAGGCCATCCGCAACACGCTCGACCCCCACTACGCCGCGCAGGCCGCCGGCTAATCCAGCGGCTCGGCCAGCAGCCTGGTCACGAACGGCCGGATCCAGGGGTTGCGGTCCTTCTTCAGCCGCTCGGCGTGATAGATGTGCAGCAGGTCCGAGTAGGTCTGGTCGTAGTCCTCGTTGACCAGCACATAGTCGTACTCGAACCAGTGCTCGATCTCCCCGGGCGCCCGCTTCAGGCGGCGTGAGATCACGGCCTCGCTGTCTTGGGCGCGCGTATGCAGGCGCCGTGACAGCTCGCCCATCGACGGCGGCAGGATGAACACCCGCACGACATCGGCCGCGGCCACGTTGGTGATCGACTGCGCCCCCTGCCAGTCGATGTCGAACAGCACGTCGCGCCCGGCCTCCAGCGCCGCCATGACCGGATCGCGCGGGGTGCCGTAGCAGTGCTCGTGCACCTCGGCCCACTCGAGGAAGGCGTCCTTCTCGCGCAGGGCGTCGAACGCGGAGCGGTCGACGAAGTGGTACTCGCGCCCGTTCTCCTCGCCCGGCCGCGCCGCGCGGGTGGTCATGGAGACCGACAGCTCCAGCTCGGCGTGGTCGGCCACCAGCTTGCGGCACAGGGTCGTCTTGCCCGCGCCCGAGGGGCTGGAGATGACCAGCATCAGGCCGCGCCGGCGGCGCTCACTCGACATTGGCGGTCTGCTCCCGGAGCTGCTCGATCACCGCTTTGAGGTCCAGCCCGATGGCGGTCAAGGCCGTGGTGGCCGACTTGGAGCACAGGGTGTTCGCCTCGCGCATGAACTCCTGCATCAGAAAGTCCAGCTTGCGCCCCGTGCCCCCCTTGGCGGCGATCAGCCCGCGCGCCGCGTCGATGTGGGCCTTCAGCCGGTCCAGTTCCTCGCGCACGTCGGCCTTCACGGCCATGGCGGCGGCTTCCTGGAACACCCGCTCCTCAAAGGCGCCCTCGCCCGCCAGCTCCGCCATGCGCCGCGTGAATCGCTCGCGGATCACCTCCGGCTGCCCCGCCGCTTCGGCCTCGGCCGCGCGCACGAACCCTTCGATTTCGCCGATGAAGCCCGCCAGCACCGGCGCCAGCGCCGCGCCCTCGGCTTCACGGGCGGTCTTCAGGGCGTCCAGCGCAGCGTTGATGGTGGCCGCCATCGCCGCTTCCAGCGCCGCGCGCGCTTCAGGGTCTTCCTCGGCGCCGCTCTCGACCACGCCCGGCAGCGACAGCAGCCCTGCCATGTCGGGCGCGGCGGCCCTGCCGGCGTTCACCATCGGCTCGGCCAGCGAGAGGTAGCGCTCCAGCTGCTCGGCGTTGATCGCCACGTTGGCGCCGGAACCCGAGCGCCTGGCCTGGAGGCTGACGTTCACCTGGCCGCGCTGGAAGCGCGCCTGCGCCGCCTCGCGCACCACCCGGTCCAGGCCCTCGAACCCCGGCGGACCGCGAAAGCGGACCTCCAGATTGCGACCGTTCACCGAGCGCGCCTCGACCGCCCAGGTCCAGACGCCGTCGGCGCCCTCCGCACGGCCAAAGCCGGTCATTCCGCACAGCGCCATCAGCGAATCCCCGCCTTCATCTGCTGGGCCTTGATCACCCGCCACTTGGCGACGTTCTTCTGGTGCTGCTCGAACGTCTCGGAAAAGACGTGCCCGCCGGTCCCGTCCGCCACGAAGAACAACTCCTCGCTCTTGGGCGGATTAAGCACCGCCGCGATCGCCTCGCGGCCCGGATTGGCGATCGGCGTCTGCGGCAGGCCAAGGATGACATAGGTGTTCCAGGGCGTCGCGGCCTTGACCTCGCTGGCCAGGATGGGCCGGCCCAGCGGCTTGCCGCGCGTGACGCCGTAGATGATCGTCGGATCGCTCTCCAGCCGCATGCCCTTGCGCAGCCGGTTGACGAACACCGCCGCGATGCGCGGCCGCTCGGCGGCCACGGCGGTCTCCTTCTCGACGATGGAGGCCAGCGCAATCGCCTCCTGCTGGGTGGTGAACGGCAGGTCCTTGGCGCGCCCCGGCCACAGCTGCGCCATCAGCTTGTCCTGCGCGTCCTGCATCCGCTGCAGCACCGCCGCCCGGCTCTCGCCGCGCCGGAAGTCATAGGTCGCCGGCAGCAGCGAGCCCTCCGGCGGGACCTCGACCGTGCCGGTCAGCGACGGCTCGGCCCGCAGCCGCTCCACCACCATTTCGGAGGTGAAGCCCTCCGGCACCACCACCTGGTGGCGCACCACCCGCCCCTCGCGGATCGCCTTCAGCACCGTGTGCATCGAGGCGTGCGGCGCGAACTGGTACTCGCCGGCCCGCAGGTTGCGGGCCTCGCCGCTCAGCTTGCCGATGACGGTGAACAAGAGGCGCGAGCGGATCACCCCCGCCTCGTCCAGACCGGAGGCGATGGCCGACAGTCCCGACCCCGGCGTGATGAAGATACTGGTCGGCTCGTCCTTGGGCCCCGGGCCGTAATAGGAGGACGCCGCCCACGCCGCGGCCAGCACGACCAGCGCCAGCAGCAGCAAGCCCGCGCCACGGGCGTTCCGGCGCCTTATCGGCAAGCCGCGCCCCTTGCGGCGGGCGCGCGCGACGCCGCGGGGCTTTGGGCTCACGAGACCTTCTTGAGGATGAGCGCGGCGTTGGTGCCGCCAAAGCCGAAGCTGTTGGACATGGCCACGTCAATCTTCATCGGCTTGGCCTTCAGCGGCACCAGGTCCATCACCGTCTCGACGTTGGGGTTTTCGAGGTTGATGGTCGGCGGCGCCACCTGGTCTCGCATCGCCAGGATGGTGAAGATCGCCTCCACCGACCCCGCGGCGCCCAGCAGGTGGCCGGTGGACGACTTGGTCGAGCTCATCGCCACCTTCTTCGCCGCCTCGCCCAGCGCCCGCTCCACCGCGCCCACCTCGATGCCGTCGGCCATGGTCGAGGTGCCATGAGCGTTGACGTAGGTGATCTCGGACGGATCGACGCCCGCGTCCTTGATCGCCGCCTGCATCGCCCGGAAACCGCCGTCGCCGTCCTCGGACGGCGCGGTGATGTGATAGGCGTCGCCCGACAGGCCATAGCCCGCCACCTCGGCGTAGATCTTGGCCCCGCGTGCCTTGGCGTGCTCGTACTCCTCCAGGACGAGAACACCCGCGCCCTCGCCCATGATGAAGCCGTCACGGCCGGCGTCGTAGGGCCGCGAGGCCTTCTCCGGCGTGTCGTTGAAGGAGGTCACCATGGCCCGGCAGGCGACAAAGCCCGCGATGCCGATCGGGCAGACGCTGGCCTCGGCGCCGCCGGCGATCATCACGTCGGCGTCGCCATAGCGGATAATGCGCGCCGCATCGCCGATGGCGTGGGCGCCGGTCGCGCAGGCCGTCACCACCGAGTGGTTCGGCCCCTTGAACCCATAACGGATCGACACCTGCCCGGACGCCAGGTTGATCAGCGCCGAGGGGATGAAGAAGGGACTGACCCGGCGCGGGCCCTTCTCGGCCATCTCCAGCGCCGTCTTTTCGATGGTCGCCAGTCCGCCGATCCCCGAGCCGATGATCACGCCGGTGCGCAGGCGCGATTCCTCGTCCTCGGGCGTCCAGCCGGCGTCGCGCACCGCCTCGTCGGCGGCGGCCAGGGCATAGAGGATGAAGTCATCGACCCGGCGCTGGTCCTTGGGGCTCATGGTCTGGTCGGGATCGAACGCGCCCGCCACCTCGGGCCCGCCGCCGCCGCGGCCATCGACTCGCGGAACCTCGCAGGCGATCTCGCAGCCAAAGCCGGTCGGATCGAACGCCGAGATGCGGTTGGCGCCGGACTTGCCGTCCAGAATGCCCTTCCAGGACACGTCGACGCCGTGCCCCAGCGGCGTGAGCATTCCGATGCCGGTGACGACGACTCTGCGCATGAGCGACTCCAATCAGGGCCCGTAACGAAAACCGCCGCGCGCACTAAGGCAAGAGCCCGTGCGCGCGGCGGCCAATTCGTCAGCCTTCAGGATGAGCGGCTCAGCCGCCCGACTTTTCCTGGATGAACTTCACGGCGTCGCCGACCGTCTGGATATGTTCGGCCGCGTCGTCGGGGATTTCGATGTCGAATTCCTCTTCGAACGCCATCACCAGCTCGACGTTGTCGAGGCTGTCGGCGCCCAGGTCGTCGATGAAGCTCGCCTTCTCGGTGACCTTCTCGGGATCGGCGTCGAGGTGCTCGATCACGATCTTACGCACCCGCTCGAGAATGTCCGACATTAGTAGTCCCTCTTTGACTTAGTGATCGCCGCCGGCGCTCTCTCCGGCGTCTTTAATTCGGGGCCCAGCTAGCATGTTCCATCAGGGGTGACTAGCGCGCTCCAGCTTGGCTCAGATCATCGCCATGCCGCCGTTCACGTGCAAGGTCTGGCCGGTCATGTAGGCGGCCTCCTCGCTGGCGAGATAGACGCACGCCGCCGCCACGTCCGCGCCGGAGCCCAGCCGCCCGGCCGGGATCTTGCCCATGATCGCCTCGCGCTGCGCCTCGTTCAGCTCCTCGGTCATCGGGCTTTCGATAAAGCCCGGCGCGACGCAGTTGACGGTCACGTTCCGGCTCGCAACTTCCTGCGCCAAGGCCTTGGAAAACCCGATCATTCCGGCTTTCGAGGCGGCGTAGTTCGCCTGCCCCGGATTGCCCGTGACGCCGACGACCGAAGTGATTCCGATGATCCGCCCATAGCGGCGCTTCATCATCCCGCGCAGCGCCGCGCGGCTGAGGCGGAAGTAGCTCTCGAGGTTGACCTTGATGACCTGCTCCCAGTCCTCGTCCTTCATCCGCAGCATCAGCCCATCGCGCGTGATGCCCGCGTTGGCGACCAGGATATCCACCTGCCCGTTCGCCGCCTCCTCGGCCTTGCCGATCAGCCCGTCGACCGAGGCCGAATCCGACAGATTCGCCGCCACCACACTGGTCCGCTCGCCCAGCTGCGAGGCGACATCGGCCAGCACAGTCTCCCGCGTCCCCGACAGCACCACATGCGCGCCCTGCGCATGCAGCGCCCTGGCGATGGCCCCGCCGATGCCGCCGGTCGCGCCCGTTACGAGCGCTGTTTTGCCGGAAAGGTCGAACATCTTAGTCCCTCCCACCGCTCATCCCGACGAAAGTCGGGACCCAGGTCTGTCCAGTCAGCACTCCGCTGGAAAGTCCTCGGCCCCGGCTTTCGCCGGGGTGAGCGGAATTAAAGTGATTTAGCAAACGCTTCCAAATCCGCGGGCGTGTTCAGCGGCGTGGCTTCCGCATCGGGCGCGATCCGCTTGGCCATGCCCGAAAGCACCTTGCCCGAGCCCGCCTCGGCAAAGCGAGTCACCCCGCCCTCGCCCGCCAGCCACTCCATGCTCTCGCGCCAGCGCACGCGGCCGGTCACCTGCTCGACCAGCAGCCGGCGGATGTCGTCGGGCGCGTGGACCGGCCGGGCCGTCACATTGGCCACCAGCGGGGTCTTCGGCGCGCTGATCCGCGCCGCCGCCAACGCCTCAGCCATCTCCCGCGCCGCCGGCTCCATCAGCGGCGAGTGGAAGGGCGCCGAGACGTTCAGCGGGATCGCCCGCGCGCCCAGCTCCTTGGCCTTTTCGATCGCGCGGTCCACCGCCGCCTTGGCGCCGGAGATCACCACGTTGCCCTGGTTGTTGTCGTTGGCGACCACGCAGACCCCGACCTCCGCGCCGGCCGCGGCCGCCGCCTCGGCCAGCGCCACGTCTGTCTTCGGCCCGATCAGCGAGGCCATGGCGCCCTGCCCCACCGGCACGGCCCGCTGCATCGCCTGCCCGCGCAGCTTCAACAGCCGCGCCGCATCGGTGACGCTGAACGCCCCCGCCGCCGCCAGGGCCGAGTATTCACCCAGCGAGTGACCAGCCACAAACGCCGCCTTCTCCACGCCGACGCCGAACTCGCGCTCCAGCGTGCGCATCACCGCCAGGCTCACCGCCATCAGCGCCGGCTGGGCGTTCTCGGTCAGCGTCAGGTCGCCTTCGGGCCCTTGCCGCATCAGCACCGACAGCTTCTGCCCCAGCGCCTCATCGACCTCCTGGAAGACCTCCCGCGCCGCCCCGAACGCCTCGGCCAGCTCGGCGCCCATGCCGACCGCCTGGCTGCCCTGTCCGGGGAAGATGAAGGCAAGGCTCATGCGCGCTTTCTCCGCTATCCAACCGGCGGCAGGGTTAGAACGCCGCAGCGCCCCCGGCAACCTTGCCTTTCACCCCCTCCCCGCGTATACGCCCGCCCTTCACGGAAGGCGGTCTTTCAGCGGCGCCACTTCGCTGCAAGATCCATCGTGGCCCCCGGTCTTCCGCCGGTGGTCGCGCCGCCGTCCACTCACGGAAGGGAAAACATGGCGTTCTACGAACACGTGGTCATCGCGCGGCAGGATATCTCGCCGCAACAGGCCGAAGCTCTCAACGAGCAACTCAAAGCCCTCATCGAAGAACAAGGCGGTCACATCGCCAAGATCGAGTACTGGGGCCTGCGTAACCTCACCTACCGCATCAAGAAGAACCGCAAGGGTCACTACTCCCTGCTGGCCATCGACGCCCCGGCGCCGGCGGTCAAGGAGATGGAGCGTCAGCTGTCGATCAACGAAGACGTGCTGCGCTACCTGACCATCCGCGTCGACGAGCTCGACCTGGAGCTTTCGCCGGTTCTGGCCCGCCGCGACCGCGAGCGTGAACGCACCGACCGTCCGCGCGACGAAGCCGCCGCCTAAGGGAGAAAAAGACATGTCCGAAACCGACACTCCCAACACCGAAACCCCGTCGACCGGCGGTGGGGCTCGCCGCCCGTTCTTCCGTCGCCGCAAGGTCTGCCCGTTCTCGGGCGCCGAGGCTCCGAAGATCGACTACAAGGACGTCAAGCTCCTGCAGCGCTACGTTTCCGAGCGCGGCAAGATCGTCCCGTCCCGCATCACGGCCGTCTCGGCCAAGAAGCAGCGTGAACTGGCCAAGGCCATCAAGCGCGCCCGCTTCCTGGCCCTGCTCCCCTACGTCGTCCAGTAAGGAGCGGCCCAGATGAAAGTCATTCTGCTCGAACGGGTCGAGCGCCTCGGCGGCCTTGGCGACGTGGTTCAGGTGAAGGACGGGTTCGCCCGTAACTTCCTGCTGCCGCGCAACAAGGCCCTGCGCGCCAACTCCAACAACCTCAAGGTCTTCGAAGGCCAACGCGCCGAAATCGAAGCCCGCAACGCCAAGGAACGGGCCGCGGCCGAAAAGTCGGGCGAGAAGCTCGACGGTTCGTCCTACATCCTGATCCGCCAGGCGGGCGAAAGCGGCCAGCTTTACGGCTCGGTCGCCGGCCGTGACGTCGCCGAAGCGATCAACGCCGAAGGCGGCAAGGTCGACCGCTCGATGGTCGTCCTCGACAAGCCGATCAAGACCCTCGGCGTGCACGAGGTGAAGGTGAAGCTGCATGCCGAGGTCACCGTCACGGTGTCCGTCAACATCGCCCGCAGCCAGGACGAAGCCGAACGCCAGGCGCGCGGCGAAAACGTCATCACCTCGCAATTCGAGGAAGACCAGGCGATGGCCAGCGAAGCCGCCGCCGACCTCCTCGAAGGCGGCGCCGGCACGCACGACATGGGCGTCGAAGCGTAAGGCTTCTTCGCGGGCAAGCAATCGAAGGGCGCGGAGGCGACTCCGCGCCCTTTCTTTTTCCCCCGTCATCCCGGACGGCCGCCGGCCGATCCGGGACCCAGGAGTCATGGCCGCCGCCCTGGGTCCCGGCTCTCCGCTTCGCTGCGGCCGGGATGACGGGAAGGATATACAGAGAACATCCACTCGCCCTCCCCCATCCTGTGTCCAACCGCGACGTTCCGCCCGCGCCACGCGTCGTCGCCTTTGCTAAGTTCCGCGTCCCATGGCTTCCATCGTTCCAGCGCTCGACCTTCGGCCCGCTCCCGCCGAGCCCGCCATCACCGCCCTGCCGTCCAATCTGGAGGCGGAACAGTCGCTGCTTGGGGCGCTGATGTACGACAACGGCGCCTATGAGCGGCTGATCGACCAGCTGCAGGGCCGCCACTTCTACGAGCCCTTCCACCAGCGCCTTTTCACGGCCATCGAGACCCACATCCGCAAGGGTCAACTGGCCGAGCCGATCCTGCTGGCCGACGAGTTCAAGCGCGATCCGGCCTTCGATGAGCTGGGCGGCCTGCGCTACCTGGCCGACCTCGTCGACCGCGCGCCGCCCGCGGCCAACGCCCCCGACTACGCCCGCGTGATCTACGACCTGGCCCTTCGCCGCGAACTCATCCGCATCGGCGGCGAGATCAGCGCCGAGGCGCAGGTCGGCGACCCCGACAAGAACGCCAGGGACCAGATCGAGCTGGCCGAACAGCAGCTCTACACCCTGGCCGAAAGCGGCAGCGCCTCGACCGGCTTCGTCCCCTTTGCGGACGCCCTGCGCGGCGCTGTCGAGATGGCGGCCGAGGCCTATAGCCGCGACGGCGGGCTGGCGGGCCTGTCGGCCGGCCTCATCGATCTGGATCAGAAGCTCGGCGGCCTGCACCCCTCGGACCTGGTCATCCTCGCCGGCCGGCCGTCGATGGGTAAGACGGCGCTGGCCACCAACATCGCCTTCCACGTCGCCCGCAACTACGCCTGGGAGCCGCAGCCGGACGGCAGCAAGAAGACCGTCAACGGCGGGGTCGTGGCCTTCTTCTCGCTGGAAATGAGCGCCGAGCAGCTCTCCATGCGTCTGCTGGCCGACGTGTCCGGCGTCTCGTCGGACCGGCTGCGCAAGGGCGAGATCGACGCCTCCGAGTTCGGCCGCGTCCGCGACGCCGCCATCGAGATCCAGGAAAGCCCGCTCTTCATCGACGCCACCGGCGGCCTGTCGATCTCGAAGCTTGCCGCCCGCGCCCGCCGACTGAAGCGCTCCGCCGGCCTCGACCTCATCGTTGTCGACTACCTCCAGCTGGTCACCGGCGGCGATGGCCGCGGCGAGCAGAACCGGGTTCAGGAAGTCTCGATGATAACCCAGGGCCTCAAGGCGCTGGCCAAGGAACTGTCGGTACCGGTCATCGCCCTCTCGCAGCTGTCGCGTCAGGTCGAAAACCGCGAGGACAAGCGGCCCCAGCTCTCGGACCTGCGCGAATCCGGCTCCATCGAGCAGGACGCCGACGTCGTCATGTTCGTGTTCCGCGAAAGCTACTACCTCGGCCGCTCGGAGCCGCGCGAAGGCACCCCCGAACACCTGCAATGGCAGGAAGACATGGACCGCGTCGCCGGCCAGGCCGAAGTCATCATCGGCAAGCAGCGCCACGGCCCCATCGGCACCGTCAAACTCGCCTTCAACGCCGACCTGACCAAATTCGGCAATTTGGCCCGCGAAGGCCGCTTCGAGCCGCGATAAGTCCCTTCTCCCTCCCCTTCATGGGGAGGGTGGCTCGCGAAGCGAGACGGGTGGGGCAGACTCCCCCACCCTGACGAGGCTGGCGCCTCGTCGTCCCTCCCCATAAAGGGGAGGGAAATGGACTCAGCCCGCCTCACCATCGACCTCGACGCCCTCGCGCATAATCACGCCTTCCTGCGCGCGCGGGCCGGCGGCGCGGAGATCGCGCCGGTGGTGAAGGCGGACGGCTATGGCCTCGGCGCGGCGCCTGTCGCACAGCGCCTGTGGGCCGAGGGCGCGCGCACCTTCTATGTCGCGCGGGTGTTTGAGGGTGAAGCGCTACGGCAGGCGCTGCCCGACGCCCTGATCTACGTCTTCGACGGCTATCTCGACGGCGCCCGCCTGGAAGCGGCCAACCTGCGCCCCGTCCTCAACAGCCGCGAACAGATCGACGCCTGGCGCGCGGAGCGCCCTCGCCTGCCCGCCGCCCTGCACATCGACACCGGCATGAACCGTCTCGGCGTCCGCATCGAGGAAGCCGATGCGCTGAAGGACCTCCCGATCGACCTGGTCCTCAGCCACCTGGCCTGCGCCCCCACGCCCGAGCACCCGCTGAACGCCCTGCAACAGCAGCGCTTCTCCGAGGTCCGTCGCCTCTTCCCCAATGCGAAAGCCAGCTTCGCCAACTCGGCCGGCGTCTTCCTCGGCCCGGACTACCACTTCGACCAGTGCCGTCCGGGCGTCAGCCTCTACGGCGGCGGCCCGCGCGAGGTGCCGCACCCCGGTCTCCAGGCCGTCGCGACGCTCGAAGCGCCCATCCTGCAAGTCCGCGACCTCCCGGCCGGCGAGAGCGTCGGCTACGGCGCCGCCTTTGTCGCCGAGCGCCCGATGACCATCGCCACCGTCGCGGCCGGCTACGCCGACGGCATCCCCAGAGCCTCGCACCCGCGCGGAAAGGCCCACGTCGCGGGCGAGACGCGCAACATCCTCGGCCGCATCTCCATGGATCTCCTGGCCGTGGACGTGACCGCCCTCAACGCCAAACCCGGCGACCCTGTCGAGCTCCTTGGCCCCCACATTCTCGTCGATGAGGCGGCCGCCGCCTCCGGGACAACGGCCTACGAGCGCTTGACCAGCCTGCGACTGCGGGCGCAACGCGTCCTTCGACACGCCCGCTGACGCGGGCTGCTCAGGATGACCTAATTCTGAGTTCGTCATGGTGAGCAGCGCCGTCAGGCGCGTGTCGAACCACGCAAAGGGCTAAACTGGCCCTCCACGAATCGGAGATCCCATGGCCCGCGACGGGGCGGTCTACGTCTGTCAGTCCTGCGGCTCGGCCCAGACCAAATGGTCGGGCCAGTGCCCGGCGTGCGGCGCGTGGAACAGCCTCGTGGAGGAAGTCACCTCCCGCCCGCCCGGCGCGCTGGCGCCGACCCGGGCCGCCAAGACGCGCGGCCTGAACTTCGAAACCCTGCAAACCGAGACCGCCACCCCGCCGCGGATTGTCACCGGCGTCGATGAATTCGACCGCGTCTGCGGCGGCGGCGTCGTCCCCGGCTCAGCCATCCTGCTGGGCGGCGACCCGGGCGTGGGCAAATCGACCCTCCTCCTCCAGGTCTGCGCCAGCGCGGCCGAACGCGGCGCGGCCTGCGCCTACATCTCCGGCGAGGAAGCGGTCGAGCAGATCCGCGCCAGAGCCGGTCGCATGGGCCTTGCCCACACCCCGGTGAAACTGGCTGCGGAGACCGCCCTGCGCGACATCCTCGACGGCCTCAAGCGCGACCAGTTCGACCTCGTCGTCATCGACTCCATCCAGACCCTGTGGTCCGACGCCCATGAGGCGGGCCCAGGCTCGGTCACCCAGGTCCGCTCCTGCGCCGCCGAGCTGGTGCGGCTGGCCAAGAAGAAGGGGATCGCCGTCGTCCTCGTCGGCCACGTCACCAAGGACGGCCAGATCGCCGGCCCCCGCGTCGTTGAGCACATGGTCGACGCCGTCCTCTCCTTCGAGGGCGAGCGCGGCTATCCCTTCCGCATCCTGCGCGGCGCCAAGAACCGTTTCGGCGCCACCGACGAGATCGGCGTCTTCGAGATGGGCGACGCGGGCCTTCGCGAAGTCCGCAACCCCTCGGCCCTTTTCCTCAACGAAGGCGGCGAGCGCGCGGCCGGCGCGGCGGTTTTCGCGGGCATCGAGGGCAGCAGGCCCGTGCTGGTCGAATTCCAGGCCCTCGTCGCTCCCAGCGCCTACGGCACGCCGCGCCGCGCGGTCGTCGGCTGGGACTCCGGGCGCCTGGCCATGGTGCTGGCGGTGCTGGAGGCGCGTTGCGGGCTTGGCCTGGGCGCCCGCGACGTCTATCTGAACGTCGCCGGCGGGCTTCGCATCACCGAGCCCGCCGCAGACCTCGCCGCCGCCGCCGTCCTGGCGTCCTCGGCGCTCGACGTGGCCCTCCCCCAGGACTGCGTCGTCTTCGGCGAGGTCAGCCTGTCTGGCGAGGTTCGCCCGGTGAGCAGGATGGAGGCGCGCCTGAAAGAGGCGGCGAAACTCGGCTTCTCCAGGGCGCTGGCCCCCAGCGGCCTCGACGCGCCCGGCGTCACCGCCGTCACCCGCCTCGCCGACGCCGTTCGGCGCATCGGCGAAGAGGACTGGCGATGACGCCGCTAAAAGCCGCTCATCCCGGTGAAAGCCGGGACCCAGTCCGGTCCAGTCAGCACTCCGCTAGAAAGATCTGGGCCCCGGCTTCCGCCGGGGTGAGCGGTGGTTAGATGACGCAATTCGACATCATCGTCCTCCTGATCATCGCCGCCTCCGCCCTCGTCGGCTTTATCCGCGGCGGGACGCGCGAGCTGATCACCGCCTTTTCCTTCATCGCCGCCATCCTGATCTCGCTGCTGGCGCTGAGGGTCACCGGTCCCATGGGCCGGGCGCTCGTCGATCCCGACTGGGCCGGCATCGGCCTGGCCATCCTCGCCGTTTTCCTGCTCAGCTTCATCGGCCTGCGCGTCATCGGCGGCTCCATCGCCGAGCGCCTCCACGCCAATGCGGCCTTCGGGTCGCTGGATCGCACCGTCGGCGTCGGCATAGGGCTGATCCGCGCACTGATCGTGCTTGGCGCCTTCAATCTCCTATATACGGCGGCGACACCGGCGGCCCGCAGTCCCCAGTGGATCAAGGGTGCGGCGCTCTATCCATTGACGAGCGCCTCCGGAAAAATGTTGATGGCGCTCGCTCCGGAGGGGCAGGCCGCCGCCGGCAAGATCAGACCGGCCATCGAGAAGGCCGTCCGCGAGGGCGCGGGAGAGACGCCTGACGACAACGGCGAGAAGCTGAAGTCGGTCGACGAGTTGGTGGAGAAGTCCCGATGAGCACCCAAGAGGGCTCTACGCAAGATCAGCACCCCTGGCGCGACCCGGACGACGACCGGCCGCGCCTCGAATGCGGGGTCTTCGGCGTCTTCGGCGTCCCGGAAGCCTCGGTCGTCACCGCCCTTGGCCTCCACGCCCTCCAGCACCGGGGCCAGGAAGCCTGCGGCATCGCCTGTTTCGACGGACAGCGCTTCCACACCGAACGCCACATGGGCCTGGTCGGCGACAACTTCACCGGCCCTGACCTCGTCGACCGCCTGCCCGGCCAGTCCGCCATCGGCCACACCCGCTACTCCACATCCGGCGGCAGCTTCATTCGCAACGTCCAGCCGATGTTCGCCGACCTTGAGGCGGGGGGCGTGGCGCTGGCCCACAACGGCAATCTCACCAACTTCCTGACCCTGCGCGAGCGGCTGGTCCAGGAAGGCGCCATCTTCCAGTCCACCAGCGACTCCGAAGTCATCCTCCACCTCATCGCCCGCTCGCGCCGCGCCAAGATCGTCGACCGCTTCATCGACGCCCTGACCCAGATCGAGGGCGGCTATGCGCTGGTGGCGCTGACCAACAAGAAGATGATCGGCGTGCGCGACCCGCTCGGCATCCGCCCGCTGGTCCTCGGCGACCTCGGCGGCAAGCCGGTGCTGGCGTCGGAGACCTGCGCCCTCGACATGATCGGCGCGCGGTTCGTGCGCGACATCGAGCACGGCGAGATGGTCATCATCGACGCCAAGGGCATCCGCTCGGTCCGCCCCTTCCCGGCGGCCAACGCCCGCCCCTGCGTCTTCGAATACGTCTATTTCGCCCGCCCGGACTCCATCGTGAACGGCCGCTCGGTCTATGAGGTCCGCAAGCGCATGGGCCAGCGCCTGTCGCAGGAAAGCGGCGTGCCCGCCGACGTCGTCGTGCCGGTGCCGGACTCGGGCGTCCCCGCCGCCGTCGGCTACGCCCAGGAAAGCGGCGTCCCCTTCGAGATGGGGATCATCCGCAACCACTACGTCGGCCGCACCTTCATCCAGCCGACCCAGGGCGTGCGCGAGCTGGGCGTGCGCATGAAGCACAGCCCCAACCGCTCGGTTCTGGCCGGCAAGCGGGTGATCCTGATCGACGACTCCATCGTCCGGGGCACCACCTCGCGCAAGATCGTGCGGCTGGTGCGCGAAGCCGGCGCCAAGGAGGTCCACCTGCGCTCGGCCTCGCCGCCGATCATGTGGCCGGACTTCTACGGCATCGACATGCCCGACCGCGACAAGCTGCTGGCCGCCCAGCAGACCCTGGCCGAAATGACCAGGTTCCTCGAAGTCGACAGCCTTGGCTTCCTGTCGGTCGACGGCCTCTACTGGGCCATGGAGTCCGCCCCGCGCGACCCCGCCAACCCCCAGTTCACCGACCACTACTTCACCGGCGACTACCCCACCCGCCTCCTCGACAAGGAACTGGCGGAAGGCCGCAACGACGCCACCGAAAAGCAGCTGTCGTTCCTGGTCAGCGCGTAACGGCTAACGCGCGACCCTGCGGAGGCGCTGGGCGTGATCGATGACGCTGGGCTTCATCAGCCGCACGCGTTCTTCTAATAGGCCTGCGTATCGCTCTCGATCTTCAGGAGAAGCGGTGCCGCGCGCGATACGTCCGAGCAGGTCTTCTATCTTGCGATCTATTTCCGCTTCGGGCGAAGTCCTAATATCTATCATAGACATAGTTTACGGCCTCTTCCGCTGCTGCGGATGAACAATTTGATCATCGGCATGGTCAGTTCCAACGACTCACGCTGAAGCTAGAGGACTGACTGGACTATGATGCTTGGTCAGTGCCAGCGCAACCATGCCAGCCAAGGCTCTCGCAGCTTCAGACGTGCGTACGCCGTTCTGCGCGCTGAAGGAGAAATGCCCTACTTCGTCCGAAGTTGCCGTTACCACGCCCCACTTGAGGTTGTCGTCGCCAAGTAAGATGGGCACAGCAACAATCGACTTGTAGCGTCCGCGGTCCTCAGGCTTCCAGTTGGGCAAATCGTAATACGACGCCACTTCCGGCGCAGAGAGATCGGCCACGAGCACCTCACTGCCTCGGGCGTACGCCACCCCAACCGCGCCTATACCGACGGGCCAGAGGCGTGCCTTGTCGAGGTCGCACCTAACCTCCCGTAGGTGCGCAACGCACTTGAGGACCGTTTCTCCTACCGAGGAGCCCGGAACGGCCTTGTAGATGCAAATCGTGTAATGGTGCCTCGTCTGAATCCCCGCCGCGAGCTTGAGCGGACGGGCCGCCACGTCGAGGAGTGCTTGAAGAAGCTCTTGCTCAGTGACTGGGTGCCCATTGACGAGGCGCTCGATAGCGCCCCGCATGACGTTCATGGCAGCATACAGCTCGGTTGCGCGCGAGAGAGACACCTGAACATCGCCAAGATCGTCCGCAATGTCCTCTACGACCTCTCGATACTCACGGGCTTGACGCGCGGCGCGCGCGGCCACCCCCAGCGCCTTGCTTGCATCTTGTTCGGTGATGAAACCCCACACGCTGCCTAAAAATACGATCACAGCGCCCGCGATTGTAATCACGTTCCAGATTGGGGGTCCCGTTCCAGCCGAGAGCGTGACGCCCTGAGCGACTCCGACCGCGAGCGCGCCAAGCCCCAGAAGCGCTATCTTGACGAATAACGAGGCACCCGCCATTTGGCCGGACCGCTCGACAAGGAGTTTTTCCACCTCCACGTCGAGGTGCTCTCTTTCGTTCGCCCCCATCAACTTAGCCATACACGTCGCTAGGGCTAAATCAACCTGTCCGCGCAATCCTTTCGAAGCGCTAGCTTGAACGAGGTAACCTTATGAGCCCCCCTAAACTCCAAGGCCGTATCGCCCTCGTCACCGGCGCCACGCGGGGCATCGGGCACGCCATCGCGCTGGGCTACGCCAGGGCCGGCGCCCACGTCATCGCGCTCGGCCGCACCCAGGGGGCGCTGGAGAACCTCGACGACGAGGTCTTCGCCGCCACCGGCGAGCACGCGACCCTCGTCCCCATCGACCTGATGAAGCAGCCCGAGGGCCTCGATCCCCTCGGCGCCGCCATCCACGAGCGCTGGGGCAAGGTCGATATCGTGGTCGGCGCGGCCGGGGTGCTCGGCGCCCTCACCCCCGTCGGCCACCTCGATCCCAAGGCCTGGGACATGATCATCGCCACCAACCTCACGGCCAACTGGCGGCTGATCCGCTCGATGGACCCCCTGCTGCGCGCCTCGGACGCCGGCCGGGCGATCTTCCTGTCCAGCGGCGTGGCCCAGAACTGGCGCGCCTTCTGGGGCGGCTATGCGGCTTCCAAGGCAGGCCTGGAGGCCCTCGTCGGCTGCTACGACGATGAGATGGAATCCACGGCCGTCCGCGCCGTCTCGGTGAACCCCGGCGCCATGAGGACCCGCATGCGGGCCGGCGCCTATCCGGGCGAGGACCCCATGACCCTGCCCGCGCCCGAGGAGATCGTGCCGCTGATGATCGAACTCGCTCGCCCCGACCGCGAGCCGCCGCGCGGCCGCGTGATCAGCTTCCGCGACTGGAAGGCCGACGGCCGCCTTTAGTGGCCGACCGCGCCCGCTGGGCCGCCTTCACGCCTCGCGACTTGATCGAGCCGGACTTCGGCGCGCCCGACTTGTTCTTCGGCCCCGCCTTGGCCGCCTTGCGCTTGGCGTCGGCCTTGCCGCCGAACGCCTTGGTCTCGGGCCTGGCGGTCGATTTGGTCTGATCAAAGCTCGGCGCGCCGCCCTTGGTCTCGCCCTCGGCGTAGGGGTTCTTGCCCGACTTCAGCGTCATGCGGATCGGCACGCCCGGCAGGTCGAAGCTCTCGCGCAGCGAGTTGGTCAGATAGCGCCGATACTGCTCGGGCATCTGGTCGGCGCGGCTGGCGAACAGCACGAACGTGGGCGGCCGCGCCTTGGTCTGGGCCATGTACTTGGGCTTGATGCGCTTCCCACCGACCGCCGGCGGCGGGTGCCTTTGCACGGCCATGGCCAGCCAGTCGTTGAGGTCGCGCGTCTTGACCTTGGTGGACCAGTTCAGATGCACCTTCAGCACCGCCGGCATCAGCTTGTCGACGTTGCGTCCCGTCTCGGCCGACAGCGCGATGACCGGCGTGCCGCGCACCTGCGGCAGCATCCGCTCGGCGTGTTCGATGAATTCCTTCAAGCGAGCCTGCGGGTCGGCCACCAGGTCCCACTTGGCCAGCACGAAGACCAGGCCCCGGCCCTCGCGCTCGACCAGGTCGGCGATCTGCAGGTCCTGCGTCTCGAACGGGTGGGTGGCGTCCATCACCAGGATCACCACCTCGGCGAAGGTGATCGAGCGGATGGAGTCCTGCGTCGACAGCTTCTCAAGCTTCTCGTTGACCTTGGCCTTGCGGCGAAGGCCCGCCGTATCGACCAGCCGAATCCTGCGCCCGTCCCACTCCCAGTCGACGGGAATGGCGTCGCGCGTGATGCCCGCCTCCGGGCCGACCAGCAGCCGGTCCTCCCCGATCAGCCGGTTGACCAGCGTGGACTTGCCCGCATTCGGCCGCCCGACGATGGCGATACGCACCGGCTTGTCGCCCTCCGGGTCCTCGCCCTCATCCGCCTCCTGCGGCGCGGCGGCCATCACCGCCTGGAAGAGATCGGCCATCCCCTCGCCGTGCTCGGCCGACAGCGGCACCGGCTCGCCAAAGCCGAGGCGCCAGGCCTCCATCGTCCCGGCCTCACCGGCCTTCCCCTCGGCCTTGTTGGCCACCAGGATCACCGGCTTGCCCGAGCGGCGCAGCACCTGGCCGAACACCTTGTCGCCCGCCACCACGCCCTCGCGCGCGTCGATGACGAAGAGGGCCAGGTCGCACTCCTCGATCGCCCGCTCGGTCTGGGCGCGCATGCGCGCTTCGAGGCTCTCGTCGGTGACGTCCTCGAAGCCGGCGGTGTCGATGAGCTCCAGGTCGATGTCGCCCAGCCGCCCGGTCGCGAACTTGCGGTCGCGCGTGACGCCCGGCAAGTCATCGACGATGGCGAGCTTCCTGCCCGCCAGCCGGTTGAACAGCGTGGACTTGCCGACGTTGGGGCGGCCTACGATCGCAAGCTTCAGGGTCATGCGGACCCTTCTAGCGGATGGCGATCAGATTTGCCTCGTCCGTCGCGAGATAGACCGTGCCATTGGCCGCGATGGGGCTCAGCAACACCGGCTCGCCGATCTCCAGCGTGCTCAGCGTCTCGCCCGTCTTGGGGTTCAGCGCCACCAGACGCCCGGTGCTCGACGCCACCAGCAGGCGATCGGAGGCGAGGATCGGGCTCGACCACAGCGGCCGGATCTTGGCGTTGCCCCCGCCGATGCGGAACGAGCCGATGCCAAAGCCCTTCGACACGCCCTGGTCTTTCCAGTTCGCATTGAGGTCGCGGATCCAATAGACCTGCCCGCTCTCGCGCGAGGCGCAGATCACTTCGCCTGCCTGGCTCACGAAGAAGACCACATCGCCCGCCGCCCACGGCGTGGTGATGGAGGCCACCGGCAGGCTCCAGCGCGGCTGGCCGGTGCGCAGGTCGATAGCCGCGAACACGCCCGAGTGGCTGCCCGCATAAACGTCGCCCTTGTAGATCACCGGGCGGCCCGCGATGTCGCGGATTTCGGACAGGGCGTTGGTGCGGTTGGCCTGCGACAGGGCCTGGTTCCACAGGTCGTTGCCGTTGGCGGCGCGGAAGGCGATCACCTCGCCGGACGCGAACGCCCCCACCAGCGTGTCGCCCGACACCGCCGGGCTCGAGGCCCGCAGCAGCCGCGCCGGCTCGACCAGCGCCTGATAGTTCCAGTCCTCGGCGCCGGTGGCGGCGTTGAAGGCCAGCATTTCGTTGTCGGTGCTGACCACGAACACCTTGCCGCCCGAAACCGTCGGGGCCGCATGCAGCGGCGAAGCAGTGTCGCGCTTCCAGTTGATCGCGCCGGTCGCCGCGTCCAGCTGCGCCAGGTAGCGGTTGCCGCTGGAGACGTAGAGCTTGCCGTCGGCATAGGCGAGACCCCCGCCGAACGCGTGGCGGTCACGCTTGCCGCGCGCCGGCAGTTCGACGCGCCAGACGACCGCGCCGCTGCCGGCGTCCATCGCCGAGACGGCCGAGCGGCCGTCCATCACGAACACACGCCCGTTCGCCATCACCGGCGGGGCGATCACGTGGGTGTCGTTGTCCGAGCCCTCGCCGAACCCGCGCCGCCAGGCGATCTGCAGGTTCTGAGCCGCCTGCACGTGCTCGACGGACTGCTCGGGCGTGCCGCCCGGCAGCGGCCATTCGGCGATGGGCGCGGCGGGGGGCAGGTAGAAGTCCTGACCCTTGAGACCCTCGGTCGCCTCGACCTTGGGCGCGAACTCGATGATCGAGATGCGCTTGCCCTCGGTGGCCACGGATTCGGCCGCCTTGTCCTCGTCGTTGAAGGGGTTCAGGCGGTCACCGATCCCGCGGATCGTCGAACAGCCGCCAAGCGCGACGGTAGCGGCCAGAAGGACGGCGAGACCGCCGGTACGCGAAAGGCTCATTGAGCGGCTCCGGGCTGGGCTGCCTGCGGCTGGCCCTCAGATTGCGGTTGCGGCGATTGCGGTTGCGGCGCGGGCATCGCCGCCGCGGCCTTCACGGCCGCCGGCAGGGCCTTGGCCGAACCGGAATCGATCATGTCCATGGCGGCGCGGGCGCGGTCGCGCACGGCGTCCGACGAATCGGGCGACAGGCTCAGCACCGCGAAATCGCCGCGCGCCTCGCCGGCCTTGCCGGCCATCACCTTGGCGAAGGCCAGCGCCTCGAGCGCCTCGATGCGATAGGGATGGCCTTCCTCGGTCAAGGGCTCCAGCCTCTTCTCAAGCTCGCCGTATGGAGCCGTATCGAGAAGCGCCAAGGCGGATTTGAGGCGGGCGATGTCGCCGAGCAGCGGATCCTTGGCGGCCTCGGCGGCCGCGTCGAACAGGCGCACGGCCTCATCGGTCTTGCCCGCTTCCAGGCGGATGCCCGCCTGCTGCATCAGGGCCATGGACTGATAGACCGGCGGCCCGTCCTCGGCGACCTTGGCGAACATGCCGAACGCGCGCGTCTCGTCGTGCTGGCCATAGGCCTCCATGGCGGCGGTATAGGTCTCGGCGGCGGCGAAGCCCGCCTTGTCCTGCCGGTCCTTCCACCACCACCAGCCAAGGGCGATGGCGAGCGCCAGCACGGCGATGCCGATGACCCACGGAAGCGCCCGAAGCGCGAGGGTCCTGTAGCGGTCGGAGCGTAGCTGCTCCTCCACTTCATCGAAAAGGTCGACCAAACGGGGGCTCCGCGAGCAGGCGAAATCAGCAAATCTGCGCCGCGGAACCTATAGGCTCAGCGTCGCGCCTGCAACGCAGGGAAAGCGCTAACGGCCTTGCTTCGAAAAGTACGTCTCCGCCTCGCCGGGGAAGCGGCGGGCGCGGACGTCTTCGGCGTAGCCCTCCGCCGCCTTGGCGATCTCGGCGCGCAGGTTGGCGTAGCGGCGCACGAACTTGGGCGTCCAGTCGAACAGGCCCAGCATGTCGTCGGTCACCAGGATTTGCCCGTCGCAGCCGGCCGAGGCGCCGATGCCGATGGTCGGCGGGTCGATGGCCTTGGTGATGTCGCGCGCCAACTCTTCGGCCACGCCCTCGACAACGACGCAGAACGCCCCCGCCTCCGCCGCCGCCCGCGCCTCGTCCATGATGCGCGAGCGCTCTTCGTTAGTGCGGCCCTTGGCCTTGAAGCCGCCGTCGACCAGCACCGACTGCGGGCGAAGGCCGACGTGCCCCATGACCGGGATGCCGCGCCGGGTCAGGTGGGCGATGGTCTCGGGCACCGTCGGCCCCGACTCCACCTTCACCGCCTGCGCGCCCGTCTCCTTCATGATCCGGGCGGCGTTCTCATAGGCCTTCTCGGGCGTGCCCTCGTAGGAGCCGAAGGGCATGTCGACCACGACCATCGCCTTCTTCGACCCGCGCATGACCGCCTGGCCATGCAGGATCATCATCTCCAGCGTGACGCCCACGGTGTTGGGCAGGCCGTGGACCACCATGCCCACCGAATCGCCGACCAGGATCAGGTCGCAGTGGTCATCGAGGATTTCGGCGACCGGCGCGGTGTAGGCGGTCAGGCACACGATGGGCTGGCCGCCCTTGCGCGCGGCGATGTCGGGCGCGGTGAGGCGCTTGAACGTTTCCTGGCGTTGGGCTGACAGGGCCTAGAGCTCCTCGACGGCGCGCGTGATCGCGAAGGCCAGCGCCATAACACCCAGAGCCGCCGCCATCCAGACGACTTCATTGCTGAGCGGCATGGCCGACAGCGCCTCGCTGGAGCGCCAGAGGCTCTCGACGCGGCTGGTCAGCACCTGGCTGGACTGTTCGGAGGCCCGCTCCAGCTCCGGCGCGAGCCCCGAGCCCATCATCTGCACCGCCCCGATCAGGCCGCCGACGAAGCCGAACGCGCCGATCAGCACCTGGCGCAGGCCCCAGCCGCGATCCAGCCGCGCCACGACCCGTTCGGCGAAGAGATCGGAGTCGCCCAGCGGCGGCGGCTCGTCGAACATCCGCAGGAGGCGGTTCTCGAAACCGGCGTCAGCCATGTTCGCGCCTCCCTTGGCTCTCCGGCTGGACCAGCCGGACCCTGAGTTTATCCAGACCACGTTTGACATGGGATTTGACCGTTCCCAATGGCGCGTTCAAGGCGTCCGCCGCTTCCGCGTGCGAAAGCCCGGCGCCATAGCAAAGCGAGATACACATCCGTTCCGTCGCGCTCAGTGTTTTCAGCGCCTCGTCGAGGTCGATCCGCGAGACCGCCGACAGCTCATCGCCCGACGGCGCCTCGTCTCGATCCTCGTCCAGCGCCTCCAGCCGCACGTCCTTGCGCCAGCGGCGCACGTAGAGCCGCGCGGCGATCTTCCGCACCCAGCCGGAGAACGTCCCCTCGCCCCGGAACTCCACGATCCGCTCGAAAGCGGTCAGGAAGGCGTCCTGGGCCAGGTCGTCGGCGAGGGAGGGCTCGGCGCCCATCCGCCGCAGCAGGCCGCGCACCGCCGATCCGTGGCGGCGGACCAGCTCGCCAAAGGCGGCCCGGTCGCCCGCCGCCGCCAGGGCGGCGAGCTCCACGTCGTGGTGGCCTGCTATGTGCCGGGTTGTTTGCATACCGCCCCCAGAGGGCTTGCGTTACAGGGCGATCAGGCGGCGGTGCGCTTGCGGCTGACCAGCCAGAAGGCCAGGTAGCCGAGCCCCATGAACCCGGGGAAGGCCGCCACGGCGGCCAACGCGTAGCCGTCGTGGTCGTAGAAATCACCGATGGTCACCGCGAACACCAGGATGGCGGCGGCCACGCAGAGCAGGATGATGCCTCGGCGCAGGTCGCGATCGGGCTGGGCGACCACCGGCCTGGGCTTTTCAGTCTGTAGCGCCTCGATCATCTCGGGCGGCACGGGCTGGCCCTTTTCGTAGGCGATGCGCAGCGTCTCGTGGAGGCGCTCCTTCTCGCGGGTGCGCAGATAGCCCGGCACCAGCACGATCGCGGCGATCATCGCAAAGAACGCCAGGGGAATGAGGATTTCCATAGCAGGACCCTTTTCTATGCAGCGCGGCGTCTTCGCCGTCGCCTTCATGCAAGGAAGAGGCGCCGGCGAGCGCGAACGGATGCGCCGTTCCGCATGAAACTTTGTTCATGCGCCGCCAAGCGCTGCAATGGGGCGCGAAAAGGTTTGTCCTGCGGATCGATCTCGGGAAGGTTGGGCCCCGATCCGAGGAGGCCACGATGCGGTTTTTGGTGATGGTGAAGGCGACGAAGGAGTCGGAGGCGGGCGAGATGCCCTCGACCGAGCTGCTTGAAGCCATGGGCAAGTACAACGAGGAGCTGGCCAGGGCCGGCGTCCTGCGGGCCGGCGAAGGCCTGCATCCCTCCAGCCGCGGCGCGCGCGTGCGTTTCGACGGCGCAAGCCGCACGGTCGTGCAGGGTCCGTTCCCGCAGACCAGCGAGCTCGTCGCCGGCTTCTGGATCTTCGAGGTCGCCTCGCTGGAGGAATGCATCGCGTGGGTCAAACGCTGCCCCAACCCCATGAGCGGGCCCAGCGAGATCGAAATCCGCCAGATCTTCTCCGCCGAGGATTTTGGCGACGCCCTGACGCCCGAGCTTCGCGAGCAGGAAGAGCGCCTGCGCGCCCAAACCGGCCAGCCGGAGTAAACGCGTGTCCTTCAAACCCCTGATTTCCGCCTGCGCCGCCCTGCTCCTCGTCAGCGCCGCCCATGCCGAGCCCACGCCGGACGCCTACGGCGCGCCCGCCGCCGGGACGTACAAGCTCGACCTCGCCCACGCCTCGGTGAACTTCCGCGTCAGCCACCTCAGCTTCTCGAACTGGACGGCGCGGTTCACGAAGTTCGACGCCACCCTGACGGGCGATCCGGCCAACCCCGCCGCCTCACAGATCACCGCCACCATCGATGCGAGCTCGCTGCAGACCAACTATCCCCTGCCCGACCTCGACTTCGACAAGCAGCTGACCGGCGAGGGCTGGCTGGAGGCCGACAAGTACCCGACCATGACCTTCCGCTCGACGAAGGTGGACGTGACCGGTCCGAAGACGGCGAAGGTCACGGGCGATTTCACCATGCACGGCGTCACCAGGCCCGTGACGCTCGACGTCACCTACAACGGCGGCTACGGCGGCCACCCCTATGACCCGAATTCCCGCATCGGCTTCTCGGCCCACGGCGTGATCAAGCGCTCCGACTTCGGCGTCTCGCAGGGCATCCCCGCGCCGGGCTCCATCATGGGCGTGGGCGACGCGGTCGAGGTCATCATCGAGGCCGAATTCACCGGCCCCAAGGGCAAGCCCTGACCATGAGCCTGACCCTCTATGCCCATCCCTTCTCGTCCTACTGCTGGAAGGTGCTGATCGGCCTCTACGAGAACGACACGCCCTTCACCTACCGCCATCTGGAGCATGAAGGCGCGGGCGAGGAGCTCGCCGCCCTGTGGCCCTTCCGCAAGTTCCCGGTGCTGGTCGACAACGGGCGCACGGTGACCGAATCCTCGATCATCCTGGAGCACCTGGACCAGCGCCACCCCGGCCCCACACGCCTGCTCCCGGATGATCCAAAGGCGGCGCTCGGCGTGCGCTTCATGGACCGCTTCTTCGACATGTACGTGATGACGCCGATGAACAAGCCGGTGGCCGAGGCCCTGCGCCCCGACGGCCGCCGCGACACGGCCCTGGCGGAAGCCGCCAACGAACTCGACCTCGCCTATGCCTGGCTGGAAGGGGTGATGGCCGAGCGCACCTGGGCCGCGGGCGAGGCCTTCACCATGGCCGACTGCGCCGCCGCGCCCTCGCTGTTCTACGCCGACTGGGTCCACCAGATCGGCGAGGACTACCCCGCGCTCGCCGCTTACCGCGCCCGTCTGCTGGCCCACCCATCGGTCAGTCGCTGCGTCGAGGAAGCCCGCCCGTACCGCCCCTACTTCCCCCTCGGCGCCCCGGACCGCGACTGATGATCGAGCTCTGGCACTGTCCCGACGCCCGCTCGTTCCGGGCCCTGTGGGCGCTGGAGGAGCTGGGCCTGCCATACAAGCTCCACCTCCTGCCCTTCCCGCCCCGCGTCCGTGCGCCGGAGTATCTGAAGGTCAATCCGCTCGGCACCATCCCGGCGCTGATCGATGGCGAGACCTTCATGACCGAGTCCGCCGCCATCGTGCAGTACCTCGTCACCCGCCATGGCCCCGGCGACCTGGCCGTGCCGCCGGACGATGCGAACTACGGCGCCTGGCTCAACTGGCTGCACTTCGGCGAGGCGACCCTGACCTTCCCGCAGACCATCGTCCTTCGTTACGGAACCTTCGAGCGCGGCAAGGCCGACGCGGCGGCGAGCGACTACGCAAAGTGGTTCCTCTCGCGCCTCAAGCACGTCGACCGCGCCCTGGCGGATGGCGACTGGCTCTGCGCCGGCCGCTTCACGGCCGCCGACATCTCCGTCGGCTACGCCCTGCTGCTGGCCGACCACCTCGATCTGCTGGACCAGGCCTCTCCCGCCATCGCCGCCTACTGGCAGCGCCTCAAAGCCCGCCCCGCCTTCCAGGCCGCCAAACGCGCGCAGAAGATGGACCTGTCCGAGGCGCTCTCTACCTGACCTTTGCCGTCATCCCGGACGGCCGCAGGCCGATCCGGGACCCAGGTGTCACGGCCGCGGCGACTGGGTCCCGGCTCTCCGCTGCGCTACGGCCGGGATGACGTTTGTGGGAAGGCTACCGCATACCGCTCCGGCTTGAAGCCGACGAGCAGCGGCCCCGCCCCCTCCAGCACCGGCCGCTTGATCATCGAAGGCTGCCGAACCATCAGCGCGATGGCCTTGGCTTCATCCAGCCCCTGCTTGTCCGCCTCCGGCAGCGCTCGAAACGTCGTGCCCGCGCGGTTCAGCAGGACCTCCCAGCCGACCTCGCCGGCCCACCGCTTCAAGGTCGCCGCGTCGATCCCCACGGCCTTGTAGTCATGGAAGTCGTAGTCGACGCCATGCTGGTCCAGCCAGGCCCGCGCCTTCTTCATCGTGTCACAGGCCTTGATGCCGTGGATGGTCACTCGCATAGGTCAGACCTTCTCCAGCAGTTCGCGGACAGTCGCGATGGGCAGAACAGGCGCAGCGGCCGTGATGGAAGCGGCGCAAATCCGTAGCTCGTGTAGAGCTTCAGCCGTCTCCCAGTAAGAGCGGGATCGCCGCAATCGAGAACGTCGATCATTACGACGGCGATGCCAAGCTGGTCGGCGGCGGCGGCGATACGGCTGAGAGCATCGACAAGCAGGTCACCTCCAAAGCCCTTGCCCGCAAAGCGGTGGTCCACCCCGATCATCGAAAGGTAGGCGGCGGGAATCTGGCCGTGGCCCGGGCGCGTGCGAGCGTACTTTGGCGGGAGCTCGGCATAGTCTACGGCGTGGGCGTTCAGCGCATAGAAGCCAGCCAGAGCGCCCTTTGGCTCGATCATCACGAACACACGAACATTGTCGGCGCTCGCGAGTTTGTTGGCCGTCTTCTTGAAGAAGTTATCGACCTGCTCGACCTCGCACGAAAAAGCCGTTCGATCGTGCCTGGCGGGATCGAACGGCTCTATGACGGGATGGGCGTCTTCGGGATCGGCCGTCACCGGCTGGTGACCGTCGCCTTGTGACGGTCGAACGCGGCGCGCAGCTTCTCGGTCGGCGCCGGCGGGTTGTCGAGCGCGGCGAAGAACACGGCGTGGTCCACCGGCTGCAACACCGTGCGCTCGTGCGCGGCGATGGTCTCGATGGCGGACTGATAGGCGGCGTTCATCGTGAAGACAGAGTCGTCGACGCCCGACAATGCCGCCGCGCGCTGGATCGCCTCCTTGATGCGGGGCTTGGTGCGAAAGTTCATCCGCTCGGTGCTGCGCTCGTCAACTTCACTTACCCGGTCGCGGAACGACAGCATCACAGCCTCCTTGCCTTGCTCAAATTATGTACGTCACAACGGCGTACAACTCAAGGCCGTTCCAGCCCCTACTCCCACTCGATCGTCCCCGGCGGTTTGCTGGTCACGTCATAGACGACCCGGTTCACGCCGCGGACTTCGTTGATGATGCGGGTGGCAGTCTTGCCGAGGACGTCCCAGGGGAACTCGAAGAAATCGGCGGTCATGCCGTCGGTGGAGGTCACCGCGCGCAGGGCGAGCACATTCTCGTAGGTGCGGGCGTCGCCCATCACCCCGACCGTCTTCACCGGCAGCAGCACGGCGAAGGCCTGCCAGATCTTGTCGTAGAGGCCCGCCTTGCGGATTTCCTCCAGGTAGATGGCGTCGGCGTCCTGCAGCACCTTGACCTTCTCGCGGGTGATCTCGCCGGGGATGCGGATGGCGAGGCCCGGGCCGGGGAACGGGTGGCGGCCGACGAAATCGGGGTGCAGGCCAAGCTCGACGCCCAGCGCCCGCACCTCGTCCTTGAACAGCTCGCGCAGCGGCTCGACCAGCTTCAGCTTCATGAAGTCCGGCAGGCCGCCGACGTTGTGATGGCTCTTGATCACCGCGCTCGGGCCGCCCCGGGCCGAGACGCTTTCGATCACGTCCGGATAGAGCGTCCCCTGCGCCAGGAACTCGGCGCCCTCGACCTTCGCCGCCTCGCGGTCGAACACCTCGATGAACAGCCGCCCGATGGTCTTGCGCTTGGCTTCCGGGTCGCTGACGCCCTCCAGCGCGCCGAGGAAAATGTCCGAAGCATCAACGTGTACGAGCGGAATATTATAGTGCTCGCGGAACAGCGAGACGACCTGTTCGCTCTCGCCCTTGCGCATCAGGCCGGTGTCCACATAGACGCACGTCAGCTGGTCGCCGATGGCCTCGTGGATCAGCACCGCCGCCACCGAACTGTCGACCCCGCCCGACAGCCCGCAGATCACCCTCCCCTTGCCGACCTTGGCGCGGATGCGGGCGATCTCCTCGTCCTTGAAGGTCGCCATGGTCCAGTCGCCCGAAAGCCCGGCGATGCCGTGGGTGAAGTTGCGATAGATCGCCGCCCCGCGCGGCGTGTGCGCCACCTCCGGATGGAACTGCACGCCGTAAAAGCGCCGCGTCTCGTCGGCGATGGCGGCGAAGGGCGACCCCTCGGAGGTCGCGATCACCTCAAAGCCTTCGGGGATGTCCACCACCCGGTCGCCGTGGCTCATCCACACCGTCTCGCGATGGTCGACAGCGCCGATGCCGGCGAACAGCGGGCTGTCCTTGGCGATGACGATTTCGGCCCGCCCGAACTCGCGGTGATGGCCGCCCTCGACCTTGCCGCCGAGCTCCCGGACCATCGTCTGCTCGCCATAGCAGACCCCCAGCACCGGCACGCCCAGCTCGAACACCCGCTTGGAGACGCGGGGGCTTTCCTCCTCGGTCGTCGAGGCCGGCCCGCCCGACAGGATCACCGCCTTCGGCGCGAAGTCGTCAAGGATCGCCTCGACCTTGTCGTAGGGATGAATCTCGCAATAGACCCCGCTCTCACGCACCCGCCGGGCGATAAGCTGGGTCACCTGGCTGCCGAAATCGACGATCAGGACGCGTTCGTGGTTGGGCTCGGTGGTCATTCGGCGGTTAGTCCAGATTCACGGGGCGATTGTCCATAGAGCCCTTCCCCCTGGATGGGGGAAGGGTTGGGATGGGGGTGGCGCCCTCTCAGCCACGCTCCGCATGGTGATGTTTCACTGCCGCGCCTCATTCTGAAGCTCTCCCACCCCCATCCCCGACCCTTCCCCCATCCAGGGGGAAGGGAGAAGATGAGCGCTCCAGCACCGCGACGAAGAAGCCGTCCGTGCCTGTGTTGAGCGGGGTCATGCGCAGGTAGCCCTCGGGCGTGGTCGGCAGATCGGCAAGGGCGACGGGCCTCACCGCAAACCCCGGATGCCGCTCGCGGAAGGCCGCCAGCCGGTCCTCGTTCTCCTCGGCCAGGATCGAGCACGTCACATAGACCAGCCGCCCGCCGACCTTCACCTGCGGCGCGGCCTGGTCGAGCACCGCGTCCTGCTCGGCCATCCGCCGCTCCAGCTGATCCGGCGAGAGCCGCCACTTCGTGTCCGGATGCCGCCGCCAGGTTCCCGTGCCGGTGCAGGGCGCATCGACGAACACCACGTCCATCTTGCCCTCCAGCCCCCGCAGCGGGTCCTTCTCCACCGGCGAGCGGACCTGCAGGTTGCGCACCCCCGCCCGCGTCGCCCGTGGGATCAGGTCGGCCATGCGCCGGGCATCGGCGTCATAGGCGTAGAGCTGGCCCGTGTTGCCCATCGCCCCGGCCAACGCCAGCGTCTTGCCCCCGCCCCCGGCGCAGAAGTCGAGCACCTGCTTGCCCTTCACCTCGCCGGCCGCGGCGGCCGCCAGCTGCGAGCCCAGGTCCTGCACTTCGAACCAGCCCTTGCCGAAAGCGGGAATGGTCTCCACCGCCCCCGCCCGCTGCGACGGATCAGGCGCCGCGATCCGGAACGCCTGCTCCAGACACCGCGCCGGCTCCGCCTTCAACGGCTCCAGCACCCTGGCCGCCTTCTCGGGCGTCGCCTTCAGCAGGTTCACCCGCAGGTCCACCGGGGCCCGCGCCGACAAGGCCGCGCCCTCCTCGGCCCGCTCCTTTCCGAACACGCGCTCCAGATGCGGATCGAGCCAGTCGGGATAGTCGCCCCGGACCGCCGCCGGCGCATCATCGAGCGGCCTCGGAGCCTCCAGCGCCGCCAACTCCTCCGCCGTCAGCGCCCCCGGTCCATGCTGCTCCTCGGCGGCGGCGGCGATGCGCTCCAGCGCCCAGCCCCAGCCGAACCGCACGGCGCCGAGCACGACCGCGCGGGACGTCTGCGCCCCCATCGCCCAGCCGAGCGAGCGCCGCTTGCGCAGCGCATCCAGCACCAGTCCGGAGATGAAGGCCCGGTCCTTGCTCCCGGCGAACCGGTTCGCATCGCCCCACGCCTTGAGCGCAAGCTTCGCCGGCCGATGGCGCGCGGCTATGTCGTCGAGTACTTCGATCGCCGCCGAGAGCCGTCCGCCGTCACGCAAAACTCACCGCCGTTCAGACCAGGACCGCCGCCGCGACCATGATGAGGCCGGCCAGGCTCACCAGCCATACCAGCGAGCGCACCTGCCGCACGCCATAGGCATACAGCGGCACATAGACCACGCGGCCCACGAGGTAGATCAGCGTGCCCCAGTGGGTCAGCTCGCTGTTCCTGTCCGCCAGATGCGCGATCAGCACAAAGCCGATGAACAGCGGCAGCGTCTCGAACAGGTTGTCCTGCGCGCGCTTGAGCCGGTTGGCCATCGGCGACAGCGGCGGCATCTCCTCATCGCGCGGCCCGGTGTTCCACTTCAGCCCGTACTGCCGGGTGCGCGCAAAATCGAAAAGCAGGATCTGCACAAAGGCCAGAACCAGCGTCCAGGCCAGCATCGTCAGTTCAAACGTCACGTTCGCCCCTCCCCGGAGGTCTTAGACCGCGCTCGGATAATTCGGCGCCTCACGCGTAATCATCACATCGTGCACATGACTTTCGCGCAGGCCCGCGCCCGTGATCCGCACGAACCTGGCCCGCTTCTGGAAGAGGTCGATGGTCGGCGCGCCCACATAGCCCATGGCGGCCCGAAGGCCCCCGACCAGCTGGTGCAGCACCGGCGCGATGGGGCCCTTGTAGGGCGTCTGCCCCTCGATCCCCTCGGGCACCAGCTTGAGCGCATCGTTGACTTCCTTCTGGAAGTAGCGGTCCGCCGACCCGCGCGCCATCGCCCCCACCGAGCCCATGCCGCGATAGGCCTTGTAGGAGCGGCCCTGATAGAGGAACACCTCGCCCGGCGCCTCTTCGGTGCCGGCGAACATCGAGCCCATCATCGCCGCCGAGGCGCCCACCGCGATGGCCTTGGCGAGGTCCCCGGAATACTTGATGCCGCCGTCGGCGATCACCGGCACGCCGGACTTGTGGCCCGCCCGCACCGCCTCGGCGATGGCCGTCAGCTGCGGCACGCCCACCCCCGCCACGATCCGCGTCGTGCAGATGGAGCCCGGCCCGATGCCAACCTTGATGCTGTCCGCGCCCGCGTCGATCAACGCCTGGGCGCCGTCGTAGGTCGCGACGTTGCCCGCCACGATCTGCACCCGGTTGCTCTCGCGCTTGAGCCGCGCCACCGCCTCGCTGACCTGTTTGGAGTGCCCGTGAGCGGTGTCGATCACCACCACGTCCACGCCCGCCTCGATCAGCGCCATCGACCGCTCGAAACCCGCATCGCCCACGGTGGAGGCCGCGCCGACCCGCAGCCGGCCCTTCTCGTCCTTGGCCGCCAGCGGATAGGCCTCGGCTTTCTCCATGTCCTTGACGGTGATCAGCCCGACGGCGTGGCCCTCGTCGTCGGTGACGATCAGCCGCTCGATCTTGTGCTTGCGCAACAGCGCCCGCGCCTCGGCCTGGCTGCACCCCTCGCGCACCGTGATCAGGTTCTCGCGGGTCATGATCGCCGAGGCCGGCGCACTGGCGTCGGTCTCGAAGCGCATGTCGCGGTTGGTGAGGATGCCGACCAGCTTGCCGGCCTCGTCGACCACCGGAAAACCGCTGATCTTGCGCCGCGCCTTGATCTCCCGCACCTCGGCCAGCGTCGTGTCCGGCCCGATGGTCAGGGGGTTGATGACCATGCCGCTTTCATAGCGCTTCACCTCGCGCACCTGGTCGGCCTGCTCCTCGATGCTGAGGTTGCGGTGCAGGATGCCCATGCCGCCCGCCTGCGCCATCGCGATGGCCAGACGGCTTTCGGTGACCGTGTCCATGGCGGCGGACACGATGGGGATGTTCAAGCCGATTTCACGCGTAAGCCTGGTCTCGGTCGTGACCTGCGTCGGCATGACCTCCGACGGACCGGGTTCGAGCAAAACATCGTCGAAGGTAAGCCCTTCGCGAATCTCCATGGGGAGTCTCCGTTTTGCGGGGGCGGTATAGCGACAGCCGCCGCAATGCGAAAGCCCGCCGCTCACGAAAATGAGCGCGAACCCCAATGCCCCCTCCGCTGTTGACGCCCCGGCCCGCGAAAACGCGCGGGTTTGGCGCGTCAGGCAGGCGCCAGCGCCGGCGCCCTCGCCTTGAGCCGCACCGGCGCGGTCTCCTTCATCATCAGGATCGCGACCACCGCCACGCTGCTCGCCGCCACCATGTACCAGCCGGGCACCAACGGGTTGCCGGTGAGGTCCAACAGCCAGGCGACCACGAACTGCGTCGAGCCGCCGAAGACCGAGATGGCGACCGCATAGATCACCGCCAGCGCGCCGGAGCGGATGCGTCGGGGTAGCATCTCGGTGATGGCGACGAGCACCGCCGCCTGCCCCAGTTCGGCGACCACGCTCATCACCCCGGTGACGCCATAAAGCACGCCGTCGGTGCGGTAGTGGCTCAGCAGCCAGAAACTCGGCAGCACCATCAGCGCCAGCAGCGCGGTCGGGATCAGCATCAACGGCTTGCGGCCATAACGGTCCGACAGAACCCCGCCGACCGGGTCGGTCAGCATCCCCGTGACGCCCAGCACGATGGTCGCGCCAAAGCCGCTGCTGATCGCCATGCCCAGCGTCGTCTGGGCGTAGGTGTTGATGTAGGTCAGGGCGTAGGAGACCACCGTCCCCCCGGCCAGCACCAGCAGCGCCAGGATCGCCACCTTCAAGTAGGGCCGAAGCCCCGCCGCCGAGGTCGCCTCCGCTTCAGGCTCGTGGTCGTGCAGCGTCTCAACCAGCGTCGCGCGCATCATCATCCCGAACGGCACGATCAGCACGCCAAGGCCGAGCGCCACCCGCCAGCCCCAGTGGTCCATCTGCAAGGCGCTAAGCTGGGTCGACAGGATCAGGCCGACGATCCCGGCCATCACCACCGACAGGTTCTGGGTCATGAACTGCAGCGAGGTGTAGAGCCCCCGCCGGTTCGGCGGCGCGATCTCCATCAGGAAGGCCGAACTTGGCCCCACCTCGCCGCCCAGCGCAAAGCCCTGCAGCATCCTGAACGCCACCGCCAGCACGGGCGCGGCGATGCCGATGGTCGCGTAGGACGGCGTCAGGCTAAGCCCCGCCACCGCCACGCCCATCAACGCAAAGGACAGGATCATCGCCGGCTTGCGGCCCAGCCGATCGCCCATCCGCCCGATCACCCAGGCGCCCACAGGGCGCATCAGGAACCCGGCCCCGAACGCCGCCAGCGAGGCCAGCAGGCTTCCGGCCGCCGACTGGGACGGGAAGAACGTCCGCCCGATCTGTGCGGCGAAGAAGGCGTAGGTCAGAAAGTCGTAGAACGACAGCGCATTGCCGACCAGCACCGCCGCCACCTGCCTGCCCGTCGGCCTGGGCGGAATTGGCGCCGCATCCAGGTCGGCATCGACCAGCACTTCATTGTCCACGATCCGCCCTCCACCCGAAGGCCGATGGTGGGCACAGTACGGAACGGCGGTCTATGGTTAAGTCAGGCCCGGCTGGCGGCGCCTTCGACCGCCCCCGCCATCAAATCCACCGCGGCCTCGTCAGCCAGCCCCGCCTCCAACACCAGCGCGCGCCAGCTATGGTAGCCGAGCGCCAGGTGCAGCAGCGCCTGCTGCTCGGGCAGGAGTCCCCCGCCCAGCACCTCATGCCAGGCCGCGACGACGGGGCCGTAGCGCATCTCCGAGACCTTCCGCACGCCTTCATGCTGCTCGGCGTCGCGAAGGACGCAGGCCAGCAGCTGGGCGTTGGCCCGATACCAGCCGTAGATCGCCTTCAAACCGGCCCGCAGCCGCTCCCCGACCGGCAGGTTTCGCCATCCCTCGGCGTCCGGCGGCGGATCGCGCTCCATCGTGTGGCCGGAGCAGGCCAGCAGCAGGCTCCATTCGTCGGGAAAGTGGGCATAGAGGGTGTTCCTCTGCACCCCCGCCCGCTCGGCGACCATGCTCAGGCTGGTGCGCGCCGGCCCGACCGTGCCGTGCAGCTCGACCGCCGCATCGACGATCTTCTGTCGCGTCCGCGCCTGCTTCTCCGCACGGGTCTTGAGGGTGTAGCTGCGGGCCATCTCACATTTCATTGAACAGTCATGCGCATCCATATTGACGGCTGCGCGCATTTTCACTACACGGCTATGTATCGTGATTTACCCGCCCTGTCCAACCCCGGAGCCACACCATGGAAACCCGCGTCGCTGAAATCGCCGACGGCATCTATCGCCTGTCCACCTTCGTCCCGGAGATCGACGCCCCCAAGGGCCTGGCCTTCAACCAGTTCCTGGTCCTGGCCGATGAGCCGCTCATCTTCCACACCGGCCTGCGCCGCATGTTCCCGCTGGTGCGCGAAGCCGTCTCCCGCGTCATCGACCCCGCAAAACTGCGCTGGATCACCTTCGGCCACTACGAAGCCGACGAGTGCGGTTCGATGAACGAGTGGCTGGCGACGGCGCCGAACGCCCAGGTCGCCCACGGCGAAATCGGCTGCAACGTCTCCCTGAACGACATGGCTGACCGCACCCCTCGCCCGCTGGCCAATGGCGAAGTCATCGACCTCGGCGGCAAGCGCGTCCGCTACCTCGACACCCCGCACACGCCCCACGGCTGGGACGCCGGCGTCCTCTACGAGGAGACCACCGGCACGCTGTTCACCGGCGACCTCTTCACCCAGCACGGCGACTGGGCCCCGCTCGTCGAAACCGAGATCGTCAGCGCCGCCATCGCCTCCGAAGACATCATCGGCTACTCGGCCCTCAACCCCGACATGGGCAAGACCATCCGGGGCCTGGCCGACCTCCAGCCCCAGACCCTCGCCCTCATGCACGGTCCCAGCTTCCGAGGCGACGGCGCCAAGGCCCTCACCGACCTAGCCGCCGACTACGACCGCCGCGCCCTCGTGCGCCGCGAGATGGCCGCTTAAATCCCTTCTCCCCTGCCCCTCCGCGTCATCCTCGGGCTTGTCCCGAGGACCCAGAATCGAGGCGGCGCCAGCGTGTTCGCGGCCTCGCCGACCTCCAGCCCCAGACCCTCGCCCTCATGCACGGCCCCAGCTTCCGAGGCGACGGCGCCCAGGCCCTCACCAACCTCGCCGCCGACTACGACCGCCGCGCCCTCGTGCGCCGGGAGATGGCCGCTTAAATCCCTTCTCCCCTCGCGGGAGAAGGTGGCCTGCGAAGCAGGTCGGATGAGGGGGCGCACCGCCCTCTTCGCCGGTGATCGTCGGACTTGTTCCGACGACCCATGAACACCTGATCTATCCGGTTGGCTCACCACGCATGGGTCCTCGGGACAAGCCCGAGGATGACGGGTGCGGGGTGAGCAGCGTTCCATCGCTGCTTCCGCGCGCTGTTGTAAGGGCCGGGCTTTACAACATCGCGCCTTAGCCGCGTTCGAGTCGGTGGCTGTACCAAGATGCTCTTTGAACGGAGCCTCAGATGTCCCCGCCTCCCTCCATCGTCGACATGCTGCTCGAGCTGCTGCGGGCAATCGTGCTGATCCTGCAAATCATCGAGATTGTTCAGCGCCCCTGAACCCCACAGCCACGAAATAGACCTCGGAGCTTTCGGCCCGGCTGGCCTTGGGTTTGACCATGCGCACTTCGTTGAAGTGCTTCTTCAGGAGGGCGATGACGGCGGCCGTCTCGCCGCCCTGGAAGGCCTTGGTGACGAAGGCGCCGCCGGGTTTGAGCACCTCGATGGCGAAGTCGGCGGCCAGCTCGATGAGGTTCATGATCCGCAGGTGGTCGGTCTGTTTGTGGCCGACCGTGTTGGGGGCCATGTCCGACAGCACCACGTCCGGCGGCCCGCCGAGCAGCTCCAGGAGCCTTGCCGGGCACTCCGGATCGGTGAAGTCCATCTGCACGATCTCTGCCTCGGGGATCGGCGGGTCGATGGGCAAGAGGTCGATGCCGACCACCTTCCCCGCCCCCTTCTGCAAGGCGACCTGCACCCAGCCGCCCGGCGCGCAGCCAAGGTCGATGACCTTCGCATCGCGCTTGAGCAGCCGGAACCGCTCGTCGATCTCCGTCAGCTTGAAGGCCGCCCGGCTGCGATAGCCCATGGCCCGGGCCCTGGCCGAAAACGGGTCGTTGATCTGGCGCTCCAGCCACGCCTGCGAGGACGCCGTGCGCCCCGTCGCCGTCTTCAGCCGCGCCGGCCGCGAGCGTCCGCCCTCGTTGCCGCCCGTGGGAGGGCGCACCATCCGGCGCTTGGGGGGATCTTCGCTCACCTGGAGACAATCCTTCGCGAGACATTGCGGGACTCTCGCCCTGCCCCTGTCCGACAGCTTATCCCCGCCGCCGCAAACGGCGGCATCATGGTTGGCGATGACCGCCCAACGCCCCCGCTCGTCTCCTCGCGCCCGCCCGCGCCGTAACGCCCGCGCCCACGTCCCCGCGCGTCCCCCCGCGCCCGCGCGTCCCCGCGCCTGTCCGCGCGCGCACGCATGCGAGCGGCCCCTGGAGACACCGACCCCATCAGGCCGCCTCCGCCCGGCCGCGACCGCCGCGGCGGCGCCGGCGGCGGGGCTTCTTCTGCTCGCTCATCAGGCTCATCAGCAGGCCCTCGCGCAGGCCCCGGTCGGCCACCCGCACCCGCGCACACGGCCACAGCTCCTGCACCGCCTGCAGGATGGCCGCCCCGGCCAGCACCAGATCCGCGCGGTCGGGCCCGATGCACGGCTGGGCGGCCCGCTGGTCGGGGGTGAGCCCCAGCAGCCTTCCCGCCGCCGCCTCGCAGTCGTCGCGCGTCATCCACAGCCCGTCGACCCGCGCGCGGTCATAGCGTTCCAGCTCCAGGTGCAGCCCGGCCAGGCTGGTGATGGCGCCGGAGGTGCCGACTAGGTGCGCCCTGCCCTCGCTGAAGATATTTCGCATCGGCTCGGCGTGGCTGAACGCCTCGATCCTGGCCTTCACGTGATCGACCATGGCGCGGAACCAGGCTTGCTGGTCCTGCCCGTCCTCGGGAAACTGTTCGGCCAGCGTCACCACCCCCACCGGGATCGACAGCCAGGCCTTGATGGGCAGGCGCCAGGGCGCGAACTGCCGGGGCCGCGCGTCCAGCCCTTCGCCCTTCAGGTCCACCCACGACAGCTCGGTCGAGCCGCCGCCGACGTCCACGACCAGCGCGGCGTCCGCCTCGCGATCGAGCAAGGAGACACACCCCGCCACCGACAACTGGGCCTCCTCGCGCGGCGTGATCACGTGCAGGCGAAGCCCCGTTTCGCGCGCCACCCGCTCGACGAACTCGGCGCCGTTGTCAGCCATGCGGCAGGCCTGGGTGGCGATGGCCTTGACGCGCACCGCCTTGCGCCGGCGGATTTTCTCGGCCGAGACCTTCAACGCCGCCATCGCCCGGTCCATGGCGGGCTCCGACAGCCGGCCGGCCGCGGTCAGCCCCTCGCCCAGGCGCACGATCCGCGAATAGGCCTCAACCACCCGAAATCCGCCCGGCGTCGGCGTCGCGATCAGAAGTCGGCAGTTGTTCGTGCCAAGATCGAGCGCCGCGTAGTTCGGCGTCTCGCCCGGCGGTCGCCGGCGCTGCTCGTGGGCGCCGGGCGCTCGCGGCGCCTCAGACATGGTTCACCTGTCCCGCAGGCGCTCAGGTCGGGCGCCTCATTTCCCCGTGACCATAGCGAAGGCGTCCGGCGTCCGGAAGCAGGGCCTTCAAGAAACGGCCGCCTGGGCTTACGTTCAGGGTACAGTCAGGGAAATGGGCGTATGAGTCGGCTTATGAACGCGCATCTCGCCAAGTTCACGATCGGTCAGGTGGTGCGCCACCGCATCTTTCCGTTCCGGGGCGTGATCTTCGACGTGGACCCCCAGTTCGCCAACACCGACGAATGGTGGGAGTCGATCCCCGAGGAGATCCGGCCGCGCAAGGACCAGCCCTTCTACCACCTGCTGGCCGAGAACGATCAGAGCACCTACGTCGCCTACGTCTCCGAGCAGAACCTTCTGCCCGACGACACAGGCGAGCCCGTCGGCCACCCGCACGCGGCGTTGCTCTTCGATGGCTTCGAAGCCGGCCACTACCAGATGCGCCCCCGCATCGCGCACTGACGCGCAAAGCTGTTTCACGCGCGGCGGTTTAAGCGGCGCAGTCGGGTCGAACTTTCCTGCGGACGGCGCGTAATCTTCCCACCATGAGCGCAGACGGCTTTAGCGGCGGCCCGCCTCCCGGCGCGGCGCCCGACTGGACGATCGACCAGGCCTGGACGTCCTACACGGACGCCGAGCACCAGGTGTGGGACACCCTCTACGAACGCCAGAGCGCGCTCCTGCCCGGCCGCGCCGCCGACGAGTTCCTGAAGGGCCTCGACGCCCTGGACCTGCGCCGGGGCGGCATCCCCGACTTCGCCCGCATCAACGAGGAGCTGAACCGCCTCACCGGCTGGACCGTCGTGGCCGTGCCGGGCCTCGTTCCCGACGAGGTCTTCTTCGAGCACCTGGCCAACCGCCGTTTCCCCGCCGGCCAGTTCATCCGCAAGCCCGACCAGCTCGACTACCTGCAAGAGCCCGACATCTTCCACGACGTCTTCGGCCACGTGCCGATGCTGACCGACCCGATCTTCGCCGACTACATGCAGGCCTACGGCAAGGGCGGCGAGCGGGCCATGCAGCTTGGCCGCCTGCACAACCTGGCGCGTCTCTACTGGTACACCGTCGAGTTCGGGCTGATGGAGACGCCGCGGGGCCTTCGCATCTACGGCGCCGGCATCGTCTCCAGCCGCGCCGAGAGCGTCTTCGCGCTGGACGACCCCTCGCCCAACCGGCTCGGCTTCGACCTCGAACGCCTGATGCGCACGCCCTACCGCATCGACGATTTCCAGCAGGTCTATTTCGTGATCCCCGGCCTGCGGGTGCTCCTCGACGCCACGCTCCAGGATTTCGCCCCGATCTACGAGCGGCTGGCCACCGCCACCGACATCCCCATCGAGGCCATCCTGCCCACCGACCGCGTCTTCACGACCGGTACCCAGGCCTACGCCCGCTCAAAGGCGCTGGAAGGGGTAAAACCCGGCGCCTAGCCCGAGGATTTGCGTCAGCTCGTCCAGCGCCGCGCGACTCTCGTCGAGGAGCCTCGGATCGGCCAAATCCTTCGGCTCCAGGCGGTCGCGATAGCGGCGCTGCGCCCAGTCGGCGAGGCGCTGTTGCAGCGCGGGCGTGAACCGCTGGGCCTGATTTGTCCGCCCAAGTTCTTCCTCGGTTAGAACGACCCGCAACCGCAGGCACGCCGGCCCGCCGCCGTTGCGCATGCTCTGGCGCACATCGACGTACTCCACCCGTCCGATCGGCCCGTTGGATCCCGCGATCGCTTCCGCCGCCGCATGGGCGCGGGGGTTCTCCCGCGTTTCGGCCGGCGCCAGCAGCGTCAGCCGGTCCTCGCCCGGCAGCGCCAGAAGTTGCGAGTTGAAGAGGTAGGACTTGATGGCGTCTTCGATGGGCAGGTCGGCGTTGGAGACCTCCACAAACCGGGGCTCGAACCCCTGCGCCGCCCGCCGGATGTCCTCCTCCACCTCGACCCGGTTATCGAAGGCCATCTCGTGGAAGAACAGCGTCTCGCGCGTGCCCACGCACACCACATCGTTGTGGAAGGCGCCCGCGTCGATGGCGGCCTGGTTCTGGCGCGCGAACACCGAGCCCCTCGCCCCGTGTCGCCGCGCGACGGCCTCGAACGCCTCGCGCGTCTGCCGGGCGGGGAAGCGGCCGGACCAGGGCTCCCACGCGCCGCGTCCGAACACGAACAGGTTCACCCCCGCCTCGCCGTGGTCGGGACAGAGCCGCACATGGTTGGCGGCGCCCTCGTCGGCGAAGTGGGGCTGGGCGTGCAGCGGATCGTGGACCGCGAACGACCGCTCGTCGGGAAACAGCGCCCGCAGCGCCCGCGTCGTCTGCGCCGCCTCAAGGCTGCGATGCAGGTTGGTCAGCAGGTTGGCGGGCGTGAGGTGGACCCGCCCGTCCTCGCTGTCGGCGCTCGGCGTCACCGTCGCGGCGTTGGCGGCCCACATGGACGAGGCCGAACACGCCGCCGCCGCCAGCGCGGGCGTGCGCTCCCACGCCTGCTCCAGCACGGCCGCGTCGCTGCCGCCAAAGCCGACGCCGCGCAGAAACGGGATCAACGGCCGCTCGTGCGGCGGCAAGACGAACTGCGGCACGCCCCAGTCGTGCAGGCGGCGCATCTTGGCCAGCCCCTCGATCACCGCCCCGCGCGGGCTGGAGACCTGCCCGACGTTCAGCTCGCTGGCGAGGTTGCCGGGCGCCAGGCCCGCGTAGGAGTGCGTCGGCCCGACCAGCCCGTCGGCGTTGGCCTCGACAGCCTTCAACCGCGCAGCCCCTTGATCTCAGCCAGCGTCGAGACCACCCCGTCCGCCTCGAAACTCGCCACCGGATAGGCGCAGTAGTCCGCCGCGTAATAGGCGCTCGGCCGATGGTTGCCGGAATGCCCCAGCCCCCCGAACGGCATCGAGCCCGCGGCCCCCGTCGTCGGCCGGTTGAAGTTCACCACGCCCGCCCGAATGCGCCGCAGAAAATGCTCCCAACGCTTTGGATCGTCAGAGATAAGCCCCGCCGACAGGCCATACTTCGTGGCGTTGGCGACGGTCAGCGCCTCCGCGAACGAAGCCGCCCGCCGCACCTGCAACAGCGGCGCGAAGATCTCCTCGTCGGGGGTCTCCACGCCCGTCACATCGACGATCCCCGGCGTCACGAAGGCGCCTGAGAGGCCTTCGACAGGCGCCATCACCCGCACCCCCTCGCCGCCCAGCTGCCCCGCCGCCCGGACCGCCGCGTCGGCCGCCCGGGCCGAGATCAGCGGGCCCATGAAGGGTTCGGGCGAGCTGTCCCAGGCGCCGATGACCAGCCGGTCCGCCAGCCGCGCCACCGCCTCGACCACCGCATCCCCCGCCGCGCCGGTCGGCACGATCAGCCGCCGCGCGCAGGAACATCGCTGGCCGGTCGTCACGAACGCCGACTGCACGATGTGGCTCGCCGCCGCCTCGGCGTCCGCCACATCCCAGACCACCAGCGGATTGTTGCCGCCCAACTCCAGCGCCAGGATCACGTCCGGCCGGTCGGCGAACTTGCGCCGAAACACCGCCCCCGCCTGCGCCGAGCCGGTGAACAGCAGACCGTCAATTGGCTGGTCAAGCAGCGCCTGCCCCGTCTCCTTCGCCCCCTGCACCAGGTTGATGACGCCCGGCGGCAGCCCCGCCGCCTCGAGCGCCTCGACCATCAGATCGCCGGTCAGCGGCGTCTCTTCGGAGGGCTTGAACACCACCGTGTCGCCGGCCAGCAGCGCCGGCACGATGTGGCCGTTGGGCAGGTGGCCGGGGAAGTTGAACGGCCCCAGCACCGCCATCACCCCATGCGCCCGATGCCGCAGCACCGCCCGCCCGAACGCCGTGTCGCTGGCCCGCTCGCCCGTGCGCTCGTCATAGGCGGCGATGGAGATGTCGACCTTGCCGATCATTGAACCGAGCTCGGCCGTCGTCTCCCACAGCGCCTTGCCCGTGTCGCGCGAGATCGCCCGCGCAAAGTCTTCACGCCGCTCTTCCAGCGCCGCCTTGTAGCGACGCATCGCTTCGATCCGCTCGGGGCGCGGTCGGTCGGCCCAGTCGTGGAAGGCCTCGCGCGCGGCGTTGACCGCCTCGGCCACATCGCGGAAGTCGGCCGCCGCGCCGTGCCAGACGCCCGCGCCCGTGGCCGGATCGAACGAGGCGAACCCCTCGCCCCGGCCCTCGCGCCAGCGTCCGCCGATGAACAGGCCACCGCTCATGACGTCACCTTCACCCGCACCGCCTCCCCAGGCTTGATCCGCAACGCCGCGGCCGAGGCCTTATCCACCACCGCCACCTCGTCCTTCACCAAGGCAGGAACGCGCACGGCGCGGAAACGGGCGATCTCGTCGGAGGAGAGCAGCACCGCCTCCTCGCCGCCCACGTCCCCGATCTCCAGCCGCATACGGCGCGCCTCGCGGACGGTGGCGATGTCATCGCGCGGGCAGGTCATCGTCGGCCCCGCGTCGAACAGGTCGACCAGCCCCGAGTAGCGGAACCGCTCGCGCTCCAGCATCACCCGCGCGCCCTCGCCGTCGCGGTGGACCTTTCCGATGGAGTCCCGCGCCGCCACCGGCAGCAGTTCCGTGTAGATCGGGTGGCGCGGCGCCAGATCGAGGATGAACTGCCCGTCGGTCGAGGCGCTCATCATGTCGGCCTCGTCGAACGGCAGGCGGAAGAAGCGGCTGGCGACATGGTCCCAGAACGGGCACCCGCCGTCCTCGTCGAACCACCCTCGCAGCTCGGCCAGCACCATCTCGGCGAACTTCTCCGGCTGGGCGCCGATCAGCATGTAGCGGCTCTGGGCCAGCAGCCGCCCCGCCCCGCCTTTCCGCCGCTCGGGCCGCAGGAACAGCGAGCCGACCTCGGACCAGCCGGCGCACTCGTTCACCATCACCAGCGCCTTGTGGTCGAACCGCAGGTCCAGGATCGGCGAGGACTGCGCCAGCGTCACCACGCGGAAGGAAAAGAACGGCCGCTTCAAGCCCACGCCCGCCTTCACCCCGGCCACGCCGATGACGATGTCCTCCTCGGTGTCCTCCAGCATCAGCGTGTACCAGGCCTCGGGCGCGGCGACGGCCCCGGCGAAGCTCGCCTCCGACAATTCCAGCCGCTGGCGGAGCGTCGGCTCGTCCTCGGGCAGGCTGGTAAAGCCGCGCCCCGACAGGATGGCCAGCTCCATCAGGATATCGAGATCCGCGGGACCGGCGGGACGGACAACCAGCATCAGGTCGCCCCCATCGCATCGCGGATGGCGCGCGCGTCGATCTCGCCGCTCGCCAGCTTCAACAGCATCACCGCCGACAGCTGCGCCCTCTCGACGAAGCTCTCGGGCCAGGCGAACTCGTTCTCGGAATGTATGTCGCCGCCGCGCACCCCCAGCGTATCGACGTTGGGCAGCCCGGCGGCGAACAGGTTGTTGCCTTCGCAGACCCCGCCGGAGGCCTTCCAGGCGATCTCCTGCCCGAGCAGCGCGCCGGCGTCCTTCACGGCCGAGTACAGCTGCGCCTGGGCGGCGTTGAACGGCTTGGCGGGCCTGGTGACGCCTCCGAACAGATCGATGTCGATCCCGTCCCGCCGCTCGGCCTTCAGGGCCTCCTCGACCGCAAACTCCAGCCAGGCGCGGTCGGCATCGCTCGGGAAGCGGGCGTTGAAGCGCAGCACGGCGTTGTCGGGCACTATGTTCAACGGCGCGCCGCCGTCGATGCGGGCGACGTTGACCGTCAGCCCGTCCCGCCGGCCGTTCAGCGCATCCAGCGCCCCGGCGATCCGCGCCGCCGCCGCCACCGCGTTGCGGCCGCTGGCGAAGTCGCGCCCCGCATGGGCCGCCCGGCCGCTGACGCGCACATGAAAGTTGCCCGAGCCCTTGCGCTCGCCGGCCAGCCCGCCGTCGCTCATCGCCGGCTCATAGGTCATGCCGACATGGCCCAGCGCCCCGAACTCGGCCAGCACCGGGGCCGAGGCCATCGACCCGATCTCCTCGTCCGGCGAGATCAGCACGCGGTAGCCCAGGTTCTTCGCCTCCGGATGCGCCTCGATCGCCTCCAGCGCCGCCAGCATCACCGAGATGCCGCCCTTCATGTCGGCGATCCCCGGCCCGTTCAGCGCGCCGTCGGGCCGCGTCTGCACGCTCTGGAAGCGGCTCTCGGGTGGATAGACGGTGTCGTAGTGGCCGGTCAGCACCACCTGCACCGGCGCCTGCGGCCGCACGACCACCGCCACGGCGGCCGGATGGGCCAGTTCGATCTCGCGCCCGTCCGCGCCGATCTCCACCGTCGGGGTCAGCGGCACATCCATGGGCGCGGCCGGCAGCGCCGCCATGGCGTCCATCAGCGCGACGCGCTGGCGCTCGAGGCCTTCGATGTGGCGGCTGCCGGAGTTGATATCGCACCAGTCCACCGCGCGCTGCACGATGCGCCCGCCGTCGGCGGCGATCCTGTCAAGGACGGTGCGGTCTTCGGGGGTAAGACGCATGCCGCGCACCCTAGCGGAGCCGTTCAGGAAAATCGTGCCCGGCCACCGCGATTTTCTCCCGTGCGGCGATCAAATGATTGCTCAGTAGTCCTTGCGCCAGCGCACCGAGAGGCGCGCGTCGCCCTGGCCCGCGAGTCGCGAAACGATGGCCAGCGAGCGCCGCACGCGCCATTCCACCTGCACGGCCGGCCCTTCGCGGCCGCCCCCGATGATCTCCAGATAGACGTCGTCGGTCAGGTACTTGCCGCCCGCCACGGTCAGGGCGCCGCCCTCGCCCCCGCCCGCGAAGGCCAGGCGGTCGAGCCCGGTCAGTCCCCGCAGGCCGCCGATCACGTCGAACCCGCCGCCGCCCGCCAGCGCCGCCAGCGCCGAGGCCAGCTGCGCGGCCTCGATCGGCGACAGCTGCGAAGCCGAGGCGCCGAACAGCACCTGCGAGAGCACCTCATCGCTCGGCAGCTGGGGATTGGACGTCAGCGTGATCTCCGGCCGCGCGGCCGTCCCCCGCACCTTGATGACCGCCGTCAGCGAGGGGTCCTCGCGCGTGGCGGTGAGGTCGAGGCGAACGTCCTCGGCGCGGCTGCCGAGATAGACGACCCCGCGCGGATCGAACTCGAAGCGCTTGCCGGCGAAGTCGTACTCGCCGCGCACGACCCGCGCCTCGCCGGTCAGCTGCGGATGATGGGTCGAGCCGCCGACGTGGGCGTCCAGCGACAGCTCCACGTCCAGCCCCCGTCCGCGCACGAACACCCGTCGGGGGGCGCTCAGATCCACGTCCAGCGCCACATCCAGCCCCCGCGCCTGCTCGGGCTTGAGCCCCCGATCGATGGAGACGGGCCGGTTGATCTCGATGACGTCCATGGGCACCACGCCCGACGGCGTCGGCGGATCGGCGGCGATGTCGGCCCGGTCGATGGTCAGCGCCCCGGTCAGCTTCACCTTGCCCGCCGCGTTGCGGTTGATGGTCGCCGAGCCGGTGGCCGTCGCCGTGGCCTGGTCGTTGTCGATGACCTGGAAGCGCGTCAGGTCGAGGCGGAAGTTGCTCACCCCCTCGCGCTGCAGGCTGATCTGCCCCGCGCCCGTCAGCTTGCCGCCGTTGCCGTCGGTGGCCGTCAGGGTGCTGACGTTGATCGCCTCGCCCGCGAAGGTCGACGACAACGTCAGGTTCCGCAGCGCCAGCCCGGTCGAGGCGTCGTCAAAGCTGCCGCCCGCCAGCGTCGCCACTCCATTGATGCGCGGATCGGCCAGCGTGCCGCCGAGCGTCCCCTCCGTCACGACCCGCCCCGCCAGCGACCGCTCCCCGCCGACGAACAGGTCCCACAGCGGCTTGACCTCGCCGTCCGCGAAGAAGCGGCCGCTCATCGGCCGGCGGTTGGCGATGGCGAGGTGGAACGGCGCGGCCGAGGCCTCCACCGGCAGCACCAGGTTGGCGTTGGACCGCAACCCCTGGGCGTTCTTCGCATTGGCGTCGATGAACAGCTGGTCATCGGTCAGCCGCGCCTGCACCGTCCCGTCCAGCGACAGGTCCCGCGGCAGGCCCCGGCCCCGCGCCCCGCGCAGGGTGGCGTCCAGCGTGCCGGTCAGCGTCTCGCCCTCGCCCCGCAGCACCGCCCGCGCATCGAAACGGCCGGTCAGGTCCTCGTTGAAGGCGCCCAGCGCCACATCGTCCAACACCGCGTCGACCGCCGCCCTGCCGTCCGCCAGCCGCGCGTCGAGGTTGGCCCGCCCCTCGCCCACCGCCAGCCGCAGCCGCGCCGACTTCTCCGTGTCGGTGAACCTCAGCACCGCCGCCTCGAGCGTGCGCACGTCCGCCCGGCCCAGCCGCCCGTCGGCGTTCAGCGTCAGCTCATAACCGTCCTCGCGGCTCGCCAGCACCCCGTCGCCGTTGATCCGCCAGGGGCCCGGCGCGGCGTTGCCTTCGGCTTTCACCGTGATCGGCAGCCGCGACAGCGGCCCCGAGCCCCGCAGCGTCCCCGAACTGATCGCGATCTGCTGAGCGCCGGGCAACACCGCGTCCCGCGCCGTCAGCGCAATGTCGGCCCAGGCTCCGCCCGCCCTGTCGGCGATCTTCACCGTGCCGTTGATCTGCCCGCGCTTGAGGAAGGCGCCGGGCCCGACCGCCAGCGTCAGGTCCGCCGTCGATGGCCGTTTGCTGCGCAGCGCGACCGCCCCCTGCGCCTTCAGCCCGCCGGCGTCGGCGTCCAGCCCCGAGAGGTCGATGCCGCCCGGCATGAACCGGAAGTTCGTGTTGATCCGCGCCGGCCCGTACTCGCTCTTGGCCGCCAGCTTCAGCGCGCCGTCGGTGGTGTCGGCGCTGCGGCGGAAGGAGACCTCCACATGGGCGTCCTTCAGCGGCAGGCGCGGCAGGTCGATGGCGTCGAAATCGGCGACGAGGTCCGCGCGCGGCGCCGACAGCGTACCGGTGATATCGCCCGAGCCCTTGGCGTCGCCGGCGATCTCCACCGGCCCGGCGCGGAACGGGCCCTTGGCGGTCCAGTCGATGTCGAAATCCAGCGTCCCGCCCTTGCCCTTCACGCCCGAGGCGCGCAGCGATCCTGCCGCGCCGTCCAGCGTCGATTTTTCGACCTTGATGACCCCGCTGCTGTACGCGCCCGTGGCCCGCAGCCGCGGCGAGGCGCCGAGCAGCCGGTCAGCCTCCGACCAGCCGGATTTGAAGCTCGCCCCCCTGGCGTCAAAATCAAAGTTCCACGGCCGGCCGACGCCGCCCTTGCGCGAGGCCGACCAGCTCATCTTCACCAGCCCGCCCGCGCCCGCATGCGCGGCAGACAGGTTGCTGAGCGTCGCATCGCCCTTGAAGGCGAAGTTGCCGAAGATGGTGCGCCCGCCGGTCGCCTCCAGCACCAGCCCGGGACCCGTCGCCACCAGTTTGCGGATCACCATCTCGCCGCTCTTCAGCCGCTGTGCGGCGAAGACGACGTGCGGCCGGGCGCCGAGCGCCGCGGCCAGATATCCCCGGCCCTGCCCGCCGGCGCCGGTCAGTTCTCCGCTGAGGGTGAAGACACCCTTGCGCCTCGTCAGCTTGGCGGGCCCGCTCGCCCTCGCCAGCCGATAGCCGGGGGCGGTCAGGTCATAGGCGTCCAGCCGCGCGTCATAATTCCAGTTGGCCCAGTCGCCCCTCAGCACCCCTTGCGTGTGGGCCCGCGCATCCACGACGCCGCCGAACACCCGCTTCACCGAGCCGGTGTCCACCGTGACACCCAGCCCTGCCGGGGTCAGCTTGCGCGCCAGCAGGTCGGCCGGGCCCTTGAAGGCGATGGTCAGGTTCTGCGCCTGCACCCGCCCGTCGAGCATGTAGTCGCCGCCCGCGAACCGGCTGCCGCCGACCGCGAACCTGGCCACCGGCCCGAACCGCTCGGCGTAGTTTCCGGTGAGCTCCGAGTCGGTCAGCACCAGCCGCCCTGCCGCCGCTCCGCCGTGCTCGTTCCACAGGCCAAAGGCGTTGAGCGGCGTCTCCTCGCCTGACTTCGCGATCACCCGGAAGCGCCCGTCGGCGCTCGTCCCGCTCGCCCGCGCCTCCAGCATGAACGGCAGGGCCTCCGGCAGCCCCAGCGCCCCCGCCAGCGCCCCGCCCGAGGCCTCCACCACGTCGGCGTTCAGCGCGATCTTCTTGCTGGTCCCGAAGGCGAAGTCGGCCCGCAGGAAGTCGCCCTGGTGCAACAGGCTTCTGGCCTCGATGTGTCCGCTCTTGGCGCCCTTGCGCTCGACCAGCAGGTTTCCGGTCAGGTCGAAGAGCCCTCGCCGTTTGCTGAAGGCCGGCAGCATCTCGACCCGCGCCGACAGGTGGTCGATATCGAACGTCACCGGCAGGTCGCTGGACTTGCCCTTGGGCGTGAGCGTCGGCCGCCGCAGCAGCGTCACCTTCTGGGCGCTGACCGTCTGCGCGTCGAACCGGCGCCGGAACAGCTGCCAGTAGTTCCACTCGACATGGACGTTGCGCCCGTCCAGCCACACGCCTTTTTCGTCGGAGATGGTCAGCCGCCGGACGGTAAAGTCGGTGAAGATGTCGCCGTCGAGCCCCTCGACCTTCAGCCGCCCGACGCGTCCGAGCTTCAGCCCTTCGACCTGCGCCTCGACGAACAGCCGCCCGGCGTTGCTGACCAGCCCAAAGCGCGCCCCAAACAGCAGCGCCGCGACGACCGCTACCACCCCGACGGCGGCGATGATCGCCCACATGGCCGGATGCAGCCGGCGGCGCGAAGCGACAGGCGGGGTGGCGTCCTCGGTCAAAACGCCTGTCCGATGCTGAGATAGATCTGGAAGTTCGGATCGCCCTCGCGCTTGTCGAGCGGCACGGCGATGTCGGCGCGGATCGGTCCGAACCCAAGGTCGTAGCGCACCCCGACCCCCGCGCCGACGCTGTAGTCGTCGCCGCCCGGGAAGGTGTCGCTGCCCACCGCGCCGGCGTCGATGAAGGCCACCCCGCCCCAGCGCTTGGTGAATTGGTGACGCACCTCGGCCGAGGCCTCGAACAGCGAGAGCCCGCCCTGGGGTGTGTTGTCCGGCAGCCGCGGCCCGATGGCCTGATAGCTGTAGCCGCGCACCGAACCCCCGCCCCCGGCATAGAACCGGCGCGCCGCCGGCACGCCCGGAATATCGCCGCCGAAGATGGACCCGAGCCGCAGCCGCCCCGCCGCCACCGTCCGCGCCTCCTCGCCGAAGGGCCAATAGAGCGTCCCCTGCGCCTGCGCCCGCACATAGCCCAGCGACACGTCGCCCGCGATCAGCGTCGGCTCGGCGCGCCCCTGCACCCGCCAGCCGCGCTTGGGGTCGAGCGGATCGTCCGAGCGGTCCAGCGCAAAGGCGCCCAGCAAGGTGGCGGTCGCGGTGTTGCGGTCCTCGCCCCTTACGGTGACGTCGTTGACCTCGATCTTCTCGGCGGTTCGCGCCAGGTCCAGCGCCGCGCCATAGGTGACGTAGGAGGTCTTCCCATAGCGCCGCGTCAGGTCAATCGAGGCGGACAGCCCCGTCTGGTCGTAGGCGTCCGTCTCTTCGTTGAACACCGCCGATGCCAGCGTCAGCGTCCGCTGGGGCCGACGCCAATGCGGCAGGCTGAGCCGTCCCTCCAATCGCTGTTCGATCTGCGCCAACCGCCCGATCACCTGCAGCGTGTCGGCGCGGCCAAGGCGGTTGTAGCGCGTCCAGCGCCCGTCGATACCCACGCCCTCGCTGGTCGAAAACCCGACGCCGAGTTCAATGCTGCGCGGCGGCCGGTCGGCCAGGCTCACCAGCACCGGCCGAAAGCCCTCGGCCGTCAGCTTGTCCTTGGGCTGCAGCGCCACGGTCACCGAGTCATAGACTCCGGTGTCCAGCAACCGCCGCTCCAGCTCGGCCACGTCGTTGGGCGTATAGCGCTCCCCCGGCTCCCAGGGCGCCAGCCGCGCCACCCAGGCCGGATTGGTCCGCCCCTCGGTGTTCACCTCCACCCCGTCCAGCCGCACCAGGTCGCCCGCGTCGATGTTGAAGGTCGGCTCGACGGTGTGGGTGGCGTGGTCGACGATCACCTTGCGCGGATCGGCCACGGCGTCGGCATAGCCGCGCTCCTGCACCGTCGCGACAATCCGCCCCTCGGCCGCCAGCACGTCGGCCGCGCGCCCGGCCTGCCCCAGCTCCAGGTCGATGGCCGCCACGCCAGCGGCCGCCACCTCGGGCTCCGGCGGATTGCCGACCCACGCCACCTCGGGATCGGCCAGCACGAAGCGCTCGCCCGGATCGATGCGCACGATGGGACGCGGCGCCGCCTGGCCGTCATCATCGGGATCGACCACATCGGCCTCGACCACGTAGCCGTAGTAGCCCTCCGACCTCAACACGGCGATGGCGTCCTCGCCGGCCTCACGGGCGCGGCGGCGGGCTTCGAACCGGGAGGTAGGGGCCTTGTCGGTTTCGCCAATGGCGCGGACGATGCGCTCGCGCAGATCCTCGTCGGTCACGCCCTCGATCTGCGCCTTGGGGTCGGCCATCGCCAGCTGGGGAGCCAGCTGCACGAGCAGCGCCGCCGAAGCGGCCAGGGCGTGTCGCAGTCGCGCCAAGCGATTCCTTCCTGTCTGGCGCCCCCACCCTCCGGTGTAGTCGAAAGGCTTGGCCGCTGTCACCTGCCGCGAACTGTGCAGGTTCGAGCAACCTTCACCGCATCTGGAGCGTAATGGTTCCCGCCTTTGTGCGGTCGGCCAAGGTCAGTTTGAACATCCAGGGCGCAGCGTGGCGAGAACCCAGACCGTCGAGGAAATCCCCAGCCTGCCGCTGACGCAGGCGGCCTACCTTCCGGGCGAAGCCTACGATGAGATGTATTCGCCGGACGGCACGCCCCGGCCGCAATACCGGGCCATGCACAAGCGCCTGATGAGCCTGTCGCCCGAGGAGCTGGCGCAGCGCCAGCGCACGCTGGAGCGCTCCTTCCTGCTGCAGGGCATCACCTTCACCGTCTATGGCGCGGGCAGCGCCACCGAGCGGATCATCCCCACCGACCTGATCCCCCGCATCATCGCGGCCAAGGCCTGGGACCGCATCGAGCGCGGCCTGACCCAACGGCTGAAGGCGCTGAACCTCTTCCTGGCCGACATCTACGGCGCCCAGCAGATCCTCATGGACGGCGTCGTGCCGCGCGAGCTGGTCATGGGCGCATCCAGCTACCGGCGCGAGATGCAGCACCTGTTCGTGCCGCACAGCGCCTACGTCAACGTCTGCGGCAGCGACCTCATCCGCGGCAAGGACGGCGAGTTCGCGGTGCTGGAGGATAACCTGCGCGTCCCCTCCGGCGTCAGCTACATGCTGGCCAACCGCGACGCCGCCAAGCGCACCTTCCCTGGCACCTTCCGCGCCGCCAACGTGCGGCCGGTCGAGCGCTATCCCGACCTGCTCCTCTCCACCCTCAAGAGCATGGCCGGCTGGCGCTCCCACCCGCAGGTCGTGGTGATGACGCCCGGCGTCTATAACAGCGCCTACTACGAGCACGCCTACCTCGCGCGCCTGATGGGCGTGCCGCTGGTCGAGGGCCGCGACCTCGTCATGCACGACAACGCCGTCTTCATGCGCACCACGACGGGGCTGAGGCGCGTCGACGTCATCTACCGCCGCGTGGACGACGACTTCATCGACCCCCTGACCTTCCGGCGCGACAGCGGGCTTGGGGTGGCCGGCCTGTTCAACGCCTACCGCGCCGGCAACATCGTCATCTGCAACGCCCCCGGCACGGGCGTGGCCGACGACAAGGCGATCTACGCCTACGTGCCGCGGATCATCCGCTACTACCTCGGCGAAGACGCCATCTTGCCCAACATCGACACCTTCCTGTGCCGCGAGCCGGCGCAGCTCAGCCACGTGCTGGCCAACCTCGACAAGCTGGTGGTCAAGGCGGTCGGCGCCTCGGGCGGCTACGGCATGCTGGTCGGGCCCCACGCGTCGAAGAAGGAGCGCGAGGCGTTCATCGCCGTGCTCAAGGCCGACCCCGGCAACTACATCGCCCAGCCCACCGTCCAGCTCTCCACCGCCCCCTGCCTCGTCGGCGGCCACGTCGAACCCCGCCACGTGGACCTGCGCCCCTTCATCCTCTCCGGGGAGAAAACGGTGGTGACCCCCGGCGCCCTCACCCGCGTCGCCCTTCGCCGCGGCTCCCTGGTCGTCAACTCCAGCCAGGGCGGCGGCTCCAAGGACACCTGGGTCCTGGCCGAAGAGGGGACGCAGCCATGATGCTCGCGCGCGTCGCCGACAGCCTCTACTGGCTCGGCCGCTATCTCGAGCGGGCCGAGCACCTGTCGCGCCTGTCGGAGGTGATGCTCACCGCCACCCTCGACCACACCGAGGCCGCCGAGCAGGCCGCGCACATGGCCCTCTCCGCCGTCGGCGACACCGACATCGCCAGAGCCGCCCAGCCCTACGAGGCGGCCAAGGCGCTGGTGCTGGACCGCGCCGACCCCAACTCGGTGGTCATCTCGCTGGCCCGCGCCCGCGAGAACGCCCGTCAGGTGCGCGACCAGCTGACCAGCGAGACCTGGGAGCGGCTGAACATGCTGTTCCTGAAAGTCACCGCCGAGGACGCCGACGAGGACTTCCACGCCGGCGCCTCGGCCTGGCTGCACGAGATCATCGCCGACCTTCACCTGTTCAAGGGCGCCGCCGACGCCACCATGAGCCACGGCGAGGGCTGGCGCTTCCTGATGCTCGGCGCCTACATCGAGCGCGCCCAGCTGATCGCCCGCCTTCTCGAAACCTGCTTCGGCGACGGCGAGGCGCACAAGCCCACCGACCACATCGCCCTGATGAGCCTGCTGCGCATGGCCTGCGCCCTGGAGCCGTACCTGCGCGTCTATACCGCCGAGATGGAGCCGCGCCTTATCCTGGAGTTCCTGCTGCTCAACGAGGACTTCCCCCGCTCGATCCGCTTCGCCACCGGCCAGATCGAGGAGGACCTCGACGGCATCGCCAGCCAGACCGGCGCCGACGTGCGCCACTCCCCCGCCCGTCTCGCCGGCCGTCTCAACGCGCGCCTGCGCTACGCCGACATCGATGAGCTGCGGGCCGAGGGCGCCACGGCGTTGCTGGAGACCATCCTCGACGAGTGCGCGGCCATCCACCAGGCGATCTACGACACCTTCGTCGCCTACCCTCTCGAGCAGAGGCTGCCCGCGTGATGCTGTTGGAAGTCCGCCACGTCACCCAGTACCACTATGACGCCCCCGTCCGCGAAAGCGTCATGGAGCTGTGGATGCAGCCGCAGAAGAGCGCCCGCCAGCGGCTGGTGCGCTTCGACCTGGAGACCCAGCCGGACGCCCAGCTGTTCTCCTACGCCGACACCTTCGGCAACGCCGTCTACTACTTCGACGTCCCCCAGCCGCACCAGGAACTGACCATCATCGCCTGCGCGTGCGTGGAGACCACCGCTCCCGAGCCGCTGCCCGACGCGCTGGACATGCACGAGTGGGACCGCCTGAGCGGCGACTTCGTGCGCGGCGACTGTTTCGACTTCCTGCGCCCCCACGCCTTCGCCCAGAACCCCGAGGCCCTGCGGCGGTTCGCGGCGCGCAAGATGCTGGACGCCCTCAAGCGCCATGACCCGCTGACCGCCGTGCGCCGGCTGAACGAGATCATCTACTCGTCCTTCGACTATCAGGCCGGCGTCACCGAGGCCGACAGCCCCATCGATGAGGCGCTGGAGGCCGGGCGCGGCGTGTGTCAGGACTTCACCCACATCATGCTGGCCATCTGCCGCTCGTGGGGCATCCCGGCCCGCTACGTCTCCGGCTACCTGTTCAACGACAAGAAGCACGGCGACCGCTCCGACCCCGACGCCACCCACGCCTGGGTCGAGGTCTTCCTGCCCTCGCTGCGCTGGGTCGGCTTCGATCCGACCAACAACTGCCTGGCCCAGGAGCGCCACATCGCCGTCGCCGTCGGCCGCGACTATCGCGACGTGCCGCCCTCGCGCGGCGTCTACAAGGGCGGCGGCGACAGTCACCTGGGCGTTGCGGTCTCGGTGCGAAAGGCGAGAGCCGCCCTCAGCGAACCGGAGTTCCCGCGCCTCCAGCGCGCCGCCTCACAGACCGGGGCGCGCCAGGGCGCCCCGGCGCCGTTCGACCACGACCACCAGCGCCAGCAGCAACAGCAGTAGCCCGGGAACGCGAGGTGGTAGGCCGGCTGGGGGTCGAACCCAGGACCATTCGATTAAAAGTCGAATGCTCTACCACTGAGCTACCGGCCCATCTCGCGGGCGCGGACCATAGTGGCGGCGCCCGATGCGGGCAACCCGGCGCCTTGGAGTTGGCGAAAGCCGCGTTTACGGTGGCGTTTATGCAACGTCTGGTCCTGCTTGTGTCCGCCTTCGCCCTCGCCGGCTGCGTCAGCACGGCGAGCGACCGCGACGGCACCATCCAGACCACGGCCGAGGCGAATCGCGATGGCCTGGGCGGCGCCGTCAGCGCCCCGCTGCGGGATGTGAACCTGCTGCGCACCAAGATCCCGCAGCAGCTCCTGATCGCCGACGCCGAGCCCTATGCCCGCCCTGCCGGCAAGGGCTGCGCGAGCGTTGTCGCCGAGGTCCGCGCCCTGACCGAGGTGCTGGGTCCCGACCTCGACAGCCCGGAAGAGCGCGAGCGCAAGAAGAGCGGCGCGGAGATGGCCGGCGACGCCGCCCTCGGCTTCGTCGCCGACACCGCCCAGGACGTCATCCCCTTCCGCGGCTGGGTGCGAAAGCTGACGGGCGCCGAGCGGCACGACCGCCTCGTCGCCGAAGCCATCCGCTCGGGGTACGTGCGCCGCGCCTATCTGAAGGGTCTTGGCGAAGCGCGCGGCTGCAACCCGCCGGGCACCCCGGCCCACCTGGCCGACACGCCCGAGCCGATCAGCCAGACGGTCGAGCCGCGCTACCCGATCGACTGACGGCCTGAGAAGTCGCGCCGGAAGGCCTCGAACCGCCCCTCCGAGATCGCCGCGCGCATGGCCCCGGTCAGCGCCTGGAAGAAGGCGATATTGTGCCAGGAAAGCAAAATCTGACCAAGAATTTCGTCTGATTTTACAAGGTGATGGAGGTAAGCCTTCGAGTAATCCCGGCTGGCCGCCACCTCGCTTGCTTCGTCCAGCGGACTGTCGTCCTCGGCGAACCGGGCGTTCTTCAGGTTGATCGGCCCATCCCACGTCCACGCCTGACCGTGGCGCCCCGACCGCGTCGGCAGCACGCAGTCGAACATATCGACGCCCCGCGCCACCGCCTCCACCAGATCGATGGGCTTGCCGACCCCCATCAGGTAGCGCGGCCGATCCGCCGGGAGCATGGCGGGCGCATAGTCCAGCACCTCGCACATGGCCGCGTGCCCTTCGCCGACCGCCAGTCCGCCGAGCGCATAGCCGTCGAACCCCGTCTCGATCAGCCGCTCCGACGACTCGCGCCGCAGCGCCTCGAACGTCGAGCCTTGCTGGATTCCGAACAGCGCCTGTCCCTCGCGCTCGCCGAACGCCGCCTTCGACCGCTCACCCCACCGCGCCGACAGCCGCATCGCCTCCGCCGCCCTTGCCCCCTCCGCCGGCCAGCTGACGCATTCGTCGAGCTGCATGACGATATCCGAGCCCAGCAGGTCCGCCTGGATCTCCATCGACCGCTCGGGCGTCAGCACGTGCCTGGAGCCATCGATATGGCTGGAGAAGGTCACCGCCTCCTCCGTCACCTTGCTGATGTTGGACAGGCTCATCACCTGAAACCCGCCGCTGTCGGTCAGGATCGGCCCCTCCCAGCGCATGAACCGGTGCAGCCCGCCCAGCCGCTTCACCCGCTCGGCGCCCGGCCGCAGCATCAGGTGGTAGGTGTTGCCGAGGATGATGTCGGCGCCGGCCTCCCTCACCTGGTCCACCGTCAGAGCCTTGACCGTCGCGGCCGTTCCCACCGGCATGAAAGCGGGGGTGCGGATATCGCCCCGAGGCGTCTTCAGCACACCCGTCCGCGCCGCGCCGTCGGCGGCTGAGATGTTGAACTCGAAGGTCCCCATTCCGACCATCCCCGCGCAGGCGGGGGCCCAAGCTGACTCGATAAAGGTTGAAGCGCCGCCTGGATCCCCGCCTTCGCGGGGATGAGCGGTTTAGTGTTGTGGGAATAACAGGCTGGAGTCGCCGTAGGAATAGAAGCGGTAGCCGCTCTCGATGGCGTGCTCGTACGCCCGCCGCATCGCCCCCTGTCCCGCAAAGGCGCTGACCAGCATGAACAGCGTCGATTTCGGCAGGTGGAAGTTGGTCATCAACGCGTCGGCCGCCCGGAATCGATAGCCCGGCGTGATGAAGATCGCCGTCTCCCCCGCGAACGGCGCGATCACCAGATCCTCCCCCGCCGCGCTCTCCAGCAGCCGTAGCGAAGTCGTTCCCACGCACACGATCCGCCCGCCCCGCGCCCGAACCTTGTTGAGCGCGTCAGCGGTCTGCGCGGACACCTCGCCGTACTCGGCATGCATCTTGTGGTCGGCGACCTCGTCGGTCTTCACCGGCAGGAAGGTCCCCGCCCCCACGTGCAGCGTCACGAAGTGTTCGCTGACGCCCCTTTCCTTCAATCTTTCAAGCAGCTGCGGCGTAAAGTGAAGACCCGCCGTCGGCGCCGCCACCGACCCGTCCTCGCGCGCATACACCGTCTGATAGTCCGCCCGGTCGCGCTCATCCTCCGGCCGCTTGGCCGCGATATAGGGCGGTAGCGGCATGTCCCCGCGCTCGGCGATGGCGGCGTCCAGGTCCGGCCCCGACAGGTCGAACGCCAGCGTCACCTCGCCGTCGTCGCTCTTGGCGGCCACCGTCGTGTCGAGCTGCCCCAGGAAACAGGCCCGATCCTCCCGCTCCCCGAACCGCACCCGGTCGCCCACCTTCAGCCGCTTGCCGGGCTTCATGAAGGCCGTCCAGCGCGACGGCGACAGCCGCCGATGCAGCGTCGCCTCCACGGCCACCGGCGGCAGCTCCTCCCGAAACCGCACCCCCGCCAGCCGCGCCGGGATCACCTTCGTATCGTTGAACACCAGCGCATCGCCCGCCCGCAGCAGGTCCGGCAGCTCCCGCACGACGCGGTCCTCCAGCGATCCGCCGCGCACGACGAGCATCTTCGCCGAATCCCGCGGCGACACCGGCCGCAACGCGATCCGGTCCTCGGGGAGGTCAAAGTCGAAGTCTGAGAGCTTCATTGGGGCCCCATAACCCTTCTCCTCTTACGGGAGAAGGATCAGGAAGGCCGGCGCTACAGGTCCCCGGCGACCCGCATGCTGACGATCTTGCCGGGTTGGCGAGGCGGTTCGCCCTTCGGGAGGGCGTCGACATGTTCCATGCCTTCGGTCACCTCGCCCCAGACGGTGTACTGCCCGTCGAGATAGCTGGCGTCGTCGAAGCAGATGAAGAACTGGCTGTTGGCGCTGTTCGGGTCGCTCGTCCGGGCCATCGAGCAGACGCCGCGCACGTGCGGCTCGCGGCTGAACTCGGCCTTCAGGTTCGGCTTGTCGGAGCCGCCGATGCCCACGCCCTTGGGATCGCCGCCCTGGGCCATGAAGCCGGGGATGACGCGGTGGAAGACGATGCCGTCGTAGAAGCCCTCGCGCGCCAGTTCCTTGATGCGCGCCACGTGGCCGGGCGCGAGGTCAGGGCGCAAGCGGATGGTCACCGGCCCGGTTTCGAGCTCCATGACAAGGGTGTTTTCGGGATCGTTGGCCATGTCGCTCTCCTTTGCCGGCGAGCGTCAGGCGCTATCCGATCCGGACCGGGATGTCGATGTCGCAGAGCGAGAAGTCGGCGCCCTTCTGGTCCCGCGCGGTCCTTATCATCGACTGGAAAAAGGCGCTGTGCGGATCCATCACCTGCACCTTCGGGCGTGTCGCTTCCGGCCAGTCGGCCAGCACGGTGACCCGCTCCATCACGTCCTGCGGCGCCTCCACCGGTTCCCCGGTCTTGATGGAGCGCACCACATCCACCCCGCTGATCGCCCGCCCGAACGCGGTGTAGCGCTTGTCGAGCGAAGGATAGGGCTGACGCATGATGAAGAACTGGCTGTTGGCGGTGTCCGGCTCCTCGTCGCGCGCCATGCCGACGACGCCCGGGCAATAGTGGCCCCACGCCGCCACCTTCTGGTCGCTGGTCATCTCGGCATAGGACGCCGCCTGGCTGATCACCGGCAGCGAGGCGACAAACCCCTCCTCCAGCCCCGAGGGCGAGGCCGCGGTAACGAACGCGCCGGCCGGATCGCGGCGGAAGGTGAACTCGGCCTTCAGGTTCGGCTTGTCCGTCCCGCCCTCGCCGGTGTTCAGCGGATCGCCCGTCTGAGCCATGAACCGGTCGATGACGCGAAAGAAGGTCCGCCCGTCATAGACGCCGGCCCGCGCCAGCTCCCGCACCCGCTTCACATGCTCGGGCGCGACCTCAGGGACCAGCTCAACGAAGATGCGGCCCCGGTTGGTGTCGATGACCAGGATGTTCTGCGGGTCCGGCGTACGGAAGTCCGCGTCGCCAGCGACCGGCGTGTTCCACTGACCGCCCTCGATGGTCTCCTGCGTCGCGCAGGCGGACAGCAACAGGGCGGCGGCGATGGCGAGGGTTCGGCTCATTAGCCGACCTTAGCGGGAATCTCCACGTCGCAAATATTGAACGCGCCGCCCTTGCTGGCCTTCTGCGCCTCGGCCAGCGCCTTGAAGGCGGGCGAGGTGGTGTCCATCACCTCGACATCCGGCCGCTCGTTCTTTGGCATGTCCGCCAGCAGCCGCACCTTCAGCGTCTTGTCCTGCGGCTCCGGCACGGGCTCGCCGACCTTGATCTTGCGCACCACGTCGAGCCCGGAAATCACCCGCCCGAACACCGTGTACTGCTGCTCCAGGTCCTTGGACTTGTCGTAGCGCATCAGGAAGAACTGGCTGTTGGCGCTGTTGGGCGCCTCGGCGCGGGCCATGCCCAGGATGCCCGGACAGAACATCCCCCAGGCCGGCGCCTTGCCATCGGCGGTGACCATCATCTGCATCTCGGGACTGGAGCGCACCGGCAGCACGCCCAGGAAACCCAGCTCCGTCGCCGACCGCGCCACCGCGTCCGGCGCCGCCATGCCGGTCTTGTAGAATCCGCCCGGCCCGCGCCGGAAGGTGAACTCCGGCTCCAGGTCCGGCAGCGCCGACCCGCCCGTGCCGTCGTTCATCGGATCGCCCGTCTGGTCCATGAAGTCGGCGATCACGCGAAAGAAGCTGCGCCCGTCATAGAACCCCGCCCGGGTCAGCCGCTTGATGCGCTCCACGTGCGCCGGCGCGCTGAACGGCGTCAGTTCGGCGATGATGCGGCCCTGGTTGGTGTCGATGACCCAGACGTTGTCCGGATCGGGCGTGCGCCAGTCCGACACCTGCGCCGAAGCGGGCGCGGCGAGCGACAGGGCGGCGGCGAGGATCAGCGCGGCTCGTTTCATGCGGTTCTTCAAGCGTGGGATTGCGGCGGCTCTATGCCCGCCCGACCTTGGCCAGCAGGCGCCCTTCGACGCCCGGCGTGACGAAGCTGGAGACGTCGCCGCCCAGCTTGGCGATTTCCTTGACCAGCCGCGAGGCCACGGCCTGGTGACGCGGGTCGGCCATCAGGAAGACGGTCTCGATGTCGCGGTCCAGCTGCTGGTTCATCGCCGTCATCTGGAATTCGTATTCGAAGTCGGCGACGGCCCTAAGGCCCCGCACGATGATCCCGGCGCCCACGTCCCGGGCGAAGTGCATCAGCAGGCCATCGAACGGCCGCACCTGGATTTCGGCGATGTCGTTCAGGTGCGCCGTCTCCTGCTGGACGATGGCGACCCGCTCCTCCAGCGAAAACAGCGGGCCCTTGCCCTCGTTGATCGCCACCCCGATCACCAGCCGGTCCACCAGCTTCACGGCCCGCCCGATGATGTCGAGGTGGCCGTTGGTCATGGGGTCGAACGTCCCGGGGTAGAGCCCTACGCGCTTCATCAGGCCTCGCCGCCTTCCTCTGCCGCGCCATCCCCCTCTTCAGCGTCGTTTTCGTCCTCGATGACCTCGTCGTCGCCGCCGGCCTCGGCCAGCCGCTCGACCGAGACCACATGCTCGTCCGCGCTTTTGCGGAAGATGGTCACGCCTTGCGTGTTGCGTCCGGCGATACGGATCTGCCCGACGCGCACGCGGATCAGCTGGCCGTGGTCGCTGACCAGCAGGATTTCGTCGCCCTCCTCCACCGGGAAGGAGGCCGCCAGCCGTCCGCCGCGCTTGGAGAGGTCCTGGGCGATCAGCCCCTGCCCGCCCCGGCCCGTGCGGCGATAGTCATAGGCGCTGGTGCGCTTGCCAAAGCCCTCGGACGAGACGGTGAGGATATGCTCCTCGGCCGCGCCCAGTTCGATCAGCCGCTCCATCGGCACGGGCGCGTCGGCCTCGGCGCCTTCCTCGGGCTCAAGCTCCTCGGCTTCGGTCTCCATGCCCTCGGCCGCGTCGACATCGCCCGCCGCCGCCCGCACCGAGGCGGCATAGCGCAGGTAGGCCGACCGCTCGGCCGGCGTCGCCGCCACCGAGCGCAGGATGGCCATGGAGATGACCTGGTCGCCCTCGGCCAGCCGGATGCCGCGCACGCCCGTGGACTCGCGGCCCGCGAACACCCGCACGTCGGTGACCGAAAAGCGGATGCAGCGGCCGAGCGCGGTGGTCAGCAGCACGTCACAATCGGCCTGGCACAGGCCCACGCCCAGGATGCTGTCGCCCTCGTCCAGCTTCATGGCGATCTTGCCGGCGCGGTTGATGCTGACGAAGTCGCTCAGCTTGTTGCGCCGCACGTTGCCGCTCTTGGTGGCGAACATCACGTCCATGCCGTCCCACGCCGCCTCGTCCTCGGGCAGCGGCAGGATGGTGGTGATGTGCTCGCCCTGGTCGATCGGCAGCAGGTTGACCCAGGCCTTGCCGCGCGAGGTCGGCGTGCCGAGCGGCAGGCGCCAGACCTTCAGCTTGTACACCTTGCCGCCGCTGGTGAAGAACAGCACCGGCGCGTGGGTGGAGGCGGAGAAGACGCGGGTGACCGCATCCTCTTCCTTGGTCGCCATGCCCGACCGTCCGCGTCCGCCGCGATGCTGGGTGCGATAGGTCGCCAGCGGCGTTCGCTTCACATAGCCGCCGTGAGTGACGGTGATCACCATCTCCTCACGGGCGATGAGGTCCTCGTCCTCCAGGTCGAAGTCGCCTTCGACGATCTGGGTCTTGCGCGGGGTGGCGAACTTCTCGCGCACCTCCGCCAGCTCCTCGCGGACCACGGCCATGATGTGGGCCCGGTCGGACAAGAGGTGCAGGTGCCCGGCGATCACGTCGGCCAGCTCGCGCGCCTCGCCGAAGATCTCGTCGCGCCCAAGGCCGGTCAGCCGCGACAGCGTCAACGCCAGGATGGCCCGGGCCTGCTCGTCGGTCAGCCGCACCTGGCCCTCGCCGACCAGCTGGGTGCGCGGATCGGCGATCAGCTCGATCAGGGGCATCATGTCCCCGGCCGGCCAGTCGCGCCCGACGAGCCGCTCGCGCGCCTCCGCCGGATCGGCCGAGGAGCGGATGATGTGGATCACCTCGTCGATGTTGGCGACGGAGATGGCCAGGCCCACCAGCACGTGGCCTCGGTCGCGGGCCTTGTTCAGCTCGAACTTGGTGCGCCGGACCACGACCTCTTCGCGGAACTCCACGAAGGCCGTCAGCATCTCGCGCAAGCCCATCTGCAGCGGCCGGCCGTGGTTCAGCGCCAGCATGTTGACCCCGAACGAGGTCTGCAGCGGCGTGTAGCGATAGAGCTGGTTCAGCACGATGTCGGGCGTGGCTTCCCGGCGCAGTTCGATGACGATGCGCATGCCGTCGCGGTCGCTCTCGTCGCGCAGGTCGGCGATGCCCTCGACGCGCTTTTCGCGCACCAGTTCGGCGATGCGCTCGACCAGGCTGGCCTTGTTCACCTGGAAGGGCAGCTCGGTGACGATGATCGCCTCGCGGTCCTTGCGGACCTCCTCGATGGCCGCCACGCCCCGCATGACCACCGAGCCGCGCCCCGTCATCAGCGCCGTCCGCGCGGCCGTGCGGCCAAGGATCTCGCCGCCGGTCGGGAAGTCCGGCCCCGGCACCAGGTCCAGCAGTTCGTCCAGTTCGATCTCGGGATTGTCGATCAGCGCAAGGCACGCGGTGACCACTTCGCCGAGGTTATGGGGCGGGATGTTGGTCGCCATGCCGACGGCGATGCCGCCCGCGCCGTTGACCAGCAGGTTGGGAATGCGCGCCGGCAGGACGGTCGGCTCACTCTCCGAGCCGTCGTAGTTCTCCTGGAAGTCGACCGTGTCCTTGTCGAGGTCGGCCAGCAGCGCCTCGGCCGCCTTGGTCATCCTCGATTCGGTGTAGCGCATGGCCGCCGGCTGGTCGCCGTCCACCGAGCCGAAGTTGCCCTGACCGTCGATGAGCAAGAGGTTCATCGAGAACGGTTGGGCCATCCGCACCAGGGCGTCATAGACCGACTGATCGCCGTGCGGGTGGTACTTACCGATGACGTCACCGACCGTCCGCGCCGATTTCCGGTAGGCGGCGGTCGAGGTGAAGCCGTTCTCGTTCATCGCGTACAGGATGCGGCGATGCACGGGCTTGAGCCCGTCGCGCACGTCCGGCAGGGCGCGGCTGACGATGACGCTCATCGCGTAATCGAGGTAGGACCGCTTGAGCTCGTCCTCGATCGCGATGGGGGCTATCGCCCCGCGCCCGCCGTCGCCCGGAGGGATGATGGTGTCGTCTGTCAAAAGGGAAAAAGCCGCCTAGAATCGGACAAATACGTGAGCCCGTTTGTTAACACCCTCACGTTCCCCACGCCACCTTTGGAGGTTCCGATGAAGGGCCCGATCGCTCTCGCCGCCGCCGCCGCGCTCGCCGCCTGCGCCACCGCTCCGGCGACCGCCACGCCGCCTCCGCCCAGCGCCGGCGCCATGCTCAAGGGCCCCGCCGGCGAGAACCTCGGCGAGGCCCGCTTCCAGCAGACGCCGACGGGCCTGGTCATCGACGTCGAGGTGCGGGGCCTCACTCCCGGCTGGCACGGCATGCACGTCCATGAAAAGGGCGACTGCTCGGCGAAAGACTTCACCAGCGCCGGCGCCCACGTCGGTCATGCCGAACACGGCTTCCTCACCATGAGCGGCGGCGAAGCGGGCGACCTGCCCAACATCTGGGTCGGCGCGGACGGCATGGGCAAGGCGCAGGCCTACACCACCCGCCTCTCGCTTGGCCCCGACAGCCTGTGGGACGCCGATACCGCGGCCCTCGTCATCCACGCCGCGCGCGACGACCACTACACCCAGCCCATCGGCGGTTCGGGCGCGCGCGTCGCCTGCGGGGTGGTGACGCACTGACACCCTCTCCTCTCGCCCCCTTCTCGTCATCCTCGGGCTTGTCCCGAGGACCCAGAATCGAGGCGCGATGTGGTTAGGCGGCGTAGTGGCCAACGCCCCCGATCAGCCCGCCCACGCCTCGCTTCTGGATCCCGGGCGCAAGGCCCAGGATGACGGTGTTGGGCGGATAGGCACGGACTTATCCGCCCGCCCAAGCAATCCCTACGTCGCCATCAGCCTTTCCACCTCGTCCAACGTGCGGCTGAACTTGGCGATCAGGGCGCGGTAGGGGGCGGGGCTGGTCATGTCGAGGCCGGCGCGCTTGAGGATTTCCACCGGATAGTCCGACCCGCCGGCCCGCAGCACGTTCAGGTAATTCTCCGCCGCCTTGGCGCCGCCCTTGGCGATCTGGTCGTCGAAGAACACCGAGGCGGCGATCGAGGTGGCGTACTGATAGACGTAGAAGTCGTGATAGAAGTGCGGGATTCCGGCCCACTCGATCGCATAGTTCGGATCGATGACCACGTTCGGCCCGTGGTATTTCTTGAGCAAATCCAGGTACATCGCTGTCATCGCCTCCCCCGACAGCGCCTGGCCGCCTTCGACCGCCTCGTGGATGGCCAGTTCGAACTCGGCGAACATGGTCTGGCGGAAGTAGGTGCCCCGGAAGCTCTCCAGCACCGCGTCCAGATAGAACAGCTTTTCGGCATTCGTCTTCGCGCCCTTGAGCATGTAGCGCGCCAGCAGCTGCTCGTTCAGCGTCGAGGCGATCTCGGCGGTGAAGATCGGGTAGTCGGCGGTCTCGAACGGCTGGGCCTTGGCCGCCAGCACGCTATGCATCCCGTGGCCCCACTCGTGGGCGAAGGTCGAGACCCCCTCGTAGTCGTCGTTGTGGTTCAGCAGCAGGTAGGGGTGAACGTCATAGGCGCCGGGGTTCATGTAGGCGCCGGACCGCTTCCCCTTACGCGGATAGACGTGCATCCACTTCGACATCGTCGCATTGGCCAGCGTATCGACGTAGGGCTTGCCCAGGGGGGCCACGGCCGCCAGCGTCAGGTTGCGCGCTTCGCCGATGGTGAACTCGCGCTCGATGGCCGTCACCGGCGGGTAGATGTCGTAGTAGTGCATGTCCGGCAGCTTCAGCAGCCGCCGCCGCACGTCGAAGTAGCGGTGCAGCACCGGCAGCCCCGCGTTCGTCTCGGCCACCAGCGTCTTGTAGACGTCGACGGGAATGTTGCTGGGCGACAGCGCCGAGGCCACCGCGCTCGGGTAATGCCGCGCCTTGGCCTCGAAGATGTTGGCGTTCACCTGCGCCGCCAGCGCCGCTCCGAACGTGGACTGGTAGGTCTGGTAGGTCCCCCAGTACTTGTCGAACACAAGCTTGCGGTCGGTCCGGTTGGTGGAGGCGCGGCCGATGCCGTAGCCCTGCGCGTCGAGACGGATTGCCTTGCCGTCCGCCAGCGTCACTTCCGGCCAGGGAATGTCGGCGTTGGCCAGCTGTCCGCGCGTCTGCTGGATGCCCGAGATCGGGTTCGAGGCCGCCGCCAGCACCTTCTCGGCCTCTTCGCCGAGCGTGTGCGGCGCCCGGCGCAGGGTGTTCTCCAGGGCGAATCGGAATTTGCCCAGGCCCGGGTCGGCGGCGACGAAGGACCGGATCTTGTCCGCCCCCACCGTCAACAGCTCAGGATCCATCCAGGCCACGGCCTCGCCGAACTGCGAGCCCAGGGCCGTCGCCAGCTGGTCGCGCTCCTGGTTCTCGGCGACCGAAGTATCTTCGTCGGCCTTGAGGGAGGCGTAGGTCGCCAGGCGTTGGTAGCGGCGGCTGAGATCGGAAACCGTGGTCAGCGCCTCGCGCAGGGCCGCCGGGCTGTCGCCCAGATGTCCCTTGAAGCGCGCCAGTTCCGGCAGCGCGTCAGCGATCGCCTGCCGCTCGGCCGCCCAGGCCTGCGGCGTCGGATAAAGTTCGCTCAGGTCCCAGACCGTCGGCACATCGGCGCTCTGCGCCCACGCGGGCAGAGCCGCGGCGGCGGCGACAGCGGCGGAAGCGACGAGAACGCCGCGGCGGGAAAGCTCGGTCATGCGAGGCTCCGGGGGTGATGTTTGACGGCTAAGTCATCACCCCCTCGCCGACACGGCAAGGCTGCCCCGGATTACAAACCGGTAACCCTCCCTTCCCCCTCGATGGGGGAAGGGCCGGGGATGGGGGTGTGCGCAGAGCGGCGCCGGGTGATCACGGGAGGCTCTGAGCCGCCAGGGGTCCTCGACCAGCTCGGCGGCCACACCCTCCACCCTGCCTTCCTCCCATCGAGGGGGAGGGTTCAGTTTAGAACGGAATCTCATCGTCCAGGTCGGCGGAGAAGTCCTCCCTCGGCCCCGACGGCTGGGTCCGCTGCCCGCCGGAGAAACCGCCGCCGTAGTCGCTGTCGCCCGACCCGCCGGCGTCGCCGCCGCGGCCGTCGAGCATGGTCAGCTCGCCCCGGAACTTCTGCAGGACCACTTCGGTGGAGTACTTCTCCTGCCCCGACTGGTCGGTCCACTTGCGGGTCTGGATGGCGCCTTCGATGTAAACCTTGGCGCCCTTGCGCAGGTAGTTCTCGGCCACCTTCACCAGGTTGTCGTTGAAGATCACCACCCGGTGCCACTCGGTGCGCTCCTTCTTCTCGCCCGAGGCGCGGTCGCGCCAGCTCTCGCTGGTGGCGATGCGCAGGTTGGCGACGCGGTCGCCCGAGTTGAGGGTGCGGATTTCGGGATCGGCGCCCAGGTTGCCGATCAGGATGACCTTGTTGACGCTGCCCGCCATGGCGAATGCTCCTTCACGCCCGGCGACCCAAAGCGCCGGAATCTGCGCCCGACGCTAGCAGGCTTTCAGCCCTCGTCTACAAGAATGTTCACGTCCTGTTCTTTGTCCACAGGAGAATTACTCCTGCGGCATCGCCCCCGGCATGGCGAGGCGGCCATCGCCCGTGCGCACCAGCGCCGGGAACTGCGGCCCGTCATAGTGGCGGGCGGTGAACACCCCCTCGGGCCGGATGAAGATGAAGGTGCCCTGATAGGCGCCCTCCACATATTCCTTGCGCAGCCCCATGCGCTCGAACCGCAGCCGCATGCCCTCGAGCTGGGCGGCGCAGTTCTCCATGTTCGGCATGTTCTCGGCCACGACGTTGAACTTGGGCTTGTCCTTGTCGAAGGCCAGCGCATAGCAGACGCCCCGGTCGGTCGGCGCCTCCAGCCGTTGCCCGCACCCTGCGAGACCAACAGCGGCGATAGCGAGGGGCAGCAGCGTCTTCATCAATCCAGCCTCTTGTCAGTCGACCGCCGGCAACGAACAGCCGGGGCCCTGATCCACCAACGTCCTGAAGCGGCGGTTGTCTCCCGAGACTTCCACCTTGCCGGTGACGAGCCTCAGCGTCTGGTCGCCCCAGCGTCCGTATTGGGCCCCGCCCTGGCGCTCGCACTGGCCGGCGAACAGGGTCTGCACGCAGGCGCCCCGGCCCATGTCGCCGATGTCGCGCCAGCCATCGCGGCCATAGGTCCAGCAGGTGGCGATGTTCGCCGCTGTGGGGGTCGGGTTCACCGGCGCCGGCTGCGCGGCCTGCGGCGGCAGCGGCGTCAGCACCGTGCCCGCCGTCCCGGCCGCGGCCAGCGCGCCGGAGGGATCGAGCCCCACGTCCAGCGAGTCCGTCGCCACGCCGTTGCGCTTCGCGCACTGGGTCAGCGTCAGCTCGCCGACAAACTGGCCGTCCACGAAGCAGCGCAGCGGCTTGGTGGTGTCGAGCTTGTCCTCGTCGGGCTTGCCGGCCTCGACGATCAGCCCGCCGCGCGAGGCCGGCGGCGGCTTGGTCGAGCCCTTGTCCATCAGCATGATGATGAAGGCGATGCCGAGCCCCGCCAGCAGCGCCAGCGCCGCGCCGCCCCACAGAAGGCTGCCGCGGCCGCCTTCGCGCTCGTCGGGCGGGAGGTTCTGGTCTTCCATCACCGTCCGCTACCGCGTGCCGGTGTGGCTTTCAAGCGCGCACAGCTTCGCCGGAACGAAGGCTTCCGGCGGGGATTGATTCAGCCAAGCCCCAAGGGAGACCCCGATGAACCCGCGGAACAACGACCCCAATCGCCCGGACGTGAACGACAAGCCCACCTCCGCGCCCGAGAGCGGTCACCAACCGAAGAAGCCGAAATCCGAGACCGAGAAGGACCTCGACCACGGCCTGAAGGAAACCTTCCCCGCCAGCGACCCCGTCTCGATCAACCCCGGCGCCGACTAACGCTTGCGCCCCGCGTCGGGGCCGCTAGGTTGCTATCTCCAAACAGTTGTTCGAACGGCGCCGGTGCGCCTTCGCCAAGGGGATAGCCGAGCCTATGTCGAGCCGCTTCGAGGGCACCTCAGACTACGTCGCGACCGAGGATCTGAAGGTCGCCGTCAACGCCGCCATCGCGCTGGAGCGCCCGCTGCTCATCAAGGGCGAGCCCGGCACCGGCAAGACGGTCCTGGCCTATGAGGTCGCCAAGGCCATGGGCGCGCCGCTCATCACCTGGCACATCAAGTCGACGACCAAGGCCCAGCAGGGCCTCTACGAATACGACGCCGTCACCCGCCTTCGCGACAGCCAGCTGGGCGAAGAGCGGGTCAAGGACGTCAAGAACTACATCAAGAAGGGTAAGCTCTGGGAGGCGTTCGAGGCCCCCGCCCGCCCCGTCCTGCTGATCGACGAGATCGACAAGGCCGACATCGAATTCCCCAACGACCTCCTCCAGGAGCTCGATCGGATGGAATTCTACGTCTACGAAACCGACGAGACGATCAGCGCCAAGGTCCGCCCCGTCGTCATCATCACCTCGAACAACGAAAAGGAGCTGCCCGACGCCTTCCTGCGCCGCTGCTTCTTCCACTACATCCGTTTCCCCGACGAGGAGACGATGCAGGCCATCGTCGACGTCCACTTCCCGGGCATCAAGAAGAAGCTCGTCGGCGAGGCGCTGCGCATCTTCTACGACATGCGCAAGGTGCCGGGCCTGAAGAAGAAGCCCTCCACCTCCGAGCTCCTCGACTGGCTCAAGCTGCTCATGGTCGAGGACATCGACGAGGCCGCCCTGCGGGAAAAAGACCCCACCAAGCTGATCCCGCCGCTCCACGGCGCCCTCCTCAAGAACGAGCAGGACGTCCACCTCTTCGAGCGCCTCGCCTTCCTCGCCCGCCGCGAGGGCGCCCCGGCCCGTCCGGGGCAGTAGCCTTACGGCGAATTCATTGGACCCTCGGCGAGGCTCGCCGCACCTTTCCGGGCAACCGATTGGGAGGGTGATTATGAACCGTCTTGTTTTGCTCGCCGCGGGCGCCGCCCTGCTGACGCTGACCGCCTGCCAGCGCGAAGTGCGCATGCAGCGCGATGAGGACGCCGGGACCGAGGGCCAGCTGCGGACCATCTCCAGGCTCGACTGCCCACAGGAGGAAGGCGACCTCACGCTCGTCAGCGCCGCCCCCGACGGCCAGTCCTGCGCCTACACCGGCGAAGGCGCCGAGGTCACCCTGCGGCTCGTGGCGCTCCAGAACGGCGACGCCCGGGCCGCCCTCGCCCCCATCGAGGCCGAGCTGAAGGGCGTCATCCCGCCGCCCGCCAAGGCCGCCCCCACGGCGCCCGCCGCCGACTGGAACGCCGACGACGTGACCGGCAAGAGCGGCGAGCGGGCCGAGGTCAACTTCCCCGGCCTCCACATCAAGGCTGACGAAGGCGGCGCCAACATCCGCGTCGGCGGCGTGAAGATCGACGCCGACCACGAGGGCGGCGCGCAGATCCAGGTCGGCGGGCAAACGGTGGTCAACGCCAACGACGGCGGCGCCGAGATCCGCACCGGAAACGCCCGCAAGGGCGGGGTGCGCTCAACCTACATCCTGGCCAGCGACAAGGCCGCCAGCGGCTACCGCGTCGCCGGCTACGAGGCGCGCGGCCCCAGCGCCGGTCCCCTCGTCGTCGCCGTGGTCAAGGCCAAGGGCGAAGGCCATGACCGCAAGTTCTTCAACGACATGAAGGACCTGGTGGAGCGCAACGTCGGGGAGTGATCACGCCCCGACGGGCTGCACCTCCATCACCTTGTAGGTCAGCGGCCGGCCGTCCTCGTCGGTGACGGTGACGTATTCGCCCACGGCGAAGCGGTGCTGGCCGAGGCGATACAGCGGCTCATCGTCGGTGTCGGCCTGGTCGTCGTAGTCGAAGAACCACCGCTGACCCCGGCGCGCCAGGCGGCCCTCGGCCGGATCCTCGTCCGGCGCGAAGCGGCGCACGACGCACTCGGCCTTGGCCGCCGAATAGGCGGACTCGTCGAGCTGGCCGTCGGGCGTCAGCGGCGCGGTCAGGGCATAGCCCCGATGGTCGTCGCCCCCGGCGAACTCGGTGCCCGGGTTGCGGGCAAGGCGCATCACGATACGCGAAAGGCTCATGGCGATCCTTCTTGGCAAAGCTAGTGAGATAGAAACAGCGACGGGCCCTCAGAGTTCAACAGGCTACGCGTAGTCCCGCCGAACACGTACTCCCGAAGCCGCGTGTGGCCAAAGGCGCCGGCGACCAGCATGGACGCCCCGTTCGCCTTGGCCGCGTTGATGAGAAGCTGGCCGGCGTCCCCGCCGCCCGGAATTTCCTCGATCTGCGCCTCTACGCCGCGCTCGCCGAAGTAGGCCTGCAGCCGGCGCGGGTCGTACTTGCGCGAAGACGCCTCCGGCGCCCCTATGATGATGACGCGCGAGGCCTTTTGCAGCATCGGCACAGCCTTGCGCGCCGCGCGGCTGGCCTCCTTGCCGCCGTCCCAGGCCACGCAGGCGACGCCGTGCAGGTTCAGTCCCGGCCGCGCCACGATCACCGGCCGCTGCTCGTCGGCGACGATCTGCTGGAAGCTCTCCGCCAAGGGCCCGCGCCCGCAGGCGGCCTGCTGGTCGAAGACGATCACGTCCGACAGCCGGCTTTCCAGCGCCAGCCCCGCCCACACCGGGCTCTCCAGACTGGTGAAGCGCGTTTTGGGGTAGCCTGCCTGCTGGCAGGCCTTGCCCGCCACCTCTTCACCCGCTTCGGCGGCTTCCTTGAGGCTCTCGATGGCCGAGATCTGCACCCCGCCCATGAACCCCTCGCCCATCCAGGGCATGAGGTCGGCGATGTCGGCCGGCGCGTGGACGGCGGCGATCTCGGCGCCGAACGGCTCGGCCACCTGCCGCGCGAGCGCCAGCGCCGGCGCGTCGTCCGCGCCGCCCGCCAGCGGAACCATGATCCTTGCCCACGTCATCGCTCGGGCCCTCCTCCCCGCAACAAGCCTCACCGGAGCCCACGCCACATTGATCTTTCGCAAACCCGGCGCCAGTGATCAGCTTAACAAGGGGAACGGCTAAGGTGGTCAAAGGGCTGCGCAGCAAGAAGGCGACCGCGCCCAGGGCCTGGCAGCGCATGCTGTCGGGGCGCCGGCTCGACCTGCTCGACCCCTCGCCCATGGACATCGAGATCGAGGACATCGCCCACGGCATCGCCCGCGTGGCGCGCTGGAACGGCCAGACGGTGGGCGAGCACGGCTTCTCCGTCGCCCAGCACTCGCTGGTGGTCGAGGAGATTTGCGTCCACATCCGCCCCGACCTGGAACCGCGCTGGCGCCTCGCCGCGCTGCTGCACGACGCCTCCGAATACGTGATCGGCGACATGATCAGCCCGTTCAAGGCCGCGCTCGGCATGGACTACAAGACCTTCGAGCACCGGCTGGAGGCGGCGATCCATGTCCGCTTCGGCCTGCCCGCCGAGACGCCCGCGCTGGTCCGCAAGCTCATCAAACAGGCCGACATCGCCTGCGCCTTCTTCGAGGCGACCCAGCTGGCCGGCTTCGCGACGGCCGAGGCGCTGGAGCTCTTCGGCCACCCGCCCGCCGGCTACATCCTGAAGCTCGAGCCCATGTCCCCGATCGAGGCGGAAGAACGCTACGTCCACCGCTTCCACATCCTCTCGGAGGCCGCCGGCTACGAGAAAACGCCCGCGGCGTTCGACACCGAATGACGCTGTCGGTCGTCATCGGGCTGTCGGCGGTGGTCGTCGCCATCCAGGACGGCGAGGCCGTCGTGCTGACCGTGCGCCACGAGGGCGAGGCGGGCCTGCCGTTCGGTCCCTTCGACCCCCAGGGCCACCGCACCTTCGACCTCGCCGTCCGCGCCTTCGTGACCGAGCAAACGCGGTTTGAGCTCGGCTATGTCGAGCAGCTCTACACCTTCGGCGACAAGGGCCGCGACGCCCCCCGCGCGGAGGTCGGAGCCGGAGGCGCGCGCGTCGTCTCGGTGGGCTACCTGGCCCTCGCCCCCTCCGCCCGCGACACCCACGCCCCCGACACCGCCTGGGCTCCGTGGTCGCGTTTCTTCCCCTGGGAAGACTGGCGCCAGGGCCGTCCCGCCCTGATCGACGAGACGATCCGCCCCGCCCTCCGCCAATGGAGCGCCGGCAACCTCGAGCGCCTGGCCAGAGCCCGCCTCCTCTTCGCTCTCGACGGCGCGCCCTGGAACGAGGAGCGGGTGCTGGAGCGCTACGAACTCCTCTACGAGGCCGGCCTCCTCCCCGAAGCGGCCCGCGACCGGAGCGAGGCGGCCCAGCCCATCGTTCTGGGCGAGCCGATGATGTCCGACCACCGCCGCATCCTGGCCACCGGCCTCTCGCGCCTGCGCGGCAAGATCAAATACCGTCCCGTCGTCTTCGAGCTGATGGCCGCCGAGTTCACCCTCTACGACCTCCAGCGCACCGTCGAAGCCATCGCCGGCGTCCCACTCCACAAGCAGAACTTCCGCCGCATGATCGAGCGCACCGAGCTGGTCGAGGGCACCGGCCGCTTCCGCTCCGAAACCGGCGGCCGCCCCGCCGAACTCTTCCGCTTCCGCCGCGAAGTCCTCACCGAACGCCCCGCCTACGGCCTGACGCTGCCGCTGCTTCGCGATTGAAGGTTGCTCCCTTCCCCCTCCATGGGGGAAGGGTCGGGGATGGGGGTGTGTGCAGGGAGTTGACGGAAGAGCGCGTGAGGCTCTGAGCCAACAGCGTCTCCACCCTCACGTCAGCGGCCACACCCTCCACCCTGCCCTCCTCCCATCGAGGGAGGAGGGTTTATTCGGCCGCGACCGCCGGAACAGCCTCGTCCCGCTCCATCCGCGCCCGCCACTTCGCCTTGATGGTGCGGGAGGTCTCCTGCGACCCGTCCGGACTCCAACCCGGCGGTCCGAACAGCCACCCGAGCGCATGCTTCGGCGATCTCGCGATGTCCCCGAAGATCGCCATCCACTCGTGGAACGCCACCCGCAGGATGTTGAAGCCGCCGAGGTTCTTGACGATGCCGTACTTGCAGGGATCGTCCTCGCGCTCGGCGATGAAGGTGCCGAACATGCGGTCCCAGATGATCAGGATGCCGGCGTAGTTGGCGTCGAGGTAGCGGGGGTTGCGCGCGTGGTGGACCCGGTGGTGCGAGGGCGTATTCATCACCGCCTCGAACCAGCGTGGCGTCTTCTTGATCGCCTCGGTGTGGATCCAGAACTGATAGACGAGGCTGATCCCGTTCTGGACGACGATCATCGCCGGCGGAAAGCCCAGCCAGATCAGCAGCAGCCACGGCAGCCACTGGCCGACGACCAGCTGCGTCAGCGGCTGGCGCAGCGCGGTCGTCAGGTTGAAGTGCTGGGACGAGTGGTGGTTGACGTGGCTCGCCCACCAGATGCGCCGCTCATGGCTGGTGCGGTGAACCCAGTAGAAGATGAAGTCGTCGGCGAAGAACAACACGACCCACGCCCACCACTGCGTCATGCGGATTTCGAAGACGTGATGGCTGTAGACCCACATCATGGTCGCCGCGATCACGCCCAGCATCAGGGCGGTCTGCACGGTGTTGCCGAACCCCATCAGCAGCGAGGTCCAGGCGTCCTTGCCCTCATAGACGACCTTCTTGCCGAAGAACCGCCCCGCGGCGATCTCCAGCAGGATCAGCGCCACGAACAGCGGAATCGCCGTGCGGATCGGATCAAACGGAACCTCGATCATGCGAACGGCGCCCCCTCGCCGGCCAGTTTGAAGCTCGCGGCGGGGCAGCCCGGATCGGCAAAGCGGAATACCGCCCGGCCCTTGGCCACCTTCGCCGCCGCGATCTCAGCCCACGGCCCGGTGCGCACCGCGAAACTGTCGCCGACGCGAAACAGCACCACGCCCTCGGCTCCTGCCTTCGCCACCGCCGCCTCCCCGGCCGCGTCGATCCACACCGCGTCGATCCGCGCGTCCGGCAGCTCCTCGGCGATCAGGCCGCGGGCGGACGCCTCGGTCAGCGGTTCCACCTTGCGCGGAATGCGCGCCCAGAAGGCGGCGGCCGCCAGCACCAGGATGGCGGCGATCGAGACGGCGAACTGAATGAGATAGCCCTGGTCCAACGGACCCTCCGCGAATGCGCGCGGAAGCTCGGTGAAGTTGACACCCACGTCAAGATGCCTGCGACCAAGGGCTGCTGGCGCCGCGGTTTGCGCGGGTCTAAGAACGCCCTCGCGCCCGAAGAGGCGTCCTTGAGTCGAGGTCGTACGTGCATCAGGCCGTCATCGCCGCCACGGGGCTTTACACCCCGCCCCACTCCATCTCCAACGAAGAGCTGGTCACCGCCTTCAACACCTATGTGGAGCGCTTCAACGCCCGCAACGCCGAGGCCATCGCCGCCGGTGAGATGGAGCCGCTGACCCCCTCCTCGGCCGAGTTCATCGAGAAGGCCTCGGGCATCAGGGCCCGCTATGTGATGAACAAGGACGGCATCCTCGACCCCGAGGTCATGGCGCCCCGCCTGCCCGAGCGGCCGAACGAGGAAATCTCCGTCCTCGCCGAAATGGCCGTCGAAGCCGCCAGGCAGGCCATCGCCGTCTGGGGCAAGGACGCCAGCGAGATCGACGCGGTCCTCTGCGCCGCCTCCAACATGCAGCGCGCCTATCCCGCCATGGCCATAGAGGTGCAGCAGGCGCTGGGCATCGAGGGCTTTGCGTTCGACATGAACGTGGCCTGCTCCTCGGCCACCTTCGGCATCAAGACCGCCGCCGATTTCGTCGCCAACGGCTCGGCCAGGGCCGTGCTGATGGTCAATCCGGAGATCTGCTCGGGCCACCTGAACTTCAAGGATCGCGACAGCCACTTCATCTTCGGCGACGTCGCCACCGCCGTGATCGTCGAGCGCGCCGATCAGGCCAGGGATGGGTGGGAAATCCTCGGCACGCGGCTGAAGACGGTGTTCTCCAACAACATCCGCAACAACTTCGGCTTCCTCAACAACGCCGCCCCGGAGGGCATCGGCGCGGCCGACAAGCTGTTCGTCCAGCAGGGCCGCAAGGTGTTCAAGGACGTGGTGCCGATGGTCAGCGAGATGATCGTCGACCATGCGCGGGAGCTCGGCGTCGACCCGCATGGCCTAAAACGCCTGTGGCTCCACCAGGCCAACATCAACATGAACGACCTGATCGGCCGCCGCGTGCTGGGCCGCGAGCCGACGCCCGAGGAAAACGTCATCATCCTGGACGAGTACGCCAACACCTCCTCGGCCGGCTCGATCATCGCCTTCCACAAGACCAACGCCGACTTCCAGCCCGGCGAGACCGGCCTGATCTGCTCCTTCGGCGCGGGCTACTCGGCCGGGACGGTGTTTGTCAGGAAGCGGGCGTAGGGCCGGGCCGCAGGGCCTTGCTGCGAAACCACTTGGAGATGACCCACTTCTCGCCCCGCGTCGGCGGCGCGCCGGTGTGCAGGGTCAGCGGATCGACCGACCCATCGGCCTTGACGCTGTCGAAGATCAGCGCCCCGCCGCGCGCCGGTTTGTAGGCCAGATCGAGGCGCGGAAACTCCGTCGCGCCGCCCTCGAAGCCCTCGTTCAGATAGACCAGCAGCGTGCGCACCCGCTGGCCCCGCTCGGCCAGCTGCTGGGCGTTGGCCGGGGTGTCGGGGATATAGTCGACATGCGGCTTGTACTGCTCGCCGGGCGCGTAGTGCAGGACCCCCAGCGCCTCGGCGTTCTGCGGCGGCATGCCGGCCGCCTCGGCGATGCGGTTGTTGATCAGCTCCAGCAGCACGTCGCTGTCGACCAGGCCGAAGTTCATCACCGTGTTGGTCCGCTCGCCGCGCACGCTCTCGCCGCCGGCCTCGTCCACCACCTTGCCGCGCGTCAGCACCGGCCCGCTCAGCCGCATGACGTAGTCGCACGCCCATTCCGGCAGGAAATCGTCGATGATGGAGACTGGCGGGTCCTCGCGCTCCAACCGCCGCTCGCTGGGCGCGCTCAGGGCCTCGATAGCCCCCGGCGCGCTCAACAGCCGGTGCGCCTCCGCGGCGCGCGCGTTGCCCGTCTTCGCCAGCCGCTCCAGCCACTGCAGGGCGCGCCCCACATTGCGCGGGGTGCCGATGCCGCCCGCATCGACGATGCCGGCCAGGTGCAGGCCGAGCGGGTCGCCGACTTCCGCCGCCGCAATGATCCGACGTACGCCGGCAGCCGGTTTGCGGGGCACGCCATGGCCGACCAGTTCCCACAGCCCCAGCTGCGCCACGGCGCTGGGCTGACCGGCTTCGGCCAGGCGGAAGACCTCCTTGATCTGCTCGGCCACGCTCACGAGCGTTTGGCCAGGGCCGCCTGCGCGGCCGCGAGGCGCGCAATCGGCACGCGGAAGGGCGAGCAGCTGACGTAGTCCAGCCCGATCTCCTCGCAGAAGGCGATGGAGGCCGGATCGCCCCCGTGCTCACCGCAGATGCCGAGCTTCACGTCCGGCCGCTCCGCCCGTCCCCGCTCGGTGGCGATGCGGATCAGGTCGCCCACGCCCTCCTGGTCCAGCGACACGAACGGGTCTTTCTCGAAGATGCCCTTATCGATGTAGGCGTTGAGGAAGCGCCCGGAGTCGTCGCGGCTTATGCCGAAGGTCGTCTGCGTCAGGTCGTTGGTGCCGAAGCTGAAGAACTCGGCCGTCTCAGCCAAGTCTCCGGCCCGCAGCGCCGCGCGCGGCAGCTCGACCATGGTGCCGACCTGATAGTTGATCGTAACGCCGCGCTCCTCCTGCACCTGCTTGGCCACACGGTCGGTCAGCTTGCGCAGATAGGCCATCTCCTCGCCCTTGGCGACCAGCGGGTGCATGATCTCCGGCACGGGCGCGGTCTTGCCGGAGGCGGCGATCTCGCAGGCGGCCTCGATGATGGCGCGAACCTGCATCTCGTAGATTTCGGGGTAGCTGACGCCCAGCCGGCAACCCCGGTGGCCCAGCATCGGGTTGGTCTCGTGCAGCTCCCGCGCCCGGCGCATCAGCTTTTGCGCGTCCAGCCCGGTCGCCTTGGCCACCGCCTCAACGTCCTCCTCGATGTGCGGCAGGAACTCGTGCAGCGGCGGGTCGAGCAGGCGGATGGTGACCGGCAGGCCCTCCATGATGGTGAAGAGCTCGACGAAGTCGGCCCGCTGCATGGGCAGGATCTTCTCCAGCGCCGCGCGGCGGCCGCGCTCGTCGTCGGCCAGGATCATCTCGCGCACGGCGGCGATGCGGTCCTCGTCGAAGAACATGTGCTCGGTGCGGCAAAGGCCGATGCCCTCGGCGCCGAACTGGCGGGCCGTGCGGGCGTCGAGCGGGGTTTCGGCGTTGGCCCGCACCTTCAGGCGGCGGGCGGCGTCGGCCCATTCCATCAGGTGCGCAAAGTCGCCCGACAGCTCCGGCTCGATCATCTTGACGCTGCCGGCCAGCACCTCGCCCTTGGAGCCGTCGATGGTGATGATCTCCCCGGCCCGGAATTCACGGCCGCGCACCCGGAAGACGCCCTCGTGCTCGAAGATGGCGATCTCGCCGGCGCCGGACACGCACGGCCGCCCCATGCCGCGCGCCACCACCGCCGCGTGGCTGGTCATGCCGCCGCGCGCGGTGATGATGCCCCGCGCCGCATGCATGCCGTGGATGTCCTCGGGGCTGGTCTCGTCGCGCACCAGGATCACCGCCTCGCCCGCCGCGCCCATGCGCTCGGCCTCGTCGGCGTCGAACACCACCTTGCCCGTCGCCGCGCCCGGGGAGGCCGGCAGGCCGTTGGCGATCACGTCACGGTGGGCCGCCGGATCGATGGTCGGGTGCAGCAGCTGATCGAGCGACGACGGGTCGACCCGCTGGACGGCCTCGTCTCGCGAAATGACCCCCTCGCCGGCCATGTCGACGGCGACCTTCAGCGCCGCCTTGGCGGTGCGCTTGCCCGAGCGCGTCTGCAGCATCCACAGCCGCCCCTGCTCGACCGTGAACTCGATGTCCTGCATGTCGCGGTAGTGGGTCTCGAGCTTTTCGACGACGTCCCGAAACTCGGCGAACACCTTGGGCATCGCCTCTTCCATCGACGGCGTCTTGTCGCCCATCTCCTCGCGGGCGACCTTGGTCAGGCTCTGGGGCGTCCTGATGCCGGCGACGACGTCCTCGCCCTGGGCGTTGATCAGGAACTCGCCGTAGAGGCGCTTTTCGCCGGTCGAGGGGTTGCGGGTGAAGGCCACGCCGGTCGCCGAGGTCTCGCCCATGTTGCCGAACACCATCGACTGGATGTTCACCGCCGTGCCCCAGCTTTCGGGGATGTCGTGCATGCGGCGATAGAACTTGGCCCGGTCGTTCATCCAGCTGGCGAAGACGGCCCCGATCGCGCCCCACAGCTGCTCCTGCGGGTCCTGCGGGAAGGGCTGGCCCCGCTCGCGCTCGACGGCGGCCTTGTAGTCCTTGACCACCCGCTCCCAGTCCTCGGCGCTCAGCGCGGTGTCGACGCTGACGCCCAGGCTGTCCTTATGGTCGTCCAGGATCTCCTCGAACATGTGATGGTCGAGGCCCAGCACCACGTTCGAATACATCTGGATAAAGCGCCGGTAGCTGTCGAAGGCGAAACGCCGGTCGCCCGACAGCTTGGCCAGCCCCTCGACCGTCTGGTCGTTGAGGCCAAGGTTCAGGACCGTGTCCATCATCCCCGGCATCGAGGCCCGCGCGCCCGAGCGCACCGAAACCAAGAGCGGGTTGGCCGGATCGCCGAAGGTCTTGCCGGTGATCTTCTCGACCTTCTTCAGCCCCGCCGCCGCCTGCTCCTTCAGGTCGGCCGGATACTGCCGCTCGTTGGCGTAGTAGTGGACGCACGCCTCGGTCGTGACGGTGAAGCCCGGCGGCACCGGCAGGCCCAGCGCGCTCATCTCCGCCAGGTTCGCCCCCTTGCCGCCCAGCAGGTTCTTCATCGACGCGTCGCCATCGGCGCCGCCGCCTCCGAAGGAATAGACCCATTGGGTGGTGGTGAGCGTCTCTGCCATCTTCGATCCTTACTCTCTCCGCTCATCCCCGCGAAAGCGGGGACCCAGGTGTTTTATCGTCGGGCACGAGTCCTTCGGAAAAAGCCTGGGTCCCCGCTTTCGCGGGGATGAGCGGAATTATGGGTGCGCTACCCCGAAATCAACGAGAAGTCCGCCACCGCGCCCATGGCGTCGCGGACCTTGCCCAAAAGCCTCAGCCGGTTTGCCCGTTCCTCGGCCACATCCGAATTGACCAGCACCTTATCGAAGAAGGCGTCCACCGGCGCGCGCAGCCCCGCCAGCGCCGTCATCGCGGCGGTGAAGTCCTCGGCTTCCAGCGCCGCCCGCACCTTCGGCTCGGTGGCGTGCAGCGCCTTCAGCAACGCCGTCTCCTCGGCGGGCGCACCGGAAAGCTCAGCGGCCTCGCCCGTCGGCAACGCCCCCTTCTTCTCCTCCGCCTTGAGGATATTCACCGCCCGCTTGTAGCCGGCCAGCAGGTTCGCCCCGTCATCGGTCTTGAGGAAGCCGTCGAGCGCCTCCACGCGCGCCACGATCCGCACGAGGTCGTCGTCGCCGAGTGCGAACACAGCATCCACGAGGTCGTGGCGCTTGCCTTGATCGCGGAGGAGGACCTTCAGGCGATCTGCCAAGAACCCCAGAACGTCGTCAGCGATTGAGACAGCAAAGGCACCCAGACTCGGCAGCGATTGTCTAAACTCGGGCGTCGTGCGCGAAAGCTGCTGATTTAACTCGTTGCGCTGAGCAGTGCCCGCCAACAAAGGCTTGAGTGGCAGAGGCTCGGCTCGGCTCAAAACAGTTCGGATCACGCCGAGCGCCGCGCGACGAAGGGCATAGGGGTCCTTCGAGCCGGTCGGTTTCTCGTCAATGGCGAAGAAGCCAATTAGCGTATCCAGCTTGTCGGCCAGCGCCACGGCCACGGAAACCGGCGCCGTCGGCACGGTGTCGTTCGGCCCCTGCGGCTTGTAGTGATCGCGGATGGCGTCGGCGATCTCGCTCCCTTCCCCCTGGATGGGGGAAGGGTCGGGGATGGGGGTGGAAGCGCTTCCGGGATGCGCTGCCTGAGGGAGTGGTTGCGGAGAGTGTCCCACCCCCATCCCAACCCTTCCCCCATCCAGCGGGAAGGGCTCTTCAAGAGCGTAGTACCGCCCCATCACCCCCTGCAGCTCAGGGAACTCGCCTACCATGCCGGTGGCGAGGTCGGCCTTGGCCAGCCGCGCCGCCTTCGCAGCAACATCCGGGTCAGCGCCCACCAGCGGGGCGATCTCGCGCGCCAGCGCTTCGATCCGCTCCACCCTCTCGTACATCGTGCCGAGCTTGGCGTGGAAGGTGACGCCCTTCAGCGTATCCAGCCGGTCTTCCAGCTTCACCTTCCGGTCTTCATCCCAGAAGAACCGCGCGTCGGACAACCGCGCCGACAGCACCTTGGCGTTGCCGGCCGCGATGGTCTTGCCGCCGTCGGGCGCCTCGATATTGGCGATGCTGATGAAGTGGGGGGCAAGGCCCGCCTCCCCGGCCCGCTTTACCGCGAAGTACTTCTGGTGCGTGCGCATGGAGGTGCGGATGACCTCCGGCGGCAGGTCCAGGAAGCTGGCGTCCATGTCGCCCAGGATCGGCACGGGCCATTCGGCCAGCCCCGCGACCTCCTCCAGCAGCCCCTCGTCCTCCACAAGCTCCAGGTTGCGGGCGAAACACAGCGTCCGCGCGCCCTCGATGATGCGCTGCTTGCGGTCCTCGACGTCGAGCACGACGTAGTGGCCGGCCAGCGCGTCCTCGTACTCGGTAAAGTCGCGGGCGCGGAACGGCTTGCCGCTGCCCATGAACCGGTGGCCTTCGGACAGGTCGCCGCTGGCGATGCCGTCGATCTCGAACGGCACGATCTCGCGGTCAAAGACGCACAGGATGCGCCGCAGCGGCCGCACCCAGCGCAGCCTGCCTGTCCCCCAGGTCATCGATTTCGGCCAGGGGAAGGACCGGACGATCTCCTCCACCATCTCCGCGACGATCTCGCTCGTCGGTCGTCCCTTCTTCTCGATCACCGCGAACCAGACGCCGTCGCGCTCGGTCAGCTGGTCCTTCGTCAGCCCCGTCTTGCGCAGGAAACCCTCCAGCGCCTGCTCCGGCGCCGAGGTCTTCGGCCCTTTGAGCTCCTCGCGCCGGTCCCCCTGCGCCGCCGGCAAGCCATCGGCCACCAGCGTCAGCCGCCTTGGCCCCGCAAACGTCTTCAACCCCGTCGCCGCCAGCCCGGCCGCGCCCAGGCGCTCGCGCGCCATCCGCTCCAGATCCCGCCCCGCCTGCGCCTGCATCCGCGCGGGGATCTCCTCGCTCAGGAGTTCGATGAGGAGTTCGGGCATGACTACTCTCCCTTCCCCCTCGAGGGGGGAAGGGCCGGGGATGGGGGTGTGGCCGCAGTGTTCAAGCGAAGAGCTCTGGTCGGCGTTGACGTCATCTGAGCTTCCACCCCGAGCTCAGCGGCTACACCCCTCACCCTGCCCTCTCCCCCTCGAGGGGAGAGGGTTATGGCTTGCCTGATCTGCTCTGCCACATCGTGATGGCGGCCGAAGGCGTCGGCGTCGCGGATACGGAGAACGCGATAGCCCTCGGACTTCAGCCAGGCATCGCGCTGGGCGTCGTGCAATTGCGCCTCTGACAGGTCGTGGCGGGTGCCGTCGATTTCGATGACCAGTTTGGAGCCGAGGTGGACGAAATCCACGATGTACCGACCGATGGGCGCCTGCCGACGAATGTTGAGCTTCAGCTTGCGCAGCGCTTCCCAGAGCCTGCGCTCCGACGCGTTCATCTCCCGCCGCAGCCGCTTCGCCTGCCCAGCCGCACGGTTCGTGTAGGTCGTCCGCGCATAGACTCCCTTCCCCCTCGAGGGGGGGAGGGTCGGGGATGGGGGTGTAGCCGCTGCACTGACGGAAAGTCCGCTGGTCGGCGCATGCGCCATCAGCGCCTCCCGCCCAAGCTCAGCGGCCACACCCCCACCCTGGCCCTCCCCCATTGAGGGGGAGGGAACGCTAACCTGCCCCCTCACGCCGCCGCCTCCTGCTGGGCGACCCAGGCCTCGGCGCACATCTTGCAAAGGTCGCGGATGCGGCCGATGTAGCTGGCGCGTTCGGCCACCGCGATGGCGCCGCGGGCGTTCATCAGGTTGAACAGGTGCGAGGCCTTCAGCACCATGTCGTAGGCTGGCAGCACCAGCGCCTTGCCCTGGTAGGACCGCGCCAGCATCAGCGGGACCTCGCGTTCCATATCCTCGAACTGGCGCTTCAGCGTCTCCACGTTCCAGCCGTGGAAGTTGGCCTCGGAATGCTGGCGCTCGTTCTCCAGGAAGACATCGCCGTAGGTGGTCGCCCCCAGCGGCGCGTCCGGGTCGTTGAACGGCAGGTCATAGACATTGTCGACGCCGAACACATACATCGCCAGCCGCTCGAGCCCGTAGGTCAGCTCGCCCGCCACCGGCTGCACGTCCAGCCCGCCGACCTGCTGGAAGTAGGTGTACTGGCTGACCTCCATCCCGTCGCACCACACCTCCCAGCCGAGGCCCCAGGCGCCCACGGTCGGGTTCTCCCAGTCGTCCTCGACAAAGCGGATGTCGTGCAGCTTGAGGTCGATGCCGATCGCCTCCAGCGAGCCGAGGTACAGCTCCTGCATGTTGGGCGGGTTCGGCTTCAGGATGACCTGGAACTGGTAGTAGTGCTGCAGCCGGTTGGGGTTCTCGCCATAGCGCCCGTCGCCCGGCCGCCGCGAGGGCTGCACGTAGGCCGCGTTCCACGGCTTTGGCCCCAAGGCTTGCAGAACCGTGGCCGGGTGCAGCGTCCCCGCCCCCACCTCGGTGTCGTAGGGCTGCAGAATCACACAGCCCCGCGCCGCCCAATAGCTTTGGAGCGTGAGGATCAGGCCTTGAAAGGACTTGGGTTTTTCAGCCGAGGCCATGCGTCTTTCGCGGGCGCAAAAAAAGTCGGCGGACCATAGGGCCCGCCGACCTCTTTCTCAAGCCGACTTGCCGGTGTTACGCGGCCGGCGACTGCTGCGGCGCGGCCGAAGCTTCGGCGGCTTCCGCCTTGGCCTTGGCGATCACCGGGTCGCCCGGGGTCAGCACATGGTCGACCACGTGGATGATGCCGTTGGTGGCGCGCACGTCGGCCTGCAGGACCGTGGCGCTGTTGGCCATCACCTGGTCGCCGCTGCCGTCGAGCAGGACGTCCGTGCCGGCCACGGTCTTCACCGGGCCCTTGGCGCCCTTCAGCTTGGTGCTGTCCACCGGCGCGTTGACGATGTGATAGACGAGCAGGCTCTGCAGCTCGCTGGCGTTGTCGGGGTCCATCAGGCGTTCCAGCTCGCCGGCCGGCAGGGCCGCGAAGGCCGCGTCGGTCGGGGCGAACACCGTCAGACCCTTGTTGTTCTTCAGCACCGCCGTGAGGTTGGTGGCGTCCAGCGCCTTCACGAAGGTGGTGAACTGGCCCGAAGCCTTGGCCGTCTCGACCAAGTCGCCGGCGGGGGCGATGGGCTTGTAGGCCGGCGCGGCCGGAGCCGCGGCGACCGGGGCCGGCGCGGCCGCATCGGCGGCGACATCGGCGGCGGGCGCAGGGGCCGGAGCGGCGGGCGCCGCAACGGGCGCTTCCTGCGCGAAAGCCGCGCTGGCGACAAAGGCCGCGGCAGCGGCGGCGGACAACAGACGTAGTGATTTCATCAAAGAGCGCTCCCACACACGAAATGAGGGCGGAGGGTTTCCCCCGCCCTCAAGGTCGAAATGTGGCGCCGCTCGGAAAAATCAGTTCCCGGCGGGGGCCGTCATCTTGCCCGCGTGCGACAGCGGCCGGCCATAGCGCGCGCGGTTTTCGGGGGTGTCCGGCACCGGGCCGTTGGTCACGATCTTGGTGGTGAGCGTGCCCGGAACGCCGTCCGTGGTGGTGACGATGCTCGAAGCCGGCATGCCGGACGCCAGGGCCGAGTTGGCGCTGGTGGTCACGGTGGGATCGCCCAGGCCGGGCGTTTCCACGGTCGTCGTCACCGAGGTGACGCCGTTTTCGTCGGTGGTGACGCTGGTTTCGGCGTCCTGGGCGTAGGCCGCGCCGGCGATCAGGGAAGCGGCGCCGGCCGCGACGAGAAGAGTCTTGAAAGTCATCGGTTCCTCGTCCTCCACAGTGCGCCGCAAGGGCGCCGGGCCCCCGACGTCTGGGTAGAAAGACCGGAACCGCTGCCGGAGTTCCCTGGCGCCTAGATTCAAGGCGCCCAGCCTCCAGAGCGCCCGGCAAACGGGCGCATGGCGCTCAATCTTCCGGCAGAGGCGATCAACGGGCCCGACTCCCGGCCTCTCCCGCCTAGCGTGGCCGCGATCGGCGCAGACCGGTCGCAAGCATCACGAGGCCCCGAGGGGGTCGGGAGCAATGTCGCAATGAAAATGATCATCGCGGTCGTCAAACCCTTCAAGCTGGACGAGGTGCGTGAAGCCCTCGTTGCGGCGGGGGTCGAGGGCCTGACCGTATCGGAAGTGAAGGGCTACGGCCGCCAGAAGGGCCAGACGGAGATCTACCGGGGGGCCGAGTACCAGGTGAACTTCGTGCCCAAGGTGAAGCTGGAGGCGGTCGTCGACGACACCGCCGCCGCCAAGGCGGTCGAGGCCATCAAGGCCGCCGCCGCTACCGGCAAGATCGGCGACGGCAAGATCTTCGTCCTCAACGTCGAGGAAGCCGTGCGCATCCGCACCGGCGAAACCGGCTCAGCCGCGCTCTGACGCAACATCGGGACCCAAGGGGATAATCATGAAAGTCTTCGGATTGAACCGGCTGGCGGGCCTGATGCTCGCCGCCGCCATCGCGGGGGGCCCGCTGGCCGCGCCCGCCTTCGCCCAGGACGCGCCCGCTCCGGCCGCCGTCGAGGCGGTCACGCCGACGCCCGCCGAGGCGCCGCCCACCGCTTCGGCGACGGAAGCGCCCGCCGCCGAGGCCGCCGCGCCCGCCAACCTGCTGGCGCACCAGGCCAAGCTCGAGCTCGACGGCGCGGGCACGGCCTGGATCCTGACCTCCACCGCGCTCGTGCTTCTGATGACCATCCCGGGCCTTGCGCTCTTCTACGGCGGCATGGTCCGGCGCAAGAACGTGATCGCCACCGTCGCCCAGTCCTTCGCGGTGACGGCGGTCGTGACCGTGGTGTGGATGGTCGTCGGTTATGGGCTGGCCTTCGGGGTCAACGCCGATGAGACGATGAACCGCTACATCGGCAGCCTCGCCCCGGCCTTCCTCAACGGGGTGACCATCGACACGGCCTATTCGGCGGCGCCCGGCCTGCCGGAGTTCCTCTGGATCACCTTCCAGATGACCTTCGCCATCATCACCCCGGCCCTCATCGCCGGCGCCTTCGCCGAGCGGATGAAGTTCTCGGCGCTGCTGGTCTTCACCGCGCTGTGGTCGGTGCTGGTCTATTCGCCGATCTGCCACTGGGTGTGGGGCGGCGGCTTCCTCGGCGGCGACGGGGTCCTCGACTTCGCCGGCGGCACGGTGGTGCACATCAACGCCGGCGTCGCGGGCCTGGTCTGCGCCCTCGTCCTCGGCAAGCGCCGCGGCTACGGGACCGACAACATGGCCCCGCACAACCTCGTCCTGACCATGATCGGCGCCAGCCTGCTGTGGGTCGGCTGGTTCGGCTTCAACGCCGGTTCCGAGTGGGCGGCGGACGGCCTGGCCTCGGCGGCCATGCTGAACACCCAGGTCGCCACCGCCGCCGCGGCGCTGTCGTGGATGGTCATCGAGTGGATCGAGCGCAAGAAGCCGGGCATGCTGGGCCTGGCCTCGGGCGCCGTCGCGGGCCTGGTCGCCATCACCCCGGCCGCCGGCTTCGTCAATCCGCAGGGCGCCCTCTTCATCGGCCTCCTGGGCGGTGCGGCGGCCTACGGCGGGGCGGTGTGGCTCAAGCGCCTGCTCAAGTACGACGACAGCCTCGACGCCTTCGGCGTGCACGGCATCGCGGGCTTCGCGGGCGCGGTGCTGACGGCGGTCTTCGCCGACGCGGCCATCAACGCCAATGGCGAAGGCGCCAGCGTCCTGACCCAGCTCATGGGTATCGGCTGGACGGTCGCCTGGTCGGCCGGCGTCACCTTCCTGATCCTGATGGTCCTGAAGTTCACCATCGGCATCCGGGTCAGCGACGAAGGAGAAGTCGAGGGCCTCGACCTCGCCCTCCACGGCGAAGCCCTGCACGAGTAGCCTTCAGTATCGATCCAAGCGTACGGAGCGGGGGTCCTTCGGGGCCCCCGATTTCGTTTCAGCCCAGTCGGCAGCGCCTGATCCACCACCCCGGCCGCATCGCCTCCAGCCGCTCGGCGAGGCCCTCGGCTTCGATATCGCTCGCACAGAGCGCAAAGCACGTCGCGCCCGAGCCGCTCATGCGGGCCAGCAGGGTTTCCGGCTCCCCGCGCAACGTCTCCAGCACCTCGCCGATGACCGGGTTCAGCGCGACGGCCGGCGCCTCCAGGTCGTTGCGGCACAGGCTGAGGTAAGCCGCCGCCTCCTCGGCGCTGTCGAGACTGTCCGGCAAGTTCGGCCGGTCCGCCGCGCCGCTCTTGTCATAGGCGCGATAGACCTCCGCCGTGCTCGACCCCACGCCGGGGTTCACCAGCACCGCGTCCAGCACGGGCATCCGGGGCGCGGCCGACAACTGCTCCCCCCTGCCCTCGGCCATCGTGGTCCGGCCCCACAGGCAGGCGACACCGTCAGCCCCAAGGCTCTCCGCGATCGCCTCCAGCGTCTCATCCGCGATATCCAGCGCCACCGCGTCGCGCAGCAGCCGCAGCGCCGCGCCCGCGTCGGACGAGCCGCCGCCCAGCCCCGCCGCCACCGGCAGGCGCTTGTCCAGGATCAGGCGAAACGGCGGCACGGGCCGGCGCGCGGCCCGCAACAGCGCCGTCGCGGCGCGGACGACCAGGTTGTCCTCGCCCACAAGGCTCTCGGCGAACGGCCCGGTGACCTCAATGCTCGGCGTCTCCGCCGGCTGCACGGCCACCACATCGCCGACGTCCGCGAAGGCCATCAGGCTGCAGATCGGATGATAACCGTCGTCGCCGGGCGCGCCGACGTGCAGAAACAGGTTCACCTTGGCCGGCGCGAATGCGCTGAGCGTCATCCCGCGGCGCTGGCGATGCGGGCGGCGGGCTTGGCGGGCGCGGGGCCAAGGCCGGACTTCAGCTTGCCCTCGACGGCCGCGCGGGTCTCATCATTGGGCTTGAGGGTCAGGACCCGGCGCCACTGGTACTGCGCCTCGGTCCGCCTGCCCACGCGCCAGTAGGCGTCGCCCAGGTGGTGGTTGATCTCCGGGTCCGCGGGATCGAGTTCCACCGCCCGCTCCAGCTTCTCCACCGCCTGCTTGTAGTCGCCGAGCCGGTAGTAGGCCCACCCCAGGCTATCGACCATGGCGCCGGAGTTCGGGTTCGCCTCGGAGGCGCGGCGGACCATGTCCAGCGCCTCCTGCAACCGCTCACCCCGGTCGATCCAGGTGTAGCCGAGGTAGTTCAGAAGCTCCGGCTCATCAGGCTGCTGCGACAACGCCTGCTTGAGGTCAGCCTCCGCGTCGGGCCAACGGCCCAGCCGCTCCAGCGTCACGCCGCGCATATAGAGCAGCCGCCAGTCCGGCGACTCGCCCTCGGCCGCGATCAGCTTGCTCAGCACCTCGTTGGCCTCGGCATAGCGGTCGTTGGCGCGCAGCAGGTCGGCGTAGTTCATCGCCAGATCGCGGTCGTCCGGGTTGGCCGCCACCGCCTCGGCGGCCATCTTCAGCGCCTGGGCGCTGTCGTCCTCGCTCTGGTAGCTCCAGGCGAGCCGCGAGCGCGCCTGGCTGTATTCCGGCGAGCTCGGCGGCACCCGCAGGTAGGCCTCGCGCGCGCCCTGCATGTCGCCCATCTGGGCCGACAGGTCACCCAGCAGCACCCAGGCCTCATACCGCTCGGGATCGAGCCGCAACGACAGCCGCAGGTACGCCCGCGCCAGATCGATCTGCCGCTCGCCCAGCACGGCCGCCGCGGCCGGCGTCAGCGCCTTGGCCGCGCCCTCGCGGATGCTCGGCAACGCCGGCGCGGTCCCCGACGCCTGCGCCCGCGCCCTCGCGGCGGTCAGCTCGGCGTCGCCGGGATCGTGGGCCAGCGCGACGTTGTAGAGCTCAACGGCGTCGGCCCGGCGGTTCCGCCGCTCCAGGAAGGCGCCGTAGTCGAGCACGAACAGGCTGCCGAACTCCGGCATGGCGGCCAGCGCCTTGTAGTCGGTCTCGGCCTCGTCATAGCGCCTGGCGCGCTCGAACAGCTGCGCCTGGCCAAGCAGGCCGAAGTACTCGACGACCTTGTCGCCGTTGACGACCGGCCGCACCAGCGAGCCCTCGGTGTCGCCCGCCGCCGCCGCGATCCAGGGCCGGAGCAGCGCCGCGGCCGGACGATGCGGGAAGCCCACGGCCTCGGGCGCCAGCAGCGCCCGCGCCTCCTTGGCCCGGCCCTGCGCCATCCCCTCGACCGCGCGGACCAGCAGGCCCATGCGGTAGGCGGCCTCGTTGTCGTCGGGCACCACCGGAGCCAGGGAAGCGGCCTTGGTCACCTCGCCGCCGAGCAGGGCGGCCATGAACGCCTTTTCCTTCAGGAAGCCGCCGTCCATGGCGCCGCCCTCGGTGGCGCGCATGAAGTATTCGGACGCCTGGTCGGCTCGCCCGTCCTGCAACGCCGCCTGCCCGGCCAGGAACAGGCCATAGCTGGAGCCCTCCAGCGGACCGGTCTCCCGCACATAGGCGGCGGTTTCCTGAGCTGGCTTGGCCGTGGCGCAGGCGCCAAGCAGCGCCAGCGGCAGAATAGCGATCAGTGAACGATGTGCGCGCATGCCGACACCCTTGAGTGGTTTTTCCCGTCCGACAAGCGCGGCGTATCGCTACATATTGGGATAATTGGGGCCGCCGCCGCCTTCGGGTGTCGTCCAGACGATGTTCTGCGACGGATCCTTGATGTCGCAGGTTTTGCAGTGGACGCAGTTCTGCGCATTGATCTGGAAGCGCGGATTGTTCCCCTGCTCGTCATAGAGCACCTCGTACACTCCGGCCGGGCAATACAGCCGCGCCGGCTCGCCATAGACCGGCAGGTTCACCTCGATGGGAACCGTCGGGTCCTTGAGCTTGAGGTGCGCCGGCTGATCTTCCTCGTGGTTGGTGTTCGACAGGAACACCGAGGAGAGCTTGTCGAAGCTCAGCACGCCGTCCGGCTTGGGATAGACGATCTGCGGATAGTCCGCCGCCTTGCCCGTGGAGGCCGAGTCGCTCTTGCCGTGATGCAGGGTGCCGAAGAAGGAGAAGCCGCCCAGAAGACTGGTGCACCACATGTCGAACATGCTGATGACGCCGCCCAGCAGCGTGCCGAACTTCGAAAGGATCGGCTTGGCGTTACGGACGACGTTCAGCTCCTTCTTCACCCAGGAGCGGTCGTAGGCCTCGGTATATTCCACCAGCTCATCGCTCGAGCGGCCGGCCTGGATGGCGGCGAAGGCGGCCTCGGCGGCCATCATGCCCGTCTTCATGGCGTTGTGGCTGCCCTTGATGCGCGGCACGTTCACGAACCCGGCCGAGCAGCCGACCAGCACGCCGCCCGGGAAGGTCAGCTTGGGCACCGACTGATAGCCACCCTCGGTGATAGCCCGTGCGCCATAGGCCACGCGGCGGCCGCCCTCCAGGTAGGGCTTGATCGAAGGGTGGTGCTTGAAGCGCTGGAACTCGTCGTAGGGGCTCAGCCACGGGTTCTTGTAGTTCAGGTGCACCACGTAGCCGATGGCCACGTAGTTGTCCCCGAAGTGGTACATGAAGCTGCCGCCGCCGGTCTTGTTGTCCAGCGGCCAGCCGGTGGTGTGCTGGGCAAGGCCCGGGCGGAAGCACTCGTCCGGCACCTGCCAGACTTCCTTCAGCCCGATGCCGAACTTCTGGGGATCGCGGCCTTCGCACAGGTCGAACCTGGCCTGCAGCTGCTTGGCCAGCGAGCCACGCACGCCCTCGGCGATGAAGGTGTATTTGGCGTGCAGCTCCAGCCCCGGCTGGTAGTCTGGCTTGCGCTCGCCATCGCGGCCGATCCCGAAGACGCCGGCCACGACGCCCTTCACCGAACCGTCGTCGTTATAGACCACGTCCGAAGCGGCCATGCCCGGATAGACCTCGACGCCCAGCGCCTCGGCCTGCTCGCCCAGCCAGCGGCAGACGTTGCCGAGCGAGGCGATGTAGTTGCCCTCGTTGTGCAGGAATCCCGGCATCGAGAAGAGCGGCAACTCGATGTCGCCCTGCGGCCCCAGGATAAGCCACCTGTCCTTGGTGACGGGCGTCTCGAGCGGCGCGCCCATCTCCTTCCAGTTGGGGAAAAGCTCGTTCAGCGCCTTGGGATCGATCACCGCGCCCGACAGGATGTGGGCGCCGACTTCGGAGCCCTTCTCCAGAACCGCGACGCTCACGTCCTGGCCCGTCTCGGCCGCCAGCTGCTTGAGCCGGATCGCCGCGGCCAGGCCGGCGGGGCCGGCGCCGACGATGACGACGTCGTACTCCATGGCTTCGCGTTCGACGTCTTCGCTCATGCCCTTATCCCCAGTTGGCCCAGCGTTGATTTCGCCGGGACTTATCGGAAGGTCACGCTGCGATGGTCAAGCGGAAAGGGTGAGAACCCTTCCCCCCTCGCGGGAGAAGGTGGCCCGAAGGGCCTCCAGATGCGAGACAGATGCACTGGAGACATCCCGACCCTCTCAACCCTGCCCCAGGCGATCTGTCCGCTCCCCTGCCAGGGGGCGGTAGACTCCGCCAATGACCTCCCCCGCCGCCCCCTTCGCCCCCGCACCGGACGCCCGCGCACACGCCCGCGCGCCCGCGCACACGCGCCCCCGCGCCCCCCGCCGCGCGGGCGCCCGCGCGAATCCGCCGGCCAGTGGAGACTCCCGATACACCCGCCTTCTCGGACCTGCCCGAACCGGCTACTGCTTGAGCATGAACGCCACCCCCTCACGCGCGGCTGAGAGCCTTCTCGCCTTCTGGGCCGAGGCCGGGGTGGACGCGTGCCTGAACGAGGTTCCGGTCGATCGCCTGGCCGAGGGCGCGGCGCGGCTGAAGGCGCGCCAGCAGCCCTCGCCCGTGGTCGCCCGTGTCGCCACGCAGCCCGCCCGGGGGCCCGACGTCTCGCAGGCCGTGGCCGACGCCAAGCGCCTCGCCGCCGAAGCGCAAGACCTGGAGCAACTCGCCGCCGCCATCGCCGCCTTCGAGGGTTGCGGCCTGCGCTACGAGGGCGCGCGGCAGGCGGTGTTCTATCGCGGCGCGACCGACGCCCCGCTGATGATCGTCGGCGAGGGGCCCGGCGCCGACGAGGATTCGCGCGGCGAACCCTTCGTCGGCCGCGCCGGACAGCTGCTGGACAAGATGCTCGCCGCCGCCGGGCTGACCGGCCGCGTCTTCATCACCAACACCGTCTTCTGGCGCCCGCCCGGCAACCGCACGCCGACCGCCGCCGAACAGATGGTCTGCGCGCCGTTTGTCGAGCGGGCCGTGCAGTTGGTGAACCCCAGGATGCTGATGCTCGTCGGCGGGGCCTCGGCCAAGTTCATGCTGAAGCGAGAGGAGGGCGTCCTGGCCCTGCGCGGGCGCTGGTTCGAATGGAAATCCTCGGACGAAACGCTCGCTTTACCAGCCTTGCCTACACTCCATCCCGCCTTCCTCCTGCGGCAGCCGGCCGCCAAGAAGAAGGCGTGGACAGATCTTCTGACGCTGACGGAAAGGCTTGATCGTCCCGATCGGCCTGCCTAAGCTGCTCAAAGATCAAAGAAAAGGGGCGCGTCGGGGCCGCGGGTGTTGCGGGGGCGCGAGCGTACAATGAAGCGCCAAAAGCGCGGGCCGCTCCTGGCCCTGGCCGTCGTGGCGGCCATGATCGCCGGTCATGCGGACGCCAAGTCGCGGCACCACAAGCGCCATGCGCCTCCGCCCAACTATTCCGCCATCGCGCGCGCGGCCTACTACGGCGGCGACATGGACAAGGCGCTGTCGGCGGCGCCGAGGGGCGGCGAGCGGTGGATCGCGGGGCTGGCCGCCTATCGCCTCAAGAAATTCGACGACGCCAAGGGCTTCTTCCAGGCCGTTGCGGACGACTTCGGCGAGGACGCCCAGCTGCGCGCCGCCGCCGCCTTCTGGGCCGCGCGGTCAGTCACGGCGGACGGCCGGCCGGAGCTTGCCGAACGCTACCTGCGCATGGCCGCGATGTCGCCCACCACCTTCTACGGCATGATCGCCCAGCGGCAGCTGGCCATGCGCGCCGGCGGCGAGTTCATCCGCCTCGCCAGCCTGGCGTCCACCCCGGCCTACTGGGCCAGCAGCGACGACTACCCCACGCCCGAGCTCTTCCCGGCGGGCGGCTTCACGCTCGACAAGGCGCTGGTCTACGCGATGGTCCGCCAGGAAAGCCGCTTCAACCCCTACGCGGTGTCGCCGGCCGGCGCGGTCGGGCTCATGCAGCTGATGCCGGCGGCGGCGGCCTATGCAGCTGGCGACGACAACCTCAAGACCAACGTCATCCCGCTGTTCGACGCCCCCACCAACCTTCGGCTCGGCCAGGACTATTTCCACTGGCTGCTGAGCGAGGGCGTGGGCGACTACGACATGCTCAAGGCCATCGCCGCCTACAACGGCGGTCCCGGCGCCCTGCAGAAGACCGCTGACCGCGTCGGTCCCGACGCCGATTCGCTGACCCTGATCGAGAGCCTGCCCGCCCGCGAAACCCGCAACTACGTCGAGCAGGTGATGACCGCCTACTGGACCTACCGCAAAAAATTCGGCGGCGAGACGCGCACCCTCGACGCACTGGCGCTGGGCCTGCCGAGGGTGGATTACCGGGTGGATCAGTAATCCCGAACCCGCTCATCCGCGCTTTCGCCGGGATGAGCGGAGGGATTGCAGGTCATCGACATCCACCAACGTCTCAAGCCGCACCAATGGGCCGAGCAGCTTCACCGTATCCTCCAGCGTATACGGGCCAGACCACCGCACGCCCTCGAACCGCGCGCGCCGTCCTGACCGAAGCGCCAGCAGCCAGAACCCGCCGTCCTGCGCCGGCCCGATGGCGTCGCCCGCCCGAAACGCAGCGGCGATGTGACCGCGGGTGACCCGCGGCGCATCCGTGCCGATCACAGCGACGGAGCCACGCCGCCGCAGGGCCCGCGTCAGCCGCTCACCAAGGTCGCCCCTGCCCTGCCGCTCCACCGCCAGGCGCGGCCAGGCAGCGTCCATCCGCCGCCCCTCCAGTCTCAACACCAGCCGCCAGCGCCGATCGCGCATCGCCCACAGCAGCCGCGTGCTCATGGCGCGGTAGAGGCGCCAGGCTTCCACCCGCCCCACATCGCGCGCCAGCCGCGTCTTGCCTACGCCGATGGCCGGAGAGCGGGCGAAGACGATCAGGGTCGGCTTAGCCATAGGTCCTGGCCAGCCGCTCCGGATCGGCGCCCGCGAGATAGCGCGCCAGCAACACCGCGTTCTTCACCGAACGGCCGACATAGCCCTCACGCCGGTAGCGCTCGGCGCTGGTCGCGGCGGCGGCGGGCAACGGCCGAAGCCGTCCGCGCAGCCGTCGGACCAGATCGACGTCCTCCATCAGCGGCAAAGACCGGAATCCGCCGACCGCCTCGTACAGCCCCCGCGAAATTAGCAGCCCCTGGTCCCCGTACGGCAGCCCCATCACCGCACAACGAGCCGCCACGCCGCGCTCCCACAGCCGCGCCCGAACCCCGCCGTCATCCAGCGCAAATCGGAAGTACCCGGCCTTCTCCCTATGCCGCGCGATGTGCTCGGCGGCGGCCTTGTCCCAGCCCTCGCCCAGCACCGTGTCGGCGTGCAGCACCAGCAGCCAGTCCCCTTTCGCCGCCGCGCATCCGGCCGCGAGCTGGACGCCCCGCCCGCGCTCCGTCCGCACGATCTTCGCTCCCGCGTCGTCGGCGATCGCCAGCGTCGCATCCGCGGAGCCGCCGTCGGCGACGATGACCTCGCGCACCAGCGCCGTCACCGCCGCCGGCACCAGCGGCGCCAAGGCGTGCGGCAGGCCGGTCGCCGCGTTCAGGGTCGGGATCACCACCGAGATCATCGCCGCATCAAGCCCCACCGCCGGAACAGGTCAACTGTTGTTCGCGTTATGTTCTCATCATAAGATGCGACCATGCCCCAGCCAGCCAACTTCGCCCGAGGAAGGGGCGCCGTCTCCAACGCCACCGGGCGCTACGAAAGTTCGGTGCGCGAAGCGTTCGATGACGGCTGGACCCTGGACGACGCCCAGCCCCGGCAGCTGACCACCGAGGTCCACCCCGAAAAGGCGCGGGTGATCATCACCACCAACGACAGCCCCGACATCGGCTTCGACCAGTCGATCAATCCCTACCGCGGCTGCGAACACGGCTGCATCTACTGCTACGCCCGCCCGGCCCACGCCTACATGGGCCTCTCGCCGGGGCTGGATTTCGAGTCGAAGCTCTTCTTCAAGCCGCACGCGGGCGAGTTGCTGGAGAAGGAACTCTCCAAACCCACTTACCGGCCCAAGGTCATTCACGTCGGCGGCAACACCGACCCCTATCAGCCGCAGGAGCGGCGCCTGCGGGTGACACGGCAGGTGATCGAGACGCTAAGCCGCTTCAACCACCCCTTCTCCATCATCACCAAGTCGGCGTTGATCTGCCGCGACCTCGATCTGCTCGGGCCGATGGGGCGCAACAACCTGGTGCGGGCGGCGATCTCGGTGACCACCCTCGATCGCAAGCTCGCCCGCGGCATGGAGCCCCGCGCCGCGACGCCCCAGCGGCGGCTCGACGCCATCCGCCAGCTCAGCGAGGCGGGCGTGCCGACCATCGCCATGTTCGCCCCCTGCATCCCCGGCCTCAACGACCACGAGATGGAGGCGGTGCTGGAACAGGCGAAGGCCGCCGGCGCCATCGGCGCGGGCTACGTCGCCCTGCGCCTGCCGATGGAAATCAAGGACCTCTTCCAGGAGTGGCTGGAGGCCGACCATCCCGACCGCGCGAAGAAGGTGATGTCGCTGGTGCGCCAGATGCGCAGCGGCAAGACCTATGACAGCCAGTGGGGCAGCCGCATGACCGGCAAGGGTCCCGTCGCCGACATGATGTCTCAACGCTTCGAGATCGCCACGCGCAAACTCGGCCTGAACGGCCGCTGGGAGGGCCTGGACCTGTCGCGGTTCGCCGTGCCGCCGAAAGCCGGCGATCAGCTCAAGCTGTTCTAGCGCTGGGCGTTCCTGGCCTGCTCGATGGTCTGGACGACGGCGGGTTTGGCCTGCGCCTGGTCGTGCTCCACCGAGGCCTTCACCACCGTGTAGGTCAGCCAGCCGCACACCGCGATCACCACCAGCCAGATGCCGATGCGCACGTTGGAAAGCTCGCCGTTCTTGCGCCGCCTCACGCCCTTGGGCGGCGAGGGCTGCGCTACCACCGCCGCGACGGCGGCGACAGCGGCGGCGGGACTGACGCCCGGAAGCTCACTGGGCACCGCCGAGCGGTTGCGGCCGCGCAGCTGACGGCGCAGCTCTTCCAGTTCCTCGGCCTGGGTCTGGCTACGGCGGACCTCCGGATCGACGACCGGCTCAGGTTCGGGCGCGCGCTCGACGACCGGTTCCGGGGCGGGCGGCGGCGCAGGCTCGACGACGGGTTCGGGCGCGGGGGACGGCGGCGGCGCGCGGTCGACCACGGGCTCCGGCGCGCGGGCCCCCATCGGCTCGGGATCGATCTCCGGGATGTCGAGATCAGCCGCCGGCTCCGGCGCGGCCTCGACCGCGCGCAGCGCCGGACGCGCCGGCTGGGGCGCGGGCTCAGGTTCAGGTTGGGCGGCGGGTTCGGGCTGACGCGCCTTGCGGGCGGCCGGCTTCTCCTCGATACCGAAGCGCGAAAGGATGTCGTCGAGCGGGTCGTCCTGCGTCGGCGCGGGCTCGACAGCCTGCACCACCTCGGGCGCAAGCTCGGGCTCGGGCGCTTGGTAGGCCTCGGGTTCGTCGTGGATTTCCGGCTCCTCGACCACCGCCTGCACGGACGGAACCACGGCCAGACGCGGCGCCTCGGCGCGCGGCGGTTCGGGGGGAGTTTCGGGTGGCGCATCGTCGATGATGCCCAGCCGGCTCAGCATCACGTCCCGATCACTGCGGCTGCCAACTGACGACATCTTGGACCCTTTGCGCTCTACGCTCGCGCACAAGGTGAGCGAAACCACTTAAGTCTCGCTTACGGAGTACGGTTAAGAGCGTCTGAAAAGCAGCGATTTCGTGAGAAAGGCCTTGTCGCGATCGGCCGCGACAAACCCGGCCTTGGTAAAGAGCGCCGGCAGGTCGGCGGCGGCGTAGCTGGCGTAGTAGGGCTCGTGGAAGAAGGCTGGAAAGGCCTCCAGCAGGCGCGCGAGATCCGGCTCGTCAGACGGCTGCACGCTGTCGGCAAAGGCCAGCACCCCGCCGGGCTTCAGCACCCGCGCGATCTCCGCCGCTACCCTGGACCGCACGCGCGGCGGCAGTTCATGGAACAGGTAGATGCAGGTGACCGCGTCGAGGCTTGCGTCGGCGAACGGCAACCGCTCGGCGTTGGCCTGCGCCACCGGCGTCCCCGCCTTGGCCCGGGCCTCGGCCGTGTAGGTCGGCGACAGGTCCAGCCCCATCACCCGCGCCCTTGGGAACGCCGCCTTCAGATCCTTCAGGAAACCGCCCGAGCCGCAGGCAAGGTCCAGCACCTTCAGCCCCCGCTGGTCCCGCTCGCGCCAGGCCTGGGCCAGCAGCGACAGCGCCCGGCGGCGCATGGCTCCGGCCGCGCCTGAGAACAGAGCCTCGACCTGGGCTTCGTAGCGTTTGGCGCTGTCTTCGGTGAACCAGCCGCCCGTCTGATAGTGGAAGTTCTGGCGGTAATAGGCTGGATAACTTGAGGAACTGACCTCCCGAACCTCAGTGCCCCGCGCCTGCCGGCGGCGCTGGTCCACCGAGCGCGCGTCGCTCAGCACATCCATCGCCCGCTGTAAGACGGCGGCCGCATCGACGTTGGTGTCCATGGCTGGATAGAGTCCCGCCGCCACATCGCGCCGGTCCTTCTCGAAGGCCGACAGATAGGCATCGCGCAGGCGCTTGCCGGAAACCGGCGGCGTGGTCGGTGCGAACTTGCGCGCCTGCTCGCCCTCGGTCGGCCGCACGAGCGCCCTCGTCGCGCGTCCCGCCGCCGTCCACCACGCAGCCTTGGCCGCGGCGGCGGCGGTGTAGATCGCCGCATCCAGCGCGAACGCCCTTCGCCTGTCCTGCCGCTGCTTCATGGCCTCACCGCGTGAAGACCCCCACCAGCTCAATGTGGGGCGACCAGAGGAACTGGTCCACCGGCAGAACGCGCTCCAGCGTGAAACCGGCGTCCGCCAGCGTGCGGGCGTCGCGCGCGAAGGTGGCCGGATTGCAGGAGACGTAGGCGACCCGCGGCGTCTTCGAGCGCGCAATCTCGCCGACCTGCTCGGCGGCCCCCGCGCGGGGCGGGTCGAGCACCACTGCGTCGATTTTCCCCAACTCCGAGGACAGCACCGGCCGCCGCACCAGGTCCCGCGCCTCGGCGGTGATGGCCTTCAACCCCGGCGCCGTTCCCATCGCCGCCTTCAGCGCCGCGATGGCCGGGGCGGTGAAGTCGGCGGCGTAGACGGGCGCGACCTCCGCCAGCCGGAAAGTGAAGGTGCCGACGCCGCAGTAGAGGTCCGCCAGCCGCCCCGCCCCCTGCACAGCCTCGACGACGAACTCCGCCATCGCCTGCTCCGCCTGCGGCACGGCCTGCAGGAAGGCGCCGGCCGGCAGGGCGACCGCGGCGGGGCCAAGGCGCACCATCGGCTGGCGCGCCTGATAGATGATCTCCCCGCCCATGGTCACCCGCGCCATGTCGGCGGCCGAAGCGGCCTCGGCGGCGCGCATCCGGGCGTCGGCCGAAAGGCCCCCACTGCGCCGCTCGACGCCCGTCACGTCCACGTCCAGCCCTGTCGCCGTCCAGGTCACATGCAGCGTCGGCGCGGATTTCGGATGCTCCAGAAACGGCTCGGCCAGGCGCCGCAGCGCCGGAAAGCTCGCCACCAGCCGGGGATCGGCGATGGGACAGGTCTCCACCGCCACCAACCGCCACGACCGCCGCGCCTTGAACCCGATCTCCGCCCCACCCTTGCCCTTTCGGGCATGCAGCGCCAGCCGCCGGCGCGTGCCCGGGGCGGCGGCGAAGGGCGGCAGGATGTCCGTCTCGATCCGCTCGCGCCCCAGCGCCAGCCGCAGCTGCTCGGCCTTCCAGGCCAGATACGGCCCATGCGCCCAATGCTGCAGCGAGCAACCGCCGCACTCGCCATAGTGCGGCGAGACCGGCGCGATCCGCTCAGGGCTGGCGCGCAGCACCTCGACCAGTTCGGCGCGGTCACCCTGCACGCGAGCGGCGACCCGCTCGCCCGGCAGCGTCAGGGGCACGAACACGGGGCCGTCCGCGACGCCGTCGCCCTGGGCGCCGATCTTCTCGATCTCGAGCTCGCTCAGCCCCATGCCGGTCTCACCGTTAAACTCTCATCAACCAAGATGCACGGCGCGTTCAACCACCGTTCAGCTTGGCCCTTCCATGGTCCGCACAACCGCGAACCCGGCTCGCCCGAGCGCGTCTGCACCATCTGAAGGAAAACACCAAGATGACCCGATCCAAACTGACCAGGGGCATGGTTGCCGGCGCGGCCGCGATGGTCACGGTCGCGAGTCTGGCGGCGATCCCGACCGCCGCTTCGGCGCAATCCTATCCCTACTATGGCGGCCAGTCCTACAACGGCGCCTACTACGATCCATGCCAGCGCGACTCGGTGAACCGTCAGACGACCGGCGGCCTGACCGGGGCCGCCATCGGCGCGGCGGTCGGCAGCGGCATCGCCGCGCGCGGCGTGCGCACCGAAGGCGCGGTGCTCGGCGGCCTGCTGGGTGCGGTGATCGGGGCCAACGTGGGCAACCAGTCGGCCGCCTGCTCGCCCGGTCAGGCCCAGCCCTACAGCGCCCCGGCCGCTCCGGCCTATCCCGCCGGTCGCCCCTACACCGGCGCGCCCTACGACGCCCGTCCGTACGGCGACGGCCGCGACTACGGCTACAGCCGCCACTACGGCTACAACGACCCGTACTACAACGACGACTACGACAACGGGGCCTACTACCCGGCCGCCAACGGCCGCGGCAACGCGGACGACTGCCAGCTGGCCGAGAGCCCCATTTACCTGCCCGACGGCCGCACGCAGAAGCGCTTCGTGCGCGTGTGCCGCGACGCCTCGGGCCGCTACCAGGTTGTCGACTAAGGCCTGAGCTTAGCCGGCGATTGGGCCGCTCGCGCTCCACCCGCGCGGGCGGCCTTTTTCTTACCGTCCGGCCAAGATGAACGAGCATGAATGGGCGGCTCAAAGTCCGTTCAGGTCGGCCCTTCCAAAGTCGCTGTCACGACGCGCCTCCCAGGCCGTCGGCAAGACGCGAAGGAAGAGCAAGATGATCAAACTCACCAGGAACCTGATGGCCGCCACCGCCGCGATCTCGACGCTCGGCGCCCTCGCCGTTCCGGCGGCGGCTTCGGCCCAGACCTATGCCTACGGCCAGCCCGCCCCCTACTACGACGCCTGCCAGCGCAGCACCGTCAACCGCAGCACCATCGGCGGCCTGACCGGCGCGGCCATCGGCGCGGCGGTCGGCAGCAAGATGGCGGCCCGCGGTGTTCGCACCGAAGGCGCTGTCCTCGGCGGCCTTCTAGGCGCGGCGCTGGGCGTCAAGGTCGGCAGGGACTCTGCCGCTTGCTCGCGCGGCTATGCGGCCCCGTATGCGGCCGCCCCGGCCCGGACGTATCAGTACGCCCCGTCACCCTACAACAGCCAGCCTTACGGCCACTAAGCCTCGCTGAACCCGAAAGAAGCAGGCCGCTCGCGCTACGGCGTGGGCGGCCTTTTTCTTGCGTGCAGCAGGTATTCCACGTTGCCCTCGCCGCCGGTGATAGGGCTCTCGGCGCTAGCGACCACGGTCCAGCCTGACCGCTCCAGGAAGGCGGCGACCGACGCCAAGGCCAGCTCGCGAGCCGCCGCGTCCTTCACCACCCCGCCCTTGCCGATATTCCCGCGCCCCACCTCGAACTGTGGCTTTACGAGGCAGATCAGGTCCGCCCCCGGCCCGGCAAGATCCAGAGCGGCAGGCAGCGCCTTTTCCAGGCTGATGAAGCTCACGTCGCTGACGATCAGATCCGGGGCCCGCGCGACCAGCGCCGCCGTCAGGTCCCTCACATCGACGCCCGACAGCTCGACCACCCGCTCGTCGGCCGCGATCGTCGGATGCAACTGCCCGCGCCCGACATCGACGGCATAGACCCTCGCCGCCCCCGCCCTCAGGCACACCTCGCTGAATCCGCCGGTCGAGGCGCCGACGTCCAGCACCACCGCGCCCTCCACCGCCACCGGCCACAGCGCCAGCGCATGCGCCAGCTTCAGCGCGCCGCGTCCCACATACGGATGAGCCGCCTCGGCCACGATCTCGGCGGTCTCCTCGACCAGGTCCGATGCCTTCCCCACGGCCCGCCCGTCGGCCTTGACGCCGTCCGCCTCAATGGCGGCCCTCGCCTTGGCGCGGCTTTCGAAGAGGCCCCGCTCCACCAGCACGATGTCGGCGCGTTTGCGGCTCATGGTCGGCGGCGGCGCGAGCACCTCAGGCCGCGTCGAAGACCTTCTTCAGCTCGTTCTTCATGATCTTGCCGTTGGCGTTGCGCGGCAGGGTCTCGTGCCAGAAGACCACGCGCACCGGCACCTTGAAGGCCGCCAGGCGATCGGCGACGAAGCTGCGCAGCTCTTCCTCGGTGGCATGGGCGCCGGGCTTGAGGGTCACCACCGCCGCCGGCTCTTCGCCCAGCGTCTTGTGCGGGATGCCGACCAGCGCGGCGTCCATCACCGCCGGGTGGTCGTAGAGGACGTTCTCCACCTCGATGCAGTAGATGTTCTCCCCGCCCCGGATCAGCATGT
>DASVBC010000028.1:0-83201 GCA_036376035.1 Caulobacteraceae bacterium | reverse complement strand
GTGGGCGTAGTGACGGTTGGCCGTCTCGTATTCCACGTGCGCGGTGTTGATGGTGATGCCGCGCGCCTTTTCTTCCGGCGCCGCGTCGATGTCGGCGTAGTTCATCGCCTTGGCGCCGCCCGTCTTGGCCAGCGTCAGCGTAATCGCCGCCGTCAACGTCGTCTTGCCGTGGTCAACGTGACCGATCGTGCCGATGTTGCAGTGCGGCTTGTTACGTTCGAACTTTTCCTTGGCCATCGTCTCTGTTCCGATCTTCGGCGCGGATGAAATGTTAAAGGGAGACTGGAGCGGGTAGCGGGAATCGAACCCGCATCCTCAGCTTGGAAGGCTGCTGCACTACCACTGTGCTATACCCGCGCCTCCCGGCGGTTACGCCTGTCTCCCACCTGATCCCCTCTTCCCCCAAGGTCGCCTCACTCGCGCGTGGTGGGGGAAGTAGGACTCGAACCTACGAAGGCTAACGCCAGCGGATTTACAGTCCGCCCCCTTTGCCACTCGGGACATTCCCCCGCGCGCGACAAGGCTTTCCTTGGCGACCGGACGCTCCGGAGATACGGAAGCGCCCAGGGGCCCCAAAAGGAGCGCGTCTTATAGTGTCGGCCAATCGCGAACGCAACGACCGCAAAGCGGGCTGGGACCCCTCGCGCGGCAAGGGCGGAAAGCCGTTCCGCCGGGGGCCCGGCCGGGCGTCCGACGCCGAGGCGAAAGACTGGGTCTGGGGCCTGCATGCCGTGGAGGCGGCGCTGGCCAATCCCGCCCGCCCCGAGGCCAAGCGCTTCCTCGTCACCCCCGACCGCGCCCGCAAGTACGAGGGCCGCAAGGGACTGGAAATCTTCGACGCCCACGACATCGCCCGCCAGCTGCCGCAGGGCGCGGTCCACCAGGGGCTCGCGCTGAAGGTCGACCCACCCGAGCCGCTGTCCATCGACGAGATCGGCGCCGATCCGGCCGGGGTGCTGGTCATGCTCGACCAGATCACCGACCCGCAGAACGTCGGCGCGATCTTCCGCTCGGCCGCCGCGTTCGGGGCGAAGGGTGTGATCCTGCAGGACCGCCACGCCCCCGCGCTGTCCGGCGCGCTCGCCAAGGCGGCGGCCGGGGCGGTCGACAAGCTCCCGCACGCGGTGGCGGTGAACCTGTCACGGGCGCTGGAGCGGCTGGCGGATCTGGGCTGGCGCGCGGTCGGCCTCGACGGATCGGCCGAGGCGACGCTGGACGAGGCGCTTGATGGCCGCCCTACCGTGCTGGTGCTCGGCTCCGAAGGCGAAGGCATCCGCCGCCTGGTCGCCGAGCACTGCGACACCCTGGCGAAGATCCCCATGCCCGGCGGCTTTGAGAGCCTCAACGTCTCCAACGCCGCCGCCATCGCTCTTTACGAGGCGGCGCGACAAACCAGAGCTTGAACGCAGCTCACCCCTGACGCATTGAGGCCCAATGCTGGAAGGTCTTCTCGGCAGTCTCGCCGGTCCGCTCACCGCCTTCGTCCAGGTCCTGATGATCGACCTGGTGCTGGCCGGCGATAACGCCGTGGCCGTGGGCATGGCGGCCGCCGGCCTGCCCGCGGGCCAGCGCCGCAAGGTGATCTTCTACGGACTGGCCGCGGCGGTCGCGCTGCGGATCGCCTTTGCGCTGATCACCGTCCAGCTGCTGCAGATCGGCGGCATCCTGATCATCGGCGGCGGGCTTCTCCTGCTGTGGGTCTGCTGGCGTATGTGGCGAGACCTGAAGGAGGGTCACGAACAGGATCAGGCGTACGCCGCCGCCAGCCTTGAGGACGCCACGGGCGTGGACGTAGATTCCTCGCCCTCGGCCGGCGGCGCGGTAGGCATGCCGAGCAAGACGTTCGGGCAGGCCTTCTTCACCATCTTCATGGCCGACGTGTCGATGTCGCTGGATAACGTGCTGGCCGTCGCCGGCGCCTCCCGCGAGCACCCCTACATTCTGGTCTTTGGGCTGCTGCTGTCGATCGTGCTGATGGGCCTGGCCGCCGCCTGGATCGCCAAGCTGCTGCACAAGCACAAGTGGATCGGCTACCTGGGCCTCGCTATCGTCCTGCTCGTGGCGATGCGGATGATCTGGGAAGGTCACCGCGACCTGGTGGTGGATCAGGGACAGACCGCCGCCTACAACGCCGCCGTCCCCGGTTTCATGGACATCTCACCGGACGAAGCGGCCCACTTCGCCAACCCGGCCCAGGGTCACTAGCGGCCCCGCAGCCAGCCGGTCACCGATATCCGGTCATCTCGCGCGAACAGCGACACCTGCGAGACCGAGTGCGGGGCCGGAACGCGCAGCAGGTTCAGGGCGCCGAAGGCGGGGGTGAACGCCTCCGCCACGTGACCCTCCGGGCTGTGGAACATCAACAGGCCGCCCCAGTCGATCCGCCACGCCGGCGTGAGGTTCAGCACGTAGGCGAAATAGCGGTTCTTCTCCTCGATCCCGTCGTCGTGGGTCGTCAGGAAGTGACCGCGGCGATAGCGGGTGACTTGCCCGTCGGCGAAGGCGATGCGCTCCTCGCCGGTAAAGGCGCGCGCGAAGGCAAGGAAGTCCTCGCCGTTCAGGAAATCGAGCAGCTCCGCCCACGGGCCCGTCAGCTTGCCCGCCTGGGCCAGGTCCCACATCGGATAGTTGTCGTAGAGGTACTGGAAACGCGTGGTGGCGCTCTCCTGCACCGCCTTGCCGAACTCGGCCTTCTGCGGCGCCGTCAGGGTTTCAATCCAGGCCGCCGGCAGGTCGACGTGGCCTTTGGAATTGGTTGTCACCGTCTGGAACGACGTGCGCTCGCGGGCCTCGTCCAGGAAGCGCTGCGCCGTGAGGGCGTCGAAGAAGCCGGGGATTTGAACCCGCCCGGTCCGCGCCAGCCGCTCGGCCAGCGCCGTGCGCTCCGCATCCGGTATGGCGCGGAAGGCGATGCTCACCTCTCAGCGCCTCCGAAGCGCTCGGTCCACTCTTCGATCTGCGTGTCCTCGATCTTGCGGAACAGAACCTCGGGCGCGGCGACCTTGCGGCCGGCTTCAACGCGGCTGAGTTCGGCCCTCACGTCGGTGGACGGCCAGGCCGGCGGCCAGCTCTCGCCGAAGATTTCGCAGATTTTTTCGGCCGCGAACGGGATCACCGGAGCCGAGATGCGGCCGTAGACGGCGGCGAGGTTCAGCGCCGTGCGCACGATCACGGCCGCGCGCTGCGGGTCGGTCTTGATGGCTGTCCAGGGCGCGGCCTCCTGCAGGTACTCGTTGCCGAGCACCCACAGCGCCCGCAGCGACTGCGCCGACTTGCGGACCTCGATGGCCTCCATGTTCTCGGTCAACTCGGCGAGGCCCGCCGCCACGTCGGCGTAGAGCTTTTCCTCCAGCGGCCCAGGCTCGCCGCCTTCCGGCACGGCGCCCTCGAACTTGCTCTCGCAGAACTTGACGATGCGGTTGACGAAGTTGCCCAGCACGTCGGCCAGATCGCGGTTCACGGCGCTGGCGAACTGCTCCCAGGTGAAGGCAGTGTCGGAGCCCTCCGGCGCATTGGCCGTCAGGTACCAGCGCCAAAGGTCCGCCGGCAGCAGGTCGATGGCCGCGTCCATGAAGACGCCGCGTTTTTGCGAGGTGGAGAACTTGCCGCCGTACCAGTTCAGCCAGTTGAAGGCCTTGAGCATGTCCACCGTCTTCCACGGCTCGCCGCTGCCAAGGATGGTGGCCGGGAAGCTGACGGTGTGGAAGGCGACGTTGTCCTTGCCCATGAACTCGACGTAGCGCACGTCGTCTGCGCCCCTGTCGGTGCGCCACCAGCGCTCCCAGTCGCCGCCCGTCGCGTCGGCCAGCTCGGCCGTGGCGGCTATGTATTCGATGGGCGCGTCGAACCAGACGTAGAAGACCTTGTCCTCGAACCCTGGCCGAGGGACCCCATCCTTCACCACCGGAATGCCCCACGCCAGGTCGCGGGTGATGCCGCGGTCGATCAGCCCTTCATCCAGGTGCTTGTAGGCGATGGACTTGGCGAGCGTCGGCCAGTCCTTGCGGCTGTCCACCCACGCGCGGATGCGGTCGGCAAGCTTTGTCTGCAGCAGATAAAGATGCCGCGTCTGGCGCACTTCGATGTTCCGCGAACCGGAGATCACCGAGTACGGCTCCTTCAGGTCCGTGGGATCGAGCAGCGAGCCGCAGTTGTCGCACTGGTCGCCCCGCGCCTTCTCGTATCCGCAGCGCGGGCAGATCCCCTCGACGTAGCGGTCGGGCAGGAAACGCTTGTCGTCGACGGAATAGACCATCTCATCCGTGCGCTCCTCGATCAGGCCGTTCGCCTCCAGCGCCTGCGCGAAATGCTGCGTCAGGCGGTGATTCTGGGGCGAGGACGAGCGGCCGAACCAGTCCCACGACAGGCCGAACGCCCGCCCCACGTCGTGCTGCAGCACATGCTGCTCGGCGCAGTAGGTGGCCACGTCCTGCCCCGCCTCGGCGGCGGCCAGCTCGGCGGGGGTGCCATGCTCGTCGGTGGCGCAGATGTACAGCACCTCGTGCCCCCTGGCCCGCTGGAACCGCGCATAGACATCGCCGGGCAGCATCGACCCGGCCAAATTACCGAGGTGCTTGATCCCGTTGATGTACGGCAGGGCGGAGGTGATCAGTATGCGAGCCATGGCGCGGGCATATAGCCGCCGCCCTCCCCGAGCGAAAGCTATGCTGAAAGCCCGATCAGGGTTAGCCTTCCGCTAACCGGACAGGCGGGGCGTCCGGCCAAGACCTTTCCCGCCCCGCGCGAACTAGGGGGCTTACGCATGAAGGGTATCAATTGGGCGGGCGTTGTCGCCGCCGTGATTGTCGGCCAGGTGATCGGCTTCCTCTGGTACGGCTTGGTTTTCGAGCAACAGTGGCTGGCGCTTACGGGCATCACGCCCAACGCGGATGCGGCCAACATGTCCATGGCGCTCGGCGCGGTGAACCAACTGGTGGTGGCCATCGGCCTTGCCTGGCTGGTCAACAAGCTCGGCGCCGCCACCCTTATGGGCGGTGCAACGGCAGGTCTTGCGGCGGGCTTCTTCTTCGCCGCGACGACGGCGGCGCAGAACTTCATCTACGCCGGCGCCGACACCGGCCTTATCCCGATCGACATCGGCTACCTGCTGGTCGTCTACACGGTGATGGGCGCGGTCATCGGCGCGGTGAAGCTGGGCGCGCGCAGCGCGGCGGCCGCTTAGGAGTAGCGAGCGGCGCCGGCCTGCGGCATAAGCCCAGACCGGCGCCGGCTTAGCTCAGTTGGTAGAGCAGCGGTTTTGTAAACCGAAGGTCGCGGGTTCAAATCCTGCAGCCGGCACCATCACGCCACGGGCCTGGCGAGCAGCCCTCGGATGCAGGCGTTGAGGCTTTCGCCGAGCAGGGGCTTTTCGACAATTGGGACGCCCAGGGTCCAGCAGGCTTCGCGCAGGGCGGCCGGTGGGCGGGTGGTGATGACGATGGGACGACCCGGCATGCCCCGGCGCTGCAATTCCTCAATCGCGCGCAGGCCGTCGAGCTTGGGCAGTTTCTGGTCGATCACGAAGCAGGCGACCGAAGTGAGGTCGCCGTCCTCCAGCAACTCCTCGGCGCTGTGGTAGCTGCGCACGGGATAGCCCTCGGCGGTCAGCGAAAAGCCGATGGCCTCGCGCAGCGGGGCGTCATCCTCGACGACGGCGATAACGGGAAGGGTGTGACGAGATAGGGCCATGCTTACTCGATTCTTCGCACAGCCTTAATGCGCGAACCGGCGGGCCGATTCCTTGATCCGGCTCAAATCAAGGGGCTGGTATCGTCCGTTAGCGTGACGCCCGCCTTCACCGCCATGCGGATCAGGTCGGCGAAGCTGTCGGCCCCCATCTTGGTCATCACCTTGGCGCGGTAGATTTCGACCGTGCGATCGCTGATGCCGAGATCGCGGCCGATGACCTTGTTGGCTTGGCCGACCAGCAACCGCTCCAGCACCTGCCGCTCGCGGGTGGACAGCTGGTTCAGGCGCGCGCGCACTTCCCCGTCTTCGCCGTCCTGCGAGGACATGGCCGCCTCGACGGCGTTCAGCAGCAGGTCGTCGGAGAAGGGCTTTTCGAGAAAATCGGCGGCGCCGGACTTCATCGCCTCGACGGCGAGCGGCACATCGCCGTGGCCGGTGATGACGATGACCGGCAGCTGCACGCCGATCTCGCGCAGTCGCCGCAGCAGTTCGATGCCGTTCATCTCGGGCATGCGCACGTCGGTGACGATGCAGCCATCCGTCAGACCCTCCGCCTTCAGCAAAAAGGCCGTGGGCGACTCATAGGTCGCGGCCGGCACCCCGGCGCTGACGAAGAGGAAGTCGAGCGACTGGCGGACTGCCTCGTCGTCGTCGATTACATGGACCAGGGGCTCAACCATCGGCGGCCTCCACCGTGAAATGGAAGATGGTCCCCCCGACGGGATTTGGCTCCGCCCAGATCCGCCCGCCGTGCGATTCGACGATGGTGCGGCAGATCGACAGGCCAACGCCCATGCCCGCGGCCTTGGAGGTGTTGAACGGCTGGAACAGCCGCTCGGCCACCTCGGGCGCGAGGCCCGGGCCGGTGTCGGCGACGCTGATGCGGACCATGGCGCCGTCGCGGCGGCTGGTGATGGTCAGGTCCCGCGGCGGCGGCGTGTCGGCCATGGCCTCGATGGCGTTGCGTATCAGGTTGAGCAGCACCTGCTGGGTCTGGACCTTGTCGGTCATCACTGCGTCGGCGCTCTTGTCGAGCTTGATGTGGACGCGCACGTCCAGCTCCTTGGCGCCGACCAGAGCCAGGGCGCTGGCCTCGCTGACCAGCTTGTTAAGGCTCTCGATCCGCTGCTCGGTGGAGCCGCGCGAGACGAAGTCGCGCAGGCGCCGGATGATCTCGCCGGCCCGCAGCGTCTGGTCCACGGCCTTGTCCAGCGCGTCGTTGATCAGCTCCATGCGCACCTCGCGGTCAGAGGCGAGCATCCGGCGCATGCCGTTCAGGTAGTTGCCGATCGCCGACAGCGGCTGGTTCAGCTCATGGGCCAGGGCCGAACTCATCTCGCCGAGCGCGGTGACGCGGGAGATGTGGACCAGCTCGTTCTGCAGCTCCTGCAGCCGGTGCTCGTGCTCCTGGCGCTCGGTGAGGTCGCGGATGAAGCCGGTGAACAGGGGGCTGTCCTCCGAGCGCACCACTTCGCCGACGGCCAGCTCGATGGGAAAGGTCGAGCCGTCCTTGCGCTGGGCGACGACCAGGCGGCCGATGCCGATGATTCGCCGCTCCCCGGTTCGCTTGTATCGCTCAAGGTAGCCGTCGTGTTCGTCCCGATACGGGTTGGGCATGAGCATCGAGACGTTCTGGCCGATCACCTCATGCTCGGCATAGCCGAACATCCGCTCGGCGGTGCGGCTGAAGCTCTGCATGATGCCGGCTTCGTCGATGACGATCATGGCGTCTGGAACGGTGTCCAGGATCGCGGCGAGCATTTTGGAGTAGGTGTCGGTCATCTCTGACACCCAAGCTAAGTAAATTCCCTTACGTGTTCGACCCGAATTTTCGTCGCACGGATGTAGCGGCAGTCTGGCCTCAGGATTTGGGAGAGCCGATATGCCCTCAGCACACGCCATCGAGACCCTGACCGCCCCCCGCGCCTTCCCGGCCGCCACGGCGACCAGTTCGAACCTGCTGCCGGCCATCGGCCCGCGCCTGACCTTCACCCGCGAGGAAGAGATCTTCGGCGAGGGCGAGAAGGCCGACTACATCTACCAGGTCATCGAAGGGGTGGTGCGCACCTGCCGGTTCACCGGCGACGGTCGCCGCCAGATCGAGGACTTCCATATGGCCGGCGAGTACTTCGGCCTGGAGCTCGGCGCGGACCACAGCTGCACCGCCGAGGCGGTCGGCCTGGCCACGGTGCTGCTGATCAAGCGCTCGGCGCTGAACGAGATCGCCGCCCGCGACGCGGCGGTGGCCGGCCAGCTGATCCAGCTGACCATGGACAACCTCGCCCGCACCCAGCGCCACGTCGGCATGCTGAGCCGCAAGGGCGCGGTGGAGCGGGTCGCCGCCTTCCTGCTGGACTTCCGGGGCCGCTCCGGCGCCGACGGCTGCGTCGAGTTGCCGATGTCGCGCCAGGAAATCGCCGACTACCTCGGCCTGACCATCGAAACCGTGTCGCGCACCTTCAGCCAGCTCGAGGCCGAAGGCGTGATCGCCCTCCCCGACCGGCGCCGGGTTCTTCTCAAGAGCCCGCAACGCCTGCGTAGCTGCTGCGTCTAGCTCTCCCCCCACAGACAGCGCAGCAGTTGGAACCCCCGCTCCATCCCCCCGGAGCGGGGGTTTTGCTTTGGGGGGTCAGCTAGCGGGAGGCCCCTCGTCCTCGTGGTCGTAGAGGATGCGGGAGGCGTCACCCTGGGGGTCTTCGTACTGCTTGTTCTTCAGCGTCCACCAGAAGGCGGCGAGCGCGCCAAGCGCCAGCAGCAGGGAGAACGGCAGCAGGAAGAAGATGGCGTTCATCAGCGGGCCCTCACCCAGTTCATCCGCAGCGCATTCAGCGTCACCACCAGGGAGGAGGCGCTCATGGCGATGGCCGCCACGAACGGGTTGACCAGGCCGGCGATGGCCGCGGGCGCGGCTATGGCGTTGTAAACCGCCGACATCCCGAAATTCTCCATCGCGCGCGTCTTGGCGGCGCGAGCGACGTCGATGGACAGCGGCACGGCCATCAGGCTGTCGCACGAGAAGACGAGGTCGGCCGCGTTCTGGCTGGCGTCAAGCGCCGTGCCCGGAGCCATGGCGGCGTGGGCTTTCGCCAGGGCGGCGCCGTCGTTGAGGCCATCGCCGACCATCAGGACCTTTCGCCCCTGCGCCTTCAGCCCATCAATGACGGCGGCCTTGTCGAAGGGTGTGAGCCCCGCGCGCCACTGGTCGATGCCGACGGCGTGCGCAATCTGCTCCACTGGGCCGGGCACGTCGCCGGAGAGGATCTCGACCGTCAGGCCCTTGGCCTTGAGCGCCGCGATGGCCTCGGCCGCGTCCGACCGGAGGGCCTCGGCGAAGCGCAGGCGGACCTTGGTGTCACCCTCGAACGCGAACCAGAGCTCGGTTTCGGCGCCGGCGGCGTTCTCGACACCCACGAAGCCGGCGCGGCCCAGGCGCGCCTTGCGGCCGCCGATATAGCCCTCGACCCCCTGCCCCGCCGTCTCGACGGCGTCGCCGGCGACCTCACCCAGCCCGGCCGCCTCGGCGATGGCTTTGGCCAGCGGATGGCGGGAGGCGCGGGCGAGCGGGGCGGCCATGGCGATCACCGCCGGCGCGGCGTCGATCAGCCGGGGGCGCGGCTCGGTCAGCACCCCGGTCTTGTCGAAGACCACGTGGTCGACCTCGGCCAGGCGTTCGAGCGCGGCGCCCGACTTCACCAGCACGCCCTTGCGGAACAGCCGCCCCGAGGCGGTGATCTGCACCGCCGGCACCGCCAGGCCCAGCGCGCAGGGGCAGGTGACGATCAGCAGGGCGGCGGCGCGCAGGACGGCCTCGCGGAACTCCAGCCCCAGAGACCAGCTGACGATGAAGGTCCCGGCGGCCAGGGTGTGGACCACCGGCACGTAGATGGCGGCCGCCTTGTCGGCGAGACGCACATAGGCGGACTTGCTCTGCGCGCCGGCTTCCATCAGCCGCGCGATGGCCGCGACGGCGGAATCTTCGGACTTGGCCGAGGCGCGGATGACCAGCCGCCCGTCGATGTTGAGCGCCCCGGCATGGCAGGCCTCTCCGGCGCCGACGCGGACGGGCGCGCTCTCGCCGGTGATCATGCCGTTGTCGAGGCTGGAGCCGCCTTCGACCACCACCCCGTCCACGGGGATGCGCTCGCCGGGCGCGACGGCCAGAAGGTCGCCGACCACGACCTCGCTCAGCGGCACGCGATGCTCGCGGCCAAGGCCGTCGAGACGGCTGGCGGCCGGCGCCTGCAAGGCCAGCAGGTCACGTGCGGCGCTTCTCGCCTTGGCGCGGAGCTGGTGGTCGAGATAGCGGCCGATCAGCAGCAGGAAGAGCAAGGAGACGGCGGCGTCGAAATAGGCGTGCGCCCCGCCCTGCATGGTCTCCGAGAAGCTGACGGTCAGCGTCAGGATCACGCCGATGGAGATCGGCACGTCCATGTTGGCCTTGCCGCGCCGAAGCGAGCGCCAGGCGCTTTCGAAGAAGGGCATGCCGGCGAAGACGGCGCAGGGCGTCGCGATCAAGGCGCTCAGCCAGTACATCATCTCGCGCGTGGCGGGGCCCAGCTCCTGCCCGAACAGGCCCGCCCACACCGGCACAGAGAACATCATCACGTTGCCGGCCCCGAACGCCGCGACGCCGAGGACGAGCGCCAGGCGCCGGCCTTCCTTGTCGTGGGCCTCGCGCGCTTCATTGGGATCGTAGGGCGTGGCCGGATAGCCAAGGCCGTCCAGCGCCTCGATGACCATCGCCGGATCGCCCGCGCCCTGGAACGCCACCGCGAGCTTGCCGGTCGTCAGGTTCAGCCGCGCCGCCGAGACGCCGGGCAGCGCCGCGACGCCCTTTTCGATCTTGGCCATGCAGCCGGCGCAGCGAGCGCCCTTTACAAGAAGCTCAAGGCGCGAGGACCCGTCGTCCCCGCGCCTCAGGAAGGCTGAAAAATCGGCACTTGTGTCAGTCATCACCAGATCAATCTTCGCTGCGCTTCGAAGACATGACCGGCGCCGTCCCTGGCGGTGGCGCTGAAGTCCCAGGCGCCGGTCATGTCGTTGACCGCAGCTTCGTAGAGACCGGGCGCCACTTCCTTGAGTTCGATCATCCTGCGCCCGGTTTCGGTGGCGGGACGCTCCAGTTTTCCGCTGACGGTCAGCCCCTCCAGCGGTTGGGCCGTGCGGTCGAGGATCATCAGGCGCACGACCCCCTCGCCCTTCTCCACGCTGGCCGACCAGCCGAGCGCGGCTTCCGCCTGCCGCTGGGCGATGGTGCGGTTGTAGGCGAGCCCCGCCTCATAGGGGTTGTCGACGGTCTGGCCGGGGAAGGTGTGGATGGCCTGGTACATGAAGGTCCCGTCCACGGCGAACACGACGCCGAAGAAGGCGACGATGCCGGCAAGCACGTGCCAGCCGCGGATTTCGAAGGGTTTGCGGGCGATGGCGGTCATGGGTTGGCGGCTCCCGAATGGAAGATCGTGCTTACGGTGGCGACGTGGCCGTTCGCCTCGACCGTGAAGGCGACCGGGATGTTGTCGGCGGTCAGCGCCTCGGGCCGGGCGGTGGCGAAGACGCGCACGCCCCGGACCTCGTTGGCGGGCACCTTGACCGTCAGCGGCCCCGAGGTGGCGTCCTCGCCCGGCGTCTTGAGCAGCACCGGCAGGCCGCTGAACCGCACCGTGAATTCCTGGTCGGCGAAGCTGCGGTTGGCGATCTTCAGCGTGTAGCCGTCGCGGATAGCGCCATCGTGCAGGCGCACGAAGGTTGGGTTGCGGTCGCGCAGCACATGCAGATCCACCGTGCTGCGGTGCGTCAGGCCCCACAGCATCACCGCCGACACCGCGCTCACCAGCACCGCGTAGAAGATCGTCCGCGTGCGCACGAAGCGGTACTTCGGCGGCTCCTTGCGCGAGCGGCACGCGGTCGCCTCGACGCTGTCGAAGCTGATCAGCCCCTTCGGCCGGCCGACCTTTTCCATGACCTCGTTGCAGGCGTCGATGCACAGGCCGCAGTTGATGCACTCCAGCTGCGGGCCGTTCCTGATGTCGATGCCCATCGGACAGACGACGACGCACTGGTTGCAGTCGATGCAGTCCCCCCGGCCTTCCCAGCTCTGACCCTTCTTGTGCGGCCCGCGCGGCTCGCCCCGGTCATAGCGGTAGGTGACCTGCAGGGAGTGCTGGTCGAGCATGGCGCCCTGGATGCGCGGCCAGGGGCACATGTAGGTGCACACCTGCTCGCGCATGGTTCCGGCGAAGACGTATGTCGTGAAGGTGAGTAGCGCGCAGCTGACGTAGGCGGTGATCGCCCCCTGCCCGATCCAGAAGGTGCGGATCAGGGTGGGCGCGTCATGGAAGTAGAATATCCAGGCGCCGCCGGTGCCGAAGGCGATGCCCAGCCACACGGCGTGCTTGCCGATCTTGCGCCAGGTCTTGTCGAAGCTCCACGGCGAGGCGTCCAGCCGCATGCGGGCGTTGCGGTCGCCCTCGAACCAGCGCTCGACCTGCATGAAGAGGTCGGTCCACACCGTCTGCGGACAGGCGTAGCCGCACCAGAGCCGCCCGAACAATGCCGAGGTCAGAAACAGCGCCAGCGCGGCCATCACCAGGAGGCCGGTGATGAAATAGACCTCCTGCGGCCACAGCTGGATCCAGAAGAAGTAGAACCGCCGCCCGGCGAAATCGACCAGCACCGCCTGGTCGGGCAGGCTCCCCGGCCGGTCCCAGCGGATCCACGGGGTGATGTAGTAGATCGCCAGCGTGGCGATCAGCATCGCCCACTTGATTCGCCGCCACAGGCCGGTGACGCGCTTGGGATAGATCGGGACCCGGGCCTTGTAGAGCCCGCCGTCGGTCTCGCCCTTGGCGCGCACGCGCTCGGCGACGGAGAGCGTGGCGTGCGCCTCCTTCGCCGTGGGTTGCGGCCGCTTGGTGGTGTCGATGACGACGGTCATAACTCTAACTTGCGGGCCTTACTGACCGCCCGCGTTGGCGTGAATATAGACGGCGAGCGCCTTGACGGTTTCCGGGTCGAAGCGGTGGCCCCAGGCGGGCATGACGCCGCCGCGGCCGTTCCAGATCTGCTCGCGAATGGCCTGGCGGCTGGAGCCGTAGAGCCAGTCGGCGTCGGTCAGGTTCGGCGCGCCCATGGCGACGTTCCCCTCGCCGGCCGGTCCGTGGCAGGCGGCGCACTGCTCGGCGAACACCGGGGCGGCCCGGCCGACGGCGGCGGCGCTGGCCTTGCGGCGCGACAGGGCGACCACGTACTCGGTCAGGTCGTCGATCTGCGCCGGCGCCAGCATCCCGTCGCGGCCGAACGCCGGCATCTGCGAGACCCGCGCCTGCGGATCCCCCGAGCGGACGCCGACGCTGATGGTGTGATGGATGTCTTCCAGCGAGCCGCCCCACAGCCAGACATCGTCGCGCAGGTTGGCGTAGCCCTTGGACCCCGAACCGCCCGTGCCGTGGCAGGTCGCGCAGTTGTCGCCGAACACCGACTGACCGACCGCCAGCGCATAGGCCTGCAGGTCCGGATCGCTCTCGATCTGCTCGAGCGAGGCATTGGTCAGCTTGGCCGCTTCGACGCCGCGCTGCTGCTTGAGGCCATTCAGCTCCTGGACCACGTTGGCCCGGTCCGAATAGCCGAGGACACCCTTGGTGTAGCCGTGGATGCCCGGCCAGGCCGGCATCAGCACCCAGTAGATGACGGCGACCAGCACCGAGCCCCACATGACCCACAGCCACCAGCGCGGCAGCGGGTTGTCGAGCTCCTTGATGCCGTCCCACTCGTGGCCGGTGGTTTCGACGCCGGAGACCTCGTCCAATTCACGCTCAGGCCGGGACATCGTCATGGTCCTCTTCGAGGGGAAGCTGGGCCGCGCGGCGATAGAGCTCCTTGTTTCTGGGGAGCAGGGCGACGCCGACGCCGACCACGAAAATCAGGATGAAGTAGAGGGTGCCGCCCTGCTGGACGATGCGGGCGATGGTTTCGTAGGTCATGGCCTCACCGCATGTTTTCGGGCGCGCCGGCCTGGTAGGTGGAGAAGTCCACCAGGGTGCCGAGCATCTGCAGGTAGGCGATCAGCGCATCCATCTCGGTCAGCCGATCGGGATTGCCGTCGAAGTCGCGGTTGACCGACTTGGGATAGCGCTTCTTCAGGTCGATGGCGTCGGTCGAGAACTCGTCGCTCTGGGCGACCACATCCTGCTCGGCCTTCTCCACGTCCTCCCTGGTGTAGGGGACCCCCAGCTTTTGCATCGCCCGGACCTTGTCCTGGAGGTCGGAGACGTCGAGGTCCTTGTCCGCCAGAAAGGCGAACGGGGGCATGTTGGACTCCGGCACCACCGAGCGCGGGTTGTAGAGGTGGTCGCGGTGCCAGCTGTCGGAGTATTTGCCGCCCACCCGCGCCAGGTCCGGCCCTGTGCGCTTGGAGCCCCACTGGAAGGGGTGGTCGTACATGCTCTCGGCCGCCAGCGAGTAGTGGCCGTAGCGCTCCACCTCGTCACGCAGCGGGCGGATCATCTGCGAGTGGCAGGTGTAGCAGCCCTCACGGATATAGATGTCGCGGCCGGCCAGCTCGAGCGGGGTGTAGGGCCGAACGCCCTGCACCTTCTCGATGGTGCTCTCCAACCAGAACAGCGGCGCGATCTCGACCAGGCCGCCGATGGAGACGACGATCAAAATCCCGATGACGAGCAACATCGAGTGGCGCTCGAGTTTGCCGTGATGTTTCCACAGTGACATGGGTCCCGCCCTCCTACTCGGCGGCCATGAGGGCGGCCGCGGCGTCGAGGCCGGGCCGCGCCTGGACGGACGGGACCGAGGCCACCGTGCGCCACAGATTGACGATCATGATGAGGACGCCGGAGAGGTACATCGCCCCGCCCAGGGTGCGGATGATGTTCTCCACATGCTTGGCCGAAACGGTCTCGACGAAGCTGTTGGCGAGGAAACCCTGCGGCGTGTACTCGCGCCACATCAGGCCTTCCATAATGCCCGACACCCACATCGCGGCGATGTAGAGAAGGATGCCCGTGGTCGCGATCCAGAAGTGCCACTCGACCATCCGGTTCGAGTAGAGGCGCTCCTTCTTCCACAGCCAGGGCACCAGGCAGTACACCGACGCGAAGCTGATGAAGCCGACCCAGCCCAGGGCGCCCGAGTGCACGTGGCCGATGGTCCAATCGGTGTAGTGGCTGAGCGAATTGACCGCCCGGATGCTCATCAGCGGGCCTTCGAAGGTGCTCATGCCGTAGAAGGCGATGGAGACCACCATCATCCGCACCACCGGGTCGGTGCGCAGCTTGTCCCAGGCGCCCGACAGCGTCATCAGGCCGTTGATCATGCCGCCCCAGGACGGCATCCACAGCATGATCGAGAAGGTCGCGCCCAGCGTCTGCGCCCACATCGGCAGGGCCGTGTAATGCAGGTGGTGCGGGCCCGCCCAGATGTAGATGAAGATCAGGGCCCAGAAGTGGACGATGGACAGGCGGTACGAATAAACCGGCCGCTCAACGCGCTTGGGCACGAAGTAGTACATCATCGCCAGGAAGCCGGCGGTGAGGAAGAAGCCCACGGCGTTGTGGCCGTACCACCACTGGGTAAGGGCGTCCTGCACGCCGCTGAACAGCGAGTAGCTGCGGTGGTTCAGGAAGCTGACCGGCAGGGCCAGATTGTTGACCACGTGCAGCAGCGCGATGGTGACGATGAAGGCCAGGTAGAACCAGTTGGCCACATAGATGTGCGGCTCCTTGCGCTTCCAGATCGTCCCCAGGAAGACCAGCAGGTAGGCGACCCACACGATGGTCAGCCACAGGTCCACCAGCCACTCCGGCTCGGCGTACTCGCGCGATTGGGTGATGCCGGTGACGTAGCCGATCGCCGCCAGCACGATGAAGAGCTGGTAGCCCCAGAACACGAACCACGGCGTCAGCCCGCCCCACAGCCGCGCCCGGCAGGTGCGCTGGACGACGTAGAAGCTGGTGGCGATCAGGGCGTTGCCGCCGAAGGCGAAGATGACGCCGCTGGTGTGCAGCGGCCGCAGCCGCCCGAAGTTCAGCCAGCCCGCCTCGGGGAAGTAGAAGATGTTCGGCCACGAGAGCTGGGCGGCGATGAACACCCCCACCAGCATGCCGACCGCGGCCCAGAACATGGTGGCGATCACGCCGGCCTTGATGACCCCGTCGGCGTAGCGCCGGGGGTCGGCCTTCAGGCCGCCGGAGGCGATGCCGGCGTTGATCGCGAACGCCCCGAACGCAAACGCGCCGGCGAAGATGTAGCCCTGCAGGCGGAACAGGTGGTCCGGCGACAGCGCCGTTGCGATGATGGAGCCGAGCGCGGCGATGACCGCCGCGATCAGCCAGCCGGCCGCATCGCTTGAGGTCTCGCCCGCCTGGACGGCGTTGGCAGTCATGAAGGTTACGCCCCGAAGGTCCGATTACGATGAACCAGCGGGTAGCCGCCTTCGGGGGTGAGTCCCTTGATCTGGATCAAGGACGGCCGGTGGGGCGGCGCCATCCTTCATCCATGAAGATCAACGAACGCCTGATCGCCGCCTCCGCCGCCTTCGTCGCCGCGGCTGCCTACGCCCTCATCGCGCGGCTGAAGATGGGTGCGCCGGCCGACGCCTGGGGCTCCCTGTGCGGCGCCCACCAGGGGCTTGCGCACTGCGGCGCCTGCTATGCCGCGCTGGCGTTCGCCGGCCTCGGCCTGGCCCTGCTCGCCGCGCCGATCATTCAGTACGCGAAGGCGCGGTAACCCATCCAGGCTCCAAGACGCGTCAGCGGGTGATTCCCGGGTTATGACTGCGCCATGGTCAGGCCCACCCTCTTCATCGACGCCGACGCCTGTCCGGTGAAGGACGAGGCGTACAAGGTCGCCGCACGGTATGGCGTGAAGACCTTCGTGGTGGCCAACGCCTTCATGCAGGTGCCGTCGACGCCGATGATCGAGCGCGTCATCGTCGACGCCGGCCCGGACATCGCCGACGACTGGATCGCCGAGCGGGCGCGGCCGCTGGACGTGGTCGTCACCAACGATATCCCCCTGGCGGACCGTGTCCTGAAGAAGGGCGCGTCCGCCGTCGCCCCGAACGGTCGCCGGTTCACGCCCGACTCCATCGGCTCGGCGCTGGCCGGCCGCGCCATCGGCGAGCACCTGCGCTCCATGGGCGAGGTGACGCGCGGTCCCGCGGCCTTCGACAAGACCGCTCGTTCGAAGTTCCTCCAGGCGCTGGACGAGGTCCTCTCCAAGGCGGTGCGGGGGCGGCCGTGATCTACGTCACCGACAACCTCCAGATCGACGAAGCCCGGCTGGACATCCGCGCGGCCCGGGCGAGCGGCCCCGGCGGTCAGCACGTCAACAAGACCTCCACCGCCATCGAGCTTCGCTACGACGTCGCCGGCTCGGACCTGCCGGAGGATGTAAAGGCCCGGCTGGTGAAGGTCGCCGGCAGCCGCATGACGCTCGACGGCGAGCTGCTGATCTTCGCCCAGACGCACCGCTCCCAGGAGATGAACCGCCAGGACGCCATCGGACGTCTGGTGGCGCTGATCCAGCGCGCCGCCGAACCACCCAAGCCGCGCAAGAAGACCCGCCCCACCAAGGCTTCCAGGGAGCGGCGGCTGGCGCAGAAATCCCGCCGCTCGGACGTTAAGACGATGCGCGGACGGCCGAACTTCGATTAGAAATCGGCTCAGCTTCACAGGAGACTTGCCATGCGCCTTGCCGCCTCGATCGCCGCCGTTCTGATGCTGACCGCCTGCGGAGGCGGCGGGGATGAAACGTCGAGCGCCGAGAAAGCCGCGGCTCCCGCGCCGACGGATGCGGAGAAGCAGGCGATCCTTGCCTCGCTGCCGGCGCCCTACAACACCGCCGACATCAAGAACGGGCAGAGCAAGTTCGCCCTGTGCCGCTCGTGCCATACGATCACCGACGACGGCCCGAACATGACCGGCCCGAACCTGCACGAACTCATCGGTCGCAAGGCGGGCAGTCACGAGGGCTTCAACTATTCCGACGCCCTCAAGGCCTCCAACCTTACCTGGGATCCGGCGACGCTGGATATGTGGATCGAAAACCCCCGCGCGCTGGTCCCCGGCACAAAGATGGCCTTCGCGGGCGTCAAGGACCCCAAGGACCGCGCCGACCTGATCGGCTACCTGGCGGTGGAAGCGGGCAAGGCCGACTAGACCAGCAGGTCCGCGCAGGCGTCCAGGATAGCCTCCGCATCGAGCCGATAGGTCTCATAGAGGTCGGGAATATCGCCTGACTGGCCGAAACGCTCGACGCCGAGCGCGCGGACGCGGTGGCCGCGCACGGAACCCAGCCACGACAAGGTGTTAGGCGACCCGTCGATGACGGTGACGAGGCCCGCGTCCGGGGCGAGAGGGGCCAGAATGTCCTCGATTGTCTCGCCTCCATCTGTCTCGCCCGTCCACCGCGCCCGGCCCCTGGCGGTCCAGCGGGCGTGGAGCAGGTCTGGCGAGGTGACGGCCAAAAGCCCCGCCCCCGGTTCGTCCTCCGCCAACTGCTCGAACGCCGCCAGCGCCTCGGCCGCCACCGCGCCGCAATAGACTATGGCCAGCCGCGCGCCGGGGGATGGATTTTTCAGCCAGTAGGCGCCGTTGAGCGTCCCGGCGCGCCAGGCGCCGTCCGTACGCGGGGGCTGGGCCAGTACGCGGGTCGACAGGCGCAGGTAGGTGGAGCCGCCATCAGGCTCCTGCATCCGCTCGAAGGCGCGGGCCATCAGCACGGCGACCTCGTCGGCGAAGGCGGGCTCGTAGGAGTCGAGGCCAGGCTGGGCCATGCCGATCAGCGGCGTGCCGATGGACTGGTGGGCGCCGCCCTCGGGGGCCAGCGTCAGGCCGCTGGGCGTGGCCACCAGCAGGAAGCGGGCGTCCTGGTAGCAGGCGTAGTTCAGAGCATCGAGCCCGCGCGCGATGAAGGGGTCGTACAGGGTCCCCACCGGGAACAGCCGCTCCCCAAACAGCGGCGCCGACAGCCCCAGCGCCGCCAGGAGGATGAAGAGGTTGTTTTCGGCGATGCCGAGCTCGATGTGCTGACCCGTTTCGCCCATGGCCCAGACCTGGGCCGACGGGATGCGGCGGGCCTTGAACACGTCCTCGTGGGCGCGGCGCTGGAAGACGGAGCGCCGGTTCACGAAGCCGCCGAGGTTGGTGGAGACGGTGACGTCCGGCGAGGTCGTCACCACCCGGCCGGCGAACTCGTCCTGGCTCTTGGCGATCTCGAACATGACCTTGCCGAAGGCCGTCTGCGTCGATTGCTCGGCATCGCCTCCGACGGCCTTCAGGAGGGTGTCGGCGTCAGGCGTCCTGATCCGCTCGGCCTTCTTCAACCCGTTCTTCCGCGCGGCGAACGGCGCGGTCTGGACGAGGCGCTGGAGGGCCTTGCGCTCAGTGTCCTCGAGGCCGGAGTACGGGTCCCACTCCTCCCCTTCCCTCACCCCAAGCCGCCCGCGCAGCTCGGCGATCTGCGAAGGGTTCATCAGGCCCGAGTGGTTGTCCTTGTGGCCCTGGAACGGCAGGCGCCAGCCCTTGACTGTGTAGGCGATGAAGAGCCGCGGGGCGTCGTCCTCGGCGGCGTGGTCGAAGGCCTCGAGCACCGTCTCGAGGCAGTGGCCGCCGAGCTCGGTCATCACCAGCGCCAGCTCGTCATCCGGGTAGGAGGCGATCAGCTTCAGCGCCGCCTTGTCCTCGGCCAGGTCCGCTTCCAGCCGCTCCCGCCAGGCCTTGCCGCCCTGATAGGTCAGGGCCGCGTAGAGGTCGTTGGGGGCGGTATCGATCCAGTCCTGCAACGCCGCCCCGCCCGGCCGCGCAAAGGCCTCGCGTTGGCGGCGCGACCACTTCAGCGTCTCGACCTGCCAGCCGGCGGCTTCGAAGATCTCGCCGTAGCGGGTGAACATGCGGTCGGACGTCGTCGCGTCCAGGCTCTGGCGGTTATAGTCGACGATCCACCAGGTGTTGCGCAGGTCGTGTTTGCAGGCCTCGATCAGGGCCTCGTAGATGTTGCCCTCGTCGAGCTCGGCGTCGCCCAAGAGCGAGATCATCCGGCCCATCTCGTCGGGCTTCACCGAGCCGCGCGCGGCCAGATAATCCTGCGTCAGCGAGGCGAAGGCGGTCATGGCGACGCCGAGACCCACCGAGCCTGTCGAGAAATCGACATCGTCCTTGTCCTTGGTCCGCGAGGGGTAGGACTGCGCGCCGCCGAGCGCGCGAAACTTCTGCAGCTGCTCGATGTCCTGGCGGCCGAAGAGGTGCTGGATGGCGTGGAAGACGAGGCTGGCGTGGGGCTTGACCGCCACCCGGTCCTGCGGCCGCAGCGCATGGAAATAGAGCGCCGTCATCAGCGTCGTCATCGAGGCGCAGGAGGCCTGGTGGCCGCCGACCTTCAGGCCGTCGCGGCTCTCGCGGATATGGTTGGCGTGGTGGATCGTCCAGCAGGCGAGCCAGAGAATCCTTTCCTCCAGACGGCGCAGCTGCGCGATGTCCTTGCCCTGAACCGTAAAACCGGAGTCGTCCATCACGCGCCTTGGCTACTGCGCGGGTGAAACCTGCTCCGCGCCTTCCTGCTGTTCATAGGCCTCAATCCGCCGCGCGGTCCACAGCGCAGGCGAATGCAGCTGAACGTCAGAAGGGGTCAGAAGGTGCGCCAAAGGGCGATCACCGGCCCGTGCGAGACCGGGCTGTCGACGCCAAGGTCCGATGAGCGCCAGCCGGCCTGCAGGCGCCAGGCGCCGACGTCCCGCACCGCCGAGACCTCGGACTTCAGCCACAGCGGCGCGACCGGCTCGGCGTCGGCCTTGCCCGCGTAGTTCTGGAACAGGAGGAGCCAGTGCTTGCGTGGCTCCCAGCCGACGGTGGTTTCAATCCGGGTCTCGTCCGGCAGCCCCTCGCGGCCGATGCGCGCCAGTTGCACCTCGCCGAACAGATGGCGCCGCCACAGCGTGCCCGAGCGGCCGGCGAGCAGCCGCACCTCGGTGTCCAGCTTGCCAGCGCCCGGCGGGGCGGTTTCGGCATTGCGGCCCTCGCCCGCCAGCACGGCGCCGCCATAGGCGGTTAGCACCGTTCGCTGACCCTTGAAGAAGGTGTAGCGGGCGCCGAGTTCGACCGGCCCGCGGCCTGAATATTCGCCGAACAGATCGCTGCCGCGCGTCCAGCCGAGCTTGCCCTGGATGGTGATGCGGCTGGTCAGGCCGTATTCGACGAAGGCGCTCAGGCTGTCGTCGGAGCGGTTCGGGATGGGGACGATAATCCCATTCTCATCAAAGGCTTCGTCGGCGCTTTGACCTTCGTACTTCAAGATGATCTGGGTTTGTCCGTCGGGCATGGGCCAGGCCCAGGCGCACGCCTGATCGGCATGGGCGGACACCGCGAGCGCCAGCCCCGCGGCCGCCAGCTGTCCCCCCGGCAGCTTGATGGGTGTCCCTCTTAGGAGTCGTAGCCCGGCAGGTTGCGGTCGAGCTTACGCAGGCACCCGGCCCAGGCCATGTTGCCCGACATGCCGACGTTGCCGCCGCCCGTCTGGCGCCTGACCTCTTCGCGGGCGGCTTCCGGAGCCAGCAGCACGTTTTCGCGGCCGGCCGACAGCGCCATCACCTGCTGCTTGCAGGCGCGCTCGAGGAAGAACATGGCCGTCCAGCACTCGGCCGCGGTCGAGCCGACCGTCAGCGTGCCGTGGTTGCGCAGCATCATCAGCTTTTTCTCGGGGCCAAGGTCGGCCACCAGCCGCTCGCGCTCGTCGAGGTTCAGGGCGATGCCTTCGTAGTCGTGGTAGGCGAGGCCCGGCAGGACGGCCAGCGCATGCTGGCTCAGCGGCAGCAGCCCCTCCTTCTGCGCGGCGACGGCGACACCCTGGTCGGAGTGCAGGTGCATCACGAACATCGCATCCTCGCGCGCCGCGTGGATGGCCGAGTGGATCGTGAAACCCGCCGGATTGATGAAGTAGGGCGTCTCCTGGAGGATGTTGCCGTCCAGGTCGATCTTGACCAGCGCCGAGGCGGTGATCTCGTCGAAGAACATGCCGTACGGATTGATCAGGAAGTGGTGCTCGGGGCCCGGAATACGGGCCGAGATGTGGGTGTAGACCATGTCGTCCCACCCGTGCAGCGCGACCAGCCGATAAAGCGCCGCCAGATCCACCCGCGCCTTCCACTCCTCGGCGCTAACCTTGCCCTTCAGCGACATCGCGCCGGCGACCGAACCGTCAGCCATGGGATTTCCTCCGTCTGTTGGGCGAACCCTCGCGCCGGGAGGGGTCAGCGTCAAGTGAATGACGGGTGCGTCAGGTTCAGCCGAAGAGTTCACTGTGTGAACCGAGCCTCACCAACCGCAGGACCCCGTCAGCCTTTTGGTATATCAGGACAAGGTCCGGTTTGACGTGGCAGTCACGAAACCCGCTCCAGTCCCCGCTCAGCGGATGGTCGCGGTTGCTCACCGGCAACAGCTCGTCCGCGGCGAGGGCCTTCAGGATCGGGATGAGCTTCTGATCGAGATCGCGGGCCGATTTCTTTTCGCGCTTGTAGTCCCGCTTGAACGCATTGGTGCGCTCAATCGTCCGCATTCAGATCCGCCATCAGGTCATCAATGCTGTCGAAAGACTGCGCGTGCCCCTTCTCGGCGGCCTTCATCGCGGCGCGAGTCCGTGCGTTCGGCGTGCGCACCTCGAACGGCAAGGCCTCGTCAGCGGCGACACGGGTCAGCAGCATCCGAATGGCGTCGGAAACGGACAGGCCCATCTGCGCCAGGACGGCGGTCGCCTGCTTCTTGAGTTCAGGTTCGATACGGGCGCGAACCACGCTGTCGGTCATAGCCATGCAAAACTCCTGGTCGCCCCAATGTAGCTACAACGTGCCCACATGCAAGAGGCTCACCCCCGCACCCTGGGCACCGCGTCGAGCCAGCGGGCGTAGGCGGTTTCGCGGGCGTGGGATTCGATGGCGGGGGTGAGGCGCTCGGCCTCGGGGCGTTGCTGGGCGGCCTCTTCGATGGAACTGTAGACGCCCGCGGCGAGGCCCGCGAACAGGGCGGCGCCGAGGGCGGTGGTTTCCTGGTAGCGCACCCGGGCGACGGGGACGCCGGTGAGATCGGCGAGGCGCTGGGAGAACCAGGCGCTCTTGCTCATGCCCCCGTCGATGCGCAGTTCGGCGGCTTCCCCGAAGGCGTGGGCCGCATCGGCGCGCATGGCCTCGATCAGATCGCGGGTCTGCAGGGCGCCAGCGTCGAAGGTGGCGGCGCAGATTTCGGGAAGGCCCGCATCGCGGGTCAGGCCGAAGATCGCGCCGCGCGCCTTGGCGTCCCACCAGGGGGCGCCGAGGCCCGTGAAGGCCGGCACCACCACCACGCCGCTGTCCGACTTGGCGGACCTGGCCAGCGCCTCGGCGCCCGTCGGTCCGCCCTGCACGCCCAGCTCCTCGTTCAGCCACTGGATCGAGGCGCCGGCCATGAAGATGGAGCCCTCCAGCGCATAGGTCGTCTTCCCGTTCACCCGCGCGGCGATGGTGGTCAGCAGCCGTGACTTCGAGACCGGTTTGTCCTCGCCGGTGTTGAGCAGCATGAAGCAGCCGGTGCCGTAGGTGGACTTCATCTCGCCCGGGTGGATGCACCCCTGCCCCATCATCGCCGCCTGCTGGTCGCCGGCGACGCCGCGGATCGGGATGGCGCGGCCCAGCACCTTCTCGTCCATCTCGCCGAACGTGTCGGCGCAGCCCAGAACTTCGGGCAGCAAGGCACGGGGCACGTTCAGCAGATCCAGCATCTCCTCGGACCAGGCCTCGGCGCCGATGTCGTAGAGCAGCGTGCGCGAGGCGTTGGTGGCGTCGGTGACGTGGCGTTTGCCGCCGGTCAGCTTCCAGATCACCCAGCTGTCCATGGTGCCGCAGAGGAGGTCGCTCTTCGCCGCCCGCTCCCGCGCGCCTTTCACATTGTCCAGCAGCCAGGCGATCTTCGTGCCGGAAAAGTAGGGGTCGAGCAGGAGGCCGGTGATCTCGCTCACGCGCGGCTCGAGATTGCGGTTGCGAAGGCTCGCGCACACGCCCTCCGTCCGGCGGTCCTGCCAGACGATGGCGGGCGCGATGGGGCGGCCGGTGTGGCGATCCCAGATCACCACCGTCTCGCGCTGGTTGGTGATGCCGAGCGCGGCGATATCGGCGGCCGGGCGGCCGGACCTCTCCACGGCCTCGCGCATTACGGCGACTGAAGCGTCGAAGATCTCCTCGGCGTCGTGCTCCACCCAGCCGTCGGCGGGATAGCTCTGGCGCAGCGGGCGGCCGGCGTCGCAGACGGGATTGCCTCCGGTGTCGAACAGTATGGCCCTGGTGCTCGTCGTTCCCTGATCGAGCGCGAGCAGTAGCGGCTGTGCCATTGAGCGTCCCTCCCGTAACAGCGCTTTGCGTTCAGCAACGCTTGGGTCCAAAGAAGTTTCAAGCGCCTATCGTTAACGGCCCGCGATTCGGGAGCCGCGCCATAGACCCGTTCGAGACCGCACGCATTGCAGCCGTCGCGCGCCGCCTGCCGGCGCACGAGCGCGAGCGGCTGGCGCTTGGCGTCATGAGCGTTCGGGCCGAACTCTACGCCAAGGGCCGCAAGGTCCCCACCGTTCTCGACGATTTGCTGCATCGGCTGGTGATGGATCAGCCGCTGGAGGTTCGCGCCCGGCTGGCGGCGCGGCTGGGCGGCTCGCGCTGGGCGCCGCCGCTGCTGGTGCTGGCGTTGGCGCAGGACGAGGCGCCCGCCGCCGCGCCGGTCCTGCTGCGCAGCCCGCACCTGCCCGACCACCAGCTGTTGCGACTGTTCGGCGAGGGCAGTCTGGATCACCAGAGCGCTATCGCCCGCCGCGCGGGTCTCTCGGCGCCGCTGATCGAGGCGGTGTTGCAGACGGGCGAGCCTGCTCTCCTGACCGCGCTGGCCAGCAATGACCGCGCCGAGTTCTCCCACGACGCCCTGCGCCGCCTGGTTGAAGCCTCGCGCCAGCACGCGGCCCTGAGAACCCCCCTCGCCCGTCACCCGAAGCTGACGCGGGACCTGGCGCAAACACTGTCGGGCTGGGCGTCAGAGCCGCTGAAGCGGTTCCTGGCGGCGCGGTTCACGCTGAACCCCAACGTGGAGCCCGCCGACCTGCCGGAGGACGCCGACCATGAGGCGCGGGTGATCGACAAGCTGGAAAAGGCCGGCGAACTGCGCCTCGGCTATCTTCTGGAAACGCTTCGGGAGGGGCGGCTGTCGTTGTTCATCGCCGCGCTGGCCCGCCTGGGCGGCTTCACGGCGGGCGAGATCCGCGCGGCCGTCGAAAGCGACCGGCCCGAACTGCTGGCGCTGGCCTGCGCGGCCGTCGGCATCGACAAACAGGTCTTCCCCACCATCCTCGAACAGGTCCGCGCGCTGAGCGGGGGACTGCCCGGCGGCGGCGAGGAAGGGGCACGGCGGGCGGGCGGCGCGTTCGCCCCGTTCGGCGCCCGGGTGGCTGCCCGCGCCTTCCGTCGCTCCCTGTCGGCGGTTTGACATCGGCGACGGCGCGAGGCCTCTTCCCGCCATGAACAAGGCTAGTCCCGTCACGCGCCTGACCTTCACCGCCTCCGACCGCCCGGAAGCGCAGGAGGCGCGCGCCCTGCTGGCCGAGCGTTATGGCGATGCGGGCGCCGGCGCCCAGGCGATCGTGGCGCTCGGCGGCGACGGCTTCATGCTGGAGACGCTGCACAAGAACCTGGGCGACGGCAAACCGATCTACGGCATGAACCGCGGCTCCGTCGGCTTCCTGATGAACGAGTTTGTGGTCGAGGGCCTGCCCGAGCGTATCGGCAAGGCCGAACGGGCGGTGATCCACCCGCTGGCGATGGTGGCCATCGACAAGACCCGCAAGCAGCACAAGGCGCTGGCCATCAACGAGGTCAGCCTGCTGCGCCAGAGCCGACAGACGGCCAAGCTGCGCATCTCCATCGACGGCAAGGTTCGCATGGAGGAGCTGGTCTGTGACGGAGTGCTGGTCGCCACCCCCGCCGGCTCAACCGCCTACAACCTCTCCGCCCACGGTCCGATCATCCCGCTGGACGCCAAGGTGCTGGCGCTGACCCCGATCAGCGCGTTCCGGCCGAGGCGCTGGCGCGGCGCCCTGCTGCCGCACGCCGCCCGTGTGACCATTGAGGTGCTGGAGGCCGACAAGCGCTCGGTCAGCGCCGTGGCCGACAACTTCGAAGTCCGCGACGTGCTGGAGGTCCACATCCAGGAGGACCGCTCCACGCACCTGGCCATGCTGTTCGACGCCGGCCGCAGCCTGGAAGAGCGGGTTCTGGCGGAGCAGTTTTCGGTCTGATTTGTCGCAGGCTGGAAAACCGCAATCTCACACCTTGTTAACCTCGCCTGCCTAACCTGAAAGCTCTGCTTTACTGTCGGCGGGAGTAACACGCGTGAGCGATACCAAGAGTTTTGGCGGCCGTTTCAAGCTGGGCGGCCTGGACGCCGGCGCAGTCGCGCGCGCCGAAGCAGCGCTCAAAAGCCTGTCGAGTAACTTCGACGCCTGGATGGCCGAGGAGCTGGACAAGCTCGAAGCCGCGCGCGGCCGCCTGCGCGCCGAGGGGATGACGCCCGAGGTCGGCGAAGCCCTCTATTTCCGCGCCCACGACCTGAAGGGCCTTGGCGCCACCTACGGCTATCCGCTGGTCACGCGGCTGGCCGGCTCGCTCTGCCGCGTGCTGCACGATCCGGCCGAGCGTCTCAATGCGCCGGCCTACCTCATCGAGGCGCACGTCGATGCGATCCACGCCGTCGTCCGCAAGAACCTGCGTGACGAAGCCGACGCCACCGGCCGCGCCCTCTCCGAAGAACTCGAAACCCAGGTTACCCGCTTGCGCCAGGCGGCCGCCTAAGCCAGAGCGGAAAGCGGCTCTTCCACCGCGCCGTAGCCGGCCTCGGGAGGAATCACCAGCACGCCGCCGGTGGGGCGTTGCTCGACGACCGGCAGGACGGTGACGAGGGTGCGGGACTTGGCCCGCTCGGCGGCATCGTCCGCGCCGGCGGCTTCGGCCAGCAGTTGCAGATTCATGCGGGTGGGGAAGATCACCTTGCGCTGGCCCTCGGCGGCCAGGCGCAGCGCTTCGGACGGCGCGATCCACTCGGCATCTACCGTTTCGCGCCCGTCGCAGGCGGCCAGCTGTTCGCCCGTCGCGGTGGCCACATAGAACCAGGTGTCGAAGCGTTTGGGCATCAGGTCAGGCGTGATCCAGCGCGCGAAGGCGGTCAGCGCCGCCAGGTCCAGGCGCACATCCAGGTCGCGCACCAGTTCGATGAAGGGATGCTGGTCGCTGGCCACCGCCTCGCGCAGGGCGGCTGTGCGCTCATCGCCCGCGAAGGGCTCGCCACCCTTGTGGCGCGCCATGATGATGGCCGCTTCCTCGTAGGCTTCGCGCAGCGCGGCGATGCGCAGCGGGCGCTCTTCCGGGGCGACCTCGTCCCAGCCGACCGTCCACTGTTCCCAGGCTGGATCGTGGTCGCCGGCGTGGGTCTTGCCGCCGGGAAACACCAGAGCGCCTGAGGCGAAATCGATCTGGTGGTGACGCTTGACCATCAGCACCTCGAACGAGGGCTGGTCACGCAGCAGAAGGATGGTCGCGGCGGGGCGGATGGCGGGCCCTTCACTCATGCTCGCAGCATCGGCGATCAAACAACCGTTCGGCAAGCGATTAACCGTCCTTCCTAAGAGCTGAGCAACCAGCGGCGGTTACCTTAACCTCAGGAAACCATGGGGCCGCACGTGCAACCCGCAGCGACGACCACCAGCGCTCCGCCTTCGACGCGGGCCGTCATTCAACAGGCGCTGGAGGCGCAAAGCGCCCTGCTGCGCTATGCCCTGGCGCTGTTCGCCGTGTGCCTGCCGGTGTTTGTCTGGGCGGCGTCGTTCGCCAGCAACACCGCCTGGATGGCCGCGACGTTCGCCATATTCGCCATCAACTGGGCCGCCTTCTACGCCGGCGTGAACTGGACGAAGACGGGGGGGCGTGGCGCGACCCGCAAGCGCATCATCCTGCACGTGTGCGGCGGGCTGATGTGGGCGGCGGCGGTGGCGCAGATCGCCGCGTTCGGCAATTTCGCCGGCCCGGCGCGCGAGACGCTGCTGTTGATGTCGGCGGCGGGGGCGGTGGCCTGCATCTTCTTCTCGGCGCCCCTGCTGCCCGCCCTGTTGATCGTGGGACCGGCGGCGGCGGCCGGTCCGCTGATCGCCCTGTTCTCCAATCCGAAGACCGCCGATCAGGGTGTGATCGCCTCGGGCGCCATCGCCTTCGCCCTGGCGCTGGGCCTGATCCTCAACCGCTCCCTGCGCAGCCAGTTCGCGCTGGCCGCCGAGCGCGAGAGGCTGGTGGCCGAAAATGCCGCCGCCCTGGCCAACGCCAAAGAGAGCGCGCGGTCCAAGTCAGACATCGTCTCCACGCTCAGCCACGAGATCCGCAACGGGCTGAACGGCATCACCCATGTGCTGGCCGCCGCGGCCGGTCAGGGCAACCGCGCCGCCCCCTCGCGCGAGCAGCTGCAGGCCGCGCTGGACGCCACCCACGAACTGATCGGCGTGCTGAACGCCACCCTCGATTCCGAGAGCGCCGACAGCGGCCGGCTGGCGCTCGACATCCAGGCTTTCGACCTGGCGAAGATTGCCCGCGACATGGTCCTCCTCCACCGCCCCCACGCCGCCGCCAAGGGGGTCGAGCTGGCGCTGCACATCGATTCGGAGCTGGAAGCGCGCGAAACCGGCGCGGCGCTCGGCGACGTCACCCGCACGCGCCAGGTGCTCGCCAACCTCATCGCCAACGCGGTGAAGTACACCGTGCGCGGCCGCATCGAGGCGCGGCTGGAGCTGCGCGGCGATGGCCGCATCGCCGTCGAGATCGCCGATACCGGCCCGGGCCTCTCGCCCGAGGAGCTGGAGCGCGCCTTCCAGCCGTTCCGCCGGGTCGAGCGCACGGGCGTGGGCATTCCGGGCGCCGGGCTTGGCCTGTCGCTCGCGCGGCGCCTGGCCACCCTGATGAGCGGTGAGCTGACCGGTCAGAGCGCGGTCGGCGTCGGCAGTTGCTTCACCCTGCTGCTGCCCTATGACTCCGCCGCCGAGTTGATCGACGAGACGCCCCGTCCTGTCGGCACGACACGGCGCCTGCGCGTGCTGATCGCCGAGGACGACAGCCTCAACGCCGCCATGCTGCGCGCCATCCTCGAGCAGCTGGGCCACCAGGTTGTCCACGCCCAGAACGGCCAGCGGGCGCTGGAGCTGGCCGGGACGCTGGAGTTCGACCTCGTCATGCTCGATGTCCGCATGCCGGTGATGGACGGCGCGGAGGCCGCGGCGGCGCTGCGGGCGCTCGGCGGTCCGATGGCGAAGGCGCCGATCATCGCGGTCACCGGCGGGGACGCCGACGAGGCCCAGGCCTGCATGGACGCCGGCGCCGACGCGGTGCTGCGCAAGCCCGTCAGCGTCACGGCCGTCGCCCGCGCGATCGCCCACGTCGGCGCACCCCGCAAGGGCCGCGAGCGCGCGGTCGCCTAGACGCGGGAGCGCCGCGCCGCCACTATGCATCCAAACAGATGTTTGGGAGGCGCGTGGTGCTCGAAGGTCTCAAGGTCGTTGAACTGGCCACCTACATCGCCGCGCCCGGGGCCGGCGGCATCATGGCCGACTGGGGCGCCGAGGTCGTCAAGATCGAGCCGCCGCGCGGCGATCCCATGCGCCAGTTCTTCGAGACCCTCGGCGCGGACCAGGACAACAACCCCGTCTTCGAGCTCGACAACCGCGGCAAGCGCGGCGTGGTGCTGGACATCGCCAGGCCAGAGGGGCGCGAGGCGGCCATCAAGCTGGTGCGCGGCGCCGACGTCTTCCTGACCAACGTGCGGCCCCAGGCGCTCAAGCGCGCGGGACTGGATTGGGAGACGCTCCGCTCCGAGAACGCCCGCCTCATCTACTGCTCATTGACGGGCTACGGCTTGCAGGGGCCGGACGCCGACAAGCCGGGGATGGACGTCGCCTCCTTCTGGTCGCGGGCCGGCGTTGGGGCGATCACCGCGCCGAAGGGGACCGATCCCTTCCCCATCCGCACCGGCATGGGCGACCACATCTGCTCGCTGGCGACGGTCTCGGCCATCCTCGCGGCTGTCTATGAGCGGAGCCTCACGGGCAAGGGCCGGCTGGTCGAAACCTCCCTGATGCGGGCCGGCGTCTATGCCATCGGCTCGGACATGGCGATCCAGCTGCGGCTCGGGAAACTCGCCTCCACCCGGCCGCGCGAGCAGGCGGTGCAGCCGCTGGCCAACTTCTTCAGGACGGGCGACGGGCGCTGGATCAACATCCTGGTGCGCCAGGGCGGGGCAGACTGGCCGGCCATCGCCAGGGCCGCCGACCGCAAATACCTGCTGGAGGACCCGCGCTTTGCCTCCTCGCGGCTGCGCCGTGAGAACGGCGCGGCCTTGGTCGCCGAACTGGACGCGGGCTTCGCCGCCCTGCCCTACGAGGAAATCGCCGAGCGCCTCGACGCCGCCGACGTCACCTGGGCGCCCTATCAGACGCCGCGCGAGGTCACCCAGGACCCGCAGGCCCACGCCGCCGGCTGCTTCGTCGATACCCCCGACCACGCCGGGCTGACGTTCAAGGCCCCCGCCGGCCCCGCCCGCTTCCCCGGCGCCGACGACGGCCCCAAAGGCCCCGCCCCACGCCTCGGCGAACACACCGGCGAGGTCCTGGCCGAACTCGGCTACACCGCCGCCGAAATCGAAGCCATGAAGGCGGCCGGCGCGGCGGTCTGATGCCGCCCAAGCTTCGCCACAAAGTGGGCGAAACCTCCAGTTGACGTAACGTCAACTTGTCCCAGGGAGGTCGCCATGACCGCCGCTAGAACCCCGCTTCACACCTTCGCCATCGACGAGCGCGGCGCCGCCCGCCTCAGCCGGGGGCAGATGGCGGCGATAGGGTTCTCGGTGGCGGTCCACGCGGCGCTGTTCAGCTATCTCGCCTACCAGAAGTTCGCGCCGGTGATCGAGGAAACGCCCCAGGCGCCGACCATCGTCATGGACTTCCCGGCGCCCAGGCCGCCGCCGCCCGCGCCGACGCCGACCGTCAAGCGCGAGGTGAACCTCCACAAGCCGATCCCCACGCCCTTCGAGCCCATCGAAACACTGCCCGTCGAACCGACGCCCGGTGACGTGGACATCACCCGGTCGATCCCGGCGACGCTGGGCGGCATCGACACGGGCGTGGTGGACGGCTCGATCGGCGCAGCCGAAGGCGCCGGGCCGCCGATCATCACGCGCCCCGACTGGATCAAGAAGCCGACCGCGCGGCAGTTCGAGATCGCCTACCCGGACGCCGCCATCCGTAAGGGAATCTCCGGCGCGGCGACCATCGACTGCCGCGTGGCGGCGAACGGAACGGTGAACAGCTGCCGCGTCGTCGATGAGAGCCCCGCCGGCTACTACTTCGGCTCGGCGGCGATCAAGCTGTCGAAGTACTTCCGCATGAGCCCGCTGACCCAGGACGGCCGCCCCGTCGACGGCGCCGCCGTGCGCATCCCGCTAAGGTTCGAAGTCGCTCAATAACCCTTCTCCCTGAGGGAGAAGGAACCATCCCCGCCTGCGAAGCAGGTGGGAGGATGAGGGTTTAGGGACCTATCCGGAGAGGGCGCAAACCCTCACCCGGCCGCTGCGCGGCCACCCTCTCCCTCAGGGAGAGGGAACTAGTAGCTCTTCGGCAGGCCGAGGACGCGTTCGGCGATGAAGTTCAGGATCATCTCGCGGCTGACCGGCGCGATGCGGGCGATCATGGCTTCGCGCATGTAGCGCTCGACGTCGTACTCGCGGGCGTAGCCCATGCCGCCGTGGGCCAGCACCGCGTTCTCGCAGGCGGTAAAGCCCGCTTCGGCGCCGAGGTACTTGGCGGCGTTGGCCTCGGCCCCGCAGTCGCGGCCCTGGTCGTAGAGGGCGGCGGCCTTGAACGCCATCAGGTTGGCGGCCTCCAGCTCGGCCCATGAGCGGGCCAGCGGGTGCTGCACGCCCTGGTTCTTGCCGATGGGGCGGCCAAAGACGATGCGCTCGTTGGCGTAGGTCGCGGCCTTCGCCAGCGCCGCGCGGCCAAGCCCCACGGCTTCGGCGGCGAACAGCACGCGCTCGGGGTTCAGCCCGGCCAGCAGGTACTGGAACCCCTTGCCTTCCTCGCCGATCAGGTCGTCCTTCGCGACCTTCAGGTCCTCGATGAAAAGCATATTACATTCAACGGCTTTGCGGCCCATCTTCGGAATAGGCTTGGCGTCGATCGCCCCCCGGTCGAAGTCCGTATAGAACAGCGACAGGCCCTGCATCGGCTTGGCCGTCTGCTCCTTGGGCGTGGTCCTCGCGATGATGAGGATCTTGTTGGCGCGCTGGGCCATGGTGGTCCAGATCTTGCGGCCGGTGATGCGATAGCCGGCGCCGTCCTTCTCCGCGCGGGTCTCGAGGTTCGCGGTGTCGAGGCCGCTGTTGGGTTCGGTGACGGCAAAGCAGGCCTTGTCCTCGCCGGCGATGATCTTGGGCAGGTGGCGCTGTTTCTGCTCGGCCGTGCCGAACTTCAGCACCGGCATCAGGCCGAAAATGTTGAGGTGGATCGCCGAAGCGCCGGAGAAGCCCGCGCCCGACTGGGCCACCGTCTGCATCACGTGGGCCGCTTCGGTCAGGCCAAGGCCTGCGCCGCCGTATTCCTCGGGCATCGCCACGCCCAGCCAGCCGCCCTCGGCCATGGCCTGCGCAAACTCCTCGGGGAAGTTTCCGGTCTCGTCGGTGCGGCGCCAGTGTTCGTCGTCGAAGCGCTCGCAGACGCGGCCGACGGCCTCGCGGATCGCCTCCTGCTCCTCGGTCGGCCAGAAGCTGCTCATTCTCATGCCCCTCTCGAAAAACGCCGTGCGTCCAGCTGCGCCGCGAACGGTCCTGGATCTTCGCCCGCGAGATACGCCGCGCACACCTGCGCCACAAGCGGCGCCAGCAGCCAGCCGTTGCGCCGGGCGCCCACCGCGAGGAAGACGCCCTTGCGCGCGCTCGGCCCCACCAGCGGCAACCCGTCGGGCGTACCGGCCCGCACCGCCGCGTGGGGCGTCCCGCGCACGGTCGCCAGCGCGGGAACCACGCCGGCCGCGGCGTCATGCAAGCTCTTCACGCGGCCCTCGTCGACCACCCGGTCCGCGGCGCCGATCTCCATGGTGCCGCCGACGATAGCCCCCTTGCTGGAGGGGCAGATGTAGGCGCCCTCCCCGCGGATCACGGGACCCGAGGTCGGCCCGCCGTCGAGCCGCAGGATGTGGCCCTTGATCGGTTCGAGGATCGCCAGCTCCGGCGCGGAGCCACCCGCCGCGCCGGTGGCCAGCACCAGTGTGCCGGACGTCTCCCCGACCGCCTCGTCGGAGAATCGCGCGCCCGCCGCCTCAGCCTCACGGCGCAGCACCTTCAGCGCCTCCAGAGGCTCCAGGCGCCAGTCCTCGGGCGTGAACACGCCGCTGGAGATGCCGCCCAGCGGCGTCAGCTCCTCCGAGGCCGGCCGGTGCGCGGCGCCGATCGCGTCCAGCTTGCCGGCGACGGCCTCGACGTTGTGGGCGTCGGAGACGAACACCGCCCCTTCGCGGGCGATCTCCACCGGCGCGAAGTCCGGCCACAGGTCACGCGCCGCCCGCAGGATTTCGAAATGGCCGGCGGATACCGGATCGAGCGCCGCCTCGAACGCGGGCGCGAGCATCCCGGCCGCCACGCCAGAGGCATTGTCGCCCAGCGGCGCGGGGTCGCAGACGCGAACGCGGACGCCCCGCCGGGCCAGCGCCAGCGCGACTGAAAGCCCCGTCACGCCCGCGCCCGCGATGACCACCTCGTCCATGGCGGCAAACGAGACGCGTGCGCCTCAAAGGTCAAGCCCCACGCGCCGGAACCTGGGACTTCTCAAGGGGTTCAATCTGCAACCCTGCCCCCACGGAGACACCCCAATGGCCAGCACCCAGAAGTCGAAGAGCGGCGGCTCCAAGAGCGCCAAGAAAACCAGCCAGAGCGCAGGCAAGAACGACGCCATCAAGTTGCTCGAAGCCGACCACCGCCAGGTCGAGAAGTGGTTCAAGGAATTCGAGGGCACAGGCGGCGAGAAGACCAAGACCCGCCTGGTCGAACAGATTTGCCTCGCCCTGAAGGTCCACACCCAGATCGAGGAAGAGATCTTCTACCCCGCCTCGCGTGAGGCGTTGAACGCCACAGAGGAAGAGATGGTCGACGAGGCCGTCGTCGAGCATGCCTCGGCCAAGAACCTGATCTCCGAGATCGAAGCCATGGAGGTCGGCGACGAGCTGTTCGACGCCAAGGTGACGGTGCTCCAGGAAATGATCGAGCACCACGTGCAGGAGGAGGAAAAGGAATACTTCCCCGCCTGCCGCAAGACCGACATGGATATGGAGGTGCTGGGCTTGCAGATGGCCGAGCGCAAGGAACAGCTCATGGGTCAGATGACCCGTGTGAACGGCCAAATGATCCAATAGGCGCACGAGGGGCGGCGTGGCGGAAGCTCTCGACCCCGCGCTGCCTCCAGCGCTCGACACCCTGGCCCATCAGGTCCTGCGTGAAGCCTGCGACCGCGGGCTGATGCTGGTGACGGCCGAAAGCTGCACCGGCGGCCTTTTGGCCTCGCTTCTGACCGACATCCCCGGCTCCAGCCACGCCTTCGACCGGGGCTTTGTCACCTACACCGACGGCGCCAAGCACGAACTGCTCGGCGTGCCGATGGAGACGCTGGCCGAGCACACGGCGGTGTCGAAGGAGACCGCCATCGCCATGGCCGAGGGCGCCATCGCCCGTTCGAAGAACGCCGTCGCCGTGGCCATCACCGGCTATGCGGAGGGCGACGACCAGAAGGGCGAGGAAGCGGGCCTCGTCCACTTCGCTTCGGTCCGCACCGGCCGCCCCGTGATCCACCGCGAAGAACACTTCGGCGACGTCGGCCGCGCCCGCGTTCGCATCGCCTGCCTGCAGGTTGCGCTCGCCCTGATGCTGGAGCGGCTGAACGGCAACACCTAGCTCCCTTCCCCCTCGATGGGGGAAGGGCCGGGGATGGGGGTGAGCGCAGGGAGATGACAGATGCGCGCGAGAGGCTCTGAGCCTTAGGCCGCCCATCGCCCGAACTCAGCGGCCACACCCTCCACCCTGCCCTCCTCCCATCGAGGGAGGAGGGTTCATGGCCGCAAAATCACCCCCACCCGCACCGTCCTTGGCTGGTCGAACAGCGCGACGTCGGAGGAGAAAGCCGTCTGGACCTCGGCGTCGGCCAGGTTCTCGGCCTGGGCGTAGAGGGTCACGGCGCGGCTGACCGCCCAGTCGGCCCGCAGGCCCACCTCCGTGAAGGCGTCCAGCTTGTCCTCGTTCTGGTCATCCTCGAACCGGCTTCCCTCGTGACGCACGGAGAGGCGCAGGCTCAGCGGCTCAATGGGCCGCCAGGTCGCGGCGCCGGCGAGCGTGAGTTCGGGCGTCTGCGCCGGGCGGAGATCGCCGTCGTCGACGCGCGCGTGGGTGTAGCCGCCGGACAGGCCAAAGCTCAGGGCCGGGGTGATCTCGTAGCCAAGGTCGCCTTCGAGGCCCCAGGCGTCCACCGCGCCGGCGTTCCGCCGCTGTCGGGTGCTGCCGTCGATGGTGACGTTGGTGATGGCGTCGGCGAGGCGGTTGTAGAAGACCGTGGCGCTCCAGCGCAGCCGCCCCTCTCCGCCCGCGCCCAGTTCGGCGCCGTACAGCTTCTCCGGTTCGAGGTCGGCGTTGGGGCGCGTAGTGACGCCGTTGGCGAAAAAGCCGCGGTAGAGCTCGTTGAGCGTCGGCGGCCGAAAGCCCGCGTAGGCGGCGCCGCGCAGATAGCTCTGGCCAAGGTCGCGCCGGGCCCCGGCCCGAGCGGTGGGAACCCAGCCGTCGCGTTCTTCGGGGCGTTCCGATGAGGGCGCGATGAAGAACTGGTCGCGGTGGCCGTCAAAGCTCGACCAGCGGTCCAGCCGCGCGCCGCCGGTCAGCAGCCATGGGCCGATGTTGCGATAGCCCTCGGCATAGACGCCCGCCACCGACTGCGCCCCGCCGCTGATGCGCTTGCCGACGCCGCCGGCGAAGCGCTCACGGCTCTCGCCCTTCGCCCACCGGGCGTCGGCGCCGAGCTCCCACCCGCCCTCGGCAAGGTCGCGGCGCAGCGCGGCGTTGAAGCCGGCGCCCCAGGCGGGGGTGGCGTATTGCTCGTTGGTGGTCGATCCCGTCACACGGCTGGCCGAGCGGTTCTCCAAGTCCGAGTGCTTGACCCAGCCCTGCAGCCGCCAGCCCGTGCCGATGCCGGGCGAGGTGTCCGCCAGGGTGGCCGACAGCTGCGCCCCCACGGAGCGGGAGTTGCCGCCGGTCTGGCCCGCCCCGCGGCTCTCCTTATAGCCGGCCAGCCGCACCGCCAGGTCCTTGCCGCCGATCTTGGGCGCCCAGCGCACCGCCGCCGACTGGGAATTGAAGAACAGCGGCCGGTCGTAGGGCGTGCGATCGGCCTCATGCACCGGGATCCAGCCATCGCTCGTCTCGCGCGCGGTGGTGACGAAGAGATCGCCCAGCGCCCTCGCCGCCTGGTAGCCGAGCAGGCCCCGCTCGCCGCCATAGACCTCGTACTCGCCATGCGGCGGCACGCGGGTGCGTTCGGCCAGCTGGATGACGCCGGTTAGCGCCCCGGCGCCATAGGGCCCTGCCCCGGCGCCGCGCACGATCCTGGCCTGCTCGATGGCGATGGTCGGCAGGCCGGCCCAGATCACCCAGCCGCCGAAGGGGTCGTTCTGGGGCACGCCGTCCAGCGTCACCAGCGCGCGGCTGGCGCCGGAGCCGGCGATGGAGCGCACGCTGATCCCCTGCGTCGTCGGGTTGGAGGCGTTGGAGGAGGTTCGCCGAAACAGCTGTACGCCGGGCGTCGCTGTCAGCGCCTCGTCGAGCCGAGGCGAGGCGGCGATGGCCTCCTCATCCACGGTGACGATGGCGAAGGCGCGGTCGACGGGGGACGGCGGAAGGCGGGCCGCCTCGACCACGACGGTCGAGACGACAGGCGGCGGCAAATCCACGGGCATGGGCCCGGTTTAACGCCCTCCGCTCGCCTGCGCCATCCGCGCCTTCTGCGCATTGGCGACCGAGAGCACATACTGGCGGATCTGCTCGGCCTCCTGGGCGGAGAGGAACTTGGCGAAGGAGACCATGCCCTGCTCCTTGCGCTCGCCGTCGATGACGACGCCCTTCCAGGCTTCCGCGTCATGGGTGATCGGCGAGTAGCGCAGGTCGGGGATGGAGAACTGCGACACCGCGCTCGCGCCATGGCAGACCGAGCAATTGTTGTGGAAGGCCGTGAAGCCCGCCTTCACATCCGCTTCGGTCCCGGTAACGGGCGGCAGGTCTGTGAACTCGTGCGGCACGGACGCGGGCGGCTCCGGCAGCTGCGCCTTGCCGCCCAGCTTGAAGACCAGCAGGCGCCGCACGCCGTTGGAGCGCGGATCGACCCCGGCCCCGGCGGTCGTGGAGAATGCTCCGCCCCAGCCGGCCATCAGCGCCACATACTGCTCGCCGTTGATCTCATAGGTCATCGGCGGCGCGACCACGCCGGTCTGGGTCTTGTAGCTCCACAGCTTCTTGCCGTTGGCCGCGTCATAGGCCGCGAACTCGCCGGTGGCGTTGCCCTGGAAGACGAGCCCGCCGCCGGTGGCCAGCACGCCGCCGTTCCAGGGGCCCTCGTACTGCACGCTCCACTTGGCGCTCTGCGTCGCCGGGTCCCAGGCGATCAGCCGACCCTTCAGCGAGGCGCGGATGGCCTTCAGCTGGGCCTCGTCATCGGGCAGCGCGCTGATGGCGCTGTCGACCCCGAGGTTCCAGGCGCCTTGCCGGTACTTGTAGTTCGACGCCGCCCCGCCCGGCTGCATGTAGGGGAACGGGATCTCCTGCGCGGGGATGTAAACGAGCTTGGTCTGCGGGCTGTAAGCCATCGGTTGCCAGTTGTGGCCGCCGAGGGGGCCGGGCGAGGCCAGCGCCACCGACTTCTCGTAGCGAGCGTTGGGCGTCTCGATGGGGCGACCGTTGGCGTCCAGGCCGCTGGCCCAGCTGGTCGGCACGTAGTTCTTGCCGCTGATGAACTTACCCGTCGCGCGGTCCAGAACGTAGAAGAAGCCGTTCTTGGGCGCCTGCATGATGACCTTGCGCACCTGCCCGCCGATCGGGATGTCGGCCAGGATCAGCGACTGCGTGGCCGTGTAGTCCCAGCTCTCGCCGGGTGTCGTCTGGAAGTGCCAGACGTACTGGCCGGTGTCGGGCTTGAGCGCCACGATGGACGACAGGAAGAGGTTGTCGCCGCCGCCGGGCGAGCGGATGTCGCGGTTCCACGGCGAGCCGTTGCCGACCCCGATGTAGAGGAGGTCGAGATCCGGGTCGTAGGCCATGGAGTCCCACACCGTGCCGCCGCCGCCCGCCTCGAACGTCGCGCCCGGCCAGGTCTCGCGCGCCTTGGCGAGGATGTCGTCGGAGGCCGCGCCGTCCTTCGGCTCAGGCCCGGGCACCGTGTAGAAGCGCCAGACCATTTTGCCCGTGTCGGCGTCGTAGGCGCTGATATATCCGCGAACGCCAAGCTCGGCGCCGCCGTTGCCGATCAGCACCTTTCCCTTGATGACGCGCGGGGCGCCGGTGATCGTGTAGGGCTTGGACTGGTCGACGGTGACCTTCGACCACAGCAGCTTGCCGGTCGTGGCGTCCAGCGCCTCCAGCCGGCCATCCAGCGTGCCGACGAAGACCTTGCCCTGCCACAGGGCCACGCCCCGATTGACGCTGTCACAGCAAGCCTTCACGCCCGTGGCGCGCGGCACCTTCGGGTCATAGGTCCAGATCAGCTCGCCGGTCCTGGCGTTGAACGCCCGCACGATGGACCAGGAGGAGGTCGTGTAAAGCACCCCGCCGGCCATCAGCGGCGTCGCCTCGATGCCGCGCTCCTCCGGCAGGTCGAAGCTCCAGGCCAGGTTCAGCTTGGCGACGTTGCCCCGGTTGATCTCGTCGAGGGGGCTGTAGCGCTGTTCGGAGTAGGTGCGGCCGTGGGTCAGCCACTCGCCGGCGGTGGCGTCGGCATTGACGATGCGGCCGCCGTCGATCGGCCCACCCTGATTGCAGCCCGCCAGCAGCAGAACGGCGGCGGCCAACGCGCCCAGACGAATGCCCATGAAATCCTCCCGAGGCCGCTCTGTGGCGGTTCAAACGGTAGTATGGATAGGCTTTCGAGAGCCGCGCAACTCTCCTCTGAGGGCTTCCCCGACGGGAACGTCGAAGAATTTCCAGGCCAGCCACCCCGCGCCCACGCCCACCGCGAAGGCCAGCGGCGCGAACACCGGCGTGCGCCACAGGCTCGCGAAGGTCACCGCAAAGGCGCCCATGGCCAGGGTGTGGACCAGGTAGATGGCGTAGGACGCATCGCCCAGGCTGCGCAGGATCGGGATGTCGGGCATCCCCGCGTCCTGCTCCACCGCCACCAGCCCGGCGACCATCATGAAGGCCGGCAGGCCCCAGAACAGCGGCCGCCAGAGGTCCCATTCGACGCCCGACACCTGCATCAGCGCGAAGGCCGCGATGCCGCCGACGAACAGCATCCAGCCCGTGTGGCGGCCGGGGGTCAGCCCCTCCTCCATATACCTCGCCAGCCACATGCCCGCCGCGAACTCCAGCAGCAGCGGGTTGCACAGCATGATGTAGGCGGGCGGGTAGAGGAATCCGGCGAAGGTCAGCCCCGCCAGCGCCAGCGTCAGCACCATGGCGCGGCGCTTGACGCCAACCAGCAGCGAGGCGGCGAACAGGGCGTAGAAGACCGCCTCATAATTCAGCGTCCAGCCTACCGGGAGGATCGGGAACGGCACGCCCTGCGGGTTCAGGTGCTGGATGAAGGCGAGCGAAGCGAACACGTGCCACGGGGTCGGCTCGATGTCGCGGAACCGCTCCGGCACGACCAGCGCGCCGATGACCAGCAGCAGCGTCACGGCCCAGTAGAGCGGCACGATGCGGATCGCCCGCTTCTTCAGAAATCCCAGCGGCCGCACCTGACCGCCGCAGGTGGTGCGCCACATGATGAAACCGCTGATGACGAAGAAGACGTCCACCCCGGCCGAGCCGATGTCGAACGGAATGCGCGACCACTGACACGCGTGAAACGCCACCACCGACAGGGCGGCGATGGCGCGCAGGTACTGGACGGAAAAAAGCGGCTTCATGCTGGCCGGACCATCCGGGGCATGAAGCCGCTTGGCAAGGTGCGGCGCGGCGGTGGGGGGTGCAGGGGAGCGGACCGCCGCGCCGGGAGATGGACGTCAGTTGTGAGCGGAGGCTGATCCGCTGCCGCTCGCCGACCCGGAAGCTTCGGCGCTGACGTCCGGACGCACGCTCGAGGCCGTGGCGATGGCCTCGTTGGCGGTGCGCTTGGCCTTATGCTTGGCGGCCCGGGCCTTGCTGCGGGCCTCGCCGGCCGTGTTGTAGGCGGTGTCGAGCAGGCCGCTGGTGTCCGGCGCCGCGTAGGCCGAGCCCGAGCCGTTCGCCGAGGCGTCGGCGCCGGCGCCGTTGCGATCGGCATGGGCCGAGGCCGAGCCGGACCCGTCCGCCGAGCCGCCGAGGCCCAGCAGATCGCCCGAACCGGACGCGGAACCCGAGCCGCCGCCAGAAACCTGGCCGCCGCTGGCGTCGACCGAGCCGAGCAGCGAGCCGGCGCCATTGGCCGAGCCCTGGGCGCTGCCCGCGGCCGAGCCCAGCAGGCCCTGCCCCTGGCGAGCGGCGGCCTCGGCCTGACGCTGCGCCTTCTTGGCGGCGCGGCGGGCCTTGCGCTCGGCGGCGCTGGTGTCGGGGAGGTTGGGGGCGGTCAGGCTGCCGGCGCCGGCGATCGAACCCGCGCCGTGGCCCATGACAGAGCCGCCAAGGCCGCCAAGCGAGCCGCCGAGGCCGCCCGTCAGCCCGCCGGTGAGACCACCGGCGCCGCCGAGCAGCTGGGCGTTGGCGGAAGTGGCGAGGCCGAGCATCCCGCAGACGGCCACCGCACTAAAGAAAGTCGATTTACGCATGATCGTGTCTCCTCTTCGTGAGGCGCTCGAGCGCTGCCTCTCGAAAGGTCCAACGACCCGCTATTTCGATTTCATCCCGGCCGGCGAAATTTTTTCGGCGAGACACGGACGTCTTCGCCGACGAGGCCGCGGCCGTAGGTCTTGTCGACACCCTTGGGGCCGAGATCCTTCGCCTGCCGCGCCAGGGCCGCGACCGCGTTCTGGGCGGCCTGAGGGCTGCGGTCATCCATCAGCGCCGCCAGCTTGCCCGCCACGATCGGCGCGGCGAAGGACGTGCCGCGCACACCGGCGAGGCTGCCGCCGGGCTTGGCCGCCGCCATGTCCGAGCCGGGCGCGGCGAAGTCGATGTGTTTGGCCCTGCTCGCCTCCATGAGGACGCGATCTTTGGTGTCCACCCCCGTGACGGCGATCACCTCGGGGTAGGAGGCCGGGTACAGCGGCGGCGCGGCGGGCCCGTCGTTGCCCACGGCGGCGACGATCAGCGTGCCCTGACGGCTCAGCGCCTTCACCACCGCCGCCAGCGAAGCGTTGGCGGGGCCGACGAGGCTGATGTTGACCACCGGGACCTTCTGCTGGGCCATCCAGGCGAGGCCCTTCACGACCGACGCCGCCGAGCCGCCGGTCGGGCCGGTTCCATAGACGTCCGCCACGAGCAGCCTTGCGCCCGGCGCCGCCCCCCGGAAGGCGCCCGTGCGGCCCGCGATCAGCGAGGCCGTGGCGGTCCCGTGGGCGGCCGGCGTCACGCCTCCGGGCGCAAAGCCGCGCTGCTGGATATCCAGCCCCGCGAGCGCGGGATGTCGCGTGTCGGCGCCGGTGTCGAGAAGGCCGATGCGCTTGCCCGAGCCTCCGGAGCCACCCGCCGCCTGCGCCACCGAGGCGCCGACCGGCCCTGCGTCGGTATAGATGTGGTTGAAGTCGTACTCGCCCTCGGGGTCCTCGCGGCGCAGGCGCTTGAGAGCGTGGCGCGCGTCCATGCCGGAGGGAGGCGCGAGCGTGACCAGGCTGATCCCGACTTCCGCCAGCAGCTCCTCCTTCACCACCGTGAAGTGCGCGGCGCGGGCGCGCTCGAGCGACTGGGGCGTGGGGTTGATGGCCAGGATCTCGCCGCGCACCACCGGCTCGCCGTCGAAATCCACATCGATCAGGCGCGGGTTTCGGCGGATCAGGGCCTGGACGCGGACGCGGCGCAGGCTGGCCAGTTCGCTGACGCGCGGCAGGTCTGCCGGCAGCGCGCGCTCCACGTCCCCCAGCACAGAACCCACCGAGGGCAGCGGGAGCCTCGGCAGCAGCTGGGCGGCCGCGGGCGCGGCGGCGCCGACCGAGATGACGGCGGCGACGACGAACAATGTTCCGCGGCGCTGGTCCATACGAAAGCTCTGGCCTAGATAGCGGGCGAAATAAAGGAAGCGCCCATGGATGAAACGCGCCGGACGGGTCGTTTCATCCACAACAAGAGGTCAGGCCGTCCGTGGCGTTCGACCAGGAGATCGTCGCTCTGCTGCCCCGCCTTCGCCGTCTGGCGCGGGTGCTGACGCGCGACGCCAGCGCCGCGGACGACCTGGTGCAGATCGCCGTCGAGCGGGCCCTCACCCGCCGCGACCAATGGCGGCCGGGCACACGCCTCGATGCTTGGGTGATGCGGATCATGAAGAACGCCTGGATCGACGAGACGAGAAGCCGAAGCCGCTGGGGCAAGGTGGTGGAGCCTGACGACGCCGGCCTCTCGGTCGCCGCCGACGGCGACCACACCGACGCCATGGCGATCTCCCAGGCGATGGCCCAGCTGCCGGACGAACAGCGCATCGCCGTGGCGCTGGTGCTGGTCGACGGCCTCTCCTACGGCGAGGCGGCGGAGGTGCTGGAGATCCCCCCCGGGACGCTCAACAGCCGCCTGGTGCGCGGGCGGATGGCGCTGATGGAGGCGCTGGCATGACGATTACCGACGAAATGCTCATGGCCTATGTCGATGGCGAGCTGTCCGAAACCGACCGGATGAAGGTCGATTCAGCCGTCGCCGCCGACCCGGCGCTGTTCGAAAAGCTGGAGCAGCACCGCCGCTTCCGCGCCCGCATGAGCGGCGCCTTCGCGAGCGTGCTGGCCGAACCCGTGCCCGAGCGGCTGGTTGAGGCCGCCCGGCCTTCGAACATCATCAGCCTGGCCGACCGCCGCCGAGGCGTTCCGACCTGGGCCGCCATCGCCGCCACGCTGGTGTTGGGTGTGATGGCGGGGTTGTCGGTCCCTCGTGAGCAGCCGGTGATTGGCTCGGACATGACGGCCCACGGCGACCTCGCCACCGCGCTCGACAAGCAGCTGGCGTCAGCCCAGGGCGACAGCGCCGTTCGCGTCGGCCTGACCTTCAAGACCGCCGACACCTACTGCCGCACCTTCAGCGGCGCCGAGGTCGCGGGCTTGGCCTGCCGCGACGCGGGGGCCTGGAAGGTGCGCATGGCCGTGCCTGCTCAGTCTTCCACGAGCGACTACCGCATGGCCTCCTCCGACACCCCGCCCGAGGTGCTGCAAGCCGCGCAGAACCTCATGGTCGGCGAACCGCTGGACGCTGCAGCTGAAGCCGCAGCTCAAGAGTCCGGGTGGAAAGCCCCCTAAACTCCGCTCATCCCGACGAAAGTCGGGACCCAGTCCTGTCCAGTCAGCACTCCGCTGGAAAGTCCTGGGCCCCGGCTTTCGCCGGGGTGAGCGGGTTATTGGGTGAAGTGTGAACTGGAGTCCGCCACGCGCTGTAAATACGGCGAAACCTCCGCGCCCATCTCCTTCAGCCGCGCCGCGATCCGGGCCGGGCCCACGGTGTCGGCCCAGTACATCGGCCCGCCGCGCGCCACGGGCCAGCCGTAGCCGTTGACCCAGACGACATCGATGTCGCTGGCGCGGATGGCCATCTTCTCGTCGAGGATCTTGGCCCCCTCGTTCACCATCGGGAACAGGCAGCGCTCCAGAATCTCTTCCTGGCTGACCTCGCGCGGCTTGCCGCCTTTCTTCGCCACGAACTCGCGGACGATCTTCTCCACCACGGGCGAGGGCACGGCGCGGCGCTCCTCGTCGTAGTCGTAATAGCCGGCGCCGGTCTTTTGTCCCCGGCGGTCCATTTCGCAGAGGATGTCGCGCAGGGTTTCGCCCTTCGAGTTTTCCTTCGACCAGCCGATATCCAGGCCCGCCAGATCGCTCATGGCGAAGGGTCCCATCGGAAAGCCAAAGCTCGTCAGCGCCCGGTCCACGTCCCACGGCATCGCGCCATCCAGCAGCAGCGCCTGCGCCGCCTGCTGGCGTGGGAAGAGGATGCGGTTGCCGACGAAGCCAGGGCACACGCCCACCACCGCCGCCACCTTGCCGATCTTCCTGGCCACCGCCAGCGAAGTCGCCACCACTTCCTTCGAGGTCTTTTCCGCCCGCACGATCTCCAGCAGCTTCATGACGTTGGCCGGCGAGAAGAAGTGCAGCCCGATGACCGCCTCCGGCCGCTTCGTCGCCGTGGCGATCTCGTCGATGTTGAGCGCCGAGGTGTTGGTCGCCAGGATCGCGCCCGGCTTGGCCAGCTGGTCCAGACGGCCAAAGATGTCCTTCTTGACCTGCATGTTCTCGAACACGGCCTCGATGGTCAGGTCGCAGCCGGCCAGGTCGCCGAGCTCGAGCGAGGGCGTCAGCAGCGCCATCCGCTGCTCCACCTCCTCCATCGTCAGCCGTCCGCGCGAGGCGGAGCGCTCGTAGTTCTTGCGGATGACGCCGAGCCCCCGGTCCAGCGCCGCCTGCGTCGTCTCCACGATCGTCACGGGGATGCCGACGTTCAGGAAGTTCATCGAGATGCCGCCGCCCATGGTCCCGGCGCCGATCACCCCGACGCTGGTGACCGGCAGGACTTTCACCTCCGGTCCGATGTCGGGGACGTTCCAACTCTCCTGCTGGGCGCGGTCGAGGTAGGCCTTGGCGGCGGCGGCTTGGTCGGGGGAGACGCTCAGCAGGTCGGTCATCTTCAAACACCTGTTTGGGGGAGCCTCACCCTACTGAATACGGCGGGGCCGGAGCAACCAACCTGCGCCCGCGTTTGAGCCTGCGATGTCGGATGAAATCCTCGATGCGGTGGTGATCGGCGCGGGCCCCGCCGGGCTGACGGGGGCGATCTATCTGGGCCGCTATCGCCGCAACTTCCTGGTGCTGGACGGCGGCGACCCGCGCGCGGGGTGGATACCGGTCAGCCACAACTACCCGGGTTTTCCCGATGGCATCGCCGGGGTGGAGCTGCTGAGCCGGCTGCGGGCCCAGGCGGAGCGTTTCGGCGCCCGCATCGTGGCCGGCCAGGCCGAGGAGATCGAACGGTTCTCCGAGGGCTTTGTCGTCCGCACCGGAGAGGGTGAACTGCGCGCCCGGCAGGTGCTGCTGGCGACGGGGGTGAAGGACAACGAGCCAAAACTCGGCGATGTGTTCGACGCCGTGCAGCGAAAACTGATCCGCATCTGCCCGATCTGCGACGGCTATGAGTGCATCGGCCAGAGCGTGGGCATCGTCGGCTCCAGCGAGAAGGGCGCGCGGGAGGCGCTGTTCATGCGCACCTATTCGGACCAGGTGACCCTGATCCACGTCGCCGAGCCGCACACCCTGCCCGATCCCGAGCGGCTGCGGCTGGCGGAAGCGGGCATCGACGTGGTGGAGACCCACATCAACGCGGTCCACATCGAAAACGACCGCATCGCCGCGTTCGACTTCGCCGACGGGGTCAAGCGCGAGTTCGACGTCATCTACTCGGCGCTCGGGACCACGCCGCGCGGCCGGCTGGCCGAGGACCTGGGCGCCGAGGTGGACGAGGTCGGCTCCCTGGTCGTCAACCACCACCAGATGACGAGCGTGCCCGGCCTCTACGCCGCCGGGGACCTGGTGCGGGGGCTCAACCAGATGACCGTGGCGGAGGCGGAGGCCGCGATCGCCGCGACCGACATCCACAACCAGCTGCGCAAGCGCGGCCTATGAGCGGCCATCCATCCGCGTGACGAGGCGGCCGAGGTCCCAGAGCTCCACCACCGGCTCGGGGCGCGGCTGGTCGAGAAGCGCGATGGCGCGGTCATCGTTCTCGCAGCGCAGAACCTCGCGGCGGACGACCTTGCCGTTCTCGTCGAGATAGTAGACCCGATAATCGCGCACTGCCCGTCCCCGTTATGGGTATCGGCATAGACGCTTCACAATCGCCGGTGTGTCGGCAGCCCGACTTAGGCCGCCGAAAGTTTTCTACGGCCAAGCTCGGAACGGCCGAGGGGCCATGGCGTTTTCATCTCGTCTTCGCCACGTGCGAAGGCCTTCTAGAAGACCGGCCCGGCGTCCGACACGCCCCCCCCCGACATCGATGCGTCGGGCCGGCGCTTCTCCCCAAGGAAACAACGCCCCCCGCCCGGGGCGTTTTTCGTATCCGCGCCCCCTCTCCAGCACCTGGAAACAGCGATCCAAGGATACGCCGCGCACTCTGCTTTGCCTCCTCACCGCCTCATCAAAAACAAAGGTCGTTATTGATCTTTTAGATTTATTGGATCAAAGGGGGACATTGTCATCGCGCTGGGGAGAGCCCGTCAAATGGAAGATAAGGCCCAACTTGTAGAGCTGACCGCCGATATCGCGGCCGCTTACCTGTCCGCCAATACAGTGCCTGCCGGCGATCTGCCGCAACTGATCCAGACCATTCACCAGGCCCTGGCCGGCGTTTCTTCGGGCGCCGCCGCGCCCGCCGCCGAACCGGCCAAGCCGGCCGTCGCGGTCAAGAAGTCGATCACCCCCGACTTCCTGATCAGCCTGGAGGACGGCAAGAAGTACAAGTCGCTCAAGCGCCACCTGCGCACCAAATACAACATGACCCCGGACGAGTACCGGGCCAAGTGGGGCCTGCCCAAGGACTATCCGATGGTCGCGCCGAACTACGCCAAGGCGCGCTCGGAAATGGCCCGCAACATGGGCCTCGGCCAGGGCGGACGCGGCCGCAAGGCCGGCGGCGGCGCCTCGGCGGCCTCCGCCGCTCCGGCTCCGGCCAAGCGCGGCCCGGGCCGTCCCCGCAAGAACCCTGAAGCGGCCGCCGCTCCGAAGGCCGCCAAGCGCGGACCGGGGCGTCCGAAGAAGGCCGCTTCGGCCGCATCGGCCCCGGCCAAGCGCGGCCCCGGCCGTCCGAAGAAGAACAAGTAGGCTTTTCGCTCCAACCAGCGAGACAGCAAGGCGGCGAGGGTGACCTCGCCGCCTTTTCTGTTGTCCGAAAATTGGGGGGATAGGCGCCGCCCTCGCGCGCACATGCGCGGCGGGGGGCGCGGGCGCGCACGGGGCGCGTGTATCGCGGGAACGCGCGAAGGCGCACGCGGGCGCGGGCGTGGCGGTTGTCGGCGGGGCGTGGACAAGTGAGCGGCAGGTCATGCGGCGAGTATGGCGCCCGCGAAGGCGGGGCGGATTGTTTGCGGCGTTAGTCTCTCCCCGCTCCCTTCGTCATCCTAGGCCTTGTGCCTGGGACCCATAATCGAGGCGTTGGAGATTACTCGCGAACCGTCGGCGTTTCTGGGTCCTCGGGACAAGCCCGAGGAAGACGGGCGAAAAGAAGAGGCGACGGACCTGCGCCCGCCGCCTCCAGTCATCCGGTTCGAAGGGGATTGAGCCGGCGTTAGAAGCCTTTGGTGATGCTGAGGCCGATCAGCCGCGGATCGAGCACGAAGACATTGGTCGTCAGGCCGCTGTCGTCCGAGTTGAGGAAGGCGTCAGTGATCGGATCCTTGTCGAGCAGGTTCTTCACATAGAGCTCGATCTTCAGGTCGTCCTCGTTCTCGATCCAGACGCTCAGGTTGGCGTTGTACCAGCCATGCAGCTTGTCATAGGGGTCGTTGTTATAGACCCGGGCCCAGGACTGTGACTGCCAATAGGCGTCGGCCCGCACCGTGCCGCGCCAGCCTTCGAGGAAGTCGAAACCATATTGCGCGCCGACGTTCATGGTCCAGTGCGGGGCATTGGGCAGTTCGTTGCCGCCCAGCGGCGTCGCGAAACCCTGCCCGTTATGCGTCTCACGGTTGATCGGCGTGTCCTCGAACGGGTCGTATTCGATGCCGCTGATCTGCGAGAAGAGGTTGCCGTAGAAGACGTCGTAAATTCTCGGATTCGGCGAGTACATGCCGACGCACGGGGAATCGAAGAACCCCCAGAGAAGCCCTTTGTCTTCGTAAGCGGGATCGCTATAGCCCAGACCTTCCCAGCCGATCATGCGCGAGAAAGCGACGACGTCACCCGCGAACTCCCGCGGGACGATGCAATTGGATGGAAACTGAATCCAATTCTTTAGGACAACCCATTCGTCCTCGTGGCCATAGGTCCTGTTCATAACGTCGATGGAGGATTGGCCATCCTTCAATTCGGTGTCGAGGTAACCCAGATTGGCGTTGAAACGAAGGTCGCTCGAAGGGGACCACACGCTCTCGAATTCCAGCCCCCACACCGTCGCGTCGTAGTTTTCATTCAACGCCAGTCGGTCGATGATCTGGGAGACCTGGTACCCTTCGTAATCATAGTAGAAGGCCGTCGCGTTGAAGATCAGCCCGCCACCGAACAGGACGTTCTTGGTTCCGATCTCGAACGCGTCCACGAACTCCGGGTCGAACGTAGCTGGGTGGAGGATGTTTGGCGGAACGGGTATGGCGCCTTGAGAACCGGGCAGCGAACCGATGTTGATCGGAGCCATATTGGGCGGGTTGGCGCCGCCGGCCTTATAGCCATGCGAATAGCTGGCGTAGAGGAGTGTCTGATCCGTGAACGACAGCTCCGGCCGCCAGTCAAGGGTAAGACGCCCCGTCCACTCACCCCACTTCTGATCGATCTCACGGTCCTTCTGGAAGCGGGAACCGCAAGTCCCCGACTCGCATACCTTGCCGTTGAGCAACTGCGTCTCCCAGACGTCAAACTCCTTCCGATCGTCCGTGTAGCGCAGGCCGCCTGTTAGTTTCAGCGCATCAGCTATATTCCAGTAAACTTCCCCGAAAGCGGCCGTCGACTTAAGCCTGTACGGGTTCTTGCTATGGTAATAGTTGTGGCCATCACCAGTGACCGAGTCCAGCGGATTCAGATCGAAGAACGCCCCAGCAACCACGGCCCCGGCCGCGAGATTGAAGGCATTGCTGAAGACGTAGTAGTCAATGTCGGTAGTAAAATCGACATAGTTTGCGCCAAGGCTGAAATTCAGAGGGCCTTCGAAATCGGACTGCAGCCTCAGTTCTTGCGAAAATTGCTTCGCCTCGCCTGACGAGATATCCTGAATGATGATCGCGCCGGACGGCCCGAGTTGAGGGTCGTTGAAGACGCCGCCCGCGCAAGCGCCCAAGCCGTCGTTTTCCGGGTGGGTGGCGGGGAAGCGGCAGGCGTTTGGCGCCGTCGCAAAGACGTCCTGGGTGTTGAAGCGGTTGTAATCCTGCGTCGAATAGATTTGATCCTCGTTGTAGAGGGTCTGCGAAACAACGGTCAGGCTCGGAGTGAGGTCGTACTCCAGATTAAGCTCCACTACGTCGGCTTTTGCGCGGTAGATCGGATCGAACTTAGAGGATATCTCGCGCAGGTCCGTGGACTGAGTCAGGCCGCCGTAGGGGTCCTTGAAGTCATCGATAACTGGAAACCCAAGGCCCTTCAAAATGAAGACGAAGGGCAGGCTGTCGCCATTGGGAGCCTGGAACGCAGCCTCGTCGTAGAGCGATCCCCCCATGCAGCCCTGGCTCATCATGGCGCGGCCAAGGGGTTGCAGATCCGCCGCGCCGGGCAGATCCGACGGCCCAGGATCGGTGTGACAGAGCTGCTTTGATGTCCGCGCGCGCTCGTCGTCTTCGTTGAACCGTTCCCAGATGAGGTTGCCGCGCAGCTTCTCCGTCGGCTCGAAGCCGATGGTCAGGCGCGCCGACCAGAGGTCGCGGCCATCGACGTCGCTCTTGGTCACGGCGTTGTAGCCGTAGCCGTCGCGGTTGGTGAGCGCCCCGGACAGACGCACCGCCAGCTTGTCGTTGAGAATCGGCACGTTCACCATCGCCGACACGCGCTTGGTGTTGTAGTTGCCGACCTCGCCTTTGACCCAGCCTTTGAAATCGTTGAGGTCGGGCTTGGCGGAAATGACGTTGATCACGCCCGAGGTGGCGTTGCGGCCGTAGAGCGTGCCTTGAGGGCCGCGCAGCACTTCGACGCGCTCGATGTCGAAGTACTCCTGCTCGAACAGGCGGTTGACGATCATGCCGCTGCTGTTGAAGGCGACCGCGACACCCGGGTCGGTCGTGGCCGAGACGGCTTTGGTGCCGATGCCGCGGATCGAGAAGTTGTAGCTGGTGAAGTTGTTCTTCGAGAAGGTGACGTTCGGGATCGCCTTCAACAGGTCAAAGCCACCCTCGATCTTCTGCTCCTGCAGGTCCTTCGAGGTGAACGCGCTGATGGCGATCGGGACGTCCTGGATGTCTTCTTCGCGCTTCTGGGCCGTAACGATGAGAGCCTCGACTTCAGCGCCGCCCCCCGCGGCGCTTCCCGACTGGGGGCCGTCGGCCTTTACGATCAGGAAGGTGTCGCCGGTCTTGCGGTAGCTGAGGCCCGTGCCCTGGAGCATCTGGGCCAGGGCCATTTCCGGTTCCAGCGAGCCATTGACGCCCTTGGACGCCAGGGCGTCGGCCAGCTCGGGTTTCAGCAGGACGGGCCGGCCGCTCTGTTCGGAAAAGGCGCCGACCGCCAGCGACAGCGGCTGCGGCGCGATGCTGAAATTGGCGGGTTCGGCGTGCGCGATGCCCGCGCTCAGCGCCACAAACGCCGCGCCGCCAAGAAGGCGCGCGTAAAGCCGTCCAGTCTTTGCAGACATATCCTGATCTCCCCCTGTTTTTTCTCGGAGCGACAGCCCCTCGTTACTCAGGAGTGCGACGGCGAACTTATCCCTACAGACAATCCCAAACTTTTTTACATCGATGTTCGCGGCGTGGTCAGGCGCACCACGTCGCGGTCGGTTTCCAGGCGGGCGACATCGTACTCGGCCAGCGCCTGGACGAAGGCGTCCACGTCGCCGGCCTTGAAGCGGCCGGTGATCGGGCGGTTCGCCAGCGCGGGGTCGAGCACGATCTGGCGGTCGGAATAGCGGGCGAATTCGCGCACCACCTGCCCCAGCGGCTCGTTCTGGAAGGTCAGCCAGCCGGTCAGCCAGGTCGTCTCGCGCGCGGTGTCGGCGCGGCCGACGGACCAGCGGCTATCGTCGAGCGCGGTGAACTGGTTGCCGGCGACGAGCTCCACGTCCTGAACGGGCCCGGCCACGGGTTTAGTGGCGGTGGCCGGGGCGGATCGGTCGGCGGCGGGCGCGGCGGGGCTCGGGGACGGGGTCTCGACCCTCACCTTCCCCTCCACCAGCGTGACGGCGAAGCGGCCCTGGTCGACGCGCACGTCAAACGCGGTGCCAAGCGCGGTGACCGTGCGCCCGGCGGCGTGGACCTCGAACGGGTGGGCCTTGTCGTGGGCGACCTTGAAGAACGCCTGGCCCTTGTCGAGATAGAGCACCCGCCGCTCGCCGTCGGCCCGCGTGCGCAGGACCGTGTCGGTGTTCAGCGTCACCACCGACCCGTCCGGCAGGGTCACGGTCGAGCGCTGGCCGACCTCCGTGCGGAAGGTCTGGTTGGGGTATTCACGGAACTGCAGCTGCTGCCAGCCGAAGACGCCGCCGCCCAGAACCGCCGCCGCGGCCACCGCCGCCGCCGCCCGCCAGACCATCCGCCGCTCCGGCGTCACCTCCAGCGCCTTCGCCCGCAGGGCCAGCATCTCCGGCGCCTCGCGCGGCAGCTCCAGCCGCGCCCAGGCCCGCGCTGTCGCCTCGAACGCCTCCAGGTGCGCGGGATCGGCCTCGAGCCAGGCGTCGAGCTCGCGGGCTTCGGCGTCGGTGAGGCCGCCGCGCTGGCGGGTGAACCAGGCGATGGCCTCGGTCTTGGTGGGCGACAGCTGCGGGGCGCTCATGACTGCGCCTCCATCCGCGCCATCACCCGCTCCATGGTGCGGCGCACGTTCATTTCCACGGCCTTGACGCTGATGCCCATGCGGCGGGCGATCTCCTCGTAGGACAGCTGTTCGAAGCGGTGCAGGATGAAGGCCTGGGCGGCGCGCGGCGGGGCCGATTTGAGGCCGGCCAGCAGGTCCTCCAGCGCCTCCTTGGCGATCAGCGCACGCTCGGGCGAGCATTCATCGGCCAGGATCAGCTCATCGAGCATGGCGTGCTCGCTCCAGCGCCAGGTGCCGGGGCGGTTGCGGGCGGCCATCACATTGGCGGCGACGCGGAAGACGTAGCGGCCGACGTGGTCGATGCCCTCGACGCCCCGCGCCTGCATGGCGACGAAGACCTCCTGCACCAGGTCCTCGGCCTCGGCGGCGCCGGCCTTCTTGCGGAAATAGGCGCGCAGGGCCGGGCCGTACTCGGCCATCCAGTCCGGAAAGTCCCGCGATTGCGCCAGCGCCACGTCGCCGCCCTGCTCATGCCCGCGCGCCGGCGGGCGCCGGCACGTCTCGATAGCTATGAGTGGAACATTGCCGCCACCCCTACAGCCCGGCGAGAAGATTCTTGAAAAAAGAAGAGGCGGCCGCTGAGGGCCGCCTCCTGAGTCATCCGGGTTCGAAGGGGATCGACCGGGTTAGAACTCCTTGCGGATGGACAGGCCGATGAGGCGCGGGTCTAGCGTGAAGACGTTGGTCGTCAGCGCGGTGTCATCCGAGTTGATGAAGGCGTCCGTGATCGGCTGGCCGTCCAGGATGTTCTTGGCGTAGAGCTCGATCTTCAGACCATCATCGTTCTCAATCCACAGCGACAGGTTGGCGTTGTACCAGCCGTGCAGCTTGTCGTTCACGGCGTTATAGACGCGGGCCCAGGACTGAGACTGCCAGTAGGCGTCGCCGCGCAGCGTGACGCGCCAGCCTTCGGCGAAGTCGAAGCCATATTGGGCGCCGATATTCATCGTCCAGTGCGGCGAATTCGGCAACTCATTGCCGCCGAGGTCAGCGGCAATACCTGCGCCGCCGTTGGCTTCGGGGTAGTCGGCAGGGTCGTACTCCTTCATGAGCACCGGATCGATTATCGGCGGCGTCAATGTGCCAAGAAGGCCACCGACCTTGTTGCAGAACGCCCAATACCCTTGCGCGGCATCCCACTGCTGGGCCCAGTATTCGACGACTGCTGTGGGCGCGATGCAGTTCGACGGATACTGAAGCCAGGGTTTCACCAGCATCCAGTCGGGGTCGCTCTGGGTGCGGTTCATCGTGTCGATCGACTTCATCCCGTCGGCGATCTGAGTGTCCAGATAACCGAGGTTCGCAATCACCTGCAGGTTGGCGCTCGGCGCAAATCGGGTCTCGAATTCCAGGCCCCAGACCTGAGCGTCAAAGTTTTCGTTCACCGCCGTGCGGTCGCGAATCTGCGAGACCTGATAGTCCTTGTAGTCATAGAAGAAGGCGCCGGTGTTGAAGGTCAGCGCTCCGCCGAGAAGAGTGTTCTTGGCGCCCACCTCAAAGGCATCGACGAACTCCGGCTCGAACGTATCCTTATAACCGCGCTCGGGCCTCGGCAGTATCGGGTAGTAGTCATACCAGAAGGGATCCATCCAGAACGGATCAGCGTTCATGGCCTCGATCTGCTGAAGGGTCTCGTCGAAGTCGGCAAAACCGGGAATGGGCGGATTGGCGCCGCCGCCCTTGTAGCCGCGAGAGTAGAAGGCATAGACCATGGTCTCGTCCGTCCACGCCAGTTCCGGCTTCCAGTCAACGCCCAGCCGCCCCGTCCATTCGCCCCAGTGCTGCTTGATCGGCTCTTCTTCCGGATAGCCCTTGTTGACCACGCCGCCGTTCCACACGCCCTTTGACAGCAGGACCTGCGTCGGCACGGGAATGAAGGTCTTGCGGTCGTCTGTGTAGCGCAGGCCGGCGGTGACCTTGAGCACGTCGCTGACGTCCCAGTAAAGCTCCCCAAAGCCGGCCCATGACTTCAGGTTGTAAGGGTTTTTGCTGCGGAAGTAGTTGTGCCCTTCACCGTCCATGGTGTCGAGCGAGCCAGGGTCAATATAGGGGCAGACCGCCGTCGGATCATCGTAATCCACAGGTAAGTTGAACTCCCCGATCCATCCGGACCTGTTGCAAGGGAAGTATCGCGCCTGCGGATCGATGGGATTGGCGACAGTCGAATTGTTGAAAAACTGCTGCGTCGCTATCAGGGTAATAACGTTGTACATCACGTAGTAATCGACCAGCACATCGAACTTGGTGTAGTTGGCGCCGGCGCTGAAGTTGAAGGGGCCGTCGAAATCCGATTGCAACCGCAACTCTTGCGTGAACTGCGTTGCGTCGGCCTTGGAGATATCGAAGCCCGCCATCTTGTTCGTGCAGCCGATCTGGGGGTCGCAAAAATACCCGCCCGGCGCGACCTTCGAATAATCAAGTCCCCAGGAGTTGCTGAACCAGCTTGAGGTGTCGGCAATGATAGGATCTGTATTGAAGCGGTTGTAATCCTGAAAGGAATAAACCTGATCTTCATTATAGGCGGTTTGAGAAAAGAACGTAAGGCCTTCACCGATATCGAGTTCTAGATTGAGCTCGATCAGGTCAGCCTTGGCGCGATAGATCGGGTCTCGCACGGAGTCGATTTCCCGCAGGTTCGTCGATTGCCGCCTGCCGCCGTAGGGATCACCCGTCTGGAGGATCGGCTTTCCCTGGGTGTTGCCGGGCATGATGTCCGCCAACAACGGCGGCACCCAGATGAAGGGGAGCGCCAGGCCGTTAGGGGTGTCGAAGGCCCTGGTGTCGTACAACGACACGGGCTTGCAGCCTTGGGAGAACAGGGACTTTCGATAGACCGTGTAGTCGATGTATTCACCGCCCAGCCAGTAAGGATCTGTCGCCAGATCAGTGGAGCCGGCATAGTCCGGCCCCGGATCGCGGTGGCACAGCTGCTTACCGGTCCGCGAGCGGTTGTCGTCTTCGTTGAAGCGCTCCCAGATCAGGTTTGTGCGAACGGTGTCTGTCGGATTGAAACCGATGGTGACGCGCCCGGACCAAAGGTCGCGGCCGTTCACCGGATGCTCGGTGGTCAGGTTGTAGTCGTAGCCCTGGCGGTCGGTGAAGGCGCCGGCGAAGCGGATGGCGAGTTTGTCGTCGATCAGCGGGATGTTGACCATCGCCGACGCCCGCTTGGAGTGGTAGTTGCCAACCTCCCCCTTCACCCAGCCGTCGAAGTCGTTCATGTCCGGTTTGGCGGAGATGACATTGATCACGCCGGCGGTCGCGTTGCGGCCGTAGAGGGTCCCTTGGGGCCCGCGCAGAACCTCGACCCGCTCGACGTCGAAGTATTCCTGTTCGAACAGGCGGTTTTGCAGCAGGGCGATGTTGTTGAAACTAACGGCCACGCCCGGGTCCGTGGTCGCCGACACGGCTTTCGTCCCGATGCCGCGGATCGAGAAGTTGTAGCTGGTGAAGTTGTTCTTGCTGAACGTGACGTTCGGGATCGCCTTCAACAGGTCGAAGCCGCCTTCGATCTTCTGGGCTTCGAGGGCCTTGGCCGAGAACGCCGAAATCGCGATCGGCACGTCCTGGATGTCTTCTTCGCGCTTTTGCGCGGTGACGATCAGGGCCTCGACTTCAGCGCCGCCCCCCGCGGCGCCTGCGGACTGGGGGCCGTCGGCCTTTACGATCACGAAGGCGTCGCCGTCGCGCCGCCAGGTGAGGCCCGTGCCGTCGAGCATGGCGGCGAGGGCCATTTCGGGTTCGACGTCGCCGTTCAGGGGGCGCGAAACCTTGGCGCCGGCGACATCGGCCTTGAACAGGACGGCCGAGCCGCTCTGGATGCCAAATTCGTTCAGCGCCGCCGTCAGCGGCTGGGCCGGGATGGCGAACCGGACGGTCCGCTCCTGCTCCTGCGCCTGTGCGACGCCCGCGCTGGCGATGATCGCCACGGCGGCCGCGCCGCACAGCAGGCGCACGCCGAACTTTGAATTTCTAGCCATTTCGCTCCCCCATTTTCTGTTCGGGAGCGTCAGCCCCCACGGCATAACAGGCCGGGGGCGCGCCGATCCCCACGTGGGACCGGCCATTATTTTTTCTCGCATCAGGTTCGGGGCGCAGCGCGGGCCTCACCCCCTGCCGGTCACCCCGGCGGATTAGAGTGTAATAGCTAGAGCGGGCCGAGGCGGACGGCATCGCCGGTCCCCTCCTCCACGCGGGCGATTTTCGCCATGCGCAGGGTGCGCACGAGGGCGTCGACATCCCCCGCCTCAAACGTGCCGCTGACGCGTTCGCGGCCCAGCGCCGGATCCTCGATGACGATGCGGCGGGTGGAATAGCGCTCGAACTCGGCGACCACGTCCGACAGCGGTTCGTCCTCGAACGTCAGGCGGCCGGTGACCCAGCTCGTCTCGCGCGCGGTATCGGCTCTGGTGACGACCCAGCGGGTGTTGTCGGGCTGGGCGAAGCGGTTGCCGGCGACGAGCTCGGTCGTCTGGATGACGGGCGGCGGCGGCGCGGCGCCGGGTTTCGTCGGCGGCGCGACGGTGGGGGCCGCCACTCGCACCTTGCCCTCGACCAGCGTCACCTCGAACCCACCATCGACGCGCACGTCGAAGGCGGTGCCGACGGCGGTGACGGTGCGGCCGGCGGCATGCACCTCGAACGGACGGGACTTGTCCTTGGCCACGCGGAAGAAGGCCTGGCCCTTGTCGAGGTAAACCAGCCGCTTGCCCCGCTCGGCGCGGGTGCGAAGGACGCTGCCGGTGTTCAAGGTCACGACCGAGCCGTCGGGCAGGGTCAGGTTGGTGCGCTCGCCGACGGCGGTGCGGTATTCCTGGTCGGAGAACTGTTTGCCGAGCCCCGGCCCCACGTACTGCCAGGTCGCGGTCCCGCCGATCACCGCCACGGCCGCCACCGCCGCCGCCGCGCGCATCAGCCAGCCTCTGGGCACGCCGGCGTGGCGCGCCCTCGCCTTCTGGCGCCGCGCCATCACCTCCGGCGTGGAGCGGAAGGCCTCCAGGCCGTCGAAGGCCCGTTCCACCTGCGCCAGCATGGCCCCGTGAGCGGGGGCCAGCGCCAGCCAGGCGGCGAGGTCGCGCTCGTCCCTGGCGCTCATCTCGCCCGAGCGCTTGCGGGCCAGCCAGTCGCAGGCGGCGGCCTCGATGGGATCGTCCTCGAACTCGTCCAGCGGGCGGCTCATGCGGCGCCCTCCAGGCTGGCGAAGATGCGGCGCATGGCGCGGGCGACGAAGTGTTCGACCGTCTTCACCGACACGCCCATGCGCCCGGCGATCTCGCGATAGGTCATCTCCTCGAAGCGGTGGAGGATGAAGGCTTCGGACAGGCGCGGCGGCAGGGCGTCGAGCGCTTCGGTGAACCGGGCCAGCCGCTCGCGGTCCAGCATGATGCGTTCGGGGTGCAGGTCGTCGATGGGGGCGAAGGCGTCCAGCGCCTCGTGCCCGTTCCAGTCCCAGCGCTGGCGCTGGCGGCGGCGGGCCAGCGCGTTGGCGGCGACGCGGAAGAGGTAGCGGTCTGCCTGCTCGGGATCGCGGATCTCGCCGCGCACCTGCATGGCGAGGAAGACGTCCTGCACCAGGTCCTCGGCCTCGGCCGGCGGCACGCGCTTGGCGAAGTAGCGGCGAAGGGCCGGGCCGTACTGCGACAGCCACTCGCCCCTCTCGGCCGCCGGCGGCGCGCGGTCCTCCTTCAGCGGTTTTGGCGGCTGCCCCATACCCGTCCCGACCGGCCGGTCCGCACCACGCGGACCCTGGCCTTCGTCATTACAGGCCAGTTTTGCGCCAATCCCCACGTGGGGATGCGAAAAAAGTTTCGAGGGCCCTTACCGGTAGGCCTGTTTACGATCAGCCACGGCGGTGACGATGACCAGCTGGGCGGCGTTGTCGAGCAAGTAGAGCACCCGCCAGGCGCCCACGCGGAGACGATAGCCGTCCCGCGCCGTCAGTTTGATAACGCTGAGGCCGGGCGCGTGAGGGTTCGCGGCCAGACGTTGAAGCGCGTTGAGAACCGCTTCGCGATCTCTGCCCGGCATCGCCAGAATCTGTTTTTGGACGCGCTTGTCGAAGCGCAGCGTATAGGCCATTGGGCCTTATGCCGTGGCGGGCGCGAATGGTGAAGCTAATCGCGCTTGGCGAGCACTTCTTCCAGGGAGAGGGTTTCAATCTCGCCGCGCTCATAGGCGTCCCGCGCCTGTTCCAGGTGTTCGCGGTCGATCGCGTCTTCCAGCTGGGCAGGTTCAACCCGACGCAGGCCGAAGCGCGTGGGCTTACCAGTAGGTGTCTTTCGAGCGAACAACGGCGGTCTCTCCTTCCCGCCAATATATGCGCAATCGGCCGCAAACCAAATGGCGAGAGATGGTACCGCCCTCCCGGATCGAACGGGAGACCTCCAGAGCCACAATCTGGCGCTCTAACCAACTGAGCTAGGGCGGCACACGCGCGTGAGCGAGTGGAGGGTTTAGTCGCAGGATGCGGCGTGATCAAGGATGTCGGCGCCGCGCGCGCAAGCCGCTATGGTGGCGCTTGAAATGACCCAGCCCCGCACCATCACCATCGAGGCCAACGGCCTGACCTTCACCGCCGACGAAATGGGGGAAGGCGACGCGGTCGCCCTGTTCCTGCACGGCTTTCCCGAGAGCCGCTGGTCGTGGCGATACCAGCTGCCGCTGCTGGCCAAGATGGGCTGGCGGGCGGTGGCGCCGGACATGCGCGGCTATGGCCAGTCCAGCCGGCCCAAGGGCGTGGAGGCCTACAAGGTCGAGCACCTGGTCGAGGACGTCGCCGGCATGTTCGAGGCGCTGGGCGCCAAGCGGCGGATCCTGATCGCCCACGACTGGGGGGCGCTGGTGGCCTGGGTGTTCGCGATCGAAAAGCGCCTGCCGCTGGACGGGCTCGTCATCATGAATGTGCCGCATCCGGGCACGCTCGCCCGCGCGCGGTGGAACGTGCGCCAGTGGCTGAAGAGCTGGTACATCGGCTTCTTCCAGCTGCCCGGCGTGCCGGAGCTGGCGCTGACGGCGAACGGCGGGCGGGCGGTGGTGCGGGCCTTCCGCGAGAGCGCCATCGACAAGAGCCGCTTCAGCGACGCCGACGTGGAGCCGTTTCGCCGGAACGTGCTGATTCCGGGCGCGGCGAGCGCGATGGTCAACTACTACCGCGCCAACTTCCCGGGGCTCGGCCGCTACGGCGCCGGGCCGCGCATCGAGGTCCCGACGCTGATGGTCTGGGGCGAGGAGGACATCGCCATCGGGATCGAGTTCACGCAGGGCTACGAGGGCTTCGTGAAGGACCTGACGCTCAACCGCCTGCCGAACGTCTCCCACTGGGTGCAGCAGGAAGCGCCGGAGAAGGTCAACGAACACCTGACCGCCTGGCTGAAGGCCAAGGGCCTGGCCCAATAGCAAAACGCCCCGGAGTTTCCTCCGGGGCGTTCGCCAGAACTGGCTGTTCTTGTCTTAGCGAGGCAGCTTCCACACCAGCGGAATGACCACCGTGCCGCCCTCGACGGGCGAACCGTCCTGGGTCTTGGGCCGCATCTTGAAGAGCCTGGAGGCCCTCAAGGTGGCGTCGCCAAAGCCCATGTCCGCCGGGTCTTCCGACAGGATGGTGCAGTTTTCCAGCGTACCGTTCGCCTTCACCTTGCACTGGATCTTCACCCGGCCCTCTTTCTCGAGCCGCTGGGCGCGGTCGGGATAGTAGCGGGCAAGATCCTCGCCGCTGGGCTTACGGGCCCAGTCCGGGTTGCTGATGATCGACGGCCGCGGCGGCGCCGGAGGCGCGGGCGGAGCGATCACCGGCGGGGCGGGGCTTTCGACCCGCTTGGTCACCGGAGGCACCGGCAGCGGCGGCGGCGGCGTCACGTCCGGCGGCGGAGCCACCGGAGGGCGCGGCTGCAGACGCGGCGGCGGCGGCTTTTCCGTCGGCGGCGGCGGAGGCGGCGGCGGCGGAGGCGGAGGCGGCGGCTTGATCAGCTCGGTGTCGATCTTCTCGTCCGCGTATTCCTTGTACTTCGGCTCGAACTTCACCTTCCAGAGGTAGAGACCGAGCAGAGCGTGGAACCCGAGGACGATGAGGATCGCCATCGTGAAGCCCTTGCCGAGCCCCTTTTGTCGGGGCGCGTCGAACGGGTTGTGCATGGGACGCGCCGGCGCTTGATTGATTTCGTCTGCCATTGCGTCACTTGTCCCCAGCGCGGCTGTTGTCCTGACCGATCAGGGCCACACTGTAGAAGCCGTTATCCTGCAGGGCGTTCATGACCTCCATGAAGGCGCCGTAGCGGACTTCCTGGTCGGCGCGGATGAAGATCCGCTCCTTCTCAGGGTCGCGCCGCCCGACGGACTTGCGAAGATCATCGCCGATGGTCGCGATGTCGGTCGGGAAGTCACCGATGTAGATGCGTCCCGACTTCTGGATCGAAATGTAGACCGGCTTCGGCGGGTTGGGCCGAGGTTTCGCCACCGCATCCGGCAGCTTGACCTCGACCGACACGCTAGCGAGGGGCGCGGCAACCATGAAGATGATCAGGAGAACCAACATCACGTCCACGAAGGGTGTGACGTTGATCTCGCTGTTCTGCTCGACCTGGTAGCGCGAATCTCCGCCGGAGCCTCCAAGTTTGGCTCCCATCGGTATTACGCCCCCTTGTCGAGCTGCCGCGAGATGAAGTTCATCAGCTCGGCGGTGAAGCCGTCAGAACGGGTGCCGTATGCCGAAATCCGCGTCTGGAAGAAGTTGTAGAAGATAACGGCCGGGATGGCGGCGAACAGACCGATACCCGTGGCCAGCAGCGCCTCGGCGATACCGGGGGCGACGACGGCCAGGTTGGTCGTGTTGGTGTTCGCGATGCCGATGAACGAGTTCATGATCCCGTAGACGGTGCCGAACAGGCCGATGAACGGCGCGGAAGAACCGACCGAGGCCAGGAACTGCATGCCGCTCGACAGACGCTTGGAGAGCGAGGACTGCACCGCCGACACGGCCGTTTGGGCGCGCATGATGGTGGACTCCCGGTGCTCGCCGACAACGTTGAGGCCGGCCTGACGCGACAGTTCGACTTCCTGGGCGGCCGCGGCGGCCATATCGGCCAGCGGGTTGCCTTCGAAGTCTTCCGACAAGGCCACGCGGCTGATGTCGGGGATGGTCTTGGCGCCGCGGAAGGCTTCCACGAAGTTGTCCGAGCGGCGGTTAAGAGCGCCGAACTCGAGCAGCTTGGTGATCAGCAGGGTCCACGAGAAGATCGAGGCCAGCACCAGGCCGATCATGACCACCTTCACGACCCACTCGGCGTCCATGAACATGGTGATCGGGGTGAGCTTGCCGCCGTGGCTTTGCTTTTCCATGGTCGGCGGCGCGTCCGGCGCGGAAGCGGCGGCCTCTTCGGCGGTGGCGGCGACCGGGGTCGCGGCCGCGTCGCTAGCGGCGGCGGCCGGAGCATCCGTCGCGGCGGTGTCCTGCGCGAAGGCAGGGGCGCTGGTCATGAGCGCAACGGCGCCGAGAGCAGCGATGATTGAAGTGAGTTTCTTGTCGAGCATCTGTCGCCAGTTCCTGAGTTGGTCTAGCACGTTGGACCGAGGGTCGTCGCGCGAGAGCGTCTCCACCCAATTTGAAATTTCCTGCCACACGCGGAACCACAGTTCCACACCTGACAGACCGCTTCGCTGCGCCCGACCCGCAACGCTCATCCCAACCCTTCGGTACAAAGAATGGCGTTTCGAAGGCGCGTGGGAACCCTTGCCCTTCGCGGGAAGGACGAGGTTTTGCCCCAAGTTGGACTTGCGGCGCTCGTCCTTTGGCGAACCCTCACCTCTGCGTCAAGGGGTCATTACCCGTGTTTCCAAACGCCTGTTCTGGACTGGGCGGGGTTATATTGCGGCGCACAATGAAACGGGCCGTGGCAGCGCCAGCGTTTTACCGAAAGGCCTGTTGCGAATGCTGCGTTGCAACATATGCAACCCTGCCGACAGGCAGGTACGGCGCCGAAAGCGCTGCCGCCGCGTTGATGGGCGATGATGCGCCTCTCGACCCTGCTGACGATCGCCGCTCTTGGGGCCTGTTCAGCCCCCGCCGCGCCGCTCGCCCCGCCCGTCCCGCCCGCGCCGCTCGCCCGCGCGCCGGCCATCGACGACGGCAGTTACCTCGACCAGATCGATCCGATGGCCGGCCAATGGCGGCTGGAGCGAATCGGAGATGAGGACTTCACCCGCTGGCGGTCATCGGTGAACTTCAGCGGCGGCGGCTTCATCAACCACGGCGCGGGGTGCGGCGGCGGCTTTCCGGCCTTCTACCGGCTCGATGGGCAGGGCCTGACCGTCACCCGCATAGAATCCATCCAGACGGGAAAGTGCGCCTCCGCCTCGGCGAGCGAACGCGCCGCCGCCGTCGCCAGCGAGCGGCGCCTGGCCGCCTTCCTCGATCAAACCGTCGCCTGGAGCCGTCCGGACGAGCATACCCTGGTCCTCACCGGCCGCGACGGCGTCCGGGCCGTCCTGACCCGCCCGGCCGAGCCGAACCCCGACATCGCCGGCCGTTGGCTCATCGAGAGCATCGGCGGCCAGCCCTTCGTAACGGAACGGCGGCCGGGCACGGTCTCCATCGGCCATGGCGGTATCGGCGCCTACGGCGACTGCAACAGCATGGGCGCCAGCGAGTTCGCCGTCACGGCTCCGGGACGGGTCACCGTCAACGGCCCCATCATCTCCACCCTCATCGGCTGCCCGCCGGAGGATCAGGCCGAAGACGCGCTGATGGCCCGCGCCATCCAGGGCGTCACGGCCTATCGGCTGGAGGGCGAGCGGCTGATCTTCAGCGGGGACCCCGGCATGGTCCTGCGCCGCCCGCCCGCGCCGAACCGGGCGCTGCCGGGCAAATACGCCGCCTGCGGCGACACCCTGCGGGGCGGCTATCACGAGGGACCGATCACGCTGGAGATCGGTCCGGAGACCATGCGCGATAACGCCGGCTGCGTGGCGCGCTACACCTCGGACGGCCCGCGCCTGTCGCTTCAGCTGGACAACTCCACGGCCTGCGCCGACACCGCCCCGCCCTTCGAGCCGCGCAAGCCGGTCGGCGTGGGCGGCGATGTCTCGACGCTGGCGGTGGCGAGGCCCGATGGATTCGGGTTTGCCGAAGACGGCCGGCTGGTTCTGCGCACGAGCCGCGGCCTTCTCACCCTGTGCCGGGAGGGCGCGCCGCCGCTGTTCGGCGGCTAGATCGGCGATGTCCTGGAAGGTGGTGCCTGGGGGCGGATTCGAACCACCGACACGCGGATTTTCAATCCGCTGCTCTACCAACTGAGCTACCCAGGCTCGTGAGAGGGTGCGTCTATAGAAGACGCCTCAATCCAAGTCCAGCGGGGCGATCAACTCCCTTCCCCCTCGAGGGAGGAGGGTTCAGGTTACGTCCACGTCTTTCGCTTCGCCGTCCTCGTCTTCGACCGCCGGCACGGCATAGACGCCCGCGAACCAGCGTTGCAGGTCCACGTCGGCGCAGCGCTTGGAGCAGAAGGGGCGGAAGGCCGGATCGACCGGCTTGCGGCAGATGGGGCAGCCTCTGCTCATTGCGCGCTCACCTCCAGACGCTCAGGACCCCAGCCTTCCCGCGCCACGATGATGAAGCGCCGGCCGAGCCGGTCGGCCAGGGCGGACTCATATATATGCGCCGCGCTCGCCACCTCGGGGGCGCACGCGGCGGTCAGGCGCGCGCCGGGCGAGGCCCTGCCCTCCCGCTCCAGCATGCGGATGAGGCGCAGCGCCGCGCTGCGGCACGAATCCTCGCGCAGCAGATCCACGATCGGACGGCGGCGGCGGGGAATCGTCAGCTCCATGGTCCCGAAGCGGCTGACCGGGCTGATGGCGACACCGGGGTTGTCGGGTCCGAACGCCACGCGCGCCGCCGACAGCAGGGCCGCGGCGTCGTGCCCTCGTCCCGCCAGGTCGACGACGACAAGACCTCCGAGCCCCTTGAGCCGCAACAGCCGGGCGGCGGCGTAGAGGGCGGTGAGGTTGGTCTGGCGGGTCACCCGCTTGGAATCGGCGCCCGCCCGCTCGCCCACATCGACGTCGATGGCGACCAGCGCCCGGGTTTCCTCAATGGCGAGCGAGCCGCCGCCGGGGAGCGGATGGATGGTCTCCAGCGCCTCGGCCTCGGCTTCGTCGGCCGCTTCGCGGGCGCCGAGCCCTTCGACCAGCTTGCCGTCCCTGGCCAGCGCGCGCAGTTCGGTCTCGATGTCGGCGCCGGGGGCGAGGAGGCGCGGGGCGCCCTCCCCGGGCCCGATCAGGCGCGCGGCGGCGGACTTGCCGCGGCGAGGTTCGGAGCGAATTTCCACCTCGACCGCCTGCCCCTCGGTGATCCGCTCCATGTCGGGTTTGAGGCCCAGCACGGCCGGGGCCCCGCCGGGCAGCTCCAGGAAGGCGGTGGCGAGCGAGCGGTTCACCGACTTCACCCGCGCAATGCTGCGCGCGCCGATGGCGACCGCCGCATCCTCGCCGTCACGCGCGATCAGCAAGCGCTCGGGCCGGCCGTCGAAGGTGACGACGCCGCGCGTCTCGCCGATGGCCCTGTCTATGAAGAAGCTCCGCGTGCTCATCGCCGCCAACCCAGACCTTCCAGCAGGCACAGCGTCTCATAGAGCGGCAGGCCGACGACGCCTGTGTAGGAGCCCTGCAGCGCCGTCACGAACGCGCCTGCCCTGCCCTGCACGCCATAGCCGCCCGCCTTGCCCCGCCACTCGTCGCTATCGACGTAAGCCGCGATCTCCTGGTCCGTCAGCCGCTTGAACTTCACCCTGGTTTCGGAAAGACGCCCGGCCAGGCGCCCATCGGGCGACGCCACGGCCACGGCGGTCAGGACGGTGTGCGTCCGTCCGCTCATCAGCTCCAGCCAGCGGCGGACCTCAGCCTCGTCGGCGGCCTTGCCGAGCACCCGCGTGCCGACGGCCACCACCGTGTCGGCGGCCAGCACATAGGCGTTCGGCGCGGCGGCGGCCCCGGCGCGAGCCTTCGCCTCGGCCAGGCGCCTCGCCAGCCGGCGCGGCGTCTCGTCCTTCAGCGGGGCCTCGTCGATGTCGGTAGACAGGATGCGGAGCGGCTCGACGCCGATCTGCCGCAACAGCTCCAGCCTTCGCGGGCTGGCGCTGGCCAGGATGAGGGGGGCGCTCATGCGCCGCCGCGGCTCGTCACTTGAAGCGATAGGTGATGCGGCCCTTGGTCAGGTCGTAGGGTGTCATTTCCACCAGAACCTTGTCCCCGGCCAGAACGCGAATTCGGTTCTTGCGCATCTTGCCCGCCGTGTGGGCGATGATTTCGTGGTCGTTTTCGAGCTTCACGCGGAAGGTCGCGTTGGGCAACAGCTCGCTGACGGTGCCCGGAAACTCCAGGAGTTCCTCTTTCGCCATGCATCCTCTCAAATGCGTATACGCAAACGGCTCGCGCCCTTACCACGCGCGCCGCAAGTCATCATCCCGAATTTAGCGCCGTCATCCGCCGAAGGTCGACGCCTTGCCGAACCGCTCGCGGATGCGGCGGGCGAGCTCGTCGCGGACCTGCCGGTAGGCCTCCAGCCGCTGCTCCCGCGAGCCCTCGGTGAGGGTCGGATCGAAGGTCGGCCAGTACTCGATATCGACGGCGTTATTGCGGGCGAGTTCGACGGCGCGGTGCTGGGCCTCGGGCGTGAGGGAGATGACGACGTCGAAGCTGTCGTCCTCCAGGGCCTCGAAGGTCTTGGGCTCGAAGCCGGCCAGGTCGCCGCCCATCTCGTCGATCACCGCCTCGGCGAAGGGATCGACGCCCAACGTCCCTTCCTCGGATTTCAGCCCGACGCTGTCGACGAAGACCCGGTCGCCGAACGCCAGCTTCATCAGCGCCTCGGCCATCGGTGAGCGGACGCGGTTGAAGTTGCAGGCAAACAGCACGGCGCCCGGAAGCTCCGCCACCCTAGCCCCGCCAGTGCAGCGCGCAGATGAGGGTAAAGAGCCTCCGGGCCGTGTCGGCGTCGGTCTCGACCTTGCCGGCCAGCCGCTCCTTCAGAAGCTCCGAGCCTTCGTTGTGCAGGCCGCGCCGGCCCATATCCAGCGCCTCGATCTGCTGGGGCGTGGCGTTGCGGATGGCGAGATAGTAGCTCTCGCAGACCATGAAGTAGTCCTTGAGCACGCCCCGGAACGGCGACAGCGACAGCAGGTGCCGCTTCTCGTAGCCGGGCCCGCGGATATCGAGGGCGAGGCGGTTGTCCACGAGGCCGAGGCGCAGGTCGTAGGGGCCGGCTTCGGCGCCCTCGGGGTGGAAGTAGTTGGCCTCCAGCAGATCGAAGATGGCGATCTGCCGCTCCTGCTCCTGATCGCGCGACGCCGAGCCAAGCGAGTCCTCGTCGATGACGACGGACTGCAGGCGATGAGTGTCGCGGTCTTCGGTCATAGGCCTTGCGTGGTTCGACACGCCCCTTCGGGGCTGCTCACCATGACGAAGAACGGGCGATACCCAAAATACGTCATCCTGAGCAGGTCGCGCGGCGACCGTGTCGAAGGACGCATTACCGCTTCAGCCTGATCGCCGCCGACCGCGCATGGGCGGGCAGCCCCTCGGCCTCGGCGAGGGCGACGGTGTGGGGCCCCAGGATGCCGAAGGAGGCCTCATCGCAGCGCACGATGGAGGTGCGCTTGAGGAAGTCATAAAGCGACAGCCCCGAGGAGAAGCGCGCCGCCCCGCTGGTCGGCAGGACGTGGTTGGAGCCGGCCACATAGTCGCCGATGGCCTCGGGCGTGTGGCGGCCAAGGAAGATGGCGCCGGCGTGCCGGACACGGTCGGCCAGACGCTCGGGCTGGTCCACCGCGAACTCGACGTGCTCGGGGGCGATCAGGTCGACCAGCGCGGGACTCTCGTTCAGGGGCGCGATCACCACCGCCCCGTGATCGCGCCACGACAGCGCGGCGTCCTCGCCGGTGGCCAGCGATTGCAGCTGGGTCTGAACCGCGCGCTCGACGGCCTCGCCGAACGCGGCGTCGTCGGTGATGAGGATCGACTGCGCCGCCGGGTCGTGTTCGGCCTGGGAGAGGAGGTCGGCGGCGATCCAGTCGGGGTTGTTGGCGGCGTCCGCCACCACGACGATCTCCGACGGTCCGGCCAGGGCGTCGATGCCGACGACGCCATAGACCCGCCGCTTGGCCGCCGTGACGTAGGCGTTGCCGGGGCCGACGATCTTGTCCACCGGCCTGATAGGCCCCGCGCCATAGGCCAGCGCCGCCACCGCTTGCGCCCCGCCGACGCGCCAGATCTCGGTGACCCCCGCCTCCTTCGCCGCCGCCAGCACCGCCGGCTGCAGGCGCCCGGGCGGGGTGACCATGGCGATGCGCTCGACGCCCGCGGCCCTGGCCGGCACGGCGTTCATCAGCACGGTGGAGGGATAGGCCGCCCGGCCGCCCGGCACATAGACGCCGACCGACTCCAGCGGCGTCCAGCGCCAGCCGAGCTCCACGCCCGCCTCGTCGGTGAAGCGCTGGTCGGCGGGCCGCTGGCGCTCGTGGTAGGCGGCGATGCGTTTGGCCGCGAAGGCGATAGCCTCGCGGACCCCTTGCGAACACTGCGCCGCCCCCGCCTCGATCTCTTCGGCCGTGACGCGGATCGACTGTTCGTCGAGGTCGGCGCCGTCGAACTCGCGCGAGAACCGCAGCACCGCGGCGATCCCCTCGGCCCGCACCGCCTCGATCACCTTCGCCACCGCTGCGTCCACATCGGCGGGCGCACCCCCGCGCTCGTCGAGGAACTCCCGGAAGGCGGTGTCGAAACCTGCGTCTTTGGCGTCGAAGCGGCGCATAACCGGCCTTCATCCAGCTTTCGCGGGTGAACTCAAGTCCCCCTCGTCATCCTAGGCCTTGTGCCTAGGACCCAGAAACGCGGACGTGGCAGGCTCATCAGGTACGTTGGCCAACGCACCGGCCACTCACCAATCGCCTCGATTATGGGTCCTCGGGACAAGCCCGAGGATGACGGGTCAGACCGAATGCGCCGGCTTCCTGGGGGTCGGCCACGGCTGGGTCAGGTCCGCCAGCAGCGCATCCACGCACTCCACCTCGGCGCGCAGGTCTCCCCCGCCGGCGAAGGCGAACGTCACCAGCCCGCCCGGCGCCTCGCCCGGCTCGAAGGTCAGGGCCAGCAGTTCGACCACCGCGCCCTTGGCGTCGCGGCGCAGCTTGCGGGACTTCACGCCGAGCACGCCGCCCAGCTGCAAGGCCGAGCGCACCCGCTCGCCGCGCTTGCCTTCCGCCTCCCAGCGGAAGCGGTTGAACACCATCGTCAGGCGACGGCCGCGCGGTTCGAAGGTGATGTCGCCGACCCTGGCCACCGCGTCCTGCAGGGCGGCGGAGATGACGCCCAGGTCTTCCGGGTCCTCGGCGATCAGGCGCAGCATCTATTCGCCGTCCATTTCGGAGGGGGCGCCCTTGATGCGGCGCACGTTGGCGCCCACGGCGCTCAACTTCTCCTCCAGCCGCTCGAAGCCGCGGTCCAGGTGATAGACGCGGCCCACGGTCGTCTCACCCTGCGCCGCCAGCCCGGCGATCACCAGCGCCGAGGAGGCCCGAAGGTCCGTCGCCATCACCTGCGCGCCCTGCAGCCGCTCGACGCCGCGCACCCGCGCCTCGCCCCCCGAGACGGTGATGTCGGCGCCCAGACGCATGAGCTCCGGCGCGTGCATGAAACGGTTCTCGAAGATGGTCTCGCGGATGACGCTCTCGCCCTCGGCCAGGGTCATCAGCGCCATGAACTGGGCCTGCAGGTCGGTGGCGAAGCCGGGATAGACGTCGGTGTCGATGTTCACCGCCTTCAGCCGCGCGCCGTTGCGCTTGATGGTCACGCCGTCGTTGGAGCGCTCCACATCGGCGCCGGCCTCCTCGATCTTCTGAAGCAGGGCCTCGATGAAGTCGTGACGGGTCCTGGTCAGCTTCACCTCGCCGCCCGCCATCGCCGCGGCGACGGCATAGGTGCCGGCCTCGATCCGGTCGGGGATCACCGAGTGCTCGGCGCCGTGCAGCTTGTCGACGCCCAGGATGCGGATCACCGGGGTGCCGTGGCCGGTGACCCTGGCCCCCATCTTGTTGAGGCACTCGGCCAGGTCGCCGATCTCCGGCTCGCAGGCGGCGTTGGCCAGCACCGTCTCGCCGTTGGCCAGCACGGCGGCCAGCATGGCGTGCTCGGTCGCGCCCACGGAAACGAACGGGAAGTCGATCTCCGCGCCCTTCAGCCCGCGCGGCGCCTGGGCATAGACATAGCCCTCGTGCAGGTCGATCTGGGCGCCCAGCGCCTCCAGCGCCTTGAGGTGCAGGTCCACCGGCCGCGCGCCGATGGTGCAGCCGCCGGGCAGGCTGACCTTCGCCTGCCCGGTGCGCGCCAGCAGCGGCCCCAGCACGTTGAAGCTCGCCCGCATCTGGCGGACCAGATCGTAGGGCGCAAAGCCGCTCCAGATCTCGGGCGTGTGCAGGACGGTCTCGGCGCCGTCCTCACCGTCGCGCTCGACCACCTCCGTACCCAGCCGCTCCAGCAGCTTGCCCAGGAAGCGCGTGTCGGCCAGGCGCGGCATGTTGGTCAGCCGCAGCGGCTCGTCGGTGAGCAGGCTCGCGGCCATCAGCTTGATGGCGGAGTTCTTGGCGCCGCTGATGGGGATCTCACCCTCCAGCCGGGCGCCGCCTGTGATCGCGATGCGGTCCATGGGGCATGTGTGAGGGCGGCGTTGCGGCGAAGCAAGAGGAAAGGGGCTAGGGATTAGGGGCTAGGGACTAGCAGGTTCGCGCTTCTCTAGTCTCTAGTCTCTAGTCCCTAGTCCCTAGTCCCTTCTTCACAGCCGCCGTCGCCTGCGCCCCCGCCTTCCGCCGCCGCAGGTTCGCCCGCAGGGCCGCGGCGAGCTTTTCCTCGCGCGAGCTCTTTGGCGGCGGTGTCTTGCCCTTGTCGTCGGCCATGGAGCGTGGGTGCGGCGAGGCGCGCGGCCGGTCAAGACGCTTTTCGCTTCACCTGACCGCCGACATTGGCTATCAGGCCCGCCTCGCCTTTCGCCGCCGTAGCTCAGTGGTAGAGCGCATCCTTGGTAAGGCTGAGGTCGGCAGTTCAATCCTGCCCGGCGGCACCACCACCCCTTCCTGACAATCCAGGCGGAATCCGTCCGGCTCAAACCGGGTGACGGCCAGATAACACTGGTATAATAAAGTAACGGGGATTTCAGTTAGGGGGGCGTGCGGCGAATGCCGGACAGCGGGCAGGAGTTCGCGCTCGTGAGCGAGCGTCAAGATCTTGCGTCGAAGATCGAGGAGGGCCGCGAGGTGATCGCCGCGCTCATGCAGCGCCATGCGGCCATGGGCCGGAAGATCGCCGACGCCAGCGCCGCGCTCAAGCAGCTCGAACGCCGCTATGCCGAACTCTCGCCCGACAGGTTCGACTGGACGCAGGAGCGCGCCAACCGCGCGCCGGAACCCTTCCGCCCCGGCGCCTTCCTCAAGTGCGTGGTGGTCATGGGCGAACACAACATGGTCACCAGCCGCTCGCGCGACGGTTACCTGACCTGCACCCGCTGCCGGCTGCGCCGCCGGGCCTGAGCGCCCCTCTTGCGGAGCCCCTTCGCCGGGTGGATGCTCATCCCCAGCCGCGCGTCCCCCCCCCCCAAACTCTGGCGCGGCCGGAGAGATATGTGATGATCGCTTACAAGACCGCCCTTGGCGCGGCGCTTCTGGCGCTCGTCGCCTGCGCCGCGCTTCCGCCCGGCCGGCCGATGACGATGATGCCGGCCGGCGATTGCTTCTCCACCACCCAGTGGCGCGGCTGGAGTTCGCCGACCGACGACGTCCTCTACCTTCGGGTGGGCGCCAACGACATCTACCGCATCGACCTGGTCCCGGGCTCGGGCCGCATCGACCACAACGGCGATTTCATCATCTCGCAGGTGACCGGATCGACCCGTGTGTGTTCGGCGAACGACATGCAGCTGTCCATCGCCAACAGCGCCGGATTCCGCTCGCCCATCTTCCCCCGCGCCATCCGCAAGCTGACGGCCGAGGAAGTCGCCGCGCTGCCGCCGTCTGACCGGCCTTAGCGGCCGCGCGGCGCCCGGTCGCCGAACCACCAGGTCAGGGCCGTGGCCGCTGAAAAGCTGATCGTGCCGATGGCGGAATCGACCACCGAGGCCGCCACGCTCGCCTCCAGCGCGCCCGCCGCCGCGCACAGGAACAGCAGCGCGTAGAGCAGCCACAGCATGACGGTCAGGGCCGGCCGGGTCAGCGCCCGCACCGCGTTGACCCACGGCCAGCTGCCGGGAATGGCGCCCTCGGCTTCCACCGACGCCGCAAGGCCGGTCCAGCAGCCCTGCACCTGCGCCTGCGCCAGGGCCTGGCGCGCCTCCTCGGCGCGGGCGGAGCGCGCCTGGTCGGCCAGGGCGCTCTCGTGAGACCAGCGTTCCTTTTCGTGCGCCAGCTCCAGCTGCCGATCCTTGCGCTTCTCCCGCGTCTCCAGCAGGCCAAAGCCGCGGTTCAGCACCGATCCCAGCGCCCCGAAGGCCGCGCCCAGAGCCCCGCCTCCGGCCATTCCGGCGATGTCCATCAGGCCTCCTCCGGCGCGGTCCACACGCCGTCTATGCTGCGCCAGTCGACCGACACCCAGTCGGGAGCCTCGACCGCCGTCTCCCCATCGGCGGGCGACCAGGGCGCCAGCCCGTCCCACGCGATCACGTTCACCACCAACCCCTCGCTGTCGAGGAGCGCATACCGATTGCTCATCATCTCACCCGATCGCCACGATCCAGACTTCGCCCCGGCCGCCCGCGCCGCCGGCCCCGGAGGTGAAGGTGTCGCGCGCCGCGCCGCCACCGCCGCCACCGCCGCCCGGAGCCCCGCCGGCGCCGCCCGCCCCTGCGTTGGCCGACGCGCTGGCCGCCCCGCCGCCGCCGCCCGCGCCGCAGCCCCGGCTCCAGACCTTGTCGCCGCCCGCCGCGCCGGCGCCGCCGCTGACGCCCGCGGCGCCGGCGGGCGCGCGCTTGGCCACGCCGCCGATCCGCCAGCCGTGCCCGCCGGCCGCGCCGTCACCCGCCGCTCCGGCGGTGGAGAGGCCTCCGCCGCCACCGCCGCCGCCGGAGCCGTCCGCGCGGGCGCTGTCCTGGCCGGCCGAACCGGCGCCGATTGAACCGGCCCCGCCGGTGTTGCCCGGCGTGTTTCCGATGGCCGCCGAGCCCGCCGCTCCGCTGGTCGTGGTTCCGCCGCCGCCGGCGATGCCCCCGCCAGCCAACAGCAGGACCCCGCCGCTGTCGGCGACCGAACTCAGTCCCCCCGCCCCGCCGTTCGACCCATTCGCCGTGCCGGTGACGCCCGCGCCGCCGGAGCCGCCCGCGCCCACCGTCACCGTCAGCGTCGCGCCGAGGTCGGCGACGTCGTACTCCTCCCAGCTGCGCGCCCCGCCGCCCCCGCCGCCGCCGCCCGAGCGGTCCGCCGCGTTCGTCCCCGCCGCGCCCGATCCGCCGCCGCCTCCGGCCGCGATGCAGACGATCCGCAGCCGCCGCGCCCAGGCGGGCACGCTGTAGCTGCCGCTGGAGGTGAAGATGTCGATCTGCGTCTGGTGCATGGCCGACCTGGCGAAGGCCGCCTTGCCGGTCGTGCGATCGACCGTGAACACGTCCTGCCAGCTCGACCCGTCGGCCGAGACCTTGATCGCGAAATCGTCGCTGCCGGTCAGGCCGAACTCGGCGCGCCCGGAAAATCCGGTCTGGAACAGGTGCGAAGCCGTATCGCCCGCGGCGCTCTTGTTGACCTTCAGCTGCGTCCCGGCGCCGGCGTGGTTGAACAGCACCGCCGCCGAGGAGACCGATAGCTTGTTGGTGGCGTCGGCCGTGGCGTTGATCCCCAACAGCGACAGGCCCTGCAGCGCATCGATGGTCTGCGCCAGGTCGATCCAGGCGGCGCCGTCGAAGATCGCCAGCAGGCCCTCGTCCTTCACCCAGGCGACGTGCCCCTCTGCGGCCGTCAGCTCGGCCCAGGCCCCGGCCTCGAAGCGCATCAGCGTCCCGGCGGCCTTGCCCGCCCAGTCGGCGCCGCTGGCGCTCGCGGTCATGATGTAGAGGTCGCCGTCGGCCGGGCTGACCGGCTGGGCGTCGGTCGCGCGGCTCTCCACCGCGCTCTGCACCAGCCCGTCGAGCCGCGCCAGCGCCTCGTTCAGCGTCACATGCTTCTGCGCCTGACCGGCGGCGAGATAGGGAAGGGCGAGGCGGGGCGTGGCGTCATCGGACATGCGCCAAGGATGGGGCGCTGCCGGTGGGGGCGGATAACTTCAGAGTTCTCCCTCCCCTTCATGGGGAGGGAAGAGGGCGAAGCCCTCGGGGTGGGGAAGTCACCGCCCCACCCGTCTCGCTTCGCGAGCCACCCTCCCCATAAAGGGGAGGGAAACTATTCAGCCGCCAGCTGCAGTTTCCCACCGCCCGTCAGCGCCACCTTCGCCGCCAGCGCCGCTTTCGCCTCCTCGTATTCCGAGGATAGCCGCGCGATCAGCTCGGCCGCGCTGGGCGCCGACTTGACCGCGCCGATGCCCTGGCCGCATCCCCAGATGTCGCGCCAGGCCTTGGCCTCGGTGTTGCCGCCGCTGCCGAAGTTCATCTTGGAGGGGTCGCTGACCGGCAGGTTCTTGGGGTCCAGCCCCGCCCGCTCGATGGACGGCGCCAGATAGTTGCCGTGTACGCCGGTGAAGAGGTTGGAATAGACGATGTCGTCGGCCTCGCTCTGGACGATCATGTCCTTGTAGCCCTGCGGCGCGTTGGCCTCGGCCGTCGCGATGAAGGCCGAGCCGATGTAGGCCAGGTCCGCGCCCATCGCCTGCGCCGCCAGGATGGCCGCGCCTGACGCAATCGAGCCCGACAGCGCCACCGGCCCGTCGAACCACTCGCGGATTTCCTGCACCAGCGCGAACGGCGACAGCGTGCCCGCATGGCCGCCCGCCCCGGCCGCCACCGGAATCAGCCCGTCGGCGCCCTTCTCCACCGCCTTGTGCGCGAAGCGGTTGTTGATGACGTCGTGCAGGGTGATGCCGCCATAGCTGTGGATGGCCGCGTTCACATCCTCCCGCGCCCCCAGCGAGGTGATCACCACCGGGACCTTCCACTTCACGCACAGCTCGATGTCCTCCTCGAGCCGGTTGTTGGTCTTGTGGACGATCTGGTTCACCGCGAAAGGCGCGCTCGGCATGTCGGGATGGTCGCGGTCCCAGGCGGCCAGTTCCTCCGTAATCCGGTGCAGCCACTCGTCCAGCATGGAGAGCGGGCGCGCGTTCAGCGAGGGGAAGGAGCCCACCACCCCGCTCTTGCACTGGGCGATCACCAGGTCGGGGTTGGAGATGATGAACAGCGGCGAGCCGATCACGGGCAGGCGAAGACGGTCGCGGAGGATCGGCGGCAGGCTCATCGGGAACTCCTTGGATGTACGCTGTAAGTAAAACAAGCGTTTGGCCGGAGGCAACCCCGGAACTTGACGCACCCAAGGGCAAGGCGGCATTTGCAGGCAGCTTTTTGCAGTGCAGCGGAGCGAGTGCGTGGCCGACGGCGATATCCTTCCCCTGGCTGAAGACTTCCCGGCGCCGGGTCGCGCCGAATGGCTCAAGCTGGTCGAGAAAGCCCTGAAGGGCGGCTCGGTCGACGACCTCGTCAGCCGCACGGCGGACGGCATCGAGATCCAGCCGCTCTACCGCGAGGGCCAGGAGGCGGTCCGCGACCTGCGCGTGCGCGACGCCGAGCGGCCGTGGGAGGTGCGGATGGCCACCGCCCACCCCGACGCGGCCCAGGCCAACGCCGAGGTGATGAAGGACCTGGAAGGCGGCGCGGCCTCGGTCCTCGTGAAAATCGACCCCGCCGGCCGCAACGGCGTCGCGGTGGGATCAGCCGATGACCTGGCCAGGGCGCTGAACGGCGTCCTCCTCGAGCTGGCGCCCGTGGCGCTGGACGCCGGCTACCTCGGACCGAAGGCCGCCGACTGGCTGGGCGCGCTGGCCAAGGCCGCCCCCGCCGCTCCCCTCGCCCTCCACATGGACCCGCTCTCGACCTTCGCCGAGACGGGCCAGAGCCCCGGCCCCGTGGAATCCCACATGGTCAGCGCCGCCACCGTCGGCGCGCGCCTTCGCACCACCTATCCCAGGGCGAGCCTCATGCTCGCCACCGGCCGCGTGGTGCACGAGGCGGGCGGCACGGAGGCGCAGGAGCTCGGCTTCATGGCCGCCGCGGCGGTCGCCTACGCCAAGGCCCTGCGCCGCGCGGGGGTGCCGATGGAGGAAGCCTTCGCCGCCCTGGTGCTGGGCGTCAGCGTTGACGGCCAATACTTCCTCGACATCGCCAAGCTGCGCGCCGCCCGCGCCCTGTGGGCCCGCATCACCGAGGCTTGCGAGGTCACCGGGCCGGCGCGGATCGAGGCCCGCTCCTCGCACCGTATGCTGGCGAAGCTCGACCCCTGGACCAACCTGATCCGCCTGACAGCCACCGGTTTCGGCGCGGCGGTCGGCGGGGCGGACGCAATCGTGCTCGGGACCTTCACCGATGCGCTGGGCCTGCCCACCGCCTTCGCCCGCCGCCAGGCCCGCAACACCCAGCTGGTGCTGATGGAGGAAGCGAGCCTTGGCCGCGTCGCCGATCCGGCCGGCGGCGCCTGGTTCCTCGACAACCTGACCGAACAGCTGGCGCAGGCCGCCTGGGCGCAGTTCCAGGCCATCGAAGCAGCCGGCGGCATCGTCGCGGCCCTCGGCACGAACCTGGTCCAGGACCAGGTCGCCGCCGCCCGCGAGGCGCGCCTGGCCGCCATCGCCGCCAACGACGAGAAGATCCTCGGCGTCACCGTCTTCCGCAACGCCGACGAAAAGCCGGTCGAGGTCGAGCAGCCCGTCGCCGTGGCGGTGGACGCCCCCGACCCGCGTCTGCCGGGGCCGGACGGCCACTGCGCCCCGCTGCGACCCATCCGCTTCGCCGCCGCTTTCGAGGAGGCTAACTGATGGCCGGCTTCCCCAACTTCGCTGAACTCGAGTTCGAGGCGGGCCCCAAGCCCAAGCCCAAGGGCCAGCGCCACGCGCCCAAGGTCGCCCCGCCACCCGTCTGGGAAACGCCCGAAGGCATCGCCGTCCAGGCCGCCTACAGCCTCGCCGATGTGGACGGCGTGGACTTCACCGACGGCTATCCGGGCCTCGCGCCGTTCGTGCGCGGCCCCTATCCCACCATGTACGTCAACCAGCCGTGGACCGTGCGCCAGTACGCCGGCTTCTCCACGGCCGAGGACTCCAACGCCTTCTATCGCCGCAACCTGGCGGCCGGTCAGATGGGCCTGTCGGTCGCCTTCGATCTGGCCACCCACCGCGGCTACGACAGCGACCACGAGCGGGTGAAGGGCGACGTCGGCATGGCGGGCGTCGCCATCGATTCCATCTACGACATGCGCACCCTGTTCAGCGGCATACCGCTCGACAAGATGAGCGTGTCGATGACCATGAACGGCGCGGTCCTGCCGATCCTGGCCCTCTACATCGTCGCCGCCGAGGAGCAGGGCGTCAGCCCCGACAAGCTGTCGGGCACGATCCAGAACGACATCCTCAAAGAGTTCATGGTGCGGAACACCTACATCTATCCGCCCGCGGCCTCGATGCGGATCGTTTCCGACATCTTTTCATACACTTCGCGCCATATGCCGAAGTTCAATTCGATCTCGATTTCCGGCTACCACATGCAGGAAGCCGGGGCGACGGCGGACCTGGAGCTCGCCTACACCCTGGCCGACGGAATCGAATACGTCCGCGCCGGCGTCGCCGCCGGCATGAGCGTCGACCAGTTCGCGCCGCGCCTGAGCTTCTTCTGGGCCATCGGCATGAACTACTTCATGGAAGTGGCCAAGATGCGCGCCGCGCGCCTGCTCTGGGCCCGCCTGATGAAGCGCGAGTTCGACCCCAAGGACGCCCGCTCGCTGTCGCTGCGCACCCACAGCCAGACCAGCGGCTGGTCGCTAGCGGCGCAGGACGTCTTCAACAACGTCGCCCGCACCTGCGTCGAGGCCATGGCCGCGGCGGGCGGCCAGACCCAGTCGCTGCACACGAACTCTCTGGACGAAGCTCTTGCTTTGCCTACGGATTTCTCCGCCCGTATCTCGCGCAACACCCAGCTCTTCCTGCAGATGGAGTCGGGGCTGACGAAGACCATCGATCCCTGGGGCGGCAGCTACTACGTCGAGCGCCTGACCCACGACCTCGCCCGCCGCGCCCTCGAACACATCGAGGAAGTCGAAAAGCTCGGCGGCATGGCCAAGGCCATCGAGCAGGGCCTGCCCAAGCTGCGCATCGAGGAAGCCGCCGCCCGCACCCAGGCGCGCATCGACACCGGCCTGCAGAGCGTCGTCGGCGTCAACCGCTACAAGCCGGAAGTCGCCGACGACATCCCGGTGCTCAAGGTCGACAACACCGCCGTCCGCAACGCCCAGATCGAAAAGCTCAAGCGCCTCAAGGCCGAGCGCGATCCGGCCGAGGTGGAGCGCACCCTGAAGGCGCTGGAAGACGGCGCCCGCACCGGCGCCAACCTGCTCGAACTCTCCGTCGATGCGGCCCGGGCCAAGGCCACCGTCGGCGAGATCAGCTACGCGCTGGAGAAGGTCTTCGGCCGGCACAAGGCGCAGGTGAAGGCCATCGAGGGCGTCTACCTCTCTGAAAGCGGCCAGGACCTGGTGGTCGATCGCGCGCGGGCCGCCGTCCGCGCCTTCAAGGAGGTCGACGGCCGCCCGCCCAAGATCCTCGTCGCCAAGATGGGCCAGGACGGCCACGACCGGGGCCAGAAGGTCATCGCCTCGGCCTTCACCGACCTCGGCTTCGACGTCGACATCGGGCCGCTCTTCCAGACTCCCGCCGAAGCGGCAAAGGAAGCCATCGAACAGAACGTCCACGTCGTCGGCGCCTCATCGCTTGCCGCCGGCCACCTGACGCTGGTCCCCGAGCTGAAGGCCGAGTTGGAAAAGCAGGGCCGAGGCGACATCATGATCGTCGTCGGCGGCGTCTTCCCGCCGGAGGACTTCCAGGCCCTCTACGACGCCGGCGCCGCCGCCCTCTTCCCCCCCGGCACCGTCGTCGCCGAAGCGGCGCTGGAGCTGCTCGATCGCCTCAACGAACACCTCGGCTACACCCAGCTGAAACGGGCTTAACCCTCTCCCTCCCCTTCATGGGGAGGGAAGATCGCGAAGCGATCGGGTGGGGGAGTTACTCACATCCCCACCCGTCAGCCTTCGGCTGCCACCCTCCCCATAAAGGGGAGGGAGAGATCGAAACTTATCCACCCCACTGCCACCACCCCCACAATCACCTCACCCACGGACATGGGGAGGGCGCACCGGTACCAGCCCTTTGCGGTTCGTGGGTGCGGCCGAGCGGGGTTTCCCGGCTGGCGGAGCCTGGCAGCGGATCATTCCCGGGGCGCTCACCGCCGGGAATCTCAGCAGCGCAGGCGACGTAAACCTGCGTATCAGGCGGGCTGGTGTCCCGCCTGCCCGTCCAGGGCTCTCGTGCGGTGAAAGGCAGAACACGCCTGCGCGCCGCCGGCTCTGGGAAAACGGTCCGCGCGGAGCGCCGGCGGCAAGCCGAAACACTCCACTACTCCATACGGTATCCGGGCGAACCGCCCGGCGCTCCGCCCCTCCCCTTTCGATTCTCACGACGCCCGGAGTCCATCCATGAAGCACCGCAATCCGCCCCGCACGCGCGGGCTCATCCGAAAGCCGCGCGCAAGCGTTGGCGATACCCGCACCCCGGGCCGCATACTTTTCGACATGGTGATGGCTTCGCCCCTGACCGGCGCGCCCAAGATCAAGCTGATCGAGACGGCTGCACGGACTCTGGCGATGGAGGCGCGCGCCGGAATGTGGTCCGGACGCTAACGCGCCTTCACCGGCGTCCGGCCTGACCACAGCCGCTTACCGCGCAGGCTGACCTGCGTGTCCTCCGGCAGGCCGTGGCGCGCCTCGATGTCCTTTTGCAGCGCCTTGGCCGCCATCAGGTGGCCGGGGAAGAGGGTGTCGGCCGCCCAGCCGAGGATCGGCACCGCGTCGGTGAGGTTGTCGACCGCCAGGTACGCGCCCATCCGCGCCAGCGTCGCGGGGCTCGCCTTGGCCCGCACGGCGTGCATCAGCAGCAGGCCCCCGGCGCTGAGGCCATAGACGAGGTTCGCGCCGGGGATCCAGGCGAGCATGCCGTCCAGGCCAATGCCGATGGGGCCGATCCCCACCAGCCGGTCGGACAGGTGCTTGATCTGCTCGGCGGACCGCCAGGCGGCGTGGGCTTGTTCGCGGCTCATAAGGGAGGAACGCTTTGCCGCCGCCCACGGCTCCCCTACCTTCCATCGTCATCGTCGGACTTGTTCCGACGACCCATGAACACCTGATCTATCCGGACGCTCACCACGCATGGGTCCTCGGGACAAGCCCGAGGATGACGGTGTTTAGAGATGCCAAATCCGCGCCTTGCCGCCCGCCTCGCCCAGCCGCTCGACCACCCACTCGCACGCCGGCCTCAGCGCCTCCTCCAGCCCCGGCGTCGGATTGGCGATGACCAGCGCGCAGCCGTTCATCTTCATGGGGTCGATCAGCGGCCGCATCCGCACCTCGACGACCAGCGCGCTCGCTTCCACCCGCCGCAGGAAGGCGTCGAAGGTCTCCAGATCCTTCAGCGGCAGCCAGACGCACACGGTGGCCGCCGCGTTGGCGCGCAGCACCGCCGCCAACGCATCGGCCGCCTGCTGATAGTCGTCCGGCCGCTCGAATGGAGGATCGACCAGCGCCAGCAGCCGTGGCGCGCCGGCATGGGCCACGAGCGTGCGATAGCCGTCCTCTCCCACCACCCTGGCGTTCGGATAGGCCGCCAGCGCCCGGCGCAGCAGGTCCTGGTCCGTTGGATGAATCTCACAAGCGATCAGCCGGTCCCCCGGCCGGATCGCCCGCGCCGCCAGCACCGGCGATCCGGGATAGAGCCGCAGCTCGCCCGGGTTCAGCCCCGCCACCGCCTGCTTCAGCGGCCCAAGTTCCGCCGGCGCTCCAGCGTCGGCCATCAGCCGCCCGATCCCGTCCGCCGCCTCGCCCGACCTGCGCGCCTCTTCACCGCCGAGGTCGTACATCCCCGCCCCGCCGTGGGTGTCGATCACCGTCAGCGGCCCGCCGCCCGCCGTGAGCTCGCGCAGCATGGCCAGCAGGGCGGCGTGCTTGACCAGGTCGGCGAAGTTTCCGGCGTGAAAGGCGTGGCGATAATTCATCGGGGCAACCGGGCTGGTTCCTACCACGTTGCGCTGACGAACCAACGAGGAGCTGCCCCGTGATGGCGCGCGACGTCGCCGAAATGCCGGCCGCGGCCAGGTCGGCCGGCCTTTCCTACGTCGACGACCACGATCCGGGCATCACCCGCCGCGGCACGCCGCGCGGCATCGAGTACGTCGGCCCGGCCGGCAAGCCGATCAAGGACGCCGCGACGCTCGAGCGGATCGGCAAACTCGCCATCCCGCCCGCCTGGACCGATGTGTGGATCTGCCCAGACCCCAACGGCCACCTCCAGGCGACCGGCCGAGATCAGAAGGGCCGCAAGCAGTACCGCTATCACGACGACTGGCGCCACGTTCGCGACAGCCACAAGTACGAGAAGATGATCGCCTTTGGCCGCGCGCTGCCGAAGCTGCGCAAGCGGGTGGAGGAGGACCTGGCCCGGCGCGGCCTGCCCCGCGAAAAGGTCCTGGCCGGCGTCGTGGCCTTGCTCGAAATGACCCTGATCCGCGTCGGCAACGACGAATACGCCAGGCAAAACAAGAGCTACGGCCTGACCACCATGCAAAAGCGCCACGTCCGCATGGCCGGCGGCAAGGCGGTCTTCAAGTTCCGCGGCAAGAGCGGCAAGGAGCATCAGACCAGCTTCTCGGAACGGCGCCTGGTGCGCCTGATCCGCGCCTGCCAGGACCTGCCCGGCCAGCGGCTGTTCAAGTATGTCGACGAGGAGGGCGTGGTCCACTCGGTCACCTCCAGCGACGTCAACGCCTACCTCAAGGAAGCGACCGGCGGGGACTTCACGGCCAAGGACTTCCGCACCTGGGCCGGCACCCTGGCCGCCGCCCGGGCGCTGACCATCGAGGGACCGGCCGAGACGGCCACGGCCACCAGGCAGACGGTCGCGACCTGCGTGAAGGCGGTGGCGGGGCTGCTGGGCAACACCCCGGCCGTCTGCCGCTCCTCCTACATCCACCCCGGGATCATCGAGGCCTATGAGAAGGGCGAGCTCGGCGAGCGCTTCGGCAAGTCGCCCCAGGCCGGCGAGCCGGCGCTGCTGCGGTTCCTCGAGGCCGGGGCCTAGGCGAACAGGCCAATCGGCGCGGGCGGGGCGATCTGCTCGAAGGTGCACTGGCGCGGATTTTTGTCCGGCCGCCAGCGCATGATCTTCGTTCCGTGGCGAAAGCGCCCGCCCGAGACGTGGTCATAGCGGACCTCGACCACCAGCTTGGGCTTCAAGGGCGTCCATTCGGCCAAGCGCTCCGTGCTCCAGCGGCTCGGCCCGCCGGGGGCCTTGCCGGTGAACCCCTCCCCGCCCGTCAGCGCCTCGAGCCGTGAAGTTATCCCCGCCCGTTCGGCATCGCTTATAGTCGAGGTGAACCCCACGTGGTCCAGAAGGCCGCGCTCGTTGTAGAGGCCCAGCAGGAGAGAGCCCACCAGCTTCGAATCCTTGGCGTAGCGAAAGCCGCCGACGACGCAGTCCGCCGTCCGCAACTGTTTGACCTTGAGCATCGTCCGCTCGCCGGACGCGTAGGGCCCATCGGCGCGTTTGGCGATCACCCCATCCAGCGCCCCTCCGGCCTGCTCCAGCCACACCCGGGCCTCGGTCAGGTCGGCGGTTTGAGGGCTGAGGGTCAGGGACGGGTGTTTGCCTGGCCCCGCCATGAAGGCCTCCAGCGCCGCCCGCCGTTCGGTGAGCGGCTGGTCCGTCAGCGTCTCGCCGGCCGGGGTCTCCAGCAGGTCGAAAACGATCAGAATCGAGGGCGTTTGCGCCGCCAGCTTGCGCACCCGGCTCTCGGCCGGATGCAGGCGCAGCTGTAGGGCGTCGAACGACAGGCTGCCGTTCACCGGGATGCCCAGCTCACCATCGATGACGAACCGCTCCGCCGGCAGCCTCTTCAGCGCCTCGACCATCTCAGGGAAGTAGCGGCCGAGCGGCTTGCCGGACTTGGCCCGCAGATCGACCGCAACGCCATCCCTGAACGCCAGGCAGCGAAAGCCGTCCCACTTCGGCTCGAACCGCCAGCCCTCGCCGTCCGGCAGGGCCTCGACCGACTTCGCCTCCATGGGCGCGAAGGTGGTGGGGATCGACAGCGTCATCGAAGCGCCAACGCCCGCCGCGCCTGAACGCTGCACAACGGACGGCTCAGATTGGCTTCAGCGCCGGGGGTGTTTGCTCACCCCAACGCCGTCGTTGTGACGGCGGACTTCGAAAGGAATGGCCCCATGAAAAAGGTCCTGATCTCCCTGGCCGCCGTGACGGCCATCGCCGCCGCCGCCTCCCCCGCGGCCGCCGCCCACAACGACCGCCATGGTCGCTACGACCACGCCGCTTCGCGCCAGATCGACCAGCGCCAGGCCCAGATCGCCCAGCGCATCGACCGCGCCTTCTACCGCCACCACATCAGCCGGTGGGAGGCCAACCAGCTGCGCGCCGAGCTCAACCGTATCGAGGCGCTGGAGCACCGCTTTGAGCGCAATGGCCTGAGCCGCGCCGAATACGCGGACCTGTCCAACCGTCTCGACGGGCTCCAGGCCCACCTGCGCGAGGATCGCCGCGACGATGACCGCTACGGCTATGGCTACGGCCGCTGGTAGGCCGGCGAGGAGCGCATGAGAAGGGGCGGGAGACCGCCCCTTCTTTCTTGCCCGAAATTCCAGGCACAAAAAAACCGCCGCGGCACGTGCCGGGGCGGTCTTCTTAACTGGGTGCGGGAGTAGGATTTGAACCTACGACCTTCAGGTTATGAGCCTGACGAGCTACCGGGCTGCTCCATCCCGCGGCAAACCGGAGACGATGGCATCGTGAGGGAAGGGTCAGAAACCACGACCTGAATCGTGGTGGACGGATGCATCCCTTCGGCGGACCTGGCGGCGACCTACTCTCCCGCGCCTTAAGACGAAGTACCATTGGCCCTGGGGGACTTAACGACCGAGTTCGGAATGGGATCGGGTGGGGAACCCCCGGCATAGCCACCAGGTCGGCGGAAGGGATGCGAGAAGACATCAGTGTCGCGCGAATACTTGGCGTTACATGGGTTTATTTGAGAACGATCAAGCCGATCGAGCGATTAGTACCAGTAAGCTACACGCCTCGCGGCGCTTCCACACCTGGCCTATCAACGTGGTGGTCTACCACGGCTCTCGGCGAAGCCTTGTTTTGAGGTTAGTTTCCCGCTTAGATGCTT
>DASVBC010000047.1:0-28645 GCA_036376035.1 Caulobacteraceae bacterium | reverse complement strand
AGACGCTTGCGGGCCTCGTCGAACTGGCGGCGCAGGGCCTCCAGCTCGCCCATGGCCTTGTCGTCGTCGACGGCGATCTGCCACCACAGGCCCGGCGCGATCTCGCCCAGCTTCTCGGCCGTGATCTCGCCGCGGCCAAGGCCCTTGGGCCCGGAGACGGCGTTCTTGCCGATCATCAGCTCGCGGAGGCGCGAGGTCATGTTGCGGTTCAGGATGGCGAACTCGTCGTCGCGGTCCTTGCCGAGGCGGTCGATCTCGGCCCGTTCGATGGCCAGCGCGCGCTCGTCCTTGTCGACGCCGTGACGGTTGAAAACGCGCACTTCCACGACCGTGCCCGCGACGCCCGGCGGCAGGCGCAGGGAGGTGTCGCGCACGTCCGAAGCCTTCTCGCCGAAGATCGCCCGCAGCAGCTTTTCTTCCGGCGTCATCGGCGACTCGCCCTTGGGCGTCACCTTGCCGACCAGGATGTCGCCCGGCATCACCTCGGCGCCGATGGCCACGATGCCCGCCTCGTCGAGGTTGCGCAGGGCTTCCTCGCCGACGTTGGGGATATCGCGGGTGATCTCTTCGGGCCCGAGCTTGGTGTCGCGGGCCATGACCTCGAACTCCTCGATGTGGATCGAGGTGAAGACGTCATCGCGCACGATGCGCTCGGAGATCAGGATCGAGTCTTCGAAGTTGTAGCCGTTCCAGGGCATGAAGGCGACGAGGGCGTTGCGGCCCAGCGCCAGCTCGCCAAGGTCGGTCGAGGGCCCGTCGGCGATGATGTCGCCGGTCTGGATACGGTCACCCACCCGCACCAGCGGACGCTGGTTGATGCAGGTGTTCTGGTTGGAACGCTGGAACTTCGAGAGGCGGTAGATGTCGACGCCCGGCTTGGTCGGGTCGGTCTCGCTGGTGGCGCGCAGGACGATACGCGTACCGTCGATCTGCTCGACCACGCCGTCGCGGCGGGCCACGACCACGGCGCCGGAGTCACGGGCCACGACGTCTTCCATGCCTGTCCCGACCAGCGGCGCGTCCGACTGGACGAGAGGCACGGCCTGGCGCTGCATGTTCGAGCCCATCAGGGCGCGGTTGGCGTCGTCGTTTTCCAGGAAGGGGATCAGGGCCGCGGCCACCGACACCACCTGCTTGGGACTAACGTCCATCAGGTCGACTTCGGCCTTCTGCAGCAGGGTCGGCTCGCCGCCCACCCGGCCGGGGACCAGGTCCTCGGCGATCTCGCCCTTCTCCATGCGGATGTTGGCCTGCGCGATAACGTGCTTGGCCTCCTCCATCGCCGACATGTAGACGACTTCGTCCTGCGGCTTGCCCTCCGACACGCGGCGGTAGGGGCTTTCGATGAAGCCGTACTTGTTCACCCGCGCGTGGGTGGCCAGGCTGTTGATCAGGCCGATGTTCGGCCCTTCCGGCGTCTCGATCGGGCAGATGCGGCCGTAGTGGGTCGGGTGCACGTCGCGCACCTCGAAGCCCGCGCGCTCGCGGGTCAGGCCGCCCGGGCCAAGCGCCGAGAGACGGCGCTTGTGGGTGATCTCGGACAGCGGGTTGGTCTGGTCCATGAACTGCGAGAGTTGCGAGGAGCCGAAGAACTCGCGGACGGCGGCGGCGGCGGGCTTGGCGTTGATCAGGTCGTGCGGCATGACCGTGTCGATATCGACGCTGCTCATGCGCTCCTTGATGGCGCGTTCCATGCGCAGCAGGCCGACGCGGTACTGGTTTTCCAGCAGCTCGCCCACCGAACGCACCCGGCGGTTGCCGAGGTTGTCGATGTCGTCGATCTCGCCGCGGCTGTCGCGCAGGTCGACCAGCGTCTTGAGCACCGCCAGCACGTCTTCCTTGCGGATGACGCGCATGTCGTCGGGGCAGTCCAGCTCCAGGCGCATGTTCATCTTCACCCGGCCCACGGCCGAGAGGTCGTAGCGCTCGGAATCGAAGAACAGCGACTTGAACATCGCCTCGGCGGCCTCGACCGTCGGCGGCTCGCCCGGACGCATCACGCGGTAGATGTCGAACAGCGCGTCTTCGCGGACGTTGTTCTTGTCGACCCGCAGGGTGTTGCGGATGTAGGCGCCGACCGTGACGTGGTCGATGTCCAGCACCTCGATGGTGGAGAAGCCCTGCTCCTCCAGCGCCGCGATGGTGTCGACGTCCAGCTCGTCACCGGCCTCGGCGTAAATCTCGCCGGTCTCGACGTTGACCGCATCGCGCGCCAGGTAGCGGCCCGTCAGGGCTTCCGGCGCCAGCAGCAGGGTCTTGAGGCCGTTGTCGGCGAACTTCTTGGCGTTGCGGGCGCTGATCTTGGCGCCCGCCGGGGCGACTTCCTCGCCGGTGTCGGCGTTGACCAGCGGGAATTCCGGCTTCACGCCGCGCCAGCGCTCGGGCTTGTAGGGGGTGGCCCAGCCGGCTTCGCCCTTGCCCTTCTTGGGCGTGCGCTTCTCGAACGGAACGACGTCGTAGAAGGTCGTCAAGATCTCCTCGCCGTCCATGCCGAGCGCATAGAGGAAGGTCGTGGCGGGGAGCTTCCGGCGCCGGTCGATACGGACATAGACGATGTCCTTGGCGTCGAACTCGAAGTCGAGCCAGCTGCCGCGGTAGGGGATGATCCGCGCCGCGAACAAGAGCTTGCCCGAGCTGTGCGTCTTGCCCTTGTCGTGGTCGAAGAAGACGCCCGGCGAGCGGTGCATCTGGGAGACGATGACGCGCTCGGTGCCGTTGACGATAAAGGTGCCCTTGTCCGTCATGAGCGGGATGTCGCCCATGTAGACGTCCTGCTCCTTGATGTCCTTGACCGAGCGGGCGCCGGTTTCCTCTTCCATTTCGAAGACGATGAGGCGCAGCTTCACCTTCAGCGGCGCGGCATAGGTCATGTCGCGCTGGATGCATTCCTCGACGTCGTACTTCGGCTCTTCAAACTCATAAGAGACGTATTCGAGGACGGCGCGCTCGTTGAAGTCCTTGATCGGGAACACCGACTTGAAGACCGCCTCGATGCCCTCGTCGCGCCGCTCGCCCGAGCGGGTCTCGCGCTGGAGGAACTGTTCGTAGGAGGAGCGCTGAACCTCGATGAGGTTGGGCATCTGCACGGCTTCGGGGATGCGGCCGAACGACTTACGCATCCGCTTTTTGCCGGTGAAGGACTGAGCCATTTTTATCCCTGTATCGCGCGAACGGATTCCGCGCGTGATCGTTGTATCGGCGTCCACCCTCAAGCTCGTTTGGCGAGCCGGACGCTGACCTTGCGCTCCTCGGGAAAGGAGCGGCCCCTTCGCTACGGTCGGAGGGCGGTGACCGTGCCTCGGGACTGCGCAATGCTGCGCGCCACGCAACCTCTCGGCTGCGCGGGACCGGGACACATAGACCTCTCGTGGGGATAAGTGAAGGGCTGTCGGCGGATATTTCTCCACCTGTCCGCGCCCGTCATCCCAGGCCTTGTGCCTGGGACCCAGAAACGCCGACCTGGCAAGCTCATCCAGTGCGTTAGCCATCACGCCGCCTAACCATCCTTCGCCTCGATTCTGGGTCCTCGGCACAAGGCCGAGGATGACGCTGGGAGGGAACGGCGGCCGAAACGAAAAACGGGCCCGGAGGTCACCCTCCAGGCCCGCTGAACAAGCGTCAGAGCTGACGCCGTCTCGCTTACTTGATGGAGACGGAGGCGCCGGCTTCTTCGAGCTTCTTCTTGATCTCTTCGGCTTCCTGCTTGGAGACGTTTTCCTTGACGTTCTGAGGGGCGCCTTCGACGAGGTCCTTGGCTTCCTTCAGGCCGAGGTCCGGACGGACGCCGCGGACTTCCTTGATCACGTTGATCTTCTTGTCGCCGCCGGCGGTCAGCACGACGGTGAACTCGGTTTGCTCTTCAGCGGCGGCGCCGGCGTCACCGCCAGCGGCGGCAGCGCCCGGAGCGGCGGCGACGGCCACCGGAGCGGCGGCCGAAACGCCCCACTTTTCTTCCAGCAGCTTGGAGAGCTCAGCAGCTTCCAGGACGGTCAGGGTGGACAGGTCGTCCACCAGTTTTTCGAGCTTGGACATGGTTCTTCCTTAAAGGATGGGATGAGGGTTGGCGGAGATGACCTAGGCGGCGTCCTTGGCGGCGTATGCGCCCACGACGCGAGCCAGCTGACCAGCCGGCGCCTGCAGCACGCCCGCGATCTTGGTCGCGGGAGCCTGGACAAGGCCGACGATCTTGGCGCGGAGCTGATCGAGCGACGGCAGCGTGGCGAGCGCCTTGATGCCGTTCTGATCCAGCACGGTCTGACCCATGAGGCCGCCAATGACGGTGAACTTGTCATTGTCCTTGGCGTACTGGGTCGCGACCTTGGCGGCGGAGACAGGGTCCGGCGCATAGGCGATGGCGACCGGGCCGACGAAGAGGGCGTCGCCCGCTTCACCCACCGAACCGTCCAGAGCCTTCTGGGCCAGGGTGTTCTTCACCACCTTCAGCGCGGCGCCTTCCTTACGGAGGCGACCACGCAGGTCGGTCATTTCCGCAACAGTCAGACCCAGGTAGTGGGTCACGACGACAGCGCCGGCGTCGTTGAAGACGCCCTTGAGCGTCTCGATCGACTCCGCTTTTTGAGCGCGGTCCATTGCGGTCTCCAATCACTAGTGCAGCAGCCGGACCATCCGGCAGCCGATCGGTCCGCACGCGCGGGGTCGCCCCCGCAAATGCGAGCCAGTCAGCCTGTCCAAAAGGAAAGGTCGGCCGCGCGCCCATCCCTTGTGGGGAGGTGTTCGCTTGGCGTCTCGTTCCCCGTCTCCCCGCGGCGTGGAAGGGCTCTTCCCCGCTTGCGGCTTTGGTGACCCCAAAGCCCCGCAGTTCTCGGACAGGACCGCCTCCGGGACGAGCCCGGCGACGGAAGCGCGCGTCTATAGAGGAGGAGACCCGGCGATGCAAGCGCCCCCTAGCGCCGAGCTTGTTAGGAAGCCGCTAACCAAGTCTTTGAAATACCTTGTTTTCCCGGGAACACGGCATCGCATCCGCCAGTTTAGCGCTCACCATAAGCGAGGGCGTAACCCCGTGTCCGACGAACCCAGGTCCTGGCAGCCGACCGCGCGCGAGGCCCACGCGCACATGCTCAACGTCGCCGCCGCCCGCCGCCTGCGCGCCCTCGAACGCGCCGGCCTGCAGCGCACCGAAGACGCCGCCTACTGGAAACAGCTGGCCCCCTTCGCCGTCCAGAAAGCGAAGAACCTGAGGGGCGACCCGGAGTTTCCGGCGCTGCCGTGACATCCTTCTCCCCTCGCGGGAGAAGGTGGCCTGCGAAGCAGGTCGGATGAGGGGGTTCACAGACATCTCAGCCGCCAGAAACAGTTGAGGGGGCAGTGCGCCCCCTCATCCGACAGCCTTCGGCTGCCACCTTCTCCCGCGAGGGGAGAAGGGTCTTCGATTTTAGTTAGACGCCGACGCTGGCCGTATCGACCTGGAAGCCGGGGCCCATGGTCGAGGAAAGGCCGATGCGCTTGATGTAGGTGCCCTTGGCGCCCGACGGCTTTGCCTTTTGCAGGGCGTCCACCAGGGCGCGGACGTTGGCCAGGATCTGCTCTTCGGTGAAGCTCGCCTTGCCGACGCCGGCATGGATGATGCCGGTCTTTTCGGTGCGGAACTCGATAGCCCCGCCCTTGGCGTCCTTCACGGCCTGGCCGACGTTCGGCGTGACGGTGCCGACCCGCGGGTTCGGCATCAGGCCGCGCGGGCCCAGCACCTTACCGAGGCGTCCCACCAGGGCCATCATGTCGGGCGTGGCGATCACGCGATCGAAGTCCATGAACCCGCCCTGGATGCGCTCGACCAGCTCCTCGGCGCCGACGATGTCGGCTCCGGCGGCGGTGGCCTCGTCAGCCTTGGCGTCCTTGGCGATGACGGCGACGCGCACGTCGCGGCCGGTGCCAGACGGCAGGGAGACCACGCCGCGGACCTGCTGGTCGGCGTGGCGCGGATCGACGCCGAGGTTGACGGCGATCTCGACGGTTTCGTCGAACTTGGCCTTGGCGTTGGCCTTGACCAGCTTGACGGCCTCTTCGACGGCGTGGACCGCGTCGCGGTCGCCGGTCCAGGCCTGAATGCGCTTGGGTTGCTTAGGCATGCTCTTAGGCCTCCACCACTTTGAGGCCCATCGCACGGGCCGAGCCCTCGATGATGCGGGCCGCCGCTTCGATGTCGTTGGCGTTCAGGTCCTTCATCTTCTTTTCGGCGATCTCGCGCAGCTGCGTGCGTGAGATGGAGCCGACCGTCTCGCGGCCGGTCTTGCCGGCGCCGGACTTAATCTTCGCCGCTTCCTTCAGGTAGTGGGTCGCGGGCGGGGTCTTGGTGACGAAGGTGAAGCTCTTGTCCTGATAGACGGTGATCACCGTCGGCAGGGGCGTTCCCTTCTGTTCCTTCTCGGTGCGGGCGTTGAACTCCTTGCAAAAGCCCATGATGTTGACGCCGCGCTGGCCGAGCGCCGGCCCGATGGGCGGCGAAGGCGTGGCGGAGCCGGCAGGCACCTGCAATTTGATGTAGCCCAAGATCTTCTTGGCCATCTGTCTCTCCTATGCGGCGCCAACTCAATGACGCCTATGAGCCGTGGTGCGGGCAGCCCCTCCCACGGATTTGAAGCCGCGCCCCATACACGGGCGAGGCGCTCCAAGCAAACTTACGCGACCTTTTCGACCTGGCTGTATTCCAGCTCGACCGGCGTCGCGCGTCCGAAGATCGACACGGTGACCTTGAGGCGCGCGCGCTCCTCGTCGACGTCCTCGACCGAGCCGTTGAAGCTGGCGAAGGGGCCGTCGGTGACGCGAACCTGCTCGCCGATCTCGAACATGATCGTGGGCTTGGGCCGCTCGACGCCTTCCTCGATGGCGCCGACGATGCGCTGCACTTCCTTCTCGGAAACCGGCATCGGCTTGTTGCCCGAGCCCAGGAAGCCGGTGACCTTCGGGGTGTTCTTGATGAGGTGATAGGCCTCGTCGGTCATCTCCATCTTCACCAGCACATAGCCGGGGAAGAACTTGCGCTCGGAGTTGACCTTCCGGCCTCTGCGGATCTCCACCACGTCCTCGGTCGGCACCAGGATGTCGGAGAAGTTCTCCTCCAGCCCCTGCTGGCGGGCCTGGTCGCGGATGCTCTCGGCCACCTTCTTCTCGAAGTTCGAGTAGGCGTGGACGATGTACCACTTGTGGCGCGGGTTGGACGGCGCGGCGGCGGTCGGGGTGTCGGCGGTCGTATCGGTCATTTCACTTATCCCGCGGTCGCCAGCTTGAGCAGTTGGCCGACGAGGAAACTGATGAGGCTGTCGGTCGCAAAGAAGAAGAAGGCCGCCAGGACCACCATGATGAACACCATCACCGAGGTGATCCAGGTTTCGCGGCGGCTGGTCCAGGTCACCTTGCGCGCTTCGGCGCGGACTTCCTGGGCGAACTTCACCGGGCTGGTGCGCTTCTTCGGCGCGGCGGGCGCGGCGGCGGCCGGCGCCACGGCGGCGGCCTTCGCACGGCCGGCGCGCGCTTTCATCGCAGCAAGGTTGCCCTGTTTCCTGGCCAACGCTTTGGACCTCTCAAGACGGCGCAAGCTCGCCGCGACGCATATATAAGGTGGCAGGAGTGGAGGGACTCGAACCCCCGGCCCTCGGTTTTGGAGACCGATGCTCTACCAGCTGAGCTACACTCCTCCAGACAATGACGAACGCGCCGGAAGGCGGCATCCGCCCGCCCGCGCGCACGGCTCATCGCCGGAGCCGGGTCGTTTATCAGCGAGCGAGGGTGCGGGCAAGCGGAGCGGATCGTCTCGCCCCGCGCGGCGTTTGGCCTCTCATGCAACACCCAGGTGACCGCCGTCCCGACAACCGCTCGGTGGAGTCCGAGGACCACAAGAACCATCCCTCGGAGGGCGGCCCGCCGCGCCCATCCACCGAACCGGCCGGCTCGGAAGGCTCGGTGAAGAACCCCCACACCGAGACCGACCCGGGCACCGGCGAGCAGTAACGGCGCAGGAAATCTAAAAGCGGTGGCGCCATAGGCCGCGTTGACTTTGTGCGCCGCACAGCCAAATGAGACGCGCCGCTTCTTCCGCCGCGGCGCTTTAGGATCAAGGGCATGACCGCGACGGCGCTGCAGGACGCACCGGCTCAGACCAATTCGCCGTTCTTCGAGGAGACGGTGTTGTGGGTGAAGCACTGGACCGACCGGCTGTTCAGCTTCGCTATCACCCGGCCGGGCAGTTTCCGCTTCCGCTCGGGCGAGTTCGTGATGATCGGCCTGCCCGCCGAGGCCGGTGAGAAGAAGCCGGTCCTGCGCGCCTATTCGATCGCCTCGCCCTCGTTCGCCGAGGAGCTGGAGTTCCTGTCGATCAAGGTCCAGGACGGCCCGCTGACCTCGCGCCTCCAACACATCCAGCCGGGCGACAAGGTCATCCTCGGCAAGAAGCCGACCGGCACCCTGGTCATCGACGCCCTCAAGCCCGGCAAGCGCCTTTGGCTGTTCGGCACCGGCACGGGCCTGGCGCCCTTCCTGTCGGTGGCGCGCGACCCCGAGGCTTTCGCCAAGTTCGAGGAGGTCATCGTCGGCCACGGCGTGCGCGAGGTGGCCGAGCTGGCCTACCGCGACCTCTTCACCCGCGAAATCTTCGAAGACCCGCTGGTCGGCGAGGAGGCCAGGGCCCAGCTGCGCTACTACCCCACCGTCACCCGCGAGCCGTTCGAGAACCAGGGCCGCTTCACCGACCTGATCGCGTCGGGCAAGCTGTTCGCCGACCTTGGCGTCGAGCAGGCGAAGTTCGACCCGCGGACGGACCGCGTGATGCTCTGCGGCTCGATGGTCTTCATCAAGGATATGGCCGCCCTGCTCGAGAGCCACGGCATGACCGAAGGCTCCAACGCCGAGCCTGGCGACTTCGTCCTGGAGCGGGCGTTCGTCGGCTAATCCCCACCCGGTCATCCCGGCGAAGGCCGGGACCCAGATGGAAAGACTCAGACGCGGGCTCTGCGAACGCCGAGCCTTTCCAGCCCACGTCTGCATTCCAGATCTGGACCCCGGCCTTCGCCGGGGCGATCGGATAAGAGGGCAGAGCTAGTGGAAGTCGCGGCTCCGGATCAGCCGGCCCTTCACCTCCTGTGACGGCCGCGCCTGCCCCGGTTCCTCCCGCAGTTCGCCAAGCTCGCCCGACAGGTCGGTGAACCGCTCGGCGACGACGTGAATCACCCCGTCCGCCTTCTGCACCCGCCCGTGCACGGCCAGGAACGAGGCCATCATCGCGGTCTTGCGGTTGGCTTTGAAGACATCGCGCCAGACCACGATGTTGGCCGGCCCGGTCTCGTCCTCCAGCGTCAGGAAGACGACGCCCTTGGCCGTCCCCGGCTGCTGGCGGATCAGGACGAGCCCCGCCACCGTCACCCGCGCCCCGTCCTTCGCCGCCTTCAGCCCAGAGCAGGGCGTCACGCCCATCTGATCCAGCCGCTCCCTGAAGAAGCTGCACGGGTGGGCCTTCAGCGACAGGCGCGTGGTGCGATAGTCCTCCGCCACATGCTCGGGCAGGCCCATGGCCGGCAGGGCGGCGGCCTCCTCGAACAGGGGCAGCTGCGTCAGCATGGGAACCTCGACCGGCGCCCTGACCTCCCCGGCCAGCCCCTTCACCGCCCACAGCGCCTCGCGCCGCGGCAGGCCGATGGACCGGAAGGCGTCGGCCTCGGCCAGCAGCTCCATCGAGCGCTGCTGCAGCACCCGCGCGAAGTCCCCCGCCGCGCACGCCCCCGCCGCCCGCGCCAGCGCCAGCGCCCCGGCCTCCTCCTCCCTGAACCCCTTGATCTGCCGAAGGCCGAGGCGGACGGCGCAAAGCCCTTCCCCCGCTTCCAGCGTGCAATCCCACTCGCTCGCCATCACATCGGGCGCCTGCACCTCGACTCCGTGCTCACGGGCGTCCCGCACCAGCTGCGCCGGCTGATAGAACCCCATCGGCTGCGAGTTCAGGATCGCGGCCAGGAACACGTCCGGGTAGTGGCGTTTGATCCACGCCGAGGCGTAGACCAGCAGCGCAAAGCTGATCGCGTGGCTCTCGGGAAAGCCGTAGTGGCCAAAGCCCTTGATCTGGTTGAAGCAGTCCTGGACAAACTTCTCCTCATAGCCGCGCGCCACCATGCGCCGGACGAACTTCTCTTCGTACTCGTTAAGGTCGCCGAGGTTTCGGAACGTCGCCATACCGCGCCGAAGGCCGTTGGCTTCTTCCTCGGTGAACTTCGCCGCCTCGATGGCCAGCCGCATGGCCTGCTCCTGAAACAGCGGCACACCGAGCGTCTTGCGCAGCACCGATCGCAGCTCGTCGGGCGGCCCGTGCTCGGGTGAGGGCGAGGGGTAGGAGACCTTCTCCCTGCCCTCGCGCCGCTTGAGGTAGGGGTGGACCATGTCGCCCTGGATCGGCCCCGGGCGCACGATGGCGACCTCGATGACCAGATCGTAGAACCGCCTGGGCTTGAGCCTCGGCAGCATCGACATCTGCGCCCGGCTCTCGACCTGGAAGACGCCGACGGAGTCCGCGCGGCCGAGCATTTCGTAGACGGCCGGATCCTCCTGCGGAATGTCGGCGATGTCCCGGACCGCAAGGCCGTGATGGGCGCGCAGCAGGTCCAGCGACTTGGCGATGCAGGTCAGCATGCCGAGCGCCAGCACATCGACCTTCATCAACCCCAGCGAGTCGATGTCGTCCTTGTCCCACTCGATGAAGGTGCGGTCCTTCATGGCCGCGTTGCCGATGGGCACGGTCTCGTCCAGCCGCCGCCGGGTCAGCACATAGCCGCCGACGTGCTGCGACAGGTGGCGGGGAAACTGGAGCAGTTCCCTGGCCAGGGTGACCGCCTGCTTGATCGCCTCGTTGGCGGGATCAAGGCCCGCCTGCTGGATGTGATCTTCCGCCAGGCTCTCGCTGCCGCCCCAGCTGCCCCAGATGGTGTTGGCGAGCGCGGCGGTGACGTCCTCCGTCAGGCCCAGCGCCTTGCCGACGTCGCGGATGGCGCTGCGGGGGCGATAGTGAATGACCGTGGCGACGATGGCCGCGCGGTGGCGGCCATAGCGGCGATAGACATACTGCATCACCTCCTCGCGCCGCTCGTGCTCGAAATCGACGTCGATGTCGGGCGGCTCGCCCCGCTCCTTCGACAGAAAGCGGGCGAAGAGCAGGTCCTGGTCCGGCTTGGTCGGATCGACCGCCGTCACCCCCAGGCAAAAGCAGACCACCGAATTGGCCGCCGAACCGCGTCCCTGGCAGAGGATCGGCCGGGGCAGGCCGCGCGCCCAGCGGACGATGTCGTGCACGGTCAGGAAGTAGTTGGCGTACTTCAGCGCCTTGATCAGCCGCAGCTCCTTGCGCAGCGTCGCCGTCACCGTCTCCGGCACGCCGGCGGGGTATCGCCACCGGGCGCCGTCGAAGGCGAGCTTGGTGAGGTGCTGGATGGCGGTCTTGCCCGGCGGCACGGGCTCGTCGGGGTACTCGTACTTCAGCTGGCCAAGGTCGAAGGCGACGCGGCCGGCGATCTCGAGGGACCGCTCCACGGCCTCGGGCCAGCGGGCGAAGAGGCGGCGCATCTCGGTGGAGGATTTGAGATGGCGCTCGGCATTGGCTTCCAGCCGCAGACCCGCCGTGTGGATGGAGCAGCCCTCGCGGATGCAGGTGAGAACGTCCTGCAGCGCCCGCCGCTCGGGGCCGTGGTAGAGGACATCGCCCGTCGCCACCATCGGCGCGCGGTGCTCACGGGCCAGCTCGTCCAGGCGGGCGAGGCGCTTGATGTCCCGCGCCGCATACCCCCGCGCGGCGGCCAGCCAGACCCGCCCCCGCAGCTCACCCGTGATCGCCTCCAGGCCCCGCTCAAAGGCCTCGTCCAGCCGGGAAGGCGGCACGACCAGCGCCAGCTGGCCGTCGCTATGGTCCAGGAAGTCGGCCCAGGTCAGGTGACACTCGGCCTTCTTGCCGCGCATTTGGCCGACGGTGAGCAGACGCGTCAGCCGCCCATAAGCCTCCCGATCTGCCGGATAGACGAGAAGGCTTGGCGTCCCGTCGGCGAAGTCGAGACGGCATCCGGTGAGCGGGCGGACCTTCAGCGCCTTCGTCCTGGCCTGCGTCCACGGCCGCACGACGCCTGCCAGGGTGTTGCGGTCGGTGACGCCGAGGGCGCTGATGCCCAGCGCCTCGGCGGCGATCACCAGTTCCTCCGGATGCGACGCCCCCCGCAGGAAGGAGAAGTTCGAGGTCGCCTGAAGCTCCGCATAGCCGCTCATCCGAACAGCCCGTGCAGCCACCACCTCGGGGGCTGCCCCTCGGCATAAAGGCCCGCGCGGAACAGCCAGAACCGCCCGCCGTCCTCGTCCTCAACGCGGTAGTAGTCGCGGACCTGCACGCTGCTGACCTCGTCGATGGGCTGGCGCCACCACTCGGCGCCGATGCGCTCGGGCCCCTCGGCCTTGCGGACGGTGTGGGTGCGCCCGCGCCAGCGAAACAGGCGCGGCGGATCGTCGGGCAGCAGCGCCACCGCCTCGATGAGCTCGGGCCTGCGGAACAGCCGCACCGGCCTCGGCCGCTCCAGGTCCCAGCCCCCGACCGCGACCCGCGCCAGCGGCGCTCGCCGCACCACCGAGCGCTCGGGAATGTGGCTCTCGAAGGCGGCGCTGCGAAACACCCGCGCCTCGCCCAACCGGTTGGCCAGCCGATCGACGAGCGGCGCGATCTGCTCCTCCGCCGCCGTCTCGCGAGCCGCGTCGAGGCGCTGTTGGCGGGCGGAGATCGGCTCCACCCCTTCGGCGATGACGGTGACCACCTCGATGCCGAAGCCCGGGTCGATGACATCGAGCTTGGGCGCGATGAGCCTGGCGATCCGGGCGGCGTCGCGGCCGGGCAGCGACAGGCCCGCCGCCGCCCTCTGCTGCTTGCCGTCGAGGCGGTGGAAGGCGACCTCGAAGCGCCGCGCGCCCTTCCCCTCCCGCTCCAGCCGCGCGCACAGCAAGGCCACCACATCGCTCGCCGCCCGCGCCAGGTCATCCGGCGCGCTGATCGGCTCGAAGAAGGCGAGGCGCTCGAACCACGGGTTGGCCGGGCGGCGGAAGGTCAGCGCCTCCTCGGCATGGCCCAGCGCCTGGTCGAGCCGCAGCACCAGCCCCTTGCCGAACCGCCGCGTCAGCTGCGCCCTCGGCAGGCTCATCACCCGCCCCACCTTCGTCAGCCCCAGCCGGGGCAGCTGCGCCGCCGCCGCGTCCAGCCGCAGCGCCGCCACGGGGAGCGGTTCGAGCAAGGAAGCCTGCCCGCCGGGCGGGGCGATCCGCACAGGGGAAAACCTTGCCAGCGCCCAGGCGGCGCCGGGGGTGTCGGCGATGGCGGCTCTGGCGGGGATGCCGCCGGCCGCCAGGCGCGCGGTCAGGTCGTCCAGCAGCGCCCCTTCCCCGCCCCACAAGTGGGTGACGCCGCTCACATCCATGAACAGCCCGTCCGGCGCGTCCACCGCCACGGCCGGCGAGTAGCGCACGCACCAGTCGGCCAGCGCCTCCAGCGCCTCCAGGTCCCCCGCCGGGTCAGCGTCGGCGACCTCCAGCTCCGGAACCAGCGCCATGGCGTCCGCCGCCTTCTGACCCGCATAAAGGCCGAGCGCAGCCGCTCGTTCGTCCACCGCATACAGCCGGCGTACGCCGCGCTCGGAGATGACAAGAGCAAACGGTGCTCTCCTTACTCCGCTCATTCCCGCGAAAGCGGGAACCCAGGCTTTTTCTGAAACCCAGACGCCTTCCGATAAAACACCTGGGTCCCCGCCTTCGCGGGGATGAGCGGTGTTTTCAGGCCGTAAGCCGTGCGGGTTCTTCCGCCGCCAGGTCACCACCGGCCAGGTCGGCGACCACACGGAAAGGATGCGGCTCATCGCTCGCCTCGTTGAGTTCCATGATCCAGGCCCCCGTCCGTCCGCCCCGGCTTCGCTCCAGCCCGACCCGCCAGCGCGGCGGTCCAAGCCAGGGCTGGTCACCCCCGCTCGGCGCCGGTCCCACCGTCCACCGCGTCGCGCTCGCCGACCCCGAAGCCGACCCCTTCGCCTTGCCGCCGAACGGCCGTCTTCGGATCACCAGCCCGGTCGCCCCATGGCGCTCGCAGGCCAGTTGCAGCCGCCGCCCGGCCACGAGACTCACCGCCTCGACCTCGCCGACCACGGCCGCCACGCCCGCCGTCCCCAGCGCGTCCTCGACCGCGCCCAGCGCCTGCGCCTCGTCCCGCGCGCACACCTGGATCAGCCGATCCGGCGGCAGGCCCATCCCCGCCAGGCCCGGCGCGAAGAGGTCGTCGCGCCGCAGCACCCAGACGATCTCGCCCCTGGCCGCCAGGGGCCGCGCCAGCGCCGCCACGAAGCCCGCCACGCAGGCGGCCGTCTCAATCTCCGCGCCCTCGCCGCCCAGTTCGTGCCAGCGCGATAAAGCCAGCCCGCCCCCGGCCAGACAGCCGTCCACCCGCTCGTCGCCAAACGGCAGCACAGGATTCAGACTCCGAGTCCCCGCCTCGAGGGCGGCGATCTGGGCCCGCAGACCCGACAGCCGCGCCGCGCGCGCGCCCGGCATTGTCACCTCCTGTGTTCTGTTTTTGTTCTCCTCCTCCGTTATTGGAGAGTCAAGCATCACCGGTGCATGGTGCCCGCGAACAGCTGTTCGAAAATGGGACCGGGCATGGGTTTTTCGCGTCTTCTGATCGCCAACCGGGGTGAGATCGCCATCCGCATCGCGCGCGGCGCCGCCGAGATGGGCGTGGCCACCGTCGCCGTCTTCGCCGAGGACGACGCCCGCTCGCTGCATGTGAAGGCGGCCGACGAGGCCGTGGCGCTGAAGGGCTCGGGCGCGGGGGCCTACCTCGACATCGAGGGCGTCATCACCGCCGCCCTCTCCAGCGGCTGCGACGCCATCCACCCCGGCTATGGTTTCCTCTCGGAGAACGCGACCTTCGCCAAGGCCTGCGCGGCGGCGGACCTGGCCTTCATCGGCCCCGCCCCCGACGTGCTGGAGACCTTCGGCGACAAGTCGAAAGCCCGCGACCTGGCCGCCAAGGCGCAGGTCCCGACCCTGCCGGGCACGGGCCCCATCACCCCGAAGGAGGCCAAGGCCTTCCTCGCCAAACAGGGCGCCATCGTCATCAAGGCTGTCAGCGGCGGCGGCGGGCGCGGCATGCGGGTGGTCAAGAAGGGCGACGACCTCGAAGCCGCCTTCGCCGCCTGCGAGCGCGAGGCCACCGCCGCCTTCGGCAACGGCGCCCTCTACGCCGAAAAGCTGGTCGAGAACGCCCGCCACATCGAGGTGCAGATCGCCGGCGACGGCACCCGCGTCGCGGCGGTGGGGGAGCGCGACTGCTCCCTCCAGCGCCGCCACCAGAAGATCGTCGAGATCGCCCCCGCGCCGAACCTGTCGGACGCCTTGCGCGAAAAGCTCCACGCCGCGGCGGTCAAGCTCGGCGAGGCCGTCCGCTACCGCACCATCGGCACCATCGAATTCCTGGTCGAGGGCGAGAAGTTCCACTTCATCGAGGCCAATCCCCGCCTCCAGGTCGAGCACACGATCACCGAGGAGGTCACGGGCGTGGACCTCGTCAAGGCCCAGATCGAGTTGCGCGACGGCCGCTCGCTGGCCGAGGTCGGCCTGCTGACCACTCCGCCAGCCACCGGCTTCGCCATCCAGGCGCGGGTGAGCCTGGAAAGCGCCGGGACCCTCACGGCCTATGAGGCCCCCAGCGGCCCCGGCATCCGCGTCGATGGCTACGGCTACGCCGGCTACGAGGCCAGCCCCGCCTACGACCCGCTGCTGGCCAAGGTCATCGGCCGTGGCCGCACCCTGGAGGAGGCGGCCGCCCGTACCGCCCGCGCCCTCTCTGAATTCCGTATCGAGGGCGTGGACACCAGCGCCGCCCTGCTGCGCGTCCTGCTGACCGACCCGAAGGTCATCGCCGGCCAGGCCACCACCCGCTTCGTCGAGGAGGGCGGCGACAAGCTGGCCAAGAAGGCCGCCGAGCTCAGCCCCCGCCTGTTCGAGCCCGAGAGGGTCGAAGAACCCGAACCCATTGTCGAAGAGGCCGCGCCCGAGCCTGAACCGGAAGTCGCCCCGGAAGAAGAGCCCGAGGTCGAGGTCGGCGTCGCCGTCGGCGCCCCGCTCCAGTCCACCGTCGGCTCCATCGAGGTGGCGGAGGGCGACGTCGTCTCCGCCGGCCAGACCGTGGCCATCCTCGAAGCCATGAAGATGGAGCACGTCGTCGCCGCCGAGACCGGCGGGCGGGTGATCAGGATCGTCGCCCAGAAGGGCCGGACCCTCGGTAAGGCCGCCCCGCTTCTGTTCATCGACCCGATGGACCTCGCCCTGACCAAACCGAAGGCGCAGGAGAAGGTCGATCTCGACGCGATCCGGCCGGATCTGCAGGCCATCATCGACCGCCACGCCCTGACCCTCGACGCCGCACGCCCGGAAGCGGTCGACAAGCGGCGCAAGAAGGGCCTTCGCACGGCCCGCGAGAACATCGAAGACCTCGTCGATCCCGGCAGCTTCCTGGAGTACGGCGCCTGACCATGGCCGCCCAGCGCCGCCGGCGCACGGTCGAGGATCTGATGAAGAACACCCCCGCCGACGGCCTCATCGCCGGCGTCGGCACGGTCAACGCGTCCCTGTTCGGCGCGGAGAAGGCCCGCTGCGCGGCGCTGGCCTACGACTTCACCGTGCTGGCCGGCACCCAGGGCCACTTCAATCACAAGAAGACCGACCGCCTGCTCGGCGTGATCGACGATCAGAAGCTCCCCGTCGTCTGGTACGCCGAAGGCGGCGGCGGGCGCCCCGGCGACACCGATGCCCCTGGTGTCGCGGGCCTCGACGTCACCACCTTCGCCAGGTTCGCCCAGCTGTCGGGCGAGGTCCCCAAGATCGCCGTCGTCGCCGGCCGCTGCTTCGCCGGCAACGCCGCCATCGCGGGCCTGTCCGAAATCATCATCGCCACCAGGGACTCCAACCTCGGCATGGGGGGACCTGCCATGATCGAGGGCGGCGGCCTTGGCGTCTTCGCGCCCGAGGAGATCGGCCCCTCGGCCACCCAGTGGGCCAACGGCGTCATCGACGTGCTGGCCGAGGACGAGGCCCACGCCACGCGGCTGGCCAAACAGGCCCTCTCCTATTTCCAGGGACCGCTGAAGGACTGGAGCGCCGCCGACCAGCGCCACCTGCGAAACGCCATCCCCGAGAACCGCCTGCGCGTCTATGACGTGCGCGCCCTGATCGCGACGCTGGTGGACGAAGGCTCCTTCCTGGAGCTGCGCGGCGGTTTCGCGCCCGGCATGGTCACCGGCCTCGTCCGCATCGAAGGCCGCCCCATGGGTCTGATCGCCAACGACCCGCGCCACCTCGGCGGGGCCATCGACGGCGATGCGGCGGAAAAGGCCGCCCGCTTCCTGCAACTGTGCGATGCCTTCGACCTGCCGGTCGTCAGCCTCTGCGACACCCCCGGCTTCATGGTCGGCCCCGAGAGCGAAGACGCCGCCGCCGTGCGCCGCGTGTCGCGCCAGTTCATCGCCGGCGCCAAGCTCGGCACGCCGCTCCTCGTCGTGGTTCTGCGCAAGGGCTACGGCCTCGGCGCCCAGGCCATGGCCGGCGGCGGCTTCCACGCTCCGGTCTTCATCGCCAGCTGGCCGACCGGCGAGTTCGGCGGCATGGGCCTCGAAGGCGCCGTCCGCCTCGGCTACCGCAAGGAGCTCGAGGCCGAGACCGACCCCGACAAGCAAAAGGCCCTCTTCGCCGAACTCGTCGGCAAGATGTACGAGCGCGGCAAGGCCGCCAGCATGGCCGCCGCCCTCGAAATCGACGCCGTCATCGACCCCATCGACACCCGCCGCTGGATCACCACCGCCCTCAACAGCTGCCCGCCCCGCAAGGCCCCCTACCGCAAGCGCGTGGATAGCTGGTGATTAGGGCCTTCCCCCAGTTCATCTGGGGGAAGTGGCCTGAGACGCGAAGCGGCGAAGGTCGATGGGGGAGTTGTCTGCCCTGCTTTCAAACTCCCCCAACGAGCCTCGCCTACGGCTTCGGCCCACTTCCCCCAGACAAGCTGGGGGAAGGCCTTAAAACCTCAGCGCCCGGGCTTCCTTCACGTGCGGAAGGGCCTGGATCTTCGACAGCAGGGCCTCCGCCGGGGCCTGGTCCACACCGACGAGCGCGATGGCGTCGTCGCCCGCCGACATGCGGCCGAGATTGAAGGTGGCGATGTTGACGCCCGCCTCGCCCAGCACCCCGCCGAGGGCACCGATGAAGCCCGGCTTGTCGAGGTTGTTGACGTAGAGCATGGCCGGCGAGAAGGCCGCGTCCAGTTCCATGCCCTTGACCTCGACGATACGCGGAGCGCCGCCCACCACCGTGCCCGCGAAGGCGCGCTTGCCGACTTCGGTCGTGACGGTGATGCGCATCAGGCTCTCATAGACCGGGCTCTGCTCCTGCCGGCTCTCGGAGACGGTGATGCCGCGCTCCTTGGCGATCGCGGGGGCCGAGACCATGTTCACCTCGGCCAGCATCGGGCGCAGCACGCCCGACAGCGCCGCCGCCGTCAGCGGCTTGACGTTCAGCGCCGCCACCTCGCCCTCGAAGGCGATGTCGATGGCCGCAATGCCGAAGTCCACCATCTGGCCGGCGAATCCGCCCAGCTTCTCGGCCAGCGCCACGAAGGGCTTGAGCTTGGGCGCCTCTTCGGCCGTGACCGAGGGGCTGTTGAGCGCATTGGTCACCGCGCCGGTCAGCAGGTAGTCGCTCATCTGCTCGGCCACCTGCAGCGCCACGTTCTCCTGCGCCTCCAGCGTGGAGGCGCCAAGGTGCGGTGTCGCAATGAAGTTCTCGGCCCCGAACAGCACGTTCTCCTTGGCAGGCTCCTCGACGAAGACGTCGAAGGCCGCCGCGCCGACGTGCTTCTCGTCCAGCAGCTTGCGCAGCGCCGCCTCGTCGACCAGCCCGCCGCGCGCGCAGTTGACGATGATGACGCCCTTCTTGGTCTTGCGAAGGTTCTCTTCCGACAGAATGTTGCGCGTCTTGTCGGTCAGCGGCGTGTGCAAGGTGATGACGTCGGCCCGGGCCAGCAGTTCGTCCAGCTCGACCTTCTCCACCCCGATCTCCACCGCCCGCTCGGGCGACAGGAAGGGATCGTAGGCCACGACCTTCATCTTCAGGCCGAGCGCCCGGTCGGCGACGATGGAGCCGATGTTGCCGGCGCCGATCAGGCCCAGCGTCTTGGCCGTCAGCTCCACGCCCATGAAGCGGTTCTTCTCCCACTTGCCGGCCTGGGTCGAGGCGTTGGCCTCGGGCAGCTGGCGGGCGGCGGCGAACATCATGGCGATGGCGTGTTCGGCCGTGGTGATCGAGTTCCCGAACGGGGTGTTCATCACCACGACGCCCTTGGCCGTGGCGGCGGGGATGTCGACGTTGTCCACCCCGATGCCCGCGCGGCCGATGACCTTCATGTTGGTCGCGGCGGCGATGACGTCCTTGTCGGCCTTGGTCGCCGATCGGACGGCCAGGCCGTCGTACTGGTCGATGATCTTGAGGAGTTCGTCCTTGGTCAGGCCGGTCTTCACGTCGGCCTCGACGCCTCTGGCGCGGAAGATCTCGACGGCGGCGGGCGACAGCTTGTCGGCGATGAGTACGCGGGGAGCCATGGATTAGGTTTCCTTCTTCTCCCTTCCTCCTCGATGGGGGAAGGGCCGGGGATGGGGGTGTGGCCGCTGCGGTTGGAGGTGTTGAAGGTGGGCCAGGCGCGATCAGCGCCCTTCGCCCGCCCTCACTGCACTCACCCCCACCCAACCCTCCCCCATTGAGGGGGAGGGCTTTGGTCAGGCGGCCGTAAGCTCTTGAGAGACGGTGGCGAAGGCCCAGTCGAGCCACGGGGTCAGGGCTTTCAGGTCGGAAGCCTCGACCGTGGCGCCGCACCAGATGCGAAGGCCGGCCGGGGCGTCGCGGTAGCCCGCGATGTCATAGGCCACGCCCTCCTTCTCCAGCACGCCGGCCAGCTTCTTGGCGAAGTCGGCCTGGGCGTCGTCGGAGAGGGCGGTGATCTTCGGATCGACCACCTTCAGGCACACAGAGGTGTTGGAGCGGATGGCCTTGTCCTCGGCCAGGAAATCGACCCAACCCGTCTTGGCGACCCAGTCCTCCAGCACCTTCAGGTTCGCGTCGGCGCGGCCCTGCATGCCGGCCAGGCCGCCGATGCTCTCGGCCCACTTCAGCGCGTCGATGGCGTCTTCCACCGCCAGCATGGACGGGGTGTTAATCGTCGCGCCTTCAAAGAGGTCGAGCGTGACCTTGCCGGCCTTGGTCATGCGGAAGAGCTTGGGCATCGGCCAGGCCGGCGTGTAGCTCTCCAGCCGGGCCACGGCGCGGGGGCCAAGGATCAGCATCCCGTGCGCGCCCTCGCCGCCCAGCGCCTTCTGCCAGGAGAAGGTCACCACATCGAGCTTGGCCCAGTCGAGCTTCTGCGCGAAGGCCGCCGAGGTGGCGTCGCAGATGACGATCCCCTCACGGTCAGCGGGGATAAAGTCGGCGTTAGGCACGCGGACGCCGCTGGTCGTACCATTCCAGGTGAAGACGAGGTCGGCATCGGCGCGAACCTTCGTTAGGTCCGGCAGCCGGCCATAGGGCGCGTCCAGCACCTCCACGTTCGGGAGCTTGAGCTGTTTGGTGACGTCGGTGACCCAGTCCTTGCCGAAGCTCTCGAAGGCCAGCAGCTGCACGGGGCGCGGCCCCAGCATCGACCACATGGCCATCTCGACCGCGCCGGTGTCGGAGCCGGGCACGATGCCGATCAGGAAGTCATCGGGGACCTGCAGCACGGCGCGCGTGCGGTCGATGGCTTCCTTCAGGCGCGCCTTGCCGATCTTGGATCGGTGCGAGCGTCCGAGGACGGCATTGCCGAGGTTTTCGGGGGTCCAGCCCGGTCTCTTGGCGCACGGGCCGGAAGAGAACTCGGGACGCGCCGGACGCAAGTCCGGTTTCGGAAGTGTAGTCACTGCGATGTCTCCCATCCTTGCAGATGGGCAGCGTCCCGTTGGGGGGACGTGGCCCGCGTCCCAAAAACGCTATTTCGCACCTGCACACAAGCCGAGATTTTCACCGTGGTGTCGCAGGAAACGCGATTGCCGGCGTGGCCCTAGCGACCACCCGCCGCGGGGCTCACGCGACAGCCGCGGACGGGTGAGTGCGGCGGTACCAGGCGCCGGCCGTGCCCAGCAGGATGACGACCATCACCCCGGCCCCCAGCAGGTTCATCGCCATGTAGTAGTAGTAGTAGTGCGCGCGCCCGCCAGCTTCCGGCAGCACGCCCATCAGAACCGATGCGTGGATCAGGAAGGCCAATGCCTGCAGCACCATGGCCGCCGCCAGCCACAGGCTCGCATAGCGGAAGGCGAGGAACAGGAAGCCCGTCGCCAGAAGCCCGTCAAAGACCAGGATGGGGACGGTGCCATAGACGCCGCGGGTGGCCGCATGGACCTGCACCGCGCCGATGCACATCAAGGCATTATAGAGCGAGCCGATACGCTCCGCCCGCCCGCCCTTCCACCAGGCGAACGCCACGGTGAGGAACAGGAAGCCGACATAGACCTGGCTCGAGAGTTCTTTGAACATGCATAGGGCCTCTGATCGCATCAGAGGCACTACACAAGTTAAGTTTTTGCAATCGCCGTTTTAGGAAACGGCGCGCAGGCCTTCGTCGGTCGAGGCCTGGTTCTTGTCGAACCCGCCGACCAGCTTCGTGCGGATGCCGCAGCGAAGCTTAACTTCGGCCAGTTCCTCGTGCATCGTGACGAGCGCGGTGCGGGCTTCGCCCAGCGCCGAGATCGCCGCGACGAGGTCCTTGAGGGCCCTTTCGTCGGTGCCGGCGGCCACCTTCAGCTCCTGACGAGCCGTGGTCATTTCCGCCATCAGCTGAGCCGCTTCGGCCATCGCCGCGTCCACCGCATTCTCGGCAGACCACAGCTTGTTGGCCACGCGCTGAGCCACAAAAATCTTTTCCATATGCCCCTCCGTTTGCTGCAGGCCCTGTTAAGGTAAACAGCTTTTTAACCAAATCCAAGTGATTTCAACCATTCATTAACCCTTAACCGAAGCGAAACGTTAGGAACCTTGGGGCGATAAGGCAGAGGACCAGGGGTGCGTTTGCAGGCCATGAGCCAATTGAAATCCGCCGCCGAAGCCTCAAGCGAAGCGCCCTTCCAGGCGCGCGTGGCCAGCGTTGCGCTGGTCACGACCGTCGTGGTGCTGCTCGCCGCCTGCGCCAGCTTCATGCTCCAGCAGTGGGCCGTCTCCCGTGAGGAAGCCCGCACGGCCGAAGCCTCCCTGAACGCCGTCGTCGCCGAGATCGCCGCCCCGGCTCTGGCCGCTCACGACCTGCGCCGGGCCGAGCGCGCCGTCGTCGCCGCCGCCCGCTCGCCCTCGGTGATCTCCGCCACCCTGCTCGACGAGCGCGGGCGCGTGGTCGCCGCCCACGAGAACGCCGAAGGGGCCCGCGGCGGCGCCGAGGAGCAGATCCGCACGCCGATCTACTACGAAGGCGAGATGGTCGGCGCCCTGGTCACCAGCGCCAGCCCCCCGAGCCTGGCCGCCCTGCTGCCCCGCTACGCCGCCCTGACCTTCGCCCTGTTCTTCGGGGCCTCGGGTCTGGCCCTGTTCCTGGCCCGCAGTCTCGCCCGACGGGTCACCGCCCCCGTCCACCGCCTCTCGCGGGCCATGGGCGAGGTGGCCAAGAGCGGCCGCTTCACTCCCGTCGAGGAAGAGGCCACCGACGACGACCTGTTCCGCACCCTGGCGCGGTCCTTCAACAGCCTGCTGGCCAAGCTCGACGCCAACGACCGCAGCCTGCGCCAGACCATGGCCGAGCTGGTCGACGCCCGCGACCAGGCCAACGCCGCCAACGTGCTCAAGAGCCAGTTCCTGGCCAACATGAGCCACGAGATTCGAACCCCCCTGAACGGCGTCCTGGCCATGGCCGACGTGATGGCCTTCGACGAGATGAGCGAAAAGCAGCGCGAGCGCCTCGCCGTCATCCGCACCTCGGGCGAGCTGCTGCTGTCGGTCATCAACGACGTCCTGGACCTCTCCAAGATCGAGGCCGGTCGCCTGGAGCTGACCTCGCAGGACTTCGCCCTCGAAACGCTCGCCGAGGGCATCGAGCAGACCTTCCGCCACTCCGCCGACGAGAAGGGCCTGGTGTTCCGCGTCGAGGTCGACCCGAACGCCCACGGCAGCTGGCGGGGCGATGCGGACCGGCTGCGGCAGATCGCCGCCAATCTGATCTCCAACGCCATCAAGTTTACCGGCGACGGCTGCGTCGAGGCCCGTTTCACCGCCCTGGAAGACGGCCTTCGCCTGACCGTGGTGGACACCGGCATCGGCATCTCGGCCGACAAGCTGCCGCACCTTTTCGACAAGTTCACCCAGGCCGACAGCTCGACCACCCGCCGCTTCGGCGGCACGGGCCTGGGGCTCGCCATCTGCCGCGAACTCGCCCAGCTGATGGGCGGCACGGTGGCCGCCGAGAGCGTCGAGGGCGCGGGTTCGGTCTTCAACGTCGAGCTGCCGCTGGCCCGGGGCGCGCCCATCGTCGAGGCTGAGCCGGAGGTCCCGGGCGAAGCGGCCGAGCCGCGCCGCATCCGTGTGCTGGCGGCCGAGGACAACTCGACCAACCAGAAGGTCCTGCGCGCGGTCATGGAACCGCTGGACGCCGACCTCGTCATGGTCGCCGACGGTCGCGAGGCCTTCGACGCCTGGCAGGCCGGCGCCTTCGACATCATCCTGATGGACATCCAGATGCCGGTCATGGACGGCGTCGAGGCCACCCGCCTGATCCGTCAGACCGAGGCCGCCGAAAAGCGGCCCCGCGTGCCGATCCTGGCCCTGACCGCCAACGCCCTGGTCCATCAGGTCGAGGAGTATGTCGCCGCCGGGATGGACGGGCACATCTCCAAGCCCATCGAGCTGCCGCGCCTCTATGAGGCCATCGACCGCGCCTTCACCGCCGCCGCCCGGGCCGAAGCCCGCGCCGCCTAGAGGCGCAGCACGCTCTCGGCCACCGTCACCGCCTTGCCGCGCAGCAGCACCCGATCGCCCCGGTGTTCGCACTCCAGCTCCGCGCCCCGGCCCGGATAGGCCTGGAAAAACCGCAGCGTCGTCCGCCCCAGCTTGTCCGAGAACAGCGGCGAGAGGATGCAGTGCATCGAGCCGGTGGCGGGGTCCTCGGGTATGCCCGAGCCCGGCGCGAAGAAGCGGCTGACCACGTCGTAGGCGGCGCCGTCGGGCGCCAGCGCGACGACCGCAACGTTGCCCCGTCCCTGGGTCGCGCCGCTGGAGATGTCCTTGAGGCGGGCGAGGTCGGGCGTCACCGCCTTCACCGCCGCCTCGTCATCCAGGACGCAGACCAGGAATTGCGCGGCCCAAACTTCCCTTGGCGTCGCGCCCAGCGCCTCGACCAGCCCGCGCGGCGCATCGATCCGGTGTGGGACCGAGGCCGGGAAGTCCATCTCGTAGCCCTCACCGGCCCGCCGCACCGTCAGCGGTCCGGAGGCGGTGTCAAACGTGATCGCCTCCGCCGCCACGCCCAGTTCGGCGAACAGGGCATGGGCGCTGGCCAGCGTCGCGTGGCCGCACAGCGGCACCTCCAGCGCCGGGGTGAACCAGCGAAGTCTGAAGCGCGCGGGGTCGGCCGTGCGGGTCAGGAAGGCGGTTTCGGCCTGGTTGTTCTCGGCCGCCAGGGCCTGCATCCAGGCGTCTTCCCTGAACGCCTCGAGCGGTTCGAGAACGCAGGCGGGATTGCCCCTGAACGGGGCGGCGGCGAAGGCGTCGATGGTCCACTGGCGCATGGGAACTAGCGCTGCCGCAGCGGCCAGCCGTGGTCAAGCGGGCCGTGGCCCTGGCCCAGCCCCGGCGCGTGCAGCATGGCCTGGTGGACATAGTCCCAGGCCCGCGCCACCGCATCGGTCAGCGGCATCCCCCGCGCCAGCCCCGCCGCGCAGGCGGAGGCCAGGGTGCAGCCGGTGCCGTGAGTGTGGCGGGTGGCGATCCGCTCACCTTCGAACGCCGTCTCGCCATAGCGGGTGAGCAGAAGGTCGACGACGCGCTCGCCGGCGATATGGCCGCCCTTCATCAGCACCGCGCCGGCGCCGAGCTCCAGCAGCGCATCGCCGGCGCGCCGCATCTGGTCGGCGTTGGTGACAGCAAGGCCGGTCAGCGCCTGCGCCTCCGGGGCGTTGGGCGTCAGTAGCGCCGCGCGCGGGACCATCAGTTCGCGCACCGCCGAGACCGCCTCGTCCGCCAGCAGCGAGGCGCCGCCCTTGGCCACCATCACCGGGTCCACCACCGCGGGCACGCCCACGGCGCTGTCGAGGATGCGGGCCACCGCCTCGACCATCGCCGCGTCGCCCAGCATGCCCGTCTTGACCGCGTCGGCGCCGATGTCGTCCAGCACCGCCCTGGCCTGCGCCTCCACCACCTGCGTCGGGATCGGATGCACGCCGGTGACGCCGAGCGTGTTCTGCACGGTGATCGCCGTGACCGCCGTGGCCGCGTAGCCGCCCAGCATGGTCACGGTCTTGATGTCCGCCTGGATCCCCGCTCCGCCCCCGGAGTCGGAGCCGGCGATGATGAGGACGCGGCCCTTGCTCATGCGGCCGGTCTTAGCGCGCCCAAGGGTCGAATGTCTTCACTGGGGGCGATGCACATGCGCGGGCGCGGACAGGCGGGGGCGGGGGCGCGGGCGCGCGCGCGGAGGGGCGCGCGGAGGGGCGCGCGGGCGCATGCGTAGGGGCGGGCCGAGGCGGCGAAGGAGCGGTCGGAGCAGGTCATCGGCCTATCATGGGCCTGGACGAGGCGCCGGGGATAAGCGCCGACCCAGGAGGGGCGAGTCTCTCCGATTGTCTCGCCTCTACTTGTCTCCAATCGCGCTCCACACCGTCAGCGTTTGCACCGTTTCGCGGACGTCGTGGACGCGGACGGCGGCGACCCCGGCGCTGGCGCCGTGAAGGGCGCAGGCGAGTGAGCCGGCGAGGCGGTTGTCGCCGGCGGCGGGGTCCAGCGCGGCGATGAAGCGTTTGCGGCTGGCGCCCAGCAGGACCGGGAAGCCAAGCGCCACCAACTCGTCCAGGCGGCGCAGGAGCGTCAGGTTGTGCTCCACGGTCTTGCCAAAGCCGATACCGGGATCGAGCCAGATTTTCTCCCGGGCGAGGCCGGCGGCGATAGCGGCGTTCGCGCGCTCCATCAGGAAATCGCTGACCTCGCGCGCCACGTCCTCGTAGCGAGGATCGTTCTGCATCGTGCGCGGCTCGCCCAGCATGTGCATCAGCACCACCTCGCAGCCGAGGTCGGCGGCGGTGGAAAGGCTGTCGGGCGACCACCGCAGGGCCGTAACGTCGTTCCACATCGTCGCCCCGGCGGCGACGGCGGCGCGGGCGATCGCGGGCTTCATGGTGTCGATGGAGATGGCGATGGGACTTTCCGCCCTCACCGCCTCGATCAGCGGGATGACCCGCGCGATTTCCTCGGCCTCGCCGACCGGCTCCGCGCCGGGCCGCGTCGATTCCCCCCCGATGTCGAGGATGTCCGCGCCCTCGGCGATCAGCCGGCGCGCATGCGCCAGCGCCGCGCCGGGGTCGATGAAGCGGCCGCCGTCGGAGAAGCTGTCGGGGGTGACGTTGACCACCCCCATGACGAGGGGGCGGCCCAGGGGGTGTGACTTCAAGCGCTCGGGTCTTTGCTGACGAAGGTCTTCACGTCGTGGGTACGAAACCTTCATTCGGCGGCGTGCAGCACGTCCCTTGGCAGGCGTTCTCCGGCCTTGAGCACTTCGAGAGCGACAATCTTCCCGTCGGCGTCATAGTCGAGGACCACGCCGGGTGAGACCTCTTCGCTTTCGATGGTCTTGCCATTGGAAAAACGCAGGAAGGCCGCGTCCGTCTCGACGTCGTAGTGGAAGCTGAGGCTCATGACGGTTTCCTGGCTGCTCGGTCGAAGAATACCGTAACCACGCGAGTTTCCGTAGCGGACTCTACGCACGCCACCCTCAGGGCCACGCCTCGTTCGGCGGCCGCAAACGCCGCATGCGCCGTCAGAACGAGCCGCTTCACCGATTACCCCTATGAAGACCCCCGCGCCGGATTCCAGCGCGGGGGCAAGATAGACGAACGTTCAAGCCGGTCCCTACTCCGCCGGTTCGGGCCTTGGTGAGATCGGTACGGCCGAGCGGGCCGGGGCGGCGCGGTGTTCTTCCGGCTCTTCGCGCGTGGGCTTCACGCCCTTGATGACGCCCTGGATCTCCTCGCCCGAGAGAGTCTCGTACTCCAGAAGCGCCTTGGCCAGCGCATGCAGGTCGTCGAGCTTTTCGGTGAGGATGCGGCGGGCGTCGTCCAGGCCGCCCTGGATCAGCCGCTTGACCTCGGCGTCGATGGTGCGGGCGGTCTCCTCGGAGACGTTCTGGGTGCGGGCGACCGAATGGCCGAGGAAGACCTCGTCCTGGTTGTCGCCGTAGGACACCGTGCCGAGCTCTTCGGAGTAGCCCCAGCGGGTGACCATGTTGCGGGCCAGGTCCGTGGCCGCCTTGATGTCCGAGGAGGCGCCCGAGGTGATGTTGTCCTTGCCGAAGATGATCTCCTCGGCGACCCGGCCGCCCATCATGATGGCCAGGCGCGAGGTCATCTGCTTGTACTTCATGGAGTAGCGGTCGCCCTCGGGCAGCTGCATGACCATGCCGAGCGCGCGGCCGCGCGGGACGATGGTCGCCTTGTGGACCGGGTCGGCGCAGGGGACGTTCAGCGCCACCAGGGCGTGGCCGCCCTCGTGATAGGCGGTGAGCTTCTTTTCCTCTTCGCTCATGGCCATGGACCGCCGCTCGGCGCCCATCATGACCTTGTCCTTGGCGTGCTCGAAGTCGTGCATGGTGACCATGCGCTTGTTGCGCCTGGCGGCCATCAGCGCCGCCTCGTTGACGAGGTTGGCGAGGTCCGCGCCCGAGAAGCCCGGCGTGCCGCGCGCCAGGGTGCGCACCTCCACGTCGGCGGCCAGCGGCACGTTCTTCATGTGGACGCGCAGGATCTTCTCGCGGCCGGCCACGTCGGGATTGGGCACCACCACCTGGCGGTCGAAGCGGCCGGGGCGCAGCAGCGCCGGGTCCAGAACGTCGGGCCGGTTGGTGGCGGCGATCAGGATGATGCCTTCGTTGGCCTCGAAGCCGTCCATCTCGACGAGCAGCTGGTTCAGCGTCTGCTCGCGCTCGTCGTTGCCGCCGCCAAGGCCCGCGCCCCGGTGACGGCCGACGGCGTCGATTTCGTCGATGAAGATGATGCAGGGCGCGTTCTTCTTGGCCTGCTCGAACATGTCGCGCACGCGGCTCGCGCCGACGCCGACAAACATCTCGACAAAGTCGGAACCGGATATCGTGAAGAAGGGCACATTCGCCTCGCCGGCGATGGCGCGCGCCAGCAGCGTCTTGCCGGTGCCCGGAGGACCGACGAGCAGCACGCCGCGCGGAATGCGTCCGCCGAGCCGCTGGAACTTCTGCGGGTCGCGCAGGAACTCGACGATCTCCTGGAGATCTTCCTTGGCCTCGTCGACGCCGGCGACATCCTCGAAGGTGACGCGGCCATGCGCCTCGGTCAAAAGCTTCGCCTTAGAC
>DASVBC010000046.1:0-9714 GCA_036376035.1 Caulobacteraceae bacterium | reverse complement strand
GACCGTGACGATGCAGGAGCTGATCAACAACATCGCCAAGGCCTACGGCGGCTACTCGGTGCTGGCGGGCGTGGGTGAGCGCACCCGCGAGGGCAACGACCTCTACCACGAGATGATCGAGTCCAACGTCAACGTGGACCCCAAGAAGAACAACGGCTCGACCGAAGGCTCCAAGTGCGCCCTCGTGTACGGCCAGATGAACGAGCCCCCGGGCGCCCGCGCTCGCGTGGCCCTGACCGGCCTGACGCAGGCGGAGTACTTCCGCGACGTCGAGGGCAAGGACGTGCTGCTGTTCATCGACAACATCTTCCGCTTCACCCAGGCCGGCTCGGAAGTGTCGGCGCTCCTGGGCCGCATCCCCTCGGCCGTGGGCTACCAGCCGACGCTGGCGACGGAAATGGGCAACCTGCAGGAGCGGATCACCTCCACCACCAAGGGCTCGATCACCTCGGTGCAGGCTATCTACGTGCCCGCCGACGACCTGACCGACCCGGCCCCGGCCACCTCCTTCGCCCACCTGGATGCGACCACCGTTCTGTCGCGCGACATCGCCGCCCAGGCCATCTTCCCGGCCGTCGACCCGCTCGATTCCACCTCGCGGATCATGGACCCGCTGGTGATCGGCGAAGAGCACTACCAGGTCGCCCGCCGCACGCAGGAAATCCTGCAGCAGTACAAGGCGCTGAAGGATATCATCGCCATCCTGGGCATGGACGAGCTGTCGGAAGACGACAAGCTGGTCGTCGCCCGCGCCCGCAAGATCCAGCGCTTCCTGAGCCAGCCCTTCTTCGTGGCCGAGCAGTTCACCAACCAGCCCGGCAAGTTCGTCGAGCTGGCCGACACCATCCGCTCGTTCAAGGCCATCTGCGAGGGCGAGTACGACCACCTTCCGGAAGGCGCCTTCTACATGGTCGGCGCCATCGAAGAGGCCGTCGAGAAGGCCGAGAAGATGGCGGCGGAAGCGGCGTAATGGCTGACAAGCTCCACTTCTCGCTGGTGGCCCCGGAGCGCGAGCTGTTCGCGGGGGAAGTCGAGCGTGTCGACGCCCCCGGCAGCGAGGGCGACTTCGGCGTGCTGGCGGGCCATGCGCCGTTCATGACCGCGCTGCGCGAGGGCCAGGTGACCATCCACGGCGGCGCCGGCGTCCGCGTGTTCGAAATTCACGGCGGATTTGCCGATGTCACCTCCGAGGGGTTGACGATCCTGGCTGAAAACGCTGTGGAAGCAGGCTGAGCCAAAAGCCTGCCGCAAAGAGCAGGTAGGGTGAACGCAACCAGAGGGACGAAGGGGCCCTCACGCGTATCAAGTCGAGGAAACAATAAGCCCATGCGACACGTGCTTGTCAGTCTGATCGCCGCCGCGGCGGTCTCCACGCCCGCGTTCGCCCAGGACGCGACCACCACCACCACCGTGCAGGAGCCGACGGTTCCGGCCACCACCGCCGTCCCGGCCACGCCGGGCGCAGAGGTCGCGCAGCCGGCCGACGCCGACGCCGCGGTCACCGCCATGCCCGCTCCGGCCCCCGAGACCGTGCCCGTTCCCGCGCCGGTTCAGCAGGCGAGCGATCCGACCACCTTGCAGGTCCTCAACGTCCTCGAAAACGTCTGCCGCCCGCTGGTCGCCGGCGGCGATCCGGCCGAGGTCTCCAAGCCGCTCGGCTTCCGCAAGAAGAAGAACACCTTCGTTATGGCTCTGGGTAAGCCGCAGCAGATCATCCTGGTGCCCTCGGCCACCAACAGGAACGTCTGCAACCTGGAAGTCGACCACGCCATCGGCGGCGACAAGGACCTGACCATCGGCCTGCACAACTGGGCCATGGCGCGGGGCTACACCCTCTATCGCAACGACGAGTACACGACCGACCTGAAGCGCCACACCCGCTCGTGGGAGCTGACCAAGGACGGCAAGAGCGAGGCCCTGGTGCTGGTCACCGAATTCAAGCCTGACGGCTCGTCGGTGGGCCGCAAGACCGACCACTCGACGGTCATGTTCTCCGTCCAGTGACCCTGGCGGACGCCGCGGGCGTTGCGGGGGTCGTCATGATCCTCGCCGCCTACGCCGGCGCCACCACCGGACGGCTCGATCCCAAACAGCTTCCCGCGCTCGCGCTGAACTTCATCGGCGCGGGCCTGATCCTGTTGTCGCTGGCCTACGACTTCAACCTGTCGGCCGCCTTGATGGAAGCCGCCTGGGCCCTGGTCGCACTGATCGGCATGCTGCGGCTACTGGTCAGGCGCTAGTTTCTCCCTCCCCTTTATGGGGAGGGTGGCCCGGAGGGCCGGGTGGGGCTGCGGCGTAACTTCCCCACCCGATCGCTGCGCGATCTTCCCTCCCCATGAAGGGGAGGGAGAGGGGATCAGGCGGCGACCTGCGCCGGCGCCGGCAGCCAGTCCAGGCAGAGTTTCGCGACCTCCTCCCAGCCCGGCTCGCCAGGCAGCCAGTGGCTCATCTCTCGCTGGACCTGGAAGTCCGCGGATAGCCGCGCCGCCGTCTGCTTCACCGTCGCGGGCGGGTGGATCACGTCGCGGCCCCCGGCCACGGCCAGCACCGGCGCGCCGATGGCGCCCGGCGGCACCACGGTGGTCATGAACGGATCCAGCCACCAGTTCAGCGTCTGCCAAAGCGCCCGGCCGCTTTCGGGCGTCATGCGCGCGAAGATGGCCTTCCGCGCGTCGCGGTCGATGCGGTCGAGGCTGTAGAGCTTGGCCAGCGCATAGTCGGGGTCGATGGCCTGCATCCAGTAGGGGCCGAGCGCATAGAGGCTCATGGCGCTGATCGCCTCCTCCATGGAGGAGGACGCCACGCCCCAGGGCGGCGAGGGGGCCAGCAGCACCAGCGCCGACACCTTGGTCCGCGCCGCCGCCAGCTGGGCGACGAGCCCGCCCATCGAGTGGCCAATCAGGATCGGCGGCTCTGCTTGCGCGTCACAAAGGTCGGCCACCTCGCGGGCGTAGTCGCTCATCGACTGACCGGCGACGCGGCCGCCCTTTTCGTGACCTGGAAGATCGGGCGTCAGGACCTTGTGCCCGGCCTTCTCGAACGGCCGGCGAAAGCGCTCGAACACCCAGCCGCCGCAAAATGCGCCGTGCACCATGACGACGGGTGCGCTCATGAAAGGTCCTTTGACGCGCGGCGAATCGAGAGCGCCGCCTTCCCCAAGCGCAGCCTAACCCAGATGCGTTCCCATGCCAGCGCTTAGGCCTTGGGCTTGGACTTCGGCTTGGCGGCCGCCTTCTTCGGCGCCGCGGCCTTCTTCGCCGGAGCCGCCTTGGGCTTGGCCGCCGCTTTCGGCGGAGCCTTGGCCTTGGCGGGAGCCGGCTTCTTCGCAGGGGCCTTCGCCTTGGCCTTCGGGGCGGCGGTCTTGGCGGCCCTGGGACTGAGGCCCTTGGCCTGCATCCAGGCGGCGATGTCGGCGATGACGCGGTCGGTGCCGGGCTCGTCGACGATCCAGTGGGCGTTCTTCGGATACTCGCGGTACTCGCCGCCGACCCTGGCGTACTTGGCCGCGCACAGCCGCACGTCGGCGATGGGGGTGGTGCGGTCCAGCGCCCCGCCGATGACCAGCATCGGGACCTTCACCTTCGTCTCGTCGACATGGCAGGTGCGGTTGGGGTCCTCGTCGGGATAGGCGAGGTCGGCCAGCACCCGGCCGCTGTCATAGCGGTTCTGCTTCCACAGGGCCTCGTGTCTGGATTTCGCAACCCGGTTCAGCACGCCCCAGGTGAAGCCCGTCTTCCAGATGCGGTGCGGGCGCATCTCCGGCTTTCCGGAGAACAGGATGTTGGCGAAGGTCACCGCCTGGGCCAGCGCCCGGCCCGCCCGCGCCCCGGCGGGGGAAGCGGGTGTGATCAGCACCGCGCCCGACGTCAGCCCGGCTTCGGCCAGTTTCTGGGCGATCATGCCGCCCATCGAGTGGCCGAACACCACCGGCGCCGCGCCGTCCTCGGCCGCGATGGCCCGCGCGATCTTGGCCGCGTCATCCACATAGTCGGCCAGCGAAACCTTGTTCAGCTCAGCCGGCGGGTTTTCGTGGGGCCGCAGCTCATCGCGCAGGGTCGGCGTCACGACCTTCCAGCCCTTTTCGCGGAACGCCGGCGCCAGCTTGGAGAAGGCGTCGGCCGAAGAGCCCACGCCGTGGATCATCAGGATTGTCCTGGACATCAAAGCCCCTTCCCTAGGCCGCGAACTGGCGGAAGGCCTGGACGACCTTCTCATAGGCGGCGCGCTTGAAGGGTATGATCAGTTCGGGCGCCTCGTCGAGATGCCCCCAGCGCCAGGCGTCGAACTCCACCTCCTCATGGTGGTCCAGCCGGATTTCGCCCTCGTCGCCGGTAAAGCGCAGCGCGAACCACGCCTGCTTCTGGCCCTTCCAGCCGCGCGCGGCCTTCTCACCCGCCGACGGGTCCGGGAAATCGTAGGCGATCCACCCCTGCGTCCGCCCCAGAAGCTCGACCGAGGTGACGCCGGTTTCCTCCTCCAGCTCGCGCAGGGCGGCGGCATAGAGGTCCTCGCCCTCGTCGACCCCGCCTTGCGGAAACTGCCAGTGGTGGGGGCCGGGCACGCCGGCGCGGCGGCCATACCAGACGCGGCCGTCAGGGTGGAACAGGACCACCCCGACGTTTGGCCGGTGCTGCGGGAAGTCCAAGGCTACTTCTTCGGATCGACCTTGGACGCGGCCTTCGGCGTCGCTTCGGCCAGGCGCGCTGTCGGCTTGGGCATCTTCGGCGTGCCGGCGACGCCGCCGTGCTTGAGCACGTCGATGGCGCGGCTCAGCTGGAAGTCGCCCTTCTCGTCGAAGCTCGCCGGCGGCGCTTCGGCCGGCTCATGGGCGCCGCGGCGGCTCTTGCCTTCCTCGGCGTTCAGGGCGTTGCGGAAGCTCGCCTCGCTGAACTGGAAGGAGCGCGAGGCGATCAGCTCGGCCTGCTCGCGGCTGGCGGCGACCTCCAGGTCCGGCTCGATGCCGGTCTTCTGGATCGAGCGGCCAGACGGCGTGTAGTAGCGCGCGGTCGTCAGCTTCAAGGCCCCGCCCGTGCTGCTCGGCAGCGGAATGACGGTCTGCACCGAGCCCTTGCCGAAGGTGGTCAGGCCGACGATCTCGGCGCGCTTGCGGTCCTGCAGGGCGCCGGCGACGATCTCCGCCGCCGAGGCCGAGCCGGTGTTGACCAGCACCACGATCGGCAGGCCGTTCAGGATGTCGCCGGGCCGGGCGTTGTAGCGCTCGATGTCGCGCGGGTCGCGCCCGCGCTGCGAGACGACCTCGCCGCCTTCCAGGAACAGGTCCGCCACGCCGACCGCCTGGTCGAGCAGGCCGCCGGGGTTGTTGCGCAGGTCGAAGACCAGCCCCTTCATGTGCGGGTTCTTGGCCTTCAGCCCCTGGACCGCGGCCATGACCTCGTCGGTGGCCTTCTCGTTGAAGCTGGCCAGCCGCACGTACCCATAGTCGCCCTCCATCCGCGCGGTGGCGGCCTTGGGCTTGATGACCTCGCGCACCAGCTTGACGTCGAAGGGCTCGGCCTTTTCGCGGGCGATGGTCAGGGTGACGGTCTCGCCCACCCGGCCGCGCATCTGCTTGACCGCTTCGGCGACGGGCATGCCAAGCACGCTCTCGCCGTTGACGGCGGTGATGTAGTCGCCCGCCTGGATGCCGGCGCGCGAGGCCGGGGTGTCGTCCATCGGCGAGATGATCTTCACCACCCCGTCTTCGCTGGTGATCTCGATGCCGAGCCCGCCGTACTCGCCGCGGGTGGTGTCCTGCATCTCCTGGAAGTTCTCAGGGGACAGGTAGCCCGAGTGCGGGTCGAGCGAGGTCAGCATGCCGTCCAGCGCCGACTCGATCAGCTTGGAGTCATCGACCTGCGCCACATACTGGCGGTCGACGATATCGAGCACGTCGCCGAACAGCTCCAGCATGCGGTAGGTCTTGGCCCTCGGCGCGGCGGTCGCCTGCGCCGCCTGGCTCACATAGGCCATGGACCCGGCGCCGAGCACGAAAGCCGAAACGCCAATGAGTAGATACTTGCGCATACGCCGCCCAACGCTCCTTTGCGGCGATTGTCGCGCCGCGCGATCTGACGCCCCCGCCAGGGCTTGCCTAGACTACCCTATCGCCGCTTTGCGTGAAGCCCCGGTTAGCCAACGAGCCGGATCCACCGGCGCGCCGCCCTCCCGAACCTCCAGATAGAGCTCCGCGCCCGACTTTCCACCCTCGGCGGCCTTGCCGACAGTCTCTCCGGACGCGACCGATTGTCCGGGCGCCACTGTGGCTTCTCCAAGGCCGCCGAGCACGATGTGGTGCGATCCGCCGCTTCGCAGGATCAAAACCACGCCCCAGCCGGCCACCGGGGCGACGAACTCCACCGTGCCGTCGGCGGGCGAGCGCACCGGCGCGCCGGACTGCGCCTTGAAGGTGACCCCCGGCGCGCGGCCGCCGCTCGCCGTCTCGGAGCCGAACGGGCGGATGATGGGTCCGGGGACCGGCGAAACCAGCCGCGCCAGCACGCCGCCGGGGGAGCTCGGCGCCAGGGTCGTCACCATCGCGCCGGGCGAGCGGGCGAAGAGCTGGTCGCCCTGCGCGCCCTCCAGCAGGCGTTCGATGTCGGCGCGCTGCTCGGCCATGCGGCTTTCGGCGGTGAACAGGTCGGCGCTGGCGGCGGCGGCTTCGCGGCGCAGGGCGGCCATGGCCTTGGCTTCGTCGGCCAATGCCAGCGCCCGGCGCTCCAGCTCCGGCGTCATGGCGCGGATGAGGATGACGGCGCGCACCGCGTCCTTGGCGTCGTCCGGGCTGACCAGCAGAGCGGGCGGCGGCGATCGGCGAAAGAGCTGCAGGGCCGAGAGCAGGCGGGCGAGGCGATTGCGGTCGGCGCCGAGCCTTGCCGACAGCTGCGTCTCCCTGACGTTCAGCTGCTGCAGCTGCGCCTTGGCGGCGGCGATCTCGGCGGTGTTGCGGGGGCCGGAGGCGGCGATGCGGGCGAGTTCGGCGCGCAGGTCCTCGATCTCCTGGCGGGCCGTGGCGTTGACGCCGATGGCCGGGCGCAGGTCCGGCGCGCTGGCCGGCTCCTCGGCGGCGCCGATCAGCGGCACGGCGAGGGCGGCTGCGGCGATGGCGGTCAGGCGGCCCATGGGGCCAAGTTGCCCTAGTCGCGGTGGTAGGGCGAGCCCGAAAGGATGGTCACGGCCCGATACACCTGCTCGGCCAGCATCACCCGCGCCAGCGCATGCGGCCAGGTCTGCGGTCCGAAGGCGAGGGTCTCGCTGGCTTTGTCGAGGAGGGCGCCGTCCAGCCCGTCCGCCCCGCCGATGATGAGCACCAGCTTGCGGACGCCGTCGTCGCGCAGCTTGCCGATGTAAGCGGCGAAATCGCGGGAGGTGCGGACCTTGCCGTGCTCGTCACAGGCGATGACGTGGGCGCCGTCCAGGTGGGGCAGGATCACCTCGGCCTCCGCCGCCTTGCCGGGCTTCCTCGCCTCGACCTCGACGACCTCGACCGGCCCAAGCCCCAGCGCCCGGCCCGAAGCCGTGGCGCGCTCGGCATAGTCGCGGGCGAGCTGCGCTTCCACAGACCGCCCGAGCTTTCCGACTGTCAGCAGCGTGATCTTCAGTTCGCGGTGACCCGCACCGGCGGCTCGACCGACCAGATCTTCTCGATGTTGTAGAAGGACCTGACCTCGGGCCTGAACAGGTGGACGATCACATCGCCCGCGTCGATCAGGACCCAGTCGCAATGCGGCAGGCCCTCGACGCGCGCCTTGCCCACGCCCACGTCCTTCAGGGCGCGCAGGATGTGGTCGGCGATGGCGCCCACATGGCGGTGCGAGCGGCCGGACGCGATGATCAAGGCATCGGCGACCGGGCTCTTGCCGCGAAGATCGATGGAAACAATGTCCTGGGCCTGATCGTCGTCCAGCTTGGCCAGGATGACTTCTTCAAGGGACCGGGCTTGAGCCTGGTCGGGGGCGCTCGGCGCCAACTCGCGATTCAGCGGAGTACTCCTTTGGTGACCTCGCAAGGCGATCACCCTAGCACGGAGTTCCCGCCGTGGTGAGGGGGATCGTCGACGCTAACGGCGCGCGCTCGCCAGCCGTTCCCGAAGCGCCGTCGACGAGGTGAAGTTGAGAGGCGCCGAAATCCATGCCCAGGCGGGGGGGCTGGCGGTCGCGAGCGCGGCCGGCGCCACCCGCGCCCGCGCAAACCGCCGCGCCGCCGGCGAGGTCAGCGCCTTCTCGGCGCCCGGCCGCGCCACCACGGCGATGGGCGCTTCGGCGAAAATCTCCGTCCAGCCCTTCCAGCGGTGGAAGCTCGCCAGGCTGTCGGCGCCCACCACCCACACGAACCGCACGCCGGGATGGCGGGCCTTGAGCAGGCGGATGGTGTCGAGGCTATAGCGTGTGCCGAGCCGCGCCTCGGCGTCCGATACGGTCATCCCCGGCCCGCGCGCAAAGGCCCGCACGCCCTCCAGCCGCTTGTCGAGCGAGCTCGGCGCGTCCTTCAGCGGATTGCCGGGGGAGACCAGCCATATCACCCGGTCCAGCCCCAGCCGTATCAGCGCCGTCTCCGCGACATGGGCGTGCCCGTCGTGCGCGGGATTGAACGAGCCGCCGAACAGGCCGACGCGCATGCCGCGCTTAAGCGAGACTCCGAGCCGGAGCGCGCCGGGGCGCCCCGCCTCAGGGACGCGTCTGGCCGGTCCCGCGGACCACATATTTGAAGGTCGTCAGCTGTTCGGCCCCCACCGGGCCTCGCGCATGCAGCTTGTCGGTGGCGATGCCGATCTCGGCGCCGAAGCCGAACTCACCGCCGTCTGCGAACTGGGTCGAGGCGTTGACCAGCACGATGGCGCTGTCCACCAGCGCGATGAACCGCTCGGCGGCGCCGCCGTCTTCGGTGACGATGCAATCGGTATGGCCCGAGCCATACCTGGCGATATGCGCCGCCGCCCCCTCGACGCCGTCCACCACCGCCACGGCGATGATCGGCGCCAGGTATTCGCAGGTCCAGTCGGCCTCGCTCGCCGCTTCCATGGGGAAGAGAGCCCGCGCCGCCTCGTCGCCGCGCAGCTCGCAGCCCGCCGCCTTGAGCGCCCGCGCCGCCAGCGGCAGCAGCTTGTCCGCCCCCGCCCGGTCGACCAGCAGCGTCTCGGTGGCGCCGCAGATCGACACCCGCCGCATCTTGGCGTTCACGGCGATGGCTTGCGCCTTGTCCGGATCGGCGGCGGCGTGGATGAAGGTGTGGCACAGGCCCTCGAGGTGCCCCAGAACCGGCGCCCGCGCTTCCGCCTGCACCCGCGCCACCAGGCTCTTGCCGCCGCGCGGGATGATCAGGTCGATGGTGCGGTCGAGGCCGCCGAGCATCATGCCGACCGCCGCCCGGTCAGGCGTACGCACGATCTGCACGCAGGCGGCGGGCAGCCCGGCCGCCTTGAGCCCCTTTTCCACCGCCGCGTGGATAGCGAGGTTGGACTGCAGGCACTCCGACCCGCCGCGCAGGATCACCGCGTTGCCGGACCGGATGCACAGCGCCGCAGCATCCGCCGTCACGTTCGGCCGGCTCTCATAGATGATGGCGATGACGCCGATGGGTGTGCGGACCCGGGCGATGTCCAGCCCGTTGGGCCGCGTCCACCGCGCCGTCTCGACGCCCAGCGGATCGGGAATGTCGGCGATCTGGGCGACCGCGTCGGCCACCCCTTTCAGCCGCCCCTCGTCCAGCATCAGCCGG
>DASVBC010000045.1:0-51094 GCA_036376035.1 Caulobacteraceae bacterium | reverse complement strand
CCGCCTCGACCTGCTGGCGCGCAACGGACAGGGCGGCGGCGTAGTCCCCCTCGACCACCAGCTTCTTGAATTTGGCCGAGCCGGTGACGTTGGTCCGCTCACCGATGTTGACGAAGACGGGTCTCAAGTCAGTTCCTCACTCGAACGCTCTCGGCCGCCGATCACGAGGCGGCGGGTGACGATGGCCTGTAGCGCACCGGCGTCGAAGGCCTTGCGGAAGGCGGCGGGATCGGCGGCCTTCAGCGCCGCCAGCTCGGCGACCTCGCGCCGCAGCTCGGCCGGGGCGCCGCCGAAGGTGCGCTCGCACACGTCGAAGAAGCCCTTGCTGAGCGGCCCCACGGACTTGTCGCCGAGCTGGCCCTTCGGCACGCGGTTCAGCCGCGAGCGGATATCGCGCAGCTGCTCGGTTTCCACATCACTGAGCCGCGTCATACCCACGCCCCGTCATCCTCGGCCTTGTGCCGAGGACCCAGAATCGAGGCGTTCGGTGGGCAGCTGGCCCATTGGCCAACGCACAGGCTGAGCCTGGCGCGCCAGCGTGTCTGGGTCCCAGGCACAAGGCCTGGGATGACGGCGGTGTGGTGAAGGGGCATCAGGCTAACTCGAACGCCTCAAGCCCCGCCAGCCGCATGGCCGGCGCGCGCTCGGCTACCGCGCGCGGCCTCACGCCCGCGACGCTTTCGGCCACGTGGCGGATGTGGTCCGGCGTCGTGCCGCAGCAGCCGCCGAGGATGTTGACGATGCCGCTTTCCGCCCACTCGTGCAGCATGCAGGCGGTCTCGTGCGGCTGCTCGTCGTACTGGCCCATGGCGTTGGGCAGGCCCGCGTTCGGGTAGGCCGCCACCAGGGTGTCGGCGATGCGCGCCAGCTCGGCGATGTGCGGGCGCATCAGGTCGGCGCCGAGCGCGCAGTTGAGGCCGATGGCGAAGGGCCTCGCGTGCCGCACGCTGTTCCAGAACGCCTCGACCGTCTGGCCCGACAGCGTGCGGCCCGAGCGGTCGGTGATCGTCCCCGAAATCCAGATCGGCAGCGGCTCATGGCCCTCGTCCTGGAGGTCGAGGATGGCCTTGATCGCCGCCTTGCAGTTCAGGGTGTCGGTGATGGTCTCGATCAGGAACAGATCCACGCCGCCCTCGTGCAGCGCCGCCACCTGCTGGCGGTAGGCCTCATAGACCTCGTCGAAGGTGACGGTGCGGGCGCCGGGGTCGTTCACGTCCGAGGACATGGACAGCATCTTGTTCAGCGGCCCGATCGAGCCGGCGACGAAGCGGGGCTTGTGCGGCTCCTTCGCCGTCCAGCGGTCGGCGGCCTCGCGGGCCAGGCGCGCGCCGGCGAGGTTGATGTCGCGCACCGCCTCGGCGTCCAGGGCGTAGTCGTCCTGGGCGATGGTGGTGGCCGAGAAGGTGTTGGTCTCGGAAATGTCGGCGCCGGCCTCGAAATAGGCGTCGTGCAGGCCCGCCACGATGTCCGGCCGCGTCAGGCACAGGATGTCGTTGTTGCCCTTCATCTGGCCGTCGTGCCGGGCGAAGCGCTCGCCCCGGAAGTCGGCTTCGGTCAGGCCCTTCCTCTGGATCATCACGCCCCAGGAGCCGTCGAGGATGAGGATGCGCTCAGCCGCCGCGCGCTTGAGCGCCTCGATGCGTTCCTGGCGGGTCATGGTTGTCCTCCGCCCTCCCCCTCGATGGGGGAGGGTTGGGTGGGGGTGTGGCCGCTGAGATGACGGGTAGGCGGAGGTGGGCTCAGAGCCAACGAGCGCTCCTCACCCAACCACCCTGCACTCACCCCCAACCCTGCCCTTCCCCCATTGAGGGGGAAGGGTTCTGAAAAACGCCTCATGCCGCGGCCTCCTTCTCGCGCACGCCGAGCACCCGGCAGATGGCGTAGACGAGGTCGGCGCGGTTGAGGGTGTAGAAGTGGAAGTCGGAGAAGCCCTCCTCCTCCAGCCGCGCGCACATTTCGGCGGCGACCGAGCAGGCGATCAGCTTGCGGGTCTCGGGGTCGTCGTCGAGGCCTTCGAACAGGTTGGTCAGCCAGCCCGGCACCGGGATGCCGCAGGGGCCCGCCATCTTGACCAGCCCCTTGTAGTTCGACACCGGCATGATGCCCGGCGAGATCGGGATCGTGACGCCGGCTTTGCGGACCTGTTCCATGAAGCGAAGGAAGGCGTCGATGTCGAAGAAGAACTGGGTGATGGCGCGCGTGGCGCCGGCGTCCACCTTGGCCTTGAGGACATCGATGTCGTGCTGCGCGCCCGGGCTCTCGGGGTGGACCTGCGGATAGAGGCCGACGGAGATCTCGAACGGCGCGATGCGGGCGATGGCGGCCGTCAGCTCGGTGGCGTTGGCGTAGCCGTCGGCGGGCGGCTCATAGGCGCCGCCAAGGCTGCCGGGCGGGTCGCCGCGCAGGGCCACGATGTGGCGGATGCCGCTGTCCCAATAGTCCTGGATGACGGCGTCCACCTCCTCGCGCGTGGCGCCGACGCAGGTCAGGTGGGCGGCGGGGCGCAGGCTCGTCTCGTCGAGCATGCGCTTGACGGTGCGGTGGGTGCGCTCGCGCGTCGAGCCGCCGGCGCCGTAGGTCACCGACACGAACGACGGGTCGAGGGGCGCGAGGCGGCCGATGCAGGCCCACAGCTTCTCCTCCGCCTCGGGCGTCTTGGGCGGGGAGAACTCGAAGGACACATTCAGGCGGCGCTGCTCGCGCTCGCCGGCTCTGGCGACGGGGCCCAGGGCTGAGATGGGGGCGTTCATGCGGCGCTCTTCTTCTCGGCGGCCTTGCGGCGGCCGGTCCAGATCTTGACGGTCAGCCCCTGCCCGTCCGTCGGCGGCAGGGTGTCGGCGACCTTGCCTTCCAGGCCCGCGGCGGCGAGCCAGCGGACCATCTCCTCGTCGGAGAAGCCGAGCCGGCGGTGCTGGTGCTGCTCTCGCAGAACCTCCAGCGCATGGGGCGCGAAATCGACGATCAGCAGCTGACCGCCGGGCGCGACGAGCCGCGCGGCCTCGGCCACCGCCGCGGCCGGGTCGGAGAGGTAGTGCAGCACCTGGTGGACCGTCACCAGGTCGGCGCAAGCGTCCGGCAGGCGGGTGGCGAAGATGTCGCCGTGGCGCAGCTCGGCGTTCAGCCCCGCCGCCTGGGTGTGGCTGCGGGCGATGTTGAGCATCTGTTGCGACAGATCCAGACCCAGGCAGGTCTTGGCCTTCGCGCCCAGCAGGGTCAGCATGCGGCCGGTGCCGGCGCCGAGATCGACGAGGCGTTCCACCGGCCTCGCGCCCGCCGCCTTGACCACCGCCGCCTCGACCTCGTCCTCGGCGACGTGGAAAGAGCGGATTTCGTCCCAGCGGGCGGCGTTGCGGGCGAAGTAGCTGGCCGCCTCCCCCGCCCGCTCGCCGTGGATGGCGGTCAGGCGTTCGGCGTCGCGGCGGCCCACCGGATCGGCGGGATCGATGAGGTCCAGCGCCTGCTCGACCAGCTGGCGCCCCGGTCCGCGCGCGGCGAGGCGGTAGAAGACCCAGGCGCCGTCCGGGAATCGCTCCACCAGTCCCGCCTCGGCCAGCAGTTTCAGGTGACGGGAGACACGCGGCTGGCTCTGGTCCAGAATGCGGCACAGCTCGAGGACGCTCAGTTCCTCGACGGCCAGCAGGGCAAGAATGCGCAAGCGCGTGGGCTCGCCCGCCGCGCGCAAAATCTCCACCGCCTGGGCCGAGCTCAGCGTCATGGGCATATAAAGATATCCTTATGTCTTTATGTCAAGTCCGGGCGCTATCCACAGTAATGTCAATAAGAACGGTCAAGTTGCCACATTTTGGCCTTATTTGACCTCAATCTGCGACCGCCCGTCGCACCAGCGCGGGTCATTAGCGTGGGGAACTCCTATGACCTTCAAGACCATCCTGCTGGGCGCTTCGGCCGCCCTTGCCTTTGCCGCGCCGGCTTTCGCCGACGAGGCGCCCGCCGCCGCTGCTGCTCCGGCTGCTGAAGCCGCTGCTCCGGCCGCCGACGCCGCCGCTCCGGCCGCTGAAGCCGCCCCGGCCGCCGAAGCTGCTGCTCCGGCCGCTGAAGAAGCTGCTCCGGAAGTGACCCCGGCCGCCGACGCCGCTCCGGCTGAAGCTGCTCCGGCTCCGGAAGCCACCGCTTCCTAAGACGCTATTCCTGAGCGGCCCTGGCCGCGAAGGCAAAGGGGCGAGCTCCCGACGGCTCGCCCCTTTTCTATGCCTGGACGGGCGTGGCCAGGGGCTCGCCGGCGAAGAAGCGCCGCAGGTTCTCCAGCGTCTGGCCGACCATCAGCGGAATCGATTCGAGCGTGCCGCCCGCCATGTGCGGCGTCAGCACGGTGTTGGGCACGTCGGCCCACCGCCCGGCGGGCGTCGGCTCGGTCTCGAACACGTCCAGAGCGGCCATGCCGAGGCGGCCGTCCTTGAGCGCCGCGATCAGGGCGTCCTCATCGACGACCGAGCCGCGCGAGACATTGACCAGGCAGCCCCTGGGCCCCAGCGCCGCGATCACCTCGCGGGAGATCAGGCGGCGGTTGGAGGCGTCGGCCTTGCAGCAGACCGCCAGCACATCGCTGCTTTGCGCGAGTTGGAGAAGGCTGTCGGCGCGCGGCCAGCGCGCCTCCTTTGGCCGAGGTCCCCACCAGCTCACGACCATGCCCATGGCCTCGACGCGCCGCGCCACCGCCTCGCCGATGTGGCCAAGGCCGACGATGCCGACCTTCTTGCCCTTCAGCGAGGGCCGGGGCCGCATGCGGTCGGCGTGCGTCCAGCGCCCCTCCCGCAACCGTCGGTCGCCCTCGAACAGCCCGCGCCACACCCCGATCAGCGATCCCACCGCCACGTCGGCCACGTCGTCGGCGTTGATGCCGACCGAGTGAGTCACCGCGACCCCATGCTCGGCGCACCAGTCCACCGGAACGCCGTCGTAGCCGACGCTGACGCAGGCGATCAGGCCAAGCCTGGGCATCGTCGCCAGGAACGCCGGCTCCAGCACGAACTCGCCCGCATGGACGATGGCCTGGACGTCCGAGAGGTCCGGCGTCTCCCACCGCTTGAGCACCTCATAGGACCCCGAAAGCGCCCCTTCGAGCGCCGCCAGCATCTCGTGCGAGAGCAGGACGGTGGGTTTCATCTGATGTCGATGACTCTCGCTGAGAGCACCTGCAATCGCTCGACGACACTTGGCCAAGCGACACGGACGCGCTCGAATAGGACGCGGTTGGGACAGTTGCCGAGCCGTATTCGGACGACCTTCGGACCCGCCGGGTCAGAGGCTGCAAGCGTGATGAAATCCACGTCCTTTGTGACCATCACCGCCTCAAGCACCTTCGCCCGCTGCCAAATCTCCACGTCTGACGCCTGCATCATTTGCAGGTGCTTCACATGAAGAGCTTCGTGGCCGAGCTCCTGGAGCACAGCGATCATCGACGCCGGCAGATGCTGGTCGAGCAGAAACCTCAAGCGGCGGAGACCACCACGGCGGGATGGTCCAGCTCACGAGCCGCGTATGTCAGGCTCGCCTGGATGTCTTCGAGCTCCAGTTCGTCGAAGTCCTCGATAATTTCGTCCGGGGTCATACCGCCGGCGAGCATCTCGAGAATATCGATGACACGAATGCGCATGCCGCGAATGCACGGGCGTCCGCCGCACTTGCCTTCTTCAATCGTGATGCGGTCCAAAAGCTCGCTCATGGCCGCACCATAACCTACCGCGCGAACTTCTGGAACTTGATGCGGTGGGGGATGAGGCTGTCGGCGCCGAGGCGGCGCTTCTTGTCTTCCTCGTACATTTCGAAGTTGCCCTCGAACCACTCCACGTGGCTGTCGCCTTCGAAGGCGAGGATGTGGGTGGCGAGGCGGTCCAGGAACCAGCGGTCGTGGCTGATGACCACGGCGCAGCCGGCGAAGCCTTCCAGCGCCTCTTCCAGGTTCTGCAGCGTCTCGATGTCGAGGTCGTTGGTCGGCTCGTCGAGCAGGATCAGGTTGCCGCCGGAGGCCAGCGTCTTGGCCAGGTGCACGCGGTTGCGCTCACCGCCGGACAGCTGGCCGACCTTCTTCTGCTGGTCGCCGCCCTTGAAGTTGAATGAGCCGACGTAGGCGCGGCTGTTGATCTCGCGCTTGCCGACCATCATCACGTCGGTGCCGCCGCTGATGGCCTCCCAGACGGTGTGGTTGGGATTGAGGTCGTCGCGCGACTGGTCGACGTAGGCGAGCTTGACCGTCTCGCCGACCTTGATCGTGCCGGCGTCGGGCTGCTCCTGGCCGGTGATCAGCTTGAACAGGGTGGACTTGCCGGCGCCGTTGGGGCCGATGACGCCGACGATGCCGTTGGGCGGCAGCTTGAAGGTAAGGTCCTTGAACAGGACTTTTTCGCCGTACTCCTTCTCCAGCCCCTCGACCTCCAGCACCAGGTTGCCGAGGCGCGGGCCGGGCGGGATCTGGATGGTGGCGAAGGTCTGGGCCTGGCGGCTGTTTTCCTGCTCGCGGACCATCTCGTCGTAGGCGGCGAGACGGGCCTTGGACTTGGCCTGGCGCGCCTTGGCGCCGGCGCGCACCCACTCCAGCTCACGCTTCATGGCGCGCTGGCGGGCTTCGGATTCCGACTGCTCCTGGATGACGCGCTTGGTCTTGGCCTCCAGCCAGGAGGAATAGTTGCCCTCGTGCGGGTGCCCCTTGCCGCGGTCGAGCTCGAGCGTCCACTTGGTGACCTGATCGAGGAAGTAGCGGTCGTGGGTGACGAGGATCACGCAGCCGGGGAAGGCCTCCAGGTGGTGCTGCAGCCAGGCCACGCTCTCGGCGTCCAGGTGGTTGGTCGGCTCGTCGAGCAGCAGCATGTCGGGCTTGGAGAGCAGCAGGCGCGCCAGCGCCACGCGGCGCTTTTCACCGCCCGACAGCTTCTCGACGCCCGCCTCGTCCGGCGGACAGCGCAGGGCGTCCATGGCCATCTCGACGCGGCTGTCGATGTCCCAGATGTCCTGGGCGTCGATCTGCTCCTGGAGGGTGGTCATCTCCTCCATCAGCTCATCGGTGTAGTTTTCGCCGAGCTCCGCGGCGATGGCGTTGTAGCGGTCGAGGAGCTTCTTCTCCTCGCACCAGGCGACGACGTTCTCGCGCACGTTCAGGTTGGGATCGAGGTGCGGCTCCTGCTCCAGATAGCCGCGCTTGACGCCGTCGGCGGCCTTGGCCTCGCCGGAGAACTCGGTGTCGATGCCGGCCATGATCTTGAGCAGGGTCGACTTGCCCGAGCCGTTGACGCCGACCACGCCGATCTTGGCGTCGGGATAGAAGCTGAGCCAGATGTTCTCGAAGATCTTCTTCCCCCCGGGGAAGGTCTTCGTCAGGCCCTGCATCTGGAAAATGTATTGAGCGGCCATGGGGTCGCGCGTCTCGCTTGGATGTGAGGAAAAGGTCGGGCGGGATGTAGCGGCGCGGACGCGCCTTGCCAAGGACGCTAGGGCGTAAAGCCGCGCAGCAGGGTGGCCAGTTCGGGCTCGCCGGCGATGGCGGCCGCCTCTTCCTGGGCGAACCAGCGGCGTTCGCGCTCGGGCGCTTCGGGCCAGTCGGGAGCTTCTTGGGCGACGGCGAGGGGAAACACGTCGACCCGCAGGCGCTTCACCGCGCCGTCCTTCTTGAGCTTGTCGTAGCCGTAGGCGCCGATGGCCTCGGCGCCCATCTCGCCGCGAACGCCGGCCTCTTCCCAGGCTTCCTGCGCGGCGGCTTCGTGAGGCGCGCGGTCCGCTATCGGCCAGCCCTTGGGGATGATCCAGCGGCCGGTGGTGCGGGTGGTGATCATCAGCACCTCCACCGCGCCGTCCGGCCCGCGCCGCCAGGGCAGAGCTCCGTACTGGACGGCGCCCTTGCCCACGCTAGAGCCCCAGCAGGCGGCCGAGCCAGTAGAAGGCCGCCGCCATGCCCGCCGCGGCCGGGATGGTCACCACCCAGGCCACCACGATGCGGCTGGCGATGTTCCAGCGCACGGCCGAGGCGCGGCGCGCGGCGCCGACCCCGACGATGGCGCCGGTGATGGTGTGGGTGGTGGAGACGGGGATGCCGAGGTAGGTCGCCATGAACAGGGTGATGGCTCCGCCCGTCTCGGCGCAGAAGCCCTGCATCGGCGACAGGCGCGTGATCTTCGATCCCATGGTGTGAACAATGCGCCAGCCCCCCATCAGGGTGCCAAGGCCCATCGCCGCCTGGCAGCTGATGACCACCCAGAAGGGCACGCCGTCCTCGGCCCCGATCTGTCCGCGCGAAACCAGCAGGGCCATGATGATGCCCATCGTCTTTTGCGCGTCGTTGCCGCCGTGGCCCAGGCTGTAGAGCGAGGCGGAGACGAACTGCAGGCGTCGGAACACCTTGTCGCCGAACTGCGGGCTGGACCGCACGAAGAGCCACGAGACGATCAGCACCAGCAGGAGCGCCAGCAGGAAGCCCATGAACGGCGAGCCGACGATGGCGACGGCGGTCTTGCTGAAACCCTTCCAGATGACCGCGCTGAAGCCCGCCTTGGTCACCGCCGCGCCGATCAGCCCGCCGATCAGCGCGTGGGAGCTCGACGAGGGAATGCCCGCCAGCCAGGTGATGATGTTCCAGCTGATCGCGCCCATCAGCGCCCCGAAGATCACCGCGTCCGAGACGATGGCCGGGTCCACCAGCCCCTTGCCGATGGTGTTGGCCACGTGCAGCCCGAACACCAGGAAGGCGATGAAGTTGAAGAAGGCGGCCCAGAAGACGGCGAGCTGAGGCGGCAGCACCCGCGTCGAGACGATGGTGGCGATGGAGTTGGCCGCGTCGTGCAGGCCGTTGAGGAAGTCGAAGGCGAGCGCGACGACGACCAGGAAGACCAGGATGATGAAGGGGTCCACGTTCGGGCCCTTCGCCTAGATGTGCTCGATGAGGATGGTCGAGACGCGATTGGCCACGTCCTCGAACCGGTCCACCACCTTCTCCAGGTGGTCGTAGATCTCGGCCCCGACGATGTAGTCCAGCGGATTGCCGGCGCGGGCCTTGAGGAACAGGTTCTTCATGCCGGCGTCGTAGAGGAGGTCGGCCTCCTCCTCGAGAGCGGTGATCTCCCGCGCCAGGTCGGTGATCCGCTTTGAGTTCTTGCGCAGGCTGGAGAGCAGCCCGACCAGCTCCACGGTCAGGTGCGAGGTGCGCACGATGATGTCGGCCATCTGGCGCATCTCGTCGGCGAACTCGCGCTGCTCGAACAGGGTGACCGCCTTGGCCGTCTTCTGCATCTGGTCGATGGCGTCATCGAGGGTGGTGGTCAGGTTCTTGATGTCGCCCCGGTCGAAGGGGGTGATGAAGGTGCGGCCGACCTCGGTGAGCACCTCGCGGGTGATGTCGTCGGCCTGATCCTCGAACCTGGCGACCTCCTCGCACCACTTCGGCACGTCCGGGCCGCCGTTGAGCAGCTGGCGAAGAGCGTCGGCTCCGTTGACCAGGGTGGCCGTATGGCGGCTCCACATCTCGAAGAAGCGGCCTTCCTTGGGCATCAGGGCCTGAAACCAGCTCAGCATCGGATCGTCCCCAGCGGCAGATTCGTCATCGATCAGTCACGGTACTGTCACAGATCGGCGTCTCGGTGCGTAAAGCTTTTATGACAAGGCGCGATGCCGGAACACCCGCCTCGCTCAACGGTTCTATCGGGTCCACCCCAACTGGAGATGCGCCATGAGAATCGCCGACATCATGAGCCGCGACGTCACCGTCGCACCGCCCGAATGCACGCTGCGCGAAGCCGCGCAGACGATGGCCAGGATCGACGCGGGCTCCCTGCCCGTCTGCGACGGCAAGCGCCTGCTGGGCATGGTCACCGATCGCGACATCGTCGTGCGGGGCCTTGCCAAGGACTGCGGCCCCGACAGCACCGTCACCCAGGTGATGAGCGAAGGCGTCGAATACTGCTTCGAGGACGATGACCTGATCGAGGTCGGCGACAAGATGGCCGCCAGCCAGATCCGCCGCCTGCCGGTCCTCGACCGCGACCACAACCTGATCGGCATCGTCTCGCTAGGCGACCTGGCCCGCGAGACCCGCCCCGCCCAGTCCGGCGACGTGCTGGAAGAAGTCAGCCAGCCCGGCGGGTCCCACGCCAATTAAGGGGCGCTAACGAAGCTCCACGTTCAGGGTGCGCCCAACGGCTGTCGCCGCCCGCCTGAGCGTGGACAGCGTCACCGACGGGTTGGAGGGATCGAGCAGGCGGTCGAGTTGCCGCCGGCTCGTTCCCATCCGCTCCGCCATCGCCGACTTGGTGATCCCGCGGTCGCGCATCGCCGCAGCCAACTGATCGGCGATGATCTCCTTCAGAGCGAGGTCCTCGACCTCCTCCCGGATACCCTGCTGCTCAAGGAAGTCGTCGAATGAGGAGCCGACGCGGCCCTTGGCTTCTTGCGCACTCATGACCTCAGTTCCTTCATTCTCTTTCGAGCGAGCTCCAGATCGGCCGCCGGCGTCTTCTGTGTCTTCTTGATGAAGCCGTGCAGCAGCACCATCACCCCATCCGCTATGCAAAAGAGGACACGGGCGATGCGCCCATTGCTGATGCTGCTGCGCACCTCCCAAAGGCCGCCGCCCATTGAGCGGCAGTAAGGCATGCCGATCGGCCAGCCGAACTCCACCTTTGCGATGTCCTTGCCGACGATCTTGCGGTCATCGGGTGCGAGCTCCATCAGCCAGTCCTTGACCGGCTCGTTTCCCCGCCCGCTTTGAAAGAAGCGCGCGGGAAGCTTCTTTTGTTGCTCCCCCACGCGCTCATTTGTGCCAAAAATGGCACATTACGTCAAGCGATTCACCGCCCCGTCGGCATGTCCTTGAAGGCGACGTCCTTGTCCACGCGGACGTCGCCGGGCAGGCCCAGCACGCGTTCGGCGATGATGTTCTTGAGGATTTCGTCGGTGCCGCCGGCGATGCGCAGGCCCGGCGCCCACATCAGGCTTTGCTGGAAGGCGGCTTCGAGCGGCGCCACCGCCGGGTCGTTGATGATGCCGAACTGGTCCTGAAGCTCCATGGAGCTGTTGGCCATTTCCTGCATCTGGTTGGCGGCGATGATCTTGCCGATCGAGCTTTCCGGCCCCGGGGTCTGACCGCGCGACAGCGCCGTCATGGTGCGAAAGCGCGTCAGCTTCAGCCCCTCTGACGCCACGTACCAGTCGGCCAGCTTCTCGCGCAGGGCGTCGTCCTTGGTGGCGCCCAGTTGCCGCGCCAGCTCCATGACCAGCTTGTAGTCCGGGCCCGACGAGCCGCCGACCGCCAGGCGCTCGTTCATCAGCGTCACCAGCGCGACCTTCCAGCCATCGCCGACGCCGCCCAGCCGCTGGCTGTCCTTGACCCGCAGGTCGGTGAAATAGACCTCGTTGAAGTCCGAGCCGCCGCTCATCTGGTGGATGGGGCGGACCTCCACGGCCGGATCGTGCATGTCGATCCAGAACATGGTCAGGCCCTTGTGCTTGGGCACGTCAGGGTCGGTGCGGACCAGCAGGATGCCGTAGTCGGAGTACTGGGCGCCGGTGGTCCAGACCTTCTGGCCGTTGATCACCCACTCATCGCCGTCCTTGACCGCGCGCGTCCTGGCCGCCGCCACGTCCGAGCCGCCGGCGGGCTCGGAGAACAGCTGGCACCAGATCTCCTCGCCCTTCACGGCCGGGCCGACGAAGCGCTGCTTGGTGTCGTCATCGGCGAAGGCCATGACCGTCGGCACGCACATGCCAAGGCCGATGGTGAAGTAGCCATAATTCACACCGGCCTTGGCTTCTTCCTGGTTGAAGATGACCGACTGGATGGGCGTGCCGCCGCCCCCGCCCCACTCCTTGGGCCAGGTGATGCAGGCGAACCCCGCCTGCGCCTTGCGCGCCTGCCACTCCTTGGCGGCGGCCATGTGCTCGGGGCTGTTGGGCTTTCGGCCGTTGGCGCTCGAGGATTTGTGCTGGGCGGCGTTCTCGGCCAGCCACTTGCGGGCGTGTTCGCGGAAGGCCGCTTCTTCGGGGGAGTCGTTGAAGTCCATTTCCGTCTCCTCTCCCGCTCGTCCCCGCGAAAGCGGGGATCCAGGAGTTTTGTGTTCCTTCTTCCCGCTCGCCTGGCCGTCATAAAAAGCCTGGGTTCCCGCATTCGCGGGAATGAGCGGATTAATCCTTACGCCGCGTTCCGACGCTCCAGCTGGCTGACCAGCCGTTCCTTCCAGACCTTCGGCGCGCCGGCGACCAGCGCCAGCTGGCGCGAGCGGCGGTAGAAGAGGTGGGCGTCGACGTCCCAGGTGAAGCCCATGCCGCCGTGGGTCTGGATGTTTTCCTTGGACGCGAACCAGTAGGCCTCCGACCCCGCGATCCGCGCCGCCGAGGCCGCGATGGGCAGCTCCGGCGCGTTGGTGTTGAGCGCCCAGGCCCCGTAGTAGGCGTTGGAGCGGGCGACCTCGTTCTTCACGTACATGTCGGCCAGCTTGTGCTTGATCGCCTGGTAGCCGGCGATGACGCGGCCAAAGGCGTAGCGGCCCATGGCGTATTCCTTGGCCATCTCCAGGCAGCGGTCGGCGCCGCCCACCTGCTCGAAGGCGATGAGCACGGCGGCGCGGTCGAAGACCTGTTCGGTGATGGCGACCCCCTCGCCGGCATCGCCCAGCCGCTCGGCGGCCGCGCCGTTGAAGGTGATCCTGGCCACGCCCCGCGTCGGATCGAGCGTCTTCAGCGTCTCGCGCTGCACGCCGCCCAGCTCGACGATGAACAGTCCCGGCCGCCCGCCTTCATTGGCCAGCACGATGGCCACGTCGGCGATGTCGCCGTCGGTCACCGGGATCTTGGTCCCCGACAGCTTGCCGCCCTCGACCTTCGCCTGCAGCGTGGCCGGCGTCACCGCGCCCGGACCTTCCGAGGTCGCGAAACAGCCGATCACCTCGCCGGCCGCCACCTTCGGCAGCCACTTCGACTTCTGCTCGTCGGAGCCCGCCGCCATGATCGCCTCGGCGAAGAAGTAGACCGTCGAAGCGAAGGGGATCGGCGCCACCGCGCGGCCCAGCTCCTCGGCGATCGCGCAGAGCTCCACGTGCCCGAGGCCCAGCCCGCCGTGCTCCTCCGGAATGGCCGTCCCCAGCCAGCCTTGCTCGGCGACGCCCTTCCAAAGCGCCTCGTCGTAGGAGCGGTCGGCGTTGTCGAGCACGCCGCGCACGACGGCGGTGGAACACCGCGCCTCGAGGAACTTGCGCGCCTCGCTCTTCAGGAACTTCTGGTCGTCGGAATAGTCGAAATTCACGCCGGTTCTCCCTTGTCGGGGCCACCATGAACCTTCTTATCCGCCCCGAAAAGAATGACGTGGCGTCACCACTTCTCCCTTCCCCCTGGATGGGGGAAGGGCCGGGGATGGGGGTGGAGGAGGTTACGGGGCGTGCTGCTTCGCGGAGCGCACGCGGAGAGTGTCCCGCCCCCATCCCAACCCTTCCCCCATCCAGGGGGAAGGGCTATTCCGCGCTCATGCGCACCGACACCCCCCAGCCGATCCGCCTCGCCGACTACACCCCGCCCGCCTTCCTGATTGAGGACACGCACCTCACCTTCCTGCTCGATCCGCACCACACGCGGGTGAAGGCCAGGCTCACGGTGACGCGCAACGGCATTCACAGCGAGCCGCTGCGGCTGAACGGAGAGCAGCTCAAGCCCGTGTCGGTCGCCATCGATGGGCGCGCGCTGTCCGGCAACGAGCGGACCGTCGACGATGAGTGGCTGACCATCCCGGACGTGCCCGACGCCTTCACGCTGGAGACCGAGGTCGAGATCGACCCGGAGGCGAACAAGGCGCTGTCGGGCCTCTACATGTCGGGCGGGCGGTTCTGCACCCAGTGCGAGGCGGAGGGCTTTCGGCGCATCACCTGGTTCGCCGACCGGCCGGACGTGCTGTCGCGCTACACCGTCCGTATCGAGGCGCCGCGCGCCTTCCACCGCCTGCTGTCGAACGGCAACCTCATCGAGAGCGGCGAGCTGCCCGGCGGCGCGCACTTCGCGGTCTGGGAGGACCCTTTCCCCAAGCCGTCCTACCTGTTCGCCCTGGTGGCTGGTGAGCTGGACGAGCTGGCCGACAGCTTTGTCACCATGAGCGGCCGCACGGTGGACCTGCGCATCTACGTCGACCCCGGCATGGCGGGCCGCGCGACCTACGCCATGGATGCGCTGAAACGCTCGATGAAGTGGGACGAGGAGGCGTTCGGGCGCGAGTACGACCTGGACCTCTTCATGATCGTCGCCGTGCGCGACTTCAACTTCGGCGCCATGGAGAACAAGGGGCTGAACATCTTCAACTCCTCGCTGCTGCTGGCTGACCCGGCGACCGCCACCGACCTCGACTATGAGCGCATCGAGAGCGTCGTCGCCCACGAATACTTCCACAACTGGACGGGCGACCGGATCACCTGCCGCGACTGGTTCCAGCTGTGCCTGAAGGAGGGGCTGACGGTCTTCCGCGACCAGGAGTTCAGCGCCGACATGCGCGGCGCGGCGGTCCAGCGGATCAAGGACGTGAAGGCCCTGCGCGCCCGCCAATTCCCGGAGGACGCCGGCCCGCTGGCCCACCCCGTGCGCCCGTCGAGCTATCTGAAGATCGACAACTTCTACACCGCGACCATCTACGAGAAGGGCGCCGAGGTCATCCGCATGCTCAAGACCCTGCTGGGCGCGGAAGATTTCCGGCGCGGCATGGACCTCTACTTCGAGCGCTGGGACGGCCATGCGACGACGGTCGAGGCCTTCATCGAGTGCTTTGCCGAGGCGTCGGGCCGCGACCTCTCCGACTTCTTCAGCTGGTACGAACAGGCCGGCACGCCCTGCGTGACGCTGGAGCCGAAGTACGAAGGCGGCGTGCTCGAGGTGACCTTGCGCCAGGAGACGGCGCCCACCCCCGGCCAGCCGACCAAGAAGCCGCTGCCGATCCCGGTGGCGCTGGGCTTGCTCGACCTCGACGGCAAGGTGGTGCGCGAGACCGAAGTGATCGTGCTCGACGGGCCGGAGAAGACCGTGCGCTTCGAGGGCGCGCCGGCCGATGCGGTGATCTCGGCCCTGCGCGGCTTCTCGGCGCCGGTGAAGCTGGACTACGCCGCGCCCGCCAAGGACCGCTACGTCCAGTTGGCCGCCGATCCTGACCTCTTCAACCGCTGGGAGGCCGGGCAGGCGCTGGCCCGCGACCTGATCCTGGCCAGCGCCACGGGCAAGCCCGACGAGATCAACGAGACCCGCTTTGCCGACGCGGTCGGCCGGGCGCTGAACGACCAGGCCGCCGAGCCGGCGTTCAAGGCCCTGATGCTATCCCTGCCCGGCGAGCAGGATCTCGCCATGGCCATGCAGCCGGCCGACCCGGCCGCCATCCGCGAGGCGCGCGAGAACTTGCGCACCCGCATGGCCGTGCACCTGGGCGACCTGCTGCGCCGCCTGCACGGGGGCATGCAGGACGCCGGCGAGTTCTCCCCCGACGCGGCCAGCGCCGGACGCCGGGCCCTGCGCAACGCCGCGCTCGACCTTCTCTCCGCCGACCCGCACGCCGAGAACATCGACCGCGCCGTCGGCCACTTCGAGGCGGCGGCCAACATGACCGACGCCATGGGCGGGCTCTCGGCCCTGATCAACATCGGCGGCGAGCCGGCCGAAAAGGCGCTGGCCGACTTCCACGCCAAATGGAAGGGCGAGCCGCTGGTCCTCGACAAGTGGTTCGCCGTGCAAGGCCGCGATCCCTCCGACGGCGCGCTCGGGCGCATCCTGGCGCTGACGGCGCACCCGGACTTCGACCTGAAGAACCCCAACCGCATGCGCGCCCTGGTCCAGACCTTCGCCAGCGGCAACCCGGCGAAGTTCCACGACCCGTCGGGCGCCGGTTACCGGTTCCTGGCCGACCAGATCCTGGCGGTCGACGCCTTCAACCCCTCCACCGCCGCGCGCCTGGTCGAACCGCTGGGCGGCTGGCGGCGCTACAAGCCCGAGTTGGGCGCGCTGATGCGCCAGCAACTCGAGCGCATCGTGGCGCACGAGGGGCTCAGCAAGAACGTGTACGAACTGGCGTCGAAGGCCCTCGCCTGAGCAGCCGACCTTAACCTTAACGTCAACCTTCTTTCGTGACGCAGCGGCCGAGCTCTGCTTTGCTGCGCCTCTGAGGTTTCGACTCGGGCGGGGGATGCCGGTTGACGGGTGAGGACTGGGGCAAGGCGGTGGCGCGGCAACGGCGGACCTTCCGGCTGGCCCGGGCCGCGCTGCTGTCGACGCTTCTTCTGCTGGGCCTCAACACCTGGCTGGCCTTGCGGCGCGACGGGACCGACGTTCGCGAGCTCGTCGAGCACGTCATCCCGCTGACGATCGTGCTGGGTCTGACCACCCTGCTCTTTTTCCAGCGCCGCCAGATCGTGGCCGCCCAGAGCGCCTATCAGGTCAGCGAGCAGCGCTTTCGCCTGGCGGTCGAGGCCGCGCAGGCCGGCATCTGGGAATGGGACCTGGAGAGCGACCGCATCATCCTCTCCGACGCCACCGCGCGGATGTTCGGCATGGAGCGGGGCCGCGCCGTCTCCGGCCAGAAGGCGGTCGAGCAGGTGATCCCCGAGGATCGCGGCAAGGTGCTGCGGGCGCTCGCCGTCGCCGCCTCCAACGGCGCCTTCGACACCGATTTTCGGGTGAGGAAGGCTGACGGCTCCCTCGCCTGGGTCGTCGCGCGGGGCCGGGGCGTCATCGAGGCGGGCCAGCCGAACCGCATCATCGGGGTGGGACTCGACGTCACCGCCGAGCGGATAGCGCAAGGCCGCGCCAACACCGCCGAAAGCCGCCTGCGCGACGCCATCGAGAGCCTGTCGGAAGCCTTCGCCCTGTGGGACCGCGAGGACCGGCTGGTGCTGTGCAACCGCAACTACGGCCGCATGCTGGGCCTGACCGCCGAGCAGCTGCGGCCCGGCGCGTGCCGCGAGGAGACGACCCGCCTGATCCGCCGCGCGGTGAAGCAGGAGCGCCCGCCCGAGAGCGGCGCCTATGAGGTGGAGATGAAGGACGGCCGCTGGCTGCAGGTCTGCGAGCGGCGCACCAGCGAGGGCGGCACGGTCGTCACCATCGCCGACACCACCACCCTCAACCGCCAGGAAGAGGCGCGCCGCCAGAACGAGCAGCAGCTGGCCGAGCTCGCCCGCAAGTACGAGGTCGAGAAGATCCGGGCCGAGGGCGCCAACCGCGCCAAGAGCGAGTTCCTAGCCAACATGAGCCACGAACTGCGCACGCCGCTCAACGCCATCAACGGCTTCTCGGAGATGATGGTCAACGAGCTCTACGGGTCGATGGGCGATGCGCGCTACCGCGAGTACGCCCGCGACATCCTCTCGTCCGGTCAGCACCTTCTGGCCCTGATCAACGACATCCTCGACATGTCCAAGATCGAGGCCGGCAAGATGCACCTGCGCTTCGAGCCGGTGTCGCTGGAGGAGGTGGCCGACGGCGCCTGCCGCCTGGTGAGGAGCAGAGCCGAGGCCAGCGGCGTCTCCCTGACCTGCCAATTCCCGCGCCTGCCGGAGGTCGAGGCCGACTACCGCGCCATCAAGCAGGTGCTGCTGAACCTGCTGTCCAACGCCATCAAATACACCCCCAAGGGCGGCGAGATCGGCGTCACCGCCGGCGTCGAGCGCGACGGCCACGTGCGGGTGACGGTGCGCGACACCGGCATCGGCATCCCCAAGGACGACCTCGCAAGGCTGGCCCGCCCCTTCGAGCAGGTCGAAAGCCACCTCGCCAAATCAACGCCGGGCACGGGGCTGGGCCTGGCCCTGACCAAGTCCCTGGTCGAGATGCACAACGGCGTGCTGGAGCTGGAAAGCGAACCGGGCCATGGCACGACGGTGAGCTTCCTCCTTCCCGTCCGCCACGTCCCCCTGAAGGAAACCGCGTAACCTCCCTTCCCCCTCGATGGGGGAAGGGCCGGGGATGGGGGTGAGTGCAGGGAGATGAATGGCAGGCGCTGTTCGGCTCAGAGCCGACAGCGCTCTTCGCCCGACTCAGCGGCCACACCCCCACCCCTGCCCCTCCCCCATCAAGGGGGAGGGGTTCAGGAGACCACCGATTCAAACGCCCGGCGGGCGTCTTTCTGGACCTTCGCCAGCCTGGTCTTCAGCGCGCGGAAATCCCGCGCGCCGCCGGCACGCGCCAGCATGGCCTTCAGCGCCTTGGGCTCCTTCTCCGGGTCGTCGTCTTCCAGCGCCACCTTGAGCAGCTGGGTCAGGTCCTGCTGGAGGCGCCAGGCGTCTTCCAGCGCGTCCACCTCGCCGGCCTTGGCCAGCCCCGCCTCGCGGATGGCCGCCAGAGCCGCGCCGGTGTTCTGGCGCAGGGGTCCGCCCTCCGCCGCGTGGACGATCTGCAGATGCTGGGCGGCGAACTCGACGTCCACCAGGCCGCCGGGCGCGAGCTTTAGGTCCCATTCGCCCTTGGGCGGCCGCTCGTCCTCCATCAGCTGGCGCATCTCGCGCACGTCCTTCGCGGTCCGCCTGGGATCGCGCGGCCGGCGCAGGGCGGCCTCGACGGCGGCGGCGGCCTGCGCCCCGAACGTCTCCGAAGTCGCCCACACCACCCGCGCCCGCGTCAGGGCCAGCAGCTCCCAGGTCTCGGCCTCGCGGTCGTAGTAGTCCTCGAACGCGGCGAAGCTCACCGCCACCGGACCCTTGGAGCCCGTGGGGCGCAGCTGCATGTCGACCTCGTAGAGCGTCCCCTCGCCCGTCGGCGCCGACAGGGCCGCGATCAGGCGCTGGGTGAATCGGGCGTAGAAGGTGTCGGCGGCCCAGCCCTTCTTCTCGCTCATGCCGTCGGGCGCCGCGGCCCGGTAAAGCGTCATCAGGTCGAGGTCCGAGCGCGCCGTCATCTCGCGCGAGCCGCATTTACCCAGCGCCACGACCGCCACGTCGCCCTCGAAAGCGCCGCCCTGCCGCTCGGTCTCGGCGAGCGCGGCGGGGGCAAGGCCCTGCATGATCAGGTCGGCGAGATCGGCGAACCCCGCGCCCGCTTCGGCGGCGGTGGCCGAGCCGCTCATCACCTGCACACCGATGCGGAAGGCCTGCTCGCGGTAGGCTCTACGGGCCAGGTCCATGGCCTCCTCAAAGTTCTCGGCGGCGGCCAGCTGGCGGCGCAGGTAGCTCGCGCCCTCGCCGCTGCCGAAGGGGGCGAAGAAGGCCGGATCGAGCATGGCGTCCAGCGCCGCCGGGCGCCGGGCCAGGGTCGCGGCCAGCTGCGGCGCAAAGGCCATCACCTCGACGATCAGCTCGAACAGGCGCGGCTGGGCCAGGAACAGCGACTGGATCTGCACGCCCATGCTCAGCCGCTCGAAGAAGTCGGCGAACCGGCCGAACGCCGCATCGGGCGAGCCGGTGGCGGCGGTGGCGTCCAGCAGGCGGGGCGCGAGGCGCGTGAACAGCTCCCGCCCCCGCTCGGTGCGGGTCGCGGCGATGCGGCCGTGGTGCCAGCCGCGGATGGTCTGGCTGATGCGCTCCGGCGAGGAGAAGCCCATCCGCTTGAGCGTCGCCAGCGTCTCGGGGTCGTCGTCGATGCCGGTGAAAACCAGGCTCCCGAACCGCGACGACAACTCCTCCTCGCCCTTGAAGAGTTCGCCGTAGCGGCTGTTGACGCCCTTGAGCAGCTTGCCGACCTCGGCGTCGAAGGTGCGCAAGCTGTCGTGTCCCCACAGCGCCGCCACGCGCCGTCGGTCCTCGTCGCGGTCGGGCAGCTTGTGGGTCTGCTCGTCGGCGATCATCTGGACCCGGTGTTCGAGCGAGCGCAGGTCGGCGTAGGCGGCCTCAAGACAGGCGGCCGTCTCGTCGTCCACATGGCCGGCCTCGTTCAGCGCCTTGAGCGCATCGATGGTGCGGGCGCTGCGCAGCCGCGGTTGGCGCCCGCCCAGGATCAGCTGCTGGGTCTGGACGTAGAACTCGACCTCACGGATGCCGCCGCGCCCCAGCTTCAGGTCCGCGCCCTTGGCCTCGAGCCGCTCATCGACCTTGTGGACGTGGATCTGGCGCTTGATGGAGTGGATGTCGGCGATGGCCGCGAAATCCAGGTGCTTGCGCCAGATGAAGGGCTGCAGTTCGGCCAGAAACGCCTCGCCGCGCGCGATGTCGCCGGCCGCCGCGCGGGCCTTGATCATCGCCGCCCGCTCCCAGTTCTGGCCGACGCTCTCGTAGTAGTCGAAGGCCTCCCCCACCGCGACCGCGGGCTGGGTGGACGAGGGGTCGGGCCGCAGCCGCAGGTCCACGCGGAAGACGTAACCGTCCTCGGTGCGGTCCTGCAGCAACCCCGCCACCGTCTGGGTGATCCGCACCGCCACCGGCGCCGCTTCCGCCCCCTCCGCCAACGGCAGGGCCTCGGGCTCGTAGAAGACCGTGAAGTCGATGTCGGAGGAGTAGTTGAGCTCGAAAGCCCCGTGCTTGCCCATGGCGATGCAGAAGAGGCCCGGAACCGGCCCCTCGGGCTCGTCGCCGACACGGGTGAGCCGCCCCCGCTCCACCTCTCCCCGGGCCGCCTGCATCAGCGCCGCCTGCAAGGCCGCGTCGGCGAACCGGCTGAGGGCGCCGGTCACCTCATCCAGCCCCCACACTCCGCCGAGATCGCACAGCGCGGTCAGCAGGTGCAGGTCGGCCTTCAACTCCCGCAGCCGCCGCCGCGCCTCGTCCCGCTCCGCCGCCCCCTGCGCGAGCGTGTCGGCGAGGATCCCCTCCAGCCGCTCCCCCGGATCGCTCGCCAGCGTCGCCGCCAGCCCTTCCGGCCGCCGCCGCGCCAGCCCGCTCAGATAAGGCGACCCCCCAAACACCGGCGCCAACGCCGCCCACGCGCCCTCGGCCACATCCCCCAATGCCTCCCGAGCCCGCTCCGCCGCCTTCGCGTCGAACACGGGCCCGCAGGGTTTGAGAAGGTCGACGAGGCTCATCGCGGCAGCTCCTCGCGCGGATCATGGTGACTGACCGTGGGACCGCCCGTCTCGTTCCAGCGCCACAGCACCAGGTTCACCCCTCCAACCCGTTGCGCCGAAGGAACCAGCAGTCCGTCGGCCCGGCCCTCCAGCTTGTCGAACAGCGCCCAGCCGGCGGGGGTCTGTTTGCGCACCCAGGCAATCTCCTTCCAGGGAGCGACGGCGTCACCGGCCTCCAGCCCGACTTCCCGGAGCCGTCGGGGCTCGACGATGCTCGCTACCCTCGCCCCCGCCACATCGTAGGCCACGAAGGTCCCCGGCCGGGTGTTTAGCTCCTGCTGATACTCCGCGACGGCGGTTTCGAGTTCCGCCGAAAGATAGAGCGCCTTCACGCCCGGAGGATTCCAGCGCCCTCCCAGCCGGGCGGCGCCCTCTCCGCTCAGCGGCGCGTGGGCCCAACGCGGACTGAGGATGCGCCAGAAGCGACCTTCCAGCGGCCCGACGAGGCTCACGCGTAGCCGCCGTCCGCCAGTTGATCCAGATGCTTGACGACGGCATCGCCATGACCGCTCGCCACGAGCTCCTCGGCAGTGCGGCCGTCGAAGCCGGCGAGCGGCTGGTGACGAAACCACACGGCCGCCCTGGCGTCGTCGCCCAATATTTCGGCGGCCGCGGCGACGATGCGCGCCACCTCGCCGACCCGCGCCTGAACCGACGGAGAGCCGGGTGTGCGGGCCAGCGTGTTGCGGTGCAGGCGGGTCACTCGCGAGAGGTCGGAGCCGCTCATCTTCAGGGCGCCCGCCACGCGCGCGGGTGAAACGCCGCCCACTTTCGGATCGGCGACCTTGGCGAGGAAACGGCTCATCATGATGTGCGCTCCATGTGCGTAGTGCGCACTATATACGCACTAACGCGCGAACCTCAAGTCACGCCGCATCGAACCTTGGAAACACCAGCGCCACCCTCAGGCCCGGGCCGTAGCCGTCGACGGCGCCGGGGCCTTCGTCGAGTTCGAGGCGCCCGCCGTGGGCTTCGGCGACGGCGCCGACCAGTGACAGGCCAAGGCCCGCCCCCGGCTCGTTGCGGCTGTTTTCCAGGCGCACGAAGCGCTGCACCACTCGCGCTCTGTCCTGCTCGGGCACGCCCGGGCCGGTGTCGGTGACGGAGAATTCGATCTCGCCGCTCGAGCGCCGCCGCGCGCGCAGCATCACCGCCCCGCCGTCGGGGGTGTATTTCACGGCGTTGTCGAGCACGTTGGCCAGGGCCTGGGCGATGAACTCGCGGTTGCCCTTCACCTGCAGCTGGGGCGTGATCTCGGCCTTGAAGTCGATGTCCTTTTCCTCGCACAGCGGGCCGTAGAGCTCGGCGATGTCGGCGGCCAGCTCGCCCGGGTCGAACACCGACTGGTTCGGCGCCTGGCCGGCGGCCTGCAGGCGGGCGATGGCGAGGACGGCGTTGAAGGTGTTGAGCACCCCGTCGGCGTCCTCCAGCGCCTGTTCCAGCGCCTTGCGGGGATCGCCCGTGCCGTTCTCGGCCTCGATCAGCGCCACCTCCAGCCGCGCCTTCAGCCGCGTCAGCGGCGAGCGCAGATCGTGGGCGATGGCGTCGCCGGCGTGGCGCAGGCCGCCCATCAGGCCCTCGAGCCGGTCCAGCATGTCGTTGAGGCCATCGGCGAGCTCGTCGTACTCGTCCTTGGTCCCGCGCACCGGCGCGCGCTTCTTCAGGTCGCCGCTTCGCACCGCCTCGACCAGCTCCACCAGCCCGGCCATCTGGCGCGAGACGTTCTGGCTGACCAGCACCCCGCCGAACAGGCCCAGCAGGATGACCAGCGCCCCGGCCCCCCACAGCGCCCGGACGATCTTGCGCACATAGCTCTCGGACTCGCCGACATCGGCGCCGACAAACAGGATTTCCCCGCCGGACAGACGCTCCTGCATGCCGCGCGCGGGACGCTTGACCTCGCCGCCGTCGGGGTCGGTGTCGGTGACCTGGAAGCTGGTCCAGGCGCCCTTCTCACGGTCGAACTCATCGACCGGGCTCTCCTCGATGGAACCGGTGATCCGCTCGCCGTCCTTGTCCATCAGCAGGTAGAGGAAGGGCCGCTCGCTGGCCGCGCGCTCGATCAGGGTGGCGTTGAGCGCGTTGACCCCGCCCTGGCGGTAGGCCGCCTCCAGCGAGGCCATCTCGGCCGTGATCTCCGCGTCGGCCCGGCGGTTCACCTCGCCCGCCGTGGCCACATAGATGTAGGCCAAAAACGCCGCCGCCGCCGCCGCGAACAAAGCCAGGAACAGCAGCGTCAGCCGAAACGGCGTCGTGCGGAAGGTCCGCGGCAGGCGCAGGCGCCCGGCCACGCCTCAGGCGTCCAGGCGATAGCCCGCGCCGCGCACCGTCTGGAGCATCGGCCGGTCAAAGCCCTTGTCGATCTTGGAGCGCAGGCGCGAGATGTGGACGTCGATGACGTTGGTCTGGGGGTCGAAGTGGTACTCCCACACCTTCTCCAGCAGCATGGTGCGGGTCACCGACTGGCCGGCGTGGCGCATCATGAATTCCAGCAGCTGGAACTCGCGCGGCTGCAGGTCGATCTCCTGGCCGGCGCGGTGGACCTCGCGGGTCAGGAGGTTCATTTCGAGATCGCCGACCTTCAGGGTCGTCGCCACCGCTCCCGACTCGCGCCGCCGGGAGAGGGCGTCGACCCGGGCGATCAGCTCGGCGAAGGCGTAGGGCTTGACGAGATAGTCGTCGGCCCCGGCCTTCAGCCCCACGACCCGGTCGTTGATCTCGCCCAGCGCCGAGAGGAACAGCACCGGCGTCGCATCGCCCTCGCGGCGCAGGGTCTCGACCACCTGCACGCCGTCCTTCTTGGGCATCATCCGGTCGACGATCATGACGTCGAAGGTCCCGGCGCGGGCGGCGTCCAGCCCCGCCTCGCCGTCGGCGGCGTGGACCGCCTCGTGCCCGTGTTCGCCCAGGCCGCGGACCATCGCCTCGGCCGCTTCCAGGTCGTCCTCGATGATCAGGATGCGCATGTCATCGCCCCTTACCGCCGGCGCGACTCATTTCGCCCGGCGTCAGGCCCGATCCTAGCCCGCGATCTTGATCGGAACATAGAGGGTGCGGCCGCCCCGGCTCACGCCGAGCAGGACGCTGGGCCGGTTCAGGCGCTTGGCCTCGGCCACCGCCGCCGCCACTTCCGAGGCCGCCGAGACGGGATGGTTGGAGGCGCTGACGATGACATCGCCCGGCCGCAGGCCCTTCTCGCCGGCGTCGGATCTGGACTGGACGCTCGTGATCACCACCCCGCGCACCTCGGCGGGGACGGAGTAGCGGCCGCGCAAGGCCGCATCGAGGGGCGCAAGGCCCATGCCCAGTACGATCGGCCGCTGCACCGACGGGGCGTCGGGCTGGCCGGCGCCGTCATCGTCGTTGTTGTCGTTGGCCGCCGCCAGCTCGCTCTCCGAGGGGCGCACGCCCGAGCGGATGTCGATGTTCAGGTGCTTGCCGTCGCGGATGACGTCCAGCCGCAGGGTGTCGCCCGCCTGGGCCTGGCCGACCTGACGGGTCAGCTCGGTCGAGGAGGTCACCGGCGTGCCGTTGATCGCCACCACCACATCGCCCGGACGCAGGCCCGCCCGCTCCGACGGACCGCCGGGGACCAGGTCGGAGACAATGGCGCCCTTCTGGCTGAGCCCTTGGGCCTCGGCCATCTCCTGGGTGAAGTTCTGGATCGTCGCGCCGATATAGCCGCGCACGATCTTGCCGCCGCTGATCAGCTGCTTGGTGATGCGGTCGGCGACGTCCGCCGGGATCGCAAAGCCGATGCCGACCGAGCCGCCCGACGGCGAGAAGATCGCCGTGTTGACGCCGATCACCCGGCCATAGATGTCGAAGGTCGGCCCGCCCGAGTTGCCCCGGTTGATGGGCGCGTCGATCTGGATGTAGTCGACGAAGGTGTCGCCGATGTCGCGGCCGTAGGAGGAGATGATCCCCGCCGTCGCCGTGCCGCCAAGGCCGAACGGGTTGCCGACCGTGATCACCCAGTCGCCGACTCGCGGCTTGGCCGAGTTCTCGAAGTTCACATAGGGGAAGGACCCGCCGCCGCGCACCTTGACCACCGCCAGGTCCGTGCCCTCGTCACGGCCGATGATGTCGGCCTGCAGCTCCTGGCCGTCCTTCAGCGTGACGGTGATCTTCTCGGCGTTCTCGATGACGTGGTTGTTGGTGACGATGTAGCCGTCGGGCGAGATGAAGAAGCCCGAGCCGGAGGACTGCTGGCGCGGCAGGTTCTGATCCTGGTCCTCGCCGTCCGGGTTCGGCTTCTGGCCCTTGGGGACCAGGTCGAACGGGAAGTTCTCCAGACCCGGGATACGGCGCAGGGCGCTGGCGTCGACCTTGCTGGTGACGTCGATGGACACCACCGCCGGCGAGACCTGCTCGAAGATGTCGGCGAAACTCATCGGCGCGCCGGGCGGCGGCGCGAACATGGCGGCGGTATTGGCCGTGCGGTGGAGCAGCGGGTTCGGTTCGGCGCCGGCCGGGCTCATTCTGAGCCCCACCCCCGCGAGAGCGGCCGCGGCCACCCCCATGCCTGCAACTGCCCCTACGACGAAACCGGTTTTCCTGGCGGCCATGAGTTTCCGTATTCCTTTGCCCGGCCACGCGCCGGGAGACGAAGAGAACCTAGGGTGCGATGCCCTATCGCGCAAAGCCCCTCAAGTTACCTTTGTTTCATCGGCGTTAGTTGGGGCGTCATCTGGGCGCAAACGTGTCAATCGCCGCGCTTGTTCATGAGTTCGGCCAGCCGCGCCTCTTCCTCGGGGCTCAGAGCCTCCGGCTGGGGCCTTCCGCGCACCAGCGCGATCAGCAGCACCCCGCCCAGGATCAGCACGAGGAACGGTCCGATCCACAGCGCCAGGTTGCCGGCCGAGAACGGCGGCTTGAGCAGCACGAACTCACCATAGCGGGCGACGAGGAACTGACGGATCTGCTCGTCCGACCGCCCCGCCGCCACCTGCCGGCGCACGATCTGGCGAAGGTCGGCGGCGAGATCGGCCTCCGAATCGTCGATCGACTCGTTCTGGCAGACCAGGCAGCGCACCTCCTTGAAGAGCTCCCGAGCCCGCGCCTCCTGCGCCGGGTCCGGCAGCCGCTCCGACGGATCGGACGCCGCGGCGATGCAGAGCGTTGCAGCCAGGGCCGCCAGAACACGCCTCATCGCCTCGCCCCCACGCCGATCCGCAGCCGCCGGTCGGAGAGCGAGATCACCCCGCCCAGCGCCATCAGCAGCGGCCCCAGGAAGATCAGCTGGACCCAAGGGTTGAAATAGGCCCGCACCAGCCAGGTCTTCCCGGCCCGGCGCTCGCCCAGCACGATGTAGAGCTGATCGATCCCGCGCGGGCAGATGTAGACCTCCGAGGTCGTCTGGCCCCCCGCGTAATAGGCCCGCCGCTCGGGCGTGGCCGTACAGACCGGCCGACCGGCCCTGGTCGCCGTTATCACCGCCCGCTCGGCCAGGTAGTTCGGCCCGTCCACCGCCCCGACATCGTCCAGCCTCAGGTGATAGGCGCCGACATCCAGCGACTGGCCCAGGGTCAGCACCTGCGCCGCCTCCACCTTCCACGAACTTTCGAACGCCGCGCCCAGCACGAAGACGCCGAGCCCCGCGTGGGCCAGCGTCATCCCCCACGCCCCGCGCGGCAGGCCGGTCAGCCTGCGCCGCACCTCGCCCCAAGGCAGCCGGAAGGCCCGCGTCCGCTCGGCCAACTCGGCCACGGCGCCGGCGATCAGCCAGAACCCGATCCCGACGCCAAGGCTCGCCAGCGCCTTGCGTGGGCTGACCAGCGCAAAGGCCACCAGCGCCGCCCCCAGCGCGACCAGCGCCGCCACCCACAGCCGCTGGGCCGCGCCCGCCGCATCGCCTCGCTTCCACGCCAGCAGCGGCCCGAACGGCAGCACCAGGAACGCCACCGCCATCAGCGGCAGGAAGGTCAGGTTGAAGTAAGGCGGCCCCACCGACACCGTCTCCCCGCCCATCGCCTCGCGGATCAGTGGATAGAGGGTGCCGAGCAGCACCGTCGCCGTCGCCGCCGACAGCAGGATGTTGTTGAGCACCAGGCTCGACTCCCGGCTGATCGGCGCGAACACCCCTCCGGGGTTCAGCGCCGGCGCCCGCCAGGCGAACAGGCCAAAGCCCACGCCGCAGGTGATCCCCAGGATCGACAGCAAGAGCACCCCGCGCGTCGGATCGACCGCGAAGGTGTGGACGCTCGTCAGCACCCCCGAGCGCACCAGAAACCCGCCCAGCATCGAGAAGGTGAAGGCCGCCAGCGCCAGGAACACCGTCCATCCCGGCAGCGCCCCGCGCTTTTCCGTCACGATGGCCGAGTGCAGCAGCGCCGTCCCCACCAGCCAGGGCATGAAGGAGGCGTTCTCCACCGGGTCCCAGAACCACCAGCCGCCCCAGCCCAGCTCGTAGTAGGCCCAGAAGGCGCCAAGCGTGATGCCGACGGTCAGGAAGCTCCACGCCGCCAGCGTCCAGGGCCGCACCCAACGCGCCCACGCCGCATCGATCCGCCCTTCGATCAGCCCCGCCACGGCGAAGGAGAACACCACCGAGAACCCGACATAGCCCGCGTAGAGAAACGGCGGGTGGAAGGCGAGCGCCGGGTCCTGCAGCAGCGGATTGAGCGAGCGCCCCTCGATCGGCACGCTGGCCAGCCGCGCCAGCGGGTTCGACGCAAACACGGTGTAGGCCAGGAACAGCACGCCGAGCGCGCCCTGCACGCTCACCACCCGCGCCTTGAGCCGCGCCGGCAGCCCACGCCCAAACAGCGCCACCGCCGCCCCGAACGCCGTCAGCGCCAGGCACCACAGCAGCATCGAGCCCTCGTGGCTGCCCCACGCCCCGGCCACCTTGTAAAGCAGCGGCTTTTCGGTGTGGGAGTTGGCCGCCACGTTGGCGACCGAAAAGTCGCTGGTCACGAACGCCCAGATCAGCGCCTTGAACGCGCCGAGCGTGGCCACGAAAGCCACCACCGCCGCCCCGTTGCCGGCCCCCGCCAGCGTCCGCGACCGCACGCCCAGCCCGCTCAGCACCGCCTGCGCGGCCGATGCCGCCAGCGCCAGCGTCAGGCAAAAGGCCCCGATCTCGACGATCATGAGGTCGGCCGTGCGTGGTTCGACACGGCGCCGCGCGCCTGCTCACCAGGACGATCACCAAGGTCGTCATCCTGAGCAGCCCGCGCAGCGGGCGTGTCGAAGGACGCGGGACGCTCGCCGTCGCCGTACCACTCGCCCTGTTCCTTCAGGGCCTTGGCGACCTCGCGCGGCATGTATTTCTCGTCGTGCTTGGCCAGCACCTGCCGGGCGACGAAGACCCCGTTCGCATCGAACGCGCCCTGCGCCACCACCCCCTGCCCCTCGCGGAACAGGTCCGGCAGGTCGCCCTGATAGACGACCCTGGACGAGGCCTTCTTGTCCTCGACCACGAACTCGACCGCCCCGTCCGGGTGCTTGACCACGCTGCCGATGGAAACCAGCCCGCCCAGCTGCACCGCCCGGCCGGCCGGCACATGCGCCGCCTGCGCCTGGGAGGGCGTGTAGAACAGCGAGATCGAGTCCCTCAGGCCATACAGCGTCAGCCCCACCGCCAGCGCCAGCACCGGCGCGATGGCGAGCAGGATCGTCAGCCGCTGCCGGGCCTTCCGCGATTTCGGCCACACACTCATTACCGCTCTTCCCCGCGAAAGCGGGGACCCAGGTTTTTTATCGAAGGGCTCAGCGGCTGGCATAAAAAGCCTAGGTTCCCGCCTTCGCGGGAATGAGCGGAGTAGAGAGCGCTCATCGAGGAGCCTCCGCAGCTTCATTCAAGCCTTTGAGAATGTCAGGCTGGTCCTTGTAGAGCCCCCGCGCCCGCGCCAGCGCCGCGTCTCGCTTTTCGGCATCGCCCAGCACCGTATAGGCCCGCACCAGCCGCACCCAGCCTTGCGGATCGTCCGGCTGGGCCGCCAGCCGCGCGGCGAGGCCATCGACCATCTTCTGGATCTGCGCCTGCATGCCGGCGGGCTGCTCGATGGGGGCCGGCTTGAGTCCGCCCGCGCTCTTTACCTGGGCGATCTCGGCGCGCAGGCCCTGGGCGCGCGGATCGCCGGCGGGCAGCTCGTCCAGCAGCGTCTGCCAGACCGCCAGCCCCTGCGCCACGCGGCCGGCCTGGATGTCAGAGCGTCCGAGGAAGTACCGCGCCCCCTGCGCGCGCGGATCGATCCGCAGCGCCTCGTCAAAGGCGGCCCGGGCGTCCTCGCCCACCTCGCCCTTGCCCTGCGCCACGAACACCTCGCCCAGCATCGACCACAGGTCCGCCCGCGCCGGAGCCAGCGCCAGCGCCTTGCGCAGCGCCTCCACGGCGGCGGGGTAGTTGTCGGAGGCCATCTCTGCCAGCGCCAAATTCTTGAGGGGTTCAGGATCGCGCGGCCGCTCGGCGGCGATCATCCGCAGCACCGCCGCCATCTGCGGCGGGTTCAGCGTGGCCGGATCGCTCCCACGCCACTCCGCCAGCCGCCCCGCGAACGGCTGGTCGGCCCAGCCCGGATGCCCGACGGACAGATAGATCGCCAGCGCCGCCAGCGGCGTCAGTGCGGCGGCCGCAAATACAGCTCTCCTCTCCCCCTCGAGGGGGGAGAGGCCGGGAGTGGGGGTGGAGGCAGTGCGTTGCGGAGAGGGCTCGTTCGGCGCCAAACCCACTTCACCCCCGAGCGTAGCGGCCACACCCCCAACCCTGCCCTTCCCCCCTCGAGGGGGAAGGGTGGTGTCAGCGGCCAGAAGCCTGCGTGCGGCCTCAGCTCTCATGGCCCCGCGCTCGTCTTCGGCGAGTAGGCCCCGCTCGGCGAGGTCGTCGATTTCGGCCAGCTGGCGGCGATGCACCGCCAGGCCCGGATCCTCGGCCGGCGCCGCGCCCGCGCGCGCGCCCATCGCCAGCATCAGCGCGGCGGCGGCGGCCGACAACAGGGCCGCGGCGATCCAGAAGGCCAACATGGCCGCTCCGCTACCGCAAAACGGCCCCGCGCGCGAGCGCTGGCGGTCCCTTAAGGGATCAGCTCTCGGCGCGCGGCAGGATCAGCTCGACCTTCAGCCCACCCATCGGCGAGTCGGCCAGCGTCAACGCTCCGCCGTACGCCCGCGCCAGTTCATCGACGATGGCCAGGCCCAGACCGGACCCCGGCGCGCTCTCATCGAGCCGTGCTCCGCGCTTGAGCACCTCGCCCCGCCGCTCGGGCGGCAGGCCGGGCCCGTCGTCCTCGACCGTCAGCTTCAGCCGATCCTCGCCCAGCGGCTCGGCCTTCACCCGCACCTTGCCCTTGCACCACTTGCCGGCGTTTTCGATGACGTTGCCGGCCATCTCCAGCAGGTCCTGCCGCTCGCCCCGGAAGCACAGCTCGTCGGGCGCCCGCCAGTCGATCATCACCGCCTTGGGCAGGAAGATCCGCTCCAGGGTCCCGGCCAGCTCATCCAGCACCGGCTCCACCTTGGTCCGCTCACCGTGCGTCTGGGCCCGCGCCGCGGCCCTGGCCCGGCGAAGGTGGTGGTCCACCTGCCCGCGCATCAGCTCGGCCTGATGGGTGACGACCTCGGCCAGCGGCCCCGGCCGCTGCGAGGCCTCGGTCAGCATCACCGACAGCGGCGTCTTCAGCGCATGGGCCAGATTGCCGACGTGCGTCCTCTGCCGCTCGACGACCTCCTGGTTGTGGGAGACAAGCGCGTTCAGCTCATCGGCCAGCGGCGACAGCTCCGTCGGATAGGCGCCGCTCAGCCGCTCGACCTTGCCCTTGCGCACATTGGAGACCTCGCGGCGCAGGTCGAAAAGCGGCCGCAGTCCCACCCGCACCTGGATCACCACCGCCGCCAGGATTCCGGCGCCCAGGATCACCAGCGCCGCCGCCGTCAGGAACGCGAACCGCCGCGCTTCCTGGTCGATGGGCGATCGGTCCTCGGCCGCCATCAGCACCACCGGCGCGCCGCGCCCGGGCAGGCTCACCTGCATGGCCACCGCCCGCAGCGGCTGCCGCAGCGGCCCCATCACGTTGTAATAGACTTCGCTGCCCGGGCTGGCCGCCACCTTGTCGACCACGCCCTTGGGCGCGCCCAGCTCCTTGTCGAACAGCGAGCGAGACCGCACCAGCGGCCTCAAGCGTCCGCCGCCCGCATGCTCGGCGATCTGCCAGTACCTACCCGAATAGGCCCGCAGCGAGCGCGCGTCGGTCAGCGCCGGCGCCTGCACCTGGCCGTTGGTGACGGTCGCCCCCGCCAGCAGCACCTGCGACAGGTCCGCCAGCGTCAGGTCGAACCGCCGCAGCGAGGCCTGCTGGAAAGCCGTCGTGAGAAGAACCCCGGTCACCGCCAGCGCCACGACGCTCCACCCGGCCGCCAGGATCACCAGCCGGCGGACGAGCGATGGGCGCCGGGGCGCCTCGCTCACGATGCGGGCGCCTCGCCAGGCAGCGCCACCAGGCGATAGCCGAGCCCGCGCGCCGTCTCGATCCGGTCCGGCCCGATCTTCTTGCGCAGCCGCCCGATGAAGACCTCGATGGTGTTGGAGTCGCGGTCGAAGTCCTGGTCGTACAGGTGCTCGACCAGTTCGGACCGGCTGATCACCCGCCCCTGGTGCATCATCAGATAGTGCAGCAGCCGGTACTCCAGCGAGGTCAGCCGCAGCGGCTCGCCGTCGACCGACGCCCGCGCCGCGCGCGGATCGAGCCTGAGCGCCCCGCACTCCAGGTTCGGGCTCGCATGCCCGGCCGAGCGCCGCAGCAAGGCCCGCAGCCGCGCCAGCAGCTCCTCGGTGTGGAAGGGCTTGGTCAGATAGTCGTCGGCGCCCGCGTCGAACCCCGCGACCTTCTCGCTCCAGGCGCCGCGCGCGGTCAGGATCAGCACCGGCGTTGCGATGTTGTCCCGCCGCCAGCGCTCCAGCACCGTCACCCCGTCCATCTTGGGCAGGCCAAGGTCGAGCACGATGGCGTCATAAGGTTCGGCGTCGCCCAGGTAATGCGCCTCTTCCCCGTCCGGGGCGTGATCGACGGCATAGCCGGCGTCGCTCAGCGCCTGCTTCAGCTGGCGCGACAGGTCGGGATCGTCTTCGACGAGCAGGATTCGCATGGGTCGGTCTCTTATTCCCCGTCGGCGCCGATAATGGCGCCGGTGGCGGCGTCCACCAGATAGTCGATGCGCCGCCCGTCCGCCGATTGCCAGCGCACGCGATAGATCACCTGACCGCGGCGGTTCTCGATGCCGGTGTCGACCATGCGCCCCGGCGTGCGGCGCGCGATACGCGGCACCACGGCCTCCAGCGGCACCATCCGGCCCTGGCGCACGCCAGCGCGCGCCTCCTCCTGCTGCGGCCGCCAGTTGGTCCCCAGCGAGTCCGCGCCCCGATCCTCGCCACGGTCGCGGCCACGCCCCTGCGCATCGGCCATGCCGGGCAGCCCGGCGCCGACGGCGAGGATCGCAAAAATGAGAGCGGTGCGCTTCATGCCGTCCGAATTAGGCGGGGCCCCCTGAACGGACCCTGAATAGACCCTACCACACCAGGCCGCGACCAGCGGTCACGGCTCATAGCGCAAGATATAGGGCCGCAGGTGCTCGATGAACGCCTCTTCCGATGCCGCGCCGGTCAGCACATCCACGATGAACGCGCCGAAGGCGTCACCGGCATCCAGCTCAGAGCTCAGCGTCCAGCCATTCAGCTCCAGGAACGTCACCGCGGCCACAAACCCGGTGCGCTTGTTGCCCTGAAGGAAGCCATGGCAGCGGGCGAGGCCAAACAGCAGCCGGACGGCGAGGGCGACGAGATCGCGCTCCTCGCCGTATTCCCAAAGCCAGCGCGGCGCATGACAAACCGCATCGAGATCAGGGGCTTTCAGAACGCCGTGCGGCTCGCCCGTCGCTGCGACGATCAGTTCGTTGAGCTCTACGACTGTGCCCAGCGAGAGCCAGCGCGGCTCACTTAGCAAGATGGGCGATGGTCTTGGGGAATTTGGCCATGATGTCGCGAGCAAGCGCCTTGTAATCGACCACGCCCTTCACCGGCTTGGCCTCGATTTTCGCGGTGGCCGCTTTCGGGCGGCGGCTGGACGGCTTGGCGTCGGCGAGCATGTCTTTGCGTCCGGGCGTGGAATGCTTGATCATATATGCCTCCGCGCCTGTAACGCGTCAAACGACGCGAAGGGCGCGCGGTGAACTCCCGCCTACGTCCGCCGGCGCGGCGTGTAGGGCCTCTCGCGGCGCATTTCCTCGGCGAAGGCTTCGAGCTTGGCGTCGGCTTCCTCGGGCAGCATCACCACCAGCCGCGCCATCAGGTCGCCGCGCTTGCCGGTGCGCGGGTCGTACAGGCCCTTGCCCTTCAGCCGCAGGGCCGAGCCGGAGTTGGAGCCCTTGGGCACCTTCAGGCTGACCGGCCCGTCTGGCGTCGGCGCCTGCACCTTGCCGCCCAGCACCGCGTCGGACAGCGAGATCGGCACGTCCATGGTGAGCAGGTCGCGCCGCTTCTTGAACACCGGGTGGGGCCGGATGTGCAGCTCGATCAGCACGTCGCCCGCGCCGCGCGGCCCCGGGTGGCCCTGGCCCTTCAGCCGCAGCACCTGGCCCTCGACCGCGCCCTTGGGGATGGTGACGTTCAGCGTGCGCCCGTCGGAGAAGACCACCCGCCGCGTCGCGCCGCGAATGGTGTCCTCCAGATCGACGTCCACGCTCGCCCGCAGATCCGCGCCCTTGCCGCCGCCAAAGCCGAACCCGCCGCCGCCCGCGCGCCGACCGAACATGTCGCCAAGGATGTCGTCGAGGTCCACACCCTCGAACTGCGCGCCCTGAAAGCCGCCCTGACCGCCGCCCTGCCCGCCGCGCTGGCCGTTGCCATAGGCGCCGCCCTGCTGGCCGAAAGGTCCCTGGCCGGGATTGAATCCGCGAAAGGTCTCGCGCCCGTCGGCATCGATCTCGCCGCGGTCGAACTTCTTGCGCTTCTCCGCATCGCCCAGAATGTCGAAGGCGGCCGATACGCGCTTGAACTTCTCCTCGGAGTCCTTGTCGCCGGGGTTGGTGTCGGGATGGTGCTGCTTGGCGAGCTTGCGAAAGGCCTTGCGGATCTCATCCGCCCCGGCGCTGCGGGATACGCCCAGTTCCTGATAGGGATCGCGCGCCAAGACGTCCTCTTCGCTCCAGTACGACACCCCCATCATCTAGAGGGTTCGCCCAGCGACGCAAGGACGTTTGTGGTATTTTAGCAACAGGTCGCTGTTCAGGCGGGCAGCGGCTCCAGGTGGATGGCTTCCCCGACGGCCTCCGCGCCACATCGCCGTAGGCCTTCGCCAGCTGGAACGCGGCCGTGACCCCGTCGCCCGCGCCGATCACCTGGTCCTCGGCGCCGACCGAGCCGCCCGGCGCACAGCTCTTGAAGTCGGCGAAGTCCTTGAACCGGAAGCCATGCAGCCGCCCGCGCCGCGCCTCGAAGAACGCCACCAGCGCCGCCGCATCGTCGAGCGAGCGCACCCCCGCTCCGACCAGGTACCGCCGCCGCCCATGCGCCCAGGGCGTGGAGCGCCGCTCATACCCCGAGGCCAGGGTCACCACCTCGGTCCGCCGCTCCACCCCGCCCGTCGAGCCGAACGCCAGCCGCGCGGGCAAACTCACCTCGTGAAACGCGGTCATGGACGGCACGCCAAAGCGGGCATACCGTCCCTCTCAAGGGCTCGGGAGGTCTTCATCATGGACTGGAAGTTTCTCTTCTTCACATCGGACGGCCGCATCAGCCGCCAGCAGTTCTGGATCGGCGCGCTGATCCTCATCGGGGCGGGCGTGGTCGCCGGCTGGATCCCGCTGATCAACATCATCGCCTGGTTCGTTTCGCTCTATGCCTGGGTGTGCCTGTATTCGAAGCGCCTGCACGACATGGGCCGCAGCGGCTGGCTGACCGCCCTGCCGGTGGCCCTCTTCGTCGCCGCCGGCGCCTTCGCCCTGCTGACCATGGGAGGCCTCGCCGCCACCGGCGCCTTCAACACCGGCTACATGCACGACGGCGCCTACATGGGCGGGGGCTACATGCACCCCGGCGCCATGATGGGCATGGGCGTCAGCATGGCGCTGTTCAGCCTCGTCGGCCTCATCGCGCTTCTCTTCATGCTCTGGGTGGGCCTGACCCCCGGCCAGGCCGGCGACAACCAGTACGGCGCCCCGCCCAGCCCCGACCCCATCCCCGAACCTAAATCCGACGCGCCCCAAGGCTGACGGCCCGGGCCAGCGCCTGGGCGATCTGGGCGTCGGAGCGGATCAGGGCGGCCTCGCCGCCCCCCTGCACCGTCACGTTCACCGTCATGCCGCCGGACGCGGGCTCCACCGTCCCGGCGCTGGCGGGCCGAAACACCTCCGGCCCCCGCTCGCCGACGAGGTAGGCGCCGCCGGGGTTGACCGGCCCGCCCGCCGCCCGCGCGCCGGAAAAGGCGTTCGAGAGCACGCTGGCGATGGCCTCGCCCAGCCCGCCGCCGCCCCTGGCCCCCGCCGCCGCGTTGACCGCGCTCAGCACCGCCTGCGCCAGCTCGGCCATGGTGACCTTGCCGTCCGCCGCCGCCCGGCCGAGCGAGCGCACCAGGCTCGCCCCGGCCTTCTCGAACGCCGCGTCGATGGCGGCGGCCGCCTTCTCCGCCGGCGCCTGGATCGCGGCCAGCGCCGCGCTCGCCTCGGCCGCCCGCTGCGGAATGGCGGAAAGCCCGCCGTCGAATTCACTCATCCGGATACCGCCTGACCAATTCCTCGAACCCCGCCCGGCCCAGCACCTCGCCGCCGTCGCCGACGAGCGCCCGCCACTCCCTCAGCGACAGCCGCCAGAACTCACGGGGCGTGATCCCCATCGACACCGCCAAGGGCAGCATCGCCGCCCAGGGCGTCATCCGCCCGCCGCGTTGAACGCCGCCGCCACCGCCTCGGCGGCCTCGCGGAAGTCGACGCCCTCCAGCGCCGCGTCTCCCTCGCCGCCGCCGCGCAGCAGCGCGCCCAGCACACTCATCAGATCCCGCGCCGAAAGCCGCCGCAGCCGCTCCGAAAGCGCCTCCCAGCCCTCGCACCCGAGCGCCGTCTCCAGCTCCGCCAAGGCGCCCAGCGTCAGGCACAGCCTGCGAGGTTCGCCAGCGATTGAGCACACGACTTCGCCTCGATGCTTGTTCGCCGACTGGGCGAAGAAGGCGGCGCGGATCAGCGCATCGGACGCGGCGTCGCGAAACACGCCCGCTCCCGACACGCTCGCCTGCCGACCCGGCCATGTCACAAAGGTACGCGATCAGCGCGCGCCGCTGATTAGAGGCGGCACAAAAGACGTAAGTTGTTGAAAATGCCGGAGATCACCCCGCGAACTCGCCGGACCTCCCCCTACCTGTCCCCCTAAACCCCCGTCATCCTCGGGCTTGTCCCGAGGACCCAGACACGCGGGCGCGGCAAGTCGGGCAGGTGCGTTGGCCAGGTCTCCGGCCACTCACCGTACGCCTCGATTATGGGTCCTGGGCACAAGGCCCAGGATGACGACGATGGGGAGGCCTCCCTCGCCCCTCGCCCCTCGCCCCTAGCCCCTAGCCCCTAGCCCCTAATACCCCTCATCCCCCCGATCCTCCGTCAGGTCCCACGCGCTGAAGTCCAGCGCGTCCTCCGGATCGGCCAGGGACGTCTCGCTCACCGTCTGCCCCCGGATCGAAACCCCCGCCTTGTGCGTGCTCTCCGGATCGCCCGTGACCAGCGGGTGCCAGGCCGGCAGGTCCTTGCCCTCGTGCAGCCGGCGATAGGCGCAGGACGCCGGCATCCACATCAGGTCCTCGATGTTCCACGGCGTCAGCTTGATGTAGTCGGGCACATGCTTCTTGCGGTTCTCGTAATCGGAACACCGGCACGCGCTCGCATCGAACAGCCGGCAGTGCACCCGCGTCGGGACCACCTCGCCGCTCTCCTCGTCCTCGAAGCGCACCAGGCAGCACTGCCCGCACCCGTCGCACAGGCTCTCCCACTCGCGGACGGTCATCTCCTCGAGCCGCTTCACCTGCCAGAACGGGCGCGTCGTCATCGCGTGCTTCTACGCCTCCGTCGCGGCGATGATGAGCCCCAATCTCCCTCCTCCCTCGATGGGAGGAGGGCGGGGTGGAGGGTGTGGCCGCTGAGCCGAGGTCACGAGCGCTGTTGGGATCGGAGCCTCACGCGCAAGCCGTCATCGCACCGCGCTCACCCCCATCCCGACCCTTCCCCCATCGAGGGGGAAGGGCTAGACGCGCCCCCATGGCCGCCCCCATCCTCTCCCTCAAGGACGTCCGCCTCGCCGACTCCGGCAATGTGCTGTTCGAGGGCGTGGACATCGCCATCGAGCCGCGCGTCCGCGCCGCCCTCGTCGGCCGCAACGGCGCGGGCAAATCCACCCTCCTGCGCATCCTCGCCGGCCAGGTCGAGACCGACGCCGGCGAGCGCGCCGCCCGCCCGGGCCTTCGCATCGCCTACGTCCCGCAGGAGCCCCAGGTCACCGGCGCGACCCTCGCCGACTACGCCTCGGCCACCGCCGAACGCCACCGCGCCGAGGCCGCCCTGCAGGCCTTCGGCCTCGACCCCGCCAAATCCACCACCGGCCTTTCCGGCGGCGAGACCCGCCGCGCGGCGCTGGCCAGGGCCTTCGCCGAAGAACCCGACCTCCTCCTCCTCGACGAGCCCACCAACCACCTCGACATCTTCGCCATCGAGACCCTGGAGGCCGAGCTGGCCGCCTTCCGCGGCGCGGCCCTCGTCGTCTCCCACGACCGCGCCTTCCTGACCCGCGTGACCCAGCGCTGCTACTGGCTCTACGCCCGGCGCCTGCGCATGCTGGACAAGGGCTTCGCCGCCTTCGACGAGTGGTCGCGCAAGCTGGTCGCCGACGAGGAGGAGACCCTGCGCCGCCTGAGCAAGGCCATCGAGCGCGAGACCTACTGGTTCTACCGCTCCATCACCGCCCAGCGGACCCGCAACGAGGGCCGCGCCCGCGAGCTCCAGAAGATGCGCGCCGAACGCGCCGAGCGCCTGCGCGAGGTCCAGAAATCCCTCGACCTCACCCTCGACTCCGGCGCCCAGACCGGCCGCCTCGTCGCCGAACTCAAGGGCGTCACCAAGAGCTTCGGCGAGCGGGTTATCCTCAAGCCCTTCAGCACCCGTATCCTGCGCGGCGACCGTGTGGCCATCGTCGGCCCCAACGGCGCTGGGAAAACCACGCTGGTGAAGATCATGCTGGGCGAGCTGGCCCCCGACGCCGGAACCGTGCGCCTCGGCACGAACCTCCAGGTCGTCTACCTCGACCAGGCGCGCGATGACCTGAAGCCCGGCATGACGCTGTGGGACGCCCTGACGCCCGGCGGCGGCGATAGCGTTCTGGTGCGCGGCCAGTCAAAGCACGTCGCCGGCTACGCCAAGGACTTCCTGTTCAAGGAGACCCAGCTGCGCCAGCCGGTCTCCTCCCTGTCAGGCGGCGAGCGCAACCGCCTGCTGCTCGCCCGCGCCCTGGCCAAGCCCGCCAACCTGCTGGTCCTGGACGAGCCGACCAACGACCTCGACATGGACACCCTCGACCTCCTGGAGGACCTGCTCGCCGACTACAACGGCACCCTGATTCTGGTCAGCCACGACCGCGACTTCATCGATCGCCTCGCCACCTCCACCATCGCCCTCGACGGCCGCGGCAATGCGGTGGAGACCCCCGGCGGCTGGAGCGATTTCCAGTCCCAGAACCCCGGCTTCCTCACCCATCCCTCGCGCGCCCCCGCCCCCACGCGCGCGTCCGCCCCCGCGCGCCCGCGCGAGGAGCCCAGGAAATCCACCAAACTGTCCTACAAGGATCAGCGGCGCCTCGATGAACTCACCGCCTTGCTGGACAAGCTCCCGCGCGACATCGCCGGGGCGGAAAAGGAACTGGAAGACCCCCAGCTCTATGCCCGCAATCCGGCCCGCTTCGACCAGCTGATGAAAACCCTCGACCAGGCCCGCGCCGCCCTCGCCTCGGCCGAGGAGGAGTGGCTGGCGCTGGAGGAGAAGCGGGAGGCGCTGCTCTAGCCGCCCTAAAACCGCGTCATCCTAGGCCTCGTGCCTAGGATCCAGACACGCAGACCCAGCAGGCAAACCTCCGGCGGCCTCGATTCTGGGTCCTCGGGACAAGCCCGAGGATGACGGATTTAGGGTCTTGAGCTTTTACCTGTGGACAACCGGAACCCATCGGCCCCGCTTAAAGAATTCCCCAAGCATCCACAGCATATCCACAGCCCATCCACCTTGCTCAACAGCAAGATCAACATAGGCCTGAACTTGGGCCGTTGCGTAATATCCGATTACCCATCACAGTCAACTTGTCGAAAGGAACTGCGGCGCGGGCGAGACCGGAAACGGGAAGGTCAAGCGAGCAGGGCGCCTCCAGATCAAGGGCCGAGGGGAGACCTTCGGAAACCGGCCTGGGGGATGGTTTCGGGAAAGACCGGGGCGACCCGGACACTGGCCGAAACTTAGTCCTTCCGGCCACAGGCCCTCGCAAGAGGATCTGGGTGAGGGGGCGATGAAGCCGGGCGACCGGATGCATCGTCCCCTTGCTCGATTCTGGAGCTCCATGAACCCCTCTCCCTCGAGGGGAGAGGGGCAGGGGTGAGGGTGTGGCCGCTGCAACGGGGCGAAAGGCTCCGTTCGGCCCTGAGCCTCCCGCGCCAACCCTTCAGTTCTCTGCACTCACCCCCATCCCCGGCCCTTCCCCCATCGAGGGGGAAGGGGGTAGCTTAAGCTTATGAAGAACCTCATCGCCCTGGCCCTCGCCGCCTTCGTCGCCGCCTGCTCACCGGCCGCCGACCAACCGCGGCAAACCCCCGGCGCCACCCATATCCGCTTCGCCACCGACTGGCGCGCCGAGGCCGAGCACGGCGGTTTCTACCAGGCGCTGGCCACCGGCGAGTACGCAAGGCGGGGCCTGGACGTCACCATCGTCCAGGGCGGCCCGGGCGTGAACGTGCCCCAGCTGGTCGCCTCGGGCGCCGTCGAGCTCGGCATGGGCTCCAACAGCTTTATTGTGATGAATCTGGCGGCGGAACAGGTCCCGGTCAAAGCCGTCGCCGCCTTCATGCAGAAGGACCCCCAGGTCCTCATCGCCCACCCGGGCCAGGGCATCAATTCCATCGCCGACATGAAGGGCCACCCCATCCTGCTGGCCGACGCCTCCGTCACCGCCTTCTGGGTGTGGCTCAAGTCGAAGTACGGCTTCACCGACGATCAGGTCCGCAAATACACCTTCAACAACGGCCCGTTCCTCGCCGACAAGCGCGCCGTCCAGCAGGGCTACCTCTCCTCCGAGCCCTACACGATCGAGAAGCAGGCCGGGATCAAGCCCGCCGTCTTCCTCCTCGCCGACCAGGGCTACCCCGGCTACGCGGCCATGGTGCTGGCGCCCGACAGCCTGATCGCGGGCGACCCCGACGCCGTGCGGGCCTTCGTCGAGGCCTCCGCCGCCGGCTGGCGGAGCTACCTGCACGGCGACCCGGCCCCCGGCGACGCCCTGATCCTCAAGGACAATCCCGAGATGACGCCAGATCTCCTCGACCAGGCGAGAGAGAAGATGCGCCAGTACGAAATCGTCGCCCCCGACGGCTCCGGCGCCATGACCGACGAGCGCTGGGCCGAGTTCTTCCGCGTCGCCGCCGAGCAGGGCGTTTATCCCAGGGACCTCGACTACCGCCGCGCCTACACGCTGCAATTCGTCCAACCGCGGCCATAAATCCGCCACCGACTTACAGCGCTGTAAGAGGCAAGGAACGTCTGCCCTGGGGAGGAAACGATGGGCCATAAACTGATCGCACTCGGCGCCGCGACCGCCGCACTTCTGTTCGCCGGTTCGGCGAGCGCCGCCGTGTCGGTCCTGGGCGAAGGCCCGGCCGCCCAGTGCTCCAGCGCCGCCATGGCCGGAGACGCCAAGGACGAGGACCTCTCGGCCTGCAACATGGCCATCATCCAGGCGGCCAGCGTCCACGAGAAGGCCGGCACCTATGTGAACCGGGGCGTCCTGCTGCTCCGCCGCAAGAACTTCGCCGCCGCCCGGGCCGACTTCGAGGCGGCCGAGAAACTCGAGCCCACCATGGGCGAGGCCGTCGTCAACAAGGGCGCCGCCCTCCTGGCCGAGCGCCGCTACATCGAGGCCCTGACCGAGATCGACCGCGGCCTTGGCCTCAATCCGGAAGAGCCGGAAAAGGCCTACTACAACCGCGCCATCGCCAACGAATACCTGGACGACATGAAGGCGGCCTACCTCGACTACATGAAGGCCCTGGAACTGGCCCCCGACTGGGACGCCCCCCGTCACGAACTCCAGCGCTTCACCGTCGAGCGCCCCAAGTAAGGAGCGCACCGCCGCCAGCCGCGTTCTCCCTGCGCATCAACCAGGGAGAACCCCATGCGCTGGCAGGGCGGACGCGGCTCGGGCAACATTGAAGACCGCAGAGGCCTTGGCCCGGTCGGCGTCGGCGGCATGGGCGTCGGCGGGGTGGTGCTCGCGCTGATCGGCTACTTCGTCTTCGGCGTCGATCCCAACACCACCACCCAGGTCCTCGGCGGCCTGCAGGGCGGCGCGGAGCAGCAGGCCGGGCAGATGGGCACGCCCTCCGACGAGGCCGGCCGCTTCGTCGACGTCGTCACCACCTCCACCACTGACGTCTGGAGCGCCCTCTTCCAGCAGGCCGGCCGCCGCTACCAGGAGCCGGGCCCCACCGTCCTCTACACCCAGGCGACCGGCACCGAGTGCGGCCTCGGCCAGACGGCCATGGGGCCCTTCTACTGCCCGAGCGACCAGCGCGTGTACCTCGACCTCGCCTTCTGGGATGAGCTGGCCGGCCGCTTCGGCGCGCGCGGCGACTTCGCCCAGGCCTACGTCATCGCCCACGAGGTCGGCCACCACGTCCAGAACCAGCTCGGGGCCATGGAAAAATCCCAGCGCCTGGGCGCGCGCGGCGCCGACAGCGGCTCGGTCCGGCTTGAGCTCCAGGCCGACTGCTACGCCGGCGTCTGGGCCCGCCACGCGCCCGAAGCCTCCGGCGGCCAGATCGCGCTCGAACCGGGCGACATCGAGGAAGGCATGACCGCCGCCAGCGCCGTCGGCGACGACGCCATCCAGCGCCAGACCCAGGGCCGCGTCGCCCCCGACAGCTTCACCCACGGCTCCTCGGCCCAACGCACCCGCTGGTTCCGCAAGGGCTACGACAGCGGCGATCCCGGGGCTTGCGACACCTTCTCCGCAGCCCAACTTTAGGGCGCCGCCCGATTATTGTGCACTGCACAATTTAACTTGCGCGACCATTAGGACGGGCGTACTGCGCCGCTCGGCGATCGCCCGGGACTTGACCCCCGACCGCCGGAGAACTGGAAATCGATGACTGGCGAACCTTGGTTCGCCACGCCCTCATCGGCCCCTTCCGACCTCAGCCAAACATCGCAGCCGTCCGCGCATTCCCCGCGCGGAGACCGATTCTGGCCGCTGACCCTCGGGTCCGTGGGCGTGGTTTACGGCGACATCGGCACAAGCCCGCTGTACGCCTTCCGTGAAGCCCTGGCGCAGACCTCCCACGCGGGGGTCACCGCCCCGGCCGTGCTGGGGGTCGTCTCCCTGGCCATCTGGGCCCTGATCCTGGTGGTCACGGTCAAGTACGTCTTCTTCCTCAGCCGCCTCGACAACCGGGGCGAAGGCGGGGTGCTGTCGCTGATGGCGCTGGCCGAGCGGGCCATGGGCGGGCGCACGCGGCTCGTCTTCTTCCTCGGCATGGCCGGCGCCGCCCTCTTCTACGGCGACGCCATGATCACCCCGGCCATCTCGGTGCTGTCGGCCGTCGAGGGCCTGCGCAGCGTGCCGGCCATTACCACGCTGGTAACGCCCGCCGTGGTGCTGATTCTCAGCCTCGCCATCCTCATCGCCCTGTTCGCCGTGCAGTTTCGCGGCACCGGCAAGGTCGCGGGCCTGTTCGGGCCGATCTGCCTCGTCTGGTTCGCGGTGCTGGCGGCCCTCGGCGTCAGCCATATCGTCCAGGCCCCCGGCGTCCTGGCGGGTCTCAGCCCCACCTACGCCGTCAGCTTCCTCGCCCAGCACGGCAAGGCCGGCGCCTTTGTGCTCGGCTCGGTGTTCCTGACGGTGACGGGGGCCGAAGCCCTCTATGCCGACATGGGTCACTTCGGGCGCAGGCCCATCGCCACCGCCTGGCTGTTCCTGGTGCTGCCGTGCCTGGCGCTCAACTACCTCGGCCAAGGCGCCATGGCGCTGAACCTGCTGGCCCGGAGCCACGGCGAGCCCATCGAGAACGCCGACTGGTTCTTCATCATGGCTCCGGACGGCCTGCGCGCGCCGGTCGTCATCCTCGCGACGCTGGCCACCATCATCGCCAGCCAGGCGGTGATCACCGGCGCCTACTCGATCACCAACCAGGCCATCCAGCTGGGCCTTCTGCCCCGCATGACCATCAAGCAGACTTCCCGCCACGAGGCCGGTCAGATCTACCTGCCGCAGGTCAACCTGCTGCTGCTGATCGGCGTCGTCTTCCTGGTCGGGGTGTTCAAGACCTCCAGCGGCCTGGCCAACGCCTATGGCCTGGCGGTCACCGGGACCATGGTGGTCACCACCACCCTCGCCTTCCTGGTCGTGCGCGGCCTGTGGAAGTGGCCGCTGTGGAAGGCGGCGCTGGTCGTCTCGCCGCTGCTGGCCATCGACCTCGTCTTCCTCGGCGCCAATGCGCTTAAGCTGCTGCACGGCGGCTTCGTGCCGCTGGTCATCGGCGCGGCGCTGCTGGTGGTGATGACGACTTGGGTGAAGGGGACCGCTCTCGTCGCCGAGCGCACCGCCCGCGAGGCCGCCGGTCTGGCCGACGTCATCGCCATGCTGACCAGGCGCAAGGTCCGCCGCGTGCCCGGAACGGCGGTGTTCCTGAGCGCCAGCCCAGACCAGGCCCCGGCCGCCCTGATGCACAACCTCAAGCACAACGGCGTGCTGCACGAGACCAACGTCATCGTCAGCGTCCGCGCGGCCGACACGCCGATGGTCGACGACGCCCGGCGCCTGAGCGTCGAGAAGCTGGACGACGGTTTCTGGCGCGTGGCGGCCAGCTGGGGCTTCATGGAGACCCCCGACGTGCCGCGCGCCCTGGCCGCCTGCCGCGGGCAGGGCCTCCGGTTCGACATCATGTCGACCAGCTTCTTCCTTGGCCGGCGCACCATCGTGCGGGCGGCGCATTCGCTAATGCCGAGGTGGCAGGACCAGCTGTTCATCCTCCTCAGCAAGAACGCCGCCTCACCCACCGACTTCTACCGCCTGCCGCCCGGCCGCGTGGTCGAGATGGGCGCCCAGGTCAGCGTCTGAAGATAGGGATAGGGACTGGGGGCTTGGTGATTTCTAGCCCCTAGCCCCTAGCCCCTAATCCCTTTACCTTCCCCCCGTTCTCCGGGGTGTCTCGCAAGGGGCTGAGAGGCGGCATAACGCGCCGCAACCCGCCGAACCTGATCCGGGTCATGCCGGCGAAGGGAGGGAACGCGGGCAGCCCGCCCGTAAACCGCCTCAGCCGGTCCGGATCTTCGATGGGAGATCGCTCATGGACCAGTCGCGCAGGCTTGCCGGTATCCTGGGACCCACCCTGGCGGCCGTGGGCGTCAGCCTGCTCATCAACCACGGCCTGCTCGCCCAGCTGATGCTCTCGCTGGCCGCCAACCCCGAGGCCATCCTGATGCTCGGCATCGCCACGCTGGCGACAGGCCTGGCCATCGTCATCAACCACAACGTCTGGCGCGGCTGGCCCATCGTGCTGACGCTGTTCGGCTGGAACGCCGTCTTCTCCGGCCTCTACCGCGTCATCTTCCCCGGCCACATCGCCGCCTACGCGCCGATCCTGGTCAACACCGGCTGGGCCCTGCCGGCCGCCGCCGCCATCCTCCTCGTCCTTGGTCTCTTCCTCAGTTGGAAAGCTTTCCGCGCATGAACGTCCACGCCCCCCTGACCGCCATCCCCACCGGCGAGCGCCCCGGCTCGCGCAAGGTCTATGCGGCGGGCGTGATCCACCCGGACATCCGCGTCCCCTTCCGCGAGGTCGCCGTCCACCCGAGCGCGGGCGAGCCGCCGGTCACCATCTACGACCCCTCGGGCCCCTACACCGACCCGACCGCGGCCATCGACATCGAGAAGGGCCTGGCCCGCCCCCGCGACGCCTGGGTCACCGCCCGCGAGGACGTCGAGGTCGTCGAAAGCCCGCGCGAGGTGAAGCCCGAGGACAACGGCTTCGCCCAGGGCCGCCACCTGGCCCCCCGGTTCACCGCGCCCCGCACCGTCTATCGCGCCAGGGCCGGCGCCGCCGTCAGCCAGCTGGAATACGCCCGGCGCGGGATCATCACCCCTGAAATGGAATACGTCGCCATCCGCGAGAACCTGCGGCGCGAGCAGGACCGCCCGTGCGTGCGCGACGGCGAGGACTTCGGCGCCTCCATCCCGGACTTCGTGACCCCCGAGTTCGTCCGCCAGGAGGTCGCCCGGGGCCGCGCCATCATCCCGGCCAACATCAACCACGGCGAGCTGGAGCCGATGGCGATCGGCCGCAACTTCCTGGTCAAGATCAACGCCAACATCGGCAACAGCGCCGTCCTCTCCACCGTCGCCGACGAGGTCGACAAGATGGTCTGGGCCATCCGGTGGGGCGCCGACACGGTCATGGACCTCTCGACCGGGCGCAACATCCACAACATCCGCGACTGGATCATCAGGAACAGCCCCGTCCCCATCGGCACCGTCCCCATCTACCAGGCGCTGGAGAAGGTGAACGGCGTGGCCGAAGACCTGACCTGGGAAGTCTTCCGCGACACGCTCATCGAACAGGCCGAGCAGGGCGTGGACTACTTCACCATCCACGCCGGCGTGCGGCTTCCCTACATCCCGCTGACGGCCAAACGCGTCACCGGCATCGTCTCGCGCGGCGGCTCGATCATGGCCAAGTGGTGCCTGGCCCACCACCGCGAGAACTTCCTCTACGAGCACTTCGAGGACATCTGCGAGATCATGCGGGCCTATGACGTCTCGTTCAGCCTGGGCGACGGCCTTCGCCCCGGCTGCATCGCCGACGCCAACGACGAGGCCCAGTTCGCCGAGCTCCACACCCTGGGCGAGCTCACCCGCGTCGCCTGGAAGCACGGCGTCCAGGTGATGATCGAGGGCCCCGGCCACGTGCCGATGCACAAGATCAAGGCCAACATGGACAAGCAGCTCGCCAGCTGCGGCGAGGCGCCCTTCTACACCCTGGGGCCGCTGACCACCGACATCGCCCCCGGCTACGACCACCTCACCAGCGCCATCGGCGCGGCCATGATCGGCTGGTTCGGCACGGCGATGCTCTGCTACGTCACGCCCAAGGAGCACCTCGGCCTTCCCGACCGCGAGGACGTCAAGCAGGGCGTCATCGCCTACAAGATCGCCGCCCACGCCGCCGACCTCGCCAAGGGCCACCCGGCCGCCCAGGCCCGCGACGACGCCCTCTCGAGAGCCCGCTTCGAGTTCCGCTGGGAAGACCAGTTCAACCTCGGCCTCGACCCCGAAACGGCCCGCGAATACCACGACGAGACCCTGCCCAAGGAAGCCCACAAGACCGCCCACTTCTGCTCCATGTGCGGCCCCAAGTTCTGCTCCATGAAGATCACCCAGGAAGTCCGCGAATTCGCCGCGGGCCTCGCGCCGAACGAGGTCCAGAAGGGCATGGACGAAATGAGCGAGAAGTTCAGGGAAAAGGGCGAGATCTACCTGAAGACACCGTGAGCCCCTCCCCTCGAGGGGGAGGGGTTGGGGAGGGGTGTGGCCGCTGAGACGTGGGTCTTAGCGCTGTCGGCTCGGAGCCCTTCGCGCCTCCCCTTCATCACAGTGCGCTCACCCCCATCCCCGACCCTTCCCCCCTCGAGGGGGAAGGGAGCTTTGAGCGAGCGGCGGCCAGCAGCCGCTGGGGTCTGCCCCGGCTGTGCGGGGGCGCGTGTATCCGCACGCCCGCATAATGCGCGCGCGGGCGTGAGGCCGGGGCATTGAACGGTCGATCGTCAAGGCGGCGCAGCGGGATCATGCCGGCAGTTTAGCCCCGCCGGCGCCGAGGGGGATTGGCAGGGCTGCGAGCGCCGCGCCGCCCTCTGCAAAGCGCCCCGGCCGGCGGGGATAGGCAAAGGCGCGGTCAGGGGCGCAACGGCGCCAATGTCTCGCCTCTACCTGTCTCCAGAGTCTCCACTCAGCGCTTCATCCACGGCTTGGACTTCCCCGCCGCAATCCCCGCCGCCTGCTCCCTCTGAAATTTCCCCCCACGCGGCGGCTTAGGCCGAGCCGCCTCAGCGGCCCGCTTGAGCCGCAGGGCTTTCTGGATGGGGGTCTCGTCGGGGGAGTCGGGCTGGTTTGTCATGGCCCGACCTTATCATTAGCGGGGATTTGGTACTCGATGGAGATTATGGAGAAGGAAGATTGCTGCGGGAATCTTGAGTGGGAGGTGTGTTGAGTTCACTCAAAGCTTCCGCAGGCGCGAGTTGTCTGGTCGGTTGGGGTTGGGTTAGTTGGTCGAGCACCTTCGGAATGCCCCAGCCAGCCGCTGCAGCGAGCAAGAGAGCTATTATCCACCCCCCGGCGCGGAGGCCGAAAAACCAATTCGACATGCTCTCCAAGCGCCCTTGGATTTTCTCGTCCTCGCTCCGACGGACTTCTTTCTCGTCTTTGAGCCCTTCGATGAGTAAGCCAAGTTGGCGATTATGCTCGTCAAGAGATCTTTTGAAATCTTCTTTCCAATCCTTGTCTGTTACAAGATCGGTCTTAAGCGCCGCAAGTTCTCTACGGGTTTCGGCAAGTTCTTCTTGAAGCCCCTTCAATTCTACGGGTCTGTACTGATTAATCAGGGCGACTAGCTCATCCGGAAAATCAGTAACGCTTGCAGACTCGGGAACGTCGAAGTCTGCAGCTTCGCTCTCGTCCAATTCATAGAACATGGCCCCGATGAGTTTCCTCCCGGGCTCAAGTGCGTAAGGGGTAGAAGAAAAATTGTAGAGGCCCACCCATAATACTCCCTTATACAAAGGGTCTATAGCCAAGCCGCCAAGTACAATAATGCCTCCATGTGCCAGCTTCCGCTTGGGCGTTAAGATGGCCATGATGTTGTTGGGCAGATTCAGCTTTTCCCGGGTAAGGACGAAAACTGCCTCGCCAGGATCGACGCACAATGAGTTCCGATCCGCAGGAGCTAGCTCTTCGATATCGATTGGGCGTCTGAAACTCGCTTTGAGGATGCGCGAGCCCATGTGGAAATCGTACTTGATACCCTCGACCGCAGAGAGTGTGCCCCCAACCAAAAAGGTTTCGCCCTCGACCGCGTCTTTCAGCTTGGCTTCTGTGACTAACCTCGGCATCGATGGGAGTCCCTCGCCGGCAATCGCAAGATGTTGTGCCACCGATGGTTGGCCATACCGAATGTTGATACAAGCCTAACGACGAGAACGAAGTAGGAACACTGCTCCTGAGGGGGTGGTTGTCAACAGATTTCTGATGGCTTGGAAGCAAGCCGAGGGCAGAAGTGCCCAGTCTTGGCTGTTTTCGGCCGCCTGAGGGCTGGGGGGCGAATCAGAACGAGCCAATTCTGGCGATTCGTGATTCGCGCGAGCGATCGCCAAACCTAAAACCTACCCCACCTTCCACTCCCATGCTCACGGCCAAGCCTGTCTGCGGTGGGGGTGTGGCCAAGCGGGATCTCTCGCCGCGGGGGCGCCTGGCAGCCTTCGGCATGTGCTCCATGTCCCGCGGCCCGATGCGCGCTACTCTCCCCCCATGTGCAACGACTACCGCCTCAAGCACCTCACCGCCGCCGGGCTCTTCGAGGGGGTTAGCCAGCTGAAGATCCCCTTCCGGTGGGCCGCCGGCGGGCCGCCGAACTTTGAGCCGCGGGACGACATCCGCATCACCGACCGCGCGCCGGTCCTGCGCTGGGCGGGCGATGCGGCCGAGCTCGCCACCCTGCCCTGGGCGTGGAAGCAGAACGGGCGGCCGGTGTTCAACTTTCGGGCCGACGGGCGGGACTTCTCGCGGAGCGAGCGGGTGCTGATCCCGACGGATGGCTTCTATGAGTTCACCGCGCCCGCCGACCCGGGCAAGAAGCTCAAGGACAAGTGGCTGTTCACCCTCACCGGCGAGCCGTGGTTCTGGATCGCCGGGATCGTCAAGGAGGGCGCCTTTTCCATGCTGACCACGCCGCCGGGCGAGGACGTCGCGCCCTACCACGACCGCCAGGTCGCGGTCGTGCCGCTGGCCCGCACGGCCGAGTGGCTGGTCGAGGCCTCCCCCGCCGTGCTCCAGCCGCTTGCGCCGGGCTCGCTCAGCGTCGAGAAAGTCGGCTGACCTCGCCGCCGGAGAGACGCCGATGACCGACCTCATCCTGACCACCTTCGACTGGGTGCCCGACGCGGCGCGCGGCTTTGTGCGCGACCTCAGGGTGCGCTGGGCGCTGGAGGAGGCGGGGCTTGCCTACCGCGTGGAGAGCACGCCGTTCCGCGAGCGCCCGGCCAGCCACTTCGAGGCCCAGCCGTTCGGCCAGGCGCCCTGGCTGACGGACGGCGACCTGACCATCTTCGAGAGCGGGGCGATCCTGCTGCACCTGGGGAGCAAGAGCCCGGCGCTGATGCCGACCGACGCGCGCGGTCGGGCCGAGGCGACCGAATGGGTGTTCGCGGCGCTGAACTCGGTGGAGATGGCGAGCCTGCCCTGGACCATGTTCCACTTCATGGGCATGGCCGGCGAGGCGCCGCAGTTCCAGTTCTTCGACGACTTCCTGAAGACCCACCGCCTGGCGCGCGTGGAGCCGGTGCTTGGCGAGCGCGAGTGGCTGGCCGGCGGCTTCTCGGTAGCCGACATCCTGATGGCCGACGTGCTGCGGGTGGTGGACACCTTCGACGGCCTGGCGGACTACCCGGCCGCCCGAGCCTATGTGAAGCGCGCCACGGCCCGCCCGGCCTTCCTGAAGGCTCACGCGGACCAGATGGCGCACTTCGCGGCGGCGGACTAGGCGCTCGCCTTCTTCTTCGGCTGGCGGCCGCCCTGGCCAAGGCCCATCTGGCGGGCCAGCGCCGAGCGGGCCTGGGCGTAGTTAGGGGCCACCATGGGGTAGTCCTTGGGCAGGCCCCACTTGGCGCGGTACTCCTCGGGGCTCATGCCGAACTTGGTGCGCAGGTGGCGCTTGAGCGACTTGAACTTGCGCCCGTCCTCCAGGCACACGAGGTGGTCGGGGGTGATGGATTTCTTCACCGGCACGGCGGGCTCGGGCGCAGCCTGCGCGGGGGCCGAGGCGCCGGTCGCGACGCCGGCCAGCGCCTGGTGCACGGACTGGATGAGAGAGGCCAGCTCACTCGCCGGGACCGGGTTGTTGGTCAGGTAGGCGGCGACGATGTCCGCCGTCATCTCGATGGTGGCGGCGGCCGTGTTCTCTTCCATGGTTCTACTTCCGGGTCTGAGGCTGGCGAAGGAACTCGCGCGGGCAAGTCCAGTCTAGAGGCCGCCGATATAACGGCCCCGCGGCAAGGGACAAGCCGTCGGGCAGCTTATCCCCTGAAATTTATTTGAGGCTCAGCGGAACTCGCGTTCCTTCCACTCCGGCCAGATGCCCGGCAGGTCGCTGGAAACCTTGTTGGGATAGTCGGGCGCCCGCTTCTCCAGGAAGGAGGTCACCCCCTCCTTCGCATCGCCCGAGGCGCCCCTGGCCTGGATCGCCCGGCTGTCGGCCTTGTGCGCCTCCATCGGGTGGTCGAACCCGGCGCCCCGCCACAGCAGCTGGCGCGTCAGGGCGATGGAGACGGGGGCGGTGTTGTCGGCGATCTCCCGCGCCAGGGCCCGGGCCGCCGGCAGCAGTTCATCGGGCGCGTGGAGCGAGCGCACCAGCCCCTTGTCCAGCGCCTCCTGCGCGGTGAACACCCGGCCGGTGTAGCACCACTCCAGCGCCGTCTGCATGCCGACCAGCCTTGGCAGGAACCAGGAGGACGCCGCCTCCGGCGTGATCCCCCGTCGGGCGAACACGAACCCGAACCTGGCGCTCGTCGAGGCCAGGCGGATGTCCATCGGCAGCTGCATGGTCACCCCGATGCCGACCGCCGCCCCGTTCACCGCCGCGATCACGGGCTTGAGGCTGTCGTAGATGCGCAGCGTCA
>DASVBC010000037.1:0-45830 GCA_036376035.1 Caulobacteraceae bacterium | reverse complement strand
ATCCCTGGCTGAAGAAGGCCGGGCGCAACTGCTGGCTGTAGACACTACCAAGATCATTAGGGTGGGTCACGATCGGAGTGGAGCCCACCATGGACGGCCCCGGATCGCGGTGGCAGAGCTGCTTGCCCGTCCGTGAGCGGTCGTCGTCTTCCTCGAACCGCTCCCAGATCAGGTTGGACCGGATGCGTTCGGTCGGGTTGAAGGCGACCGTTAGGCGGCCGGACCACAGGTCACGACCGTTGACCGCGTTCTTCGTGCCGTCGTTGTAATCATAGCCCTGCCGGTCGGTAAATGAGCCGGCCAAACGAATGGCCAGCTTGTCCTCGATCAGCGGGACGTTGATCATCGCCGAGGCGCGCTTGGAGTGATAGTTGCCGGCCTCGCCTTTGATCCAGCCATCAAAGTCGTTCATGTCCGGCTTGGCCGAAATGACGTTGATCACGCCGGCGGTGGCGTTGCGACCGTACAGCGTGCCTTGCGGCCCACGCAGCACTTCCACCCGCTCGACGTCGAAGTATTCCTGTTCGAACAGGCGGTTTTGCAGCAGAGCGATGTTGTTGAAGCTGACGGCGACGCCGGGGTCGGTGGTCGCCGACACGGCCTTGGTGCCGATGCCCCGGATGCTGAAGTTGTAGCTGGTGAAGTTGTTCTTGGAGAAGGTGACGTTGGGGATGGCCTTCAGGAGGTCGAAGCCGCCTTCGATCTTCTGCTCATCCAACGCTTTCGCCGAGAATGCCGAGATGGCGATCGGGACGTCCTGGATGTCTTCTTCGCGTTTTTGCGCGGTGACGATCAGGGCTTCGACCTCAGCGCCGCCCCCCGCGGCGCTTCCGGACTGGGGGCCGTCGGCCTTTACGATGACGAAGGTGTCGCCGGTGCGGCGGTAGCTCAGGCCCGTGCCGGCCAGGAGCTGGGCGAGCGCGATTTCGGAGTCGGCCTGGCCGTTGACGCCGGCGGTGGTCTTGTCCAGCGCCATGTCGGATTTGAAGAGGACCGGGTGGGCGCTTTGTTCGGAGAAGGCGTTCAGGGCCGTGTTCAGCGACTGCGGCGCGATGTTGAAGCTGGCGCTTTCGGCGAAGGCGGCGCCGCCGCCGGCCAAAGCAAAGACAGCCGCGCTGCAAAGCAGGCGCGCGTAATTCTTCGAAGACATCTGGTGCTCCCCCTGTTTTTTACGGGAGCGAACGCCCCCTATATTTACAGGAGCGACGATTTTCAAAAAACCCGGCACACCCTCCCTCACTTTTTTAACTGGCCCCTCCCCTCGATGGGGAGGGGGTGGGGTGGGGTGTGGCCGGTGAGTGGCGGGTTGGGGCGCGGCTGGGCTCTAGCGCCTCGTGCGCCTCTCCGTCACTTCACTGCCCTCACCCCCATCCCCGACCCTTCCCCCATCGAGGGGGAAGGGAGTTATCTGTGTTCCTTCAGCGCCAGCTTGACGACCCCGTCCCGAGGCGGGGCGATCGGCGCGATGTCATAGACGCGCACCGCGTCCAGGAAGGCGTCGAGGTCGCCGGCCTTGAAGCGGCCGCTGACTGGCATGGCGGCCAGCTGCTCGTCCTCCAGCACGATCCTGGCGTCGGAATAGCGGGCGAGCTCGGCGACGACTTCGCCCAGCGGCTGGTTCTCGAACTTCAGCCAGCCGGTCAGCCAGGCGGTTTCGGTGGCCGTGTCGGCGCGCTCCACGCTCCAGCGGCCGGCGTTCGTGGCGGTGAACTGGCTGCCGGCGACCATCTCGGTCGTTTCGACGGCCGGGGCGGCGGGCAGCGCCCGGGCGGGGTGCGGCAGGGGCGTTTCCACCCTCACCTTCCCTTCGACCAGCGTGACCTCAAAGCGGCCCTGGTCGACCCGCACGTCGAAGGCGGTGCCAACGGCGGTGACCTTGCGGCCGCCGGCATAGACGACGAAGGGGTGAGTCTTGTCCTTGGCGACCTTGAAGAAGGCCTGCCCCCGGTCGAGGTAGAGAAGCCGCCGCTCGCCGTCGGCCCTGGTGCGCAGGACGGTGCCGGTGTTCAGCGTCACGACCGAGCCGTCGGGCAGGGTCACGGTCGAGCGCTGACCGATCTCGGTGCGGAAGGTCTGGTTGGGCAGCTCGTGCGAGCGCAGCAGGTTCATCTGCCCGCCGCTCCACACCCCGGCCCCCAGCGCCAGCGCCGCCACGAGACCGGCGGCCATGCGCCACCAGGCCGGCGCCGGGCGCTTGCGGGCCGTCGCGCGCATCGCCAGCACCTCGGGCGCATCACGGGTATGGTCGAAGCCGCCCCACAGCGCCTCCACGGCCTCGAAGGCCAGCCGGTGGCGAAGATCGGCGTCGAGCCAGGCCTCGAGCGCGGCGGCCTCCTTCGCCGTCATGGCGCCGGAGCGGCGGCGGGCGAACCAGGTGGTCGCCTGGCCCTGAATGGTTTCGGCCTCGGGTGCGGGGGAAGCGGTCATTGCGCGCCTCCCATCTGGGCGAGGACGCGGTCGAGGGTGCGCTTGATGTGGCTTTCGACGGAGCGGACCGACAGACCCATGTGGGCGGCGATCTCGCCGTAGCTCATCTCCTCGAAGCGGTGGAGGATGAAGGCCTGGGCGGCTCTGGGCGGCAGGGTGCGCAGGGCCGCGACCAGGCGCTCCAGCGTGTCCTTGGCGATCAGGGCGCGTTCGGGCGACAGCTCATCGATCAGGGCTTCGAGGTTGGAGAGGTCGTCGGAGAACTTGAGGCGGTCCGATCCGGCGCGCCTCGCCAGCACGTTGGCGGCGACGCGGAAGAGGTAGCGGCCGACGTGCTCGATGTCCTCGACGCCGCCGCGCGTCTGCATGGCGACGAAGACGTCCTGGACGAGGTCCTCGGCCTCGGCGGCGCCGGCCTTCTTGCGGAAGTAGGCGCGCAGGGCCGGCCCGTACTGCGCCATCCATGCGGGCGCATCGCCCGGCGCGGCGCTCGCCAGGCTCGTCACGGAAGTGGTCGGCGGCTGGCCCATCGCACGGTTAAATCCTGCCCCTCTTTCATAAGAGCACGATTTCGCGCCAAGCCCTGCAGGGCGGCCCACTAAAAATGTGAGGAAGTGGCTGGGGAACTAGGACTCGAACCTAGAATGACGGTACCAAAAACCGCAGTGTTACCATTACACCATTCCCCAGCAGGAATGGCCGCGCGCCCAAGGGCGGGCGCTGGCGAGGGGCGTCAGATAGCGCACCGAAAGGGGCGATGCAACGGCGGCCGAACGCCTCTGTTGCGGGGCTCTTTGGCGTCCTCTATAAGGCGCGCTCTCTAAGTCGGAGTGTGGCTCAGTCTGGTAGAGCACCGCGTTCGGGACGCGGGGGTCGCAGGTTCGAATCCTGCCACTCCGACCATCCTTCCTCTCCGCGTCGTATCCGCCCATTGCGGCATCTTCATTTGACGGCGCGCCGCCCCCAGATAGCTTGAGCGCGCAACTCGGGGTCATTCATGAAGCAGTTCCTCCTGACCATGGCGGGCGTGTTCGCCGGCCTGATGATCTTCCTCATCGGCGTGCCGTTCCTGCTGATCGTGATGGCGGCGGGCGCGACAAGGCCGGCGGCCATCCCGGCGCACTCGGTGCTGGAGCTGGATCTGCGGGAAGACCTCTCCGACCAGGACGCGCAGAACCCGCTGGCGGCCTTCACCGGCGGGCAGCTGTCGGTGATGGGTATCGTGGAGGCGCTGCGCTACGCCGAGACCGACAACAACGTGGCGGCGGTGTTCGTGCGCCTGCCCGAGGGCGGCATCGCCCCGGCGTCGGCCGATGAGCTGCGCGAGGCGTTCCGCCACTTTCAGCGGGTCGGCAAGAAGCCGATCTGGGCTCACAGCCAGGGGCTCTATCCGTCGGGGATGATCACCTCGACCTACATGCTGGGGGCCTCGGCCAGCCAGTTCTGGATGCAGCCGGAGGCCTCGTTCCAGGCGACGGGCCTGACCAGCAGCGAAGTGTTCCTCAAGCGCGCCTTCGACAAATACGGCGTCAAGGCCGACTACGAGCAGCGCTATGAGTACAAGAACGCGGTCAATCCCTACCTCTACAGCGACTACACGCCCGCCCACCGGGAGGCGACGCTGTCGTGGATGGGGTCGGTCTATCGGACCAACGTGGCGACCGCCGCGGCCGACCGCCGCCAGGACCCGGCCGCCTTCGCCAAGGTGATCGAAGCGGGCCCCTACTCCGCCGAGCAGGCCCGGGCCGCCGGGCTGATCGACAAGGTCGGTCAGGTGCGCGAGGCGGAAGCGGCGCTGAAGAAGGCGGTCGGCTCCGACAACGAAATGATCGACTTCCACGACTACCGCGCCCACGTGAAACGCGAACGCGGCTCGCTGCTCGACGGCGCCGCCATCGCGGTGGTCGGGGCCGAGGGGCCGATCCAGACCGGCAAGGACGAGGCGTCCAACCCCTTCGCGGGCGGACAGACGATCTGGTCGGACGATGTGTCCGACGCGATCTACGACGCCATCGACGACGATGAGGTCAAGGCCATCGTGCTGCGGGTGTCATCGCCGGGCGGGTCGGACACGGCTTCCGAGCAGATCCTGGCGGCCGTGCGGGCGGCCAAGGCGGCGAACAAGCCGGTGGTGGTGTCGATGGGGACCTATGCGGCCTCGGGCGGCTACTGGATTTCCTCGCAGGCCAGCGAGATCGTGGCCCAGCCCACGACGCTGACCGGCTCCATCGGGGTGTTCGGCGGCAAGCTGGTGCTGGGCGATGCGCTGGCCAGGTTCGGGGTCGATGTGCGCGACGTGACGGTGGGCGGCTCCTACTCCGACGCCTTCACGACCGACAGCGAGTTCACCCCCCAGCAGCGGGCGGCGTTCAGCGGCTGGATGGACCATATCTACGCCGGCTTCATCAGCCGCGTGTCGGAGGGGCGCAAGCTGCCGCCGGCGCGGGTGCGGGAGATCGCCAAGGGGCGGGTATGGACGGGGGCGCAAGCGCGCTCGCTGGGCCTCGTCGACCACCTGGGCGGCTTCTATGACGCGGTGGACCGGGCCAAGGCGCTGGCGGGCCTGAAGGGCGATGTGCGGCTCAAGCACATGCGTTCGACCGCCTCGCCGTTCGAGGTGCTGGAGCGGGCGCTGGGGGTTTCCTCGACCTCCATCCGCACGCTGGCGGCCTCGGCCTGGCTGCTGGGCGATCCGCGCGCCGAGGCGGTGATGGATGAGCTGGCCAGGACCCGGCTGGGAAGCCGGGGCGCTACGGTGTTGGCGCCGACACCGGTGGGGTGACCCCGACGCCCGGGGCCGGGGCCCTGGGCGTGGTGAAGGTGACGAGGCTGCGGCCGAAGTCGAGCTCGATCGACTCGAAGTGGCGCATCACGTCCACCCCGATCAGGATGGCCGGGCGGTCGATCAGGTCCCAGATGCGGAAGGTGTGCAGGTCGGCGAAGACGCACGACAGGTTGCCGATCCGCAGCCCCCCCAGCCGCAGCGGCGGGATCGAGGACAGCTCCCCGCCGACCGTCTGGCCCGTGGCGCTGACCAGCTGGACCGTCAGAATCTGGGCGCGCAGGCCCGGCTCACGGGTCAGCACGGCGTCGCGCAGGGCGAGGTTGCCGACCGTCGTTTCGGCGCCGGAGTCGAGGAATGCGGTGACGGGCACGCCCTCGACCTCCGCATCGACGATGGTCAGCTGGCCGAACCGCTGGCGGGCCGGAACGACGACAACGGATGGGTCGAGGTCGGGCCGGGGCAGGCGCGTGGCGCGGCCGCGCAGGTTGGCGGTCGGCAGGTCCTTGGACGAGGCGATGCTGAAGGTGTTGTGGCGGAAATCGAGCTTGGCCCTACGGCCTTCCAGCACATTGACCCCCAGCAGGCCCTCCGCGCCCAGGAAGTTGCGCGAGAGGAGCGGCATGCGGATGCGGCGGCTGCTGAGGCCGCCGACGGTCAGGCGATTGACCATCACGGTCTCGGCCGGATCGACGCCGGCGATGCCGTGGATGGCCGCCCTCCCCCCGCTGGGCAGGGTCAGGGCGGCGGCCAGTTCGCTGGCCATCACCGAGTGGTTGGCGCCGGTATCGACGACGAAGGTGTAGGGGCCCGCCTTATCGATGAAGGTGGGCACGGTCATGCGGCGAACGGCGTCGAACGAGGTCTGCAGCGAGACGCCGTCGTCGGGAGGGACCGGCACGGGAGGCGGCGGCAAGGTGACGGCGGCGCGGTCGGCCAGATTGACCTGGACAAGGTCTCGGCCGCGGTAGCGTTGCAGCGTCGTGCAGCCGGCGGTGAGCGCCGCCATCCCCATAATCGCCGCCCGACGGTCGAGAATAGAATCCATTGCATCTCAAGCTATGAGACGCACCGCCTCAAGGAAAGCGGTTGCGCTCCCCCGCGGCTGTCCCTAGCCATGAGGAGACTGAAGGGAGGAGCCTTGTGAAGGCCATTATCCGCAGCGCGCCGGACCGCCTCGATGACGAGGTCCGTAAGTTCAAGCAGCGCCCGCTCACCAAGACGGCGTTCCTGAACAGCGTGCCGAAGGCGGGGACTCACCTGCTGCGCAACATCGTTCGGATGTTCGTGCCGCTGGAGCAGCATCAGCTGCGTGACTTTATCCAGCTGCCGAACCTCGAGCGCTACAAGGCGGCGTTCTGGGAGCACCAGCCGCAGTTCAGCGTCGGGCACCTGCTCTACGCCGATCCGTCGGCCCAGGCGCTCAAGCACGCCAACCACGTGATCCTGGTGCGCGATCCGTATGACCACGTGCTGGCGCGCACACGGTTCATCTTCTCCGACCAGTTCGACCATCCGCAGTTCCACCGCCTGAAGGGCGGCGCGCTGTCGGTCGAGCAGATGATGAACTTCATGATTTTCGGCGTGCCGGGACTGCAGGCGCCGCCGCTGCGGGAGATGTTCACCTTTCACGCCCTGGCGTGGATGGGGACGGGCGTACACATCGTGCGCTATGAGGACATCGTAGCTCAGGTGAAGGCGCTGGACGAGCCGGCGGCGGAGCCGTTCTTCCGCGATCTGCTCGGCAAGTTCGGGATCGCCCCCCTGCCCTCCGACTGGCGCGAGCGGGTGCGGATCGGCGCGGATCGGAAATTCAGCGCCACGGCGCGGGAAAACCTCGGCAACGCGCCGGAGCTGCCCAAGACTTTGCCGGAAGCGCAGCGGCGGCTGGTCGACTACGCCGCGCCGGGCGTGCGGGAGCTGCTCGGCTACAGCTGACCTGAACCGAAAACCGCGTTCGCGGCGTCAATTACCAGAATAAAAAAAGGCGGCGGGCCCATTGGACCCGCCGCCAATCTTTTACCTGTCGTTCGACTTAGAACTTCAGGCGCAGACCACCAAACACCCGGCGGCCGATGACGTCGTAGGTCGACGGATCGGTGCCCGACTGGACGTTCGGGTTGTAGGTCTCGGCTTCCTTGTCGAAGACGTTGTTCACGCCCAGACGAAGCTCGAGGTTGTCGTTCACGTCGTAGGCGCCGGCCACGTCCCAGTACCAGACGGCGTCCGTACCGGTGAACTCGGTTTCACCCGGGAACTCGATGTTCAGACGGTTTTCCATCGCGCTGATGTAGCGACCGCGGACGTTGAATTCGAACGGATCGATGTCCCAGGTCGCGGTGACGTTCGCCTTCCAGTCCGGAAAGCTCGTGCCCAGGCCGGCCCCGAAGTAGGAGACGGTGCCAACGAAGTCGAGCTCAGGCACGCCTTCGATCGGATCCTGTTGCTTGAACTCCAGGATGTGGGTCAGCAGGGCGTTGAAGCGCATGGAGCCGAGGTTATCCATCCCCAGCTGGTCCATGTCGAAGCCCCAGTCGACCTGGAAGTCGATACCGCTGGTTTCCTGGTGACCGCCGTTGGTCGGCACGAACACGCCGTCGTCGGTGTGGGCGTAGTCGTAGATCCAAAGGATGTCGCCGCCGAAGCGCAGCAGGTTGAAGCAGTTGGCCGTCGTCGAGTCCAGATCGGGGTTGGTGCCGTAGTAGTTATAGCACTGGGCCACCATCTGGTTCGGCGTGGGCGTGAGCAGCGCGTCGGTGATCTTGATCTTGTAGTAGTCCACCGAGGCACGGAACCGCGACATCCACGGGTTGTCCGACCAGGAGTTGATCACCGCGCCCAGGGTCAGGGTTTCACCCTTTTCCGGCTGGAGATCGGTGCTGCCGTCGAGGTCGATACCGATCTGGTTACCCGGCGTTTGCACGTAGGTATCGATCTGAGCGGGCGAAATGCCGCCAATCAGGCCCGCGTCGAGGCAGAGCTGACGGTGGCTGTCGTCCGGGTCGTTCTGACGGAACTGGCTGGTGACCGAGCAGGGGTCGAAGTACTGCGGAGCGGAGCCGCCGCCAGCGAACAGTTCGCTGAAGTTCGGCTCACGAACCGAGCGCTGGTAGGACGCCCGGATACGCAGCGGGTCGATGACCTGCCAGTTGAGGTCGACCTTCCACGCGGGCGAGCCGCGCGGGCCCACCTTGCGGCCGCTGATCTCGTCGGTGAACTCCGACCACGAGTAGCGGTAGCCGAGGGTGACATCCAGAGACTGGGCGTAGGGCATGTCGCGCACGACCGGGATCAGCATTTCGCCGAAGAGGTCGTAGAACGCGTTGTTGCCGGCGTCCGGGTTCTGGGTGTTGAAGCCGGAGATCGGGCCGGAGGCCGAACCCGGGTCGAAGTCGTACTCGAACGAGCGGTACTCAGCGCCGAAGACGGCTTCGATCTTGCCGGCCGGCAGTTCGTAGACCGGCCCGCGGACGAAGGCCTGGGCGATCTGCTGCTTCATCGACGTCGACAGGGTCGTGGTCGATTCCAGGTAATCGGCGCACTCAGCCGAGATCGGATTGCGGCCGAAGATGTTGAAGCCGCCTTCGCAGATGCTGGCGCCGCCGTCGTCCGCTTCGATCATCGCTTGCAGACGTTGCGTGTCCAGGTTGCCCGTCTGGTTCTCGTCGATCTCCGTCCGGCCTTCCTGGACGGTCGCCTCCAGTTCCCAGCCCGAGTCGCCGAGCGGCGCACGGATGCCGCCGAGGAACTGCACGACGGTGTTTTCGTAGTTCGACTGGCGAAGGCCAAGCCCAAGCGTACGTTGACGCATCGTGAAGGGTTCGTTCGCACCGGAACCGACGAGGGCCGGGTTGTCCCCGGTCCGCGACGCCAGCAGGAACGCGAGGTCATCGGGGATGAAGGGGTTTGTGACCGGAATGACCAGCTGCTGCGAGATCTGGTTGCCGGCGACCACCAGGTCGGAGATCACGTCATCGGCCCCGGCGTCAGCACCGTTGCGGGTGTTGACGGTCGGGAACGGAGTCGGCGCCAGGGCGGTGGCCGAGGTGTACTCGGTCCAGCCGATGTTGGCGAAGAACTCCACGCCGTTGTCGGTCTCGTAGTTGATCTTCGACATGAACGAGTAGCGGTCCAGAGGCAGGACCAGCAGGTTCACGAAGTCGAAGTTGTAGCTGTAGAGGTCCGGATAGAGGTTCTGGTTCACCGACCCGTCGATGGGGTAGCGGTAGTTCTGAACGTCCAGCGGGCTGTTGAAGACGCCCTTGTAGAACAGGGTGCCGTCCATGTTGAAGCCGAGCGTGCCCGAGCCGGCGCCGTTAACGTCCGCCGCGTCCACGCCGTAGGTCGCGAACAGGGTGTCGATGGCCGATTGCGGGATCGGGTTCGAGTTGGCCCAGAACAGCGCGCCTTCCGGCAGGAAGGAGGTCGTGGACGTCGCGTTCTGCGAGAACGGACGCTGCGACTTGATCAGGGGCTGACGGAAGGAGCGGTCGAAGCCGAGGACCGCGTTACCCTTGCCGTCGGCGAAGTTGCCGCCGACCACGCCGGAGACTTGATACTCCTCGGCGTCCCAGTACTCGGTGCTGTTCGAGTAGTTGGCGCGAATATCGACGCCCTCGAAGTCCTTCTTGAGGATGATGTTCACCGCGCCGGCGATGGCGTCGGCGCCGTAGGTCGCGCCCGCGCCGCCGGTGATCACTTCGATGTTCTGGATCAGGGCTTGGGGGATGGTGTTGACGTCCACCACGAGGGTGTTGGCCGAAACCATGGCGCGCCGGCCGTCGACGAGGACGATGTTGCGGTTCGAGCCCAGGCCGCGCAGGTCGATGTTGGCCTGGCCGTTGTTGCCGGGGTTGTTGGAAGAGGTCGTGCCCGCCGGGTTAACCTGCGGGAGGGTGTTCAGGTAGGTGTCGAGCGTGACGTCGGCGTTGGCGACAGCTTGTTCGCCGGTCACGGTCGCGATCGGGCTGTTGGCCACGTAGTCCTGACGGACGATACGCGAACCGGTGACCACGATGCCTTCGACTTCCGTCGGGCCCGCGTCGGCAGGCGCCGTCTGGGCGAGCGCCGGCGAGCTGACCGCAAGCGCCATAGCGCCGCAGATCATGGTGGACGCCAGAAGGCGGCCCCGCGTCGTTTGGATCTTCAAGATATAGTCCCTCCGAGTCAGCGCCGTGGCTTGGGATACCCGACGCTCCCCTCACAAGTAGATGTGTCCCGAGACGGTTTGCCCCCGGTTACAGTGAGGTTAGGCGCCCCCTGCTGGGGGGTCAACGCGCATTACGGATCGGTAATCACATCGGCGCCGGAATGTCGCACTTTGGCAACAGCATGGCCGAATCAAGGTCGCGGGCGCCAGATTTCACCGCAAAACGGGGCCTTGGCGCAGGGCTGGAACCCTTCCGAAGCTTTACCATTGGTAAATTTCGCTAAGGCGCGGCGGGGGCCGAGTGGCCCTTTACGCAAAGATATCGCGCCCTGTGATGGTCGATAAGATTGTCAACCCAGCCGGCAATCCTTGGATTGACCAGGTTCTTATTGACATAGAAGTAAATAGGCGCGACCGGCGCATCTTCCAACATCAAGTGTTCGGCCTTCGCCAGGTAGGCCGCGCGCTTCTGGGCGTCGGGCTCATTGTCGGCCTTGGCGAGCAGCTCATCATAGACCGGGTTCTTGTAGTCGCCGTAGTTCTGCGGCCCCGTCGCCGACTGCTGCAGGTAGAGAAAGGTCATCGGGTCGTTGTAGTCGGCGACCCAGGCGGCGTCGGCGATCTCGAATGCCCGCACGCGGTAGTCGGCGTAGGCGATCTGGGTCTCCTGCTGCAGCAGCTGGGCGTCGACGCCGATCTCCTTCCAGTCCGCCTGTACGGCGGGCGTGTAGAGCATCGGGTCGGGCGTGTTGCGCTGCTTGATCTCCACCTTCAGCGGATGGCCGGGGCCATAGCCCGCCGCCGCCAGCAGCTTGCGGGCCTCGGCCTGGCGCTTCTCGAGCGGCCATTCGGCCCAGTAGGGCGGCGTCGTGCCATTGTAGTTGGCGATGCCCGGCGGGGTGAAGGTGAAGGCGGACTTCTGACCCCCGCGCAGCAGCTTTTCGGTGATGAAGTCCCGGTCGATGGCCATGGTCAGGGCCTGGCGCACGCGCCGGTCCTTGAGGGCCGGGACGTTGTTGTTGAAGGCCAGGTACGTCACGCCAAGGTAGGTGTAGGTGCGCACATACTCGGGGATCTCCTTCTTGAGGAAGGAGATGCGGTTGGACTGGATGTCGGTGTTGAAGTCGAGCTCGCCGCGGCGCACGCGGCGCTCGGCGGAGATGGCGTCGTTGGTCGGATAGAAGACCAGTTCGTCGACGCAAACGGTGTCGGCCTCATAGAAGCCCGGGTTCTTCACCAGCCGCACGCGGTCGCCCAGGCTCCACTCCTTGAGCAGGTAGGGACCGTTGGAGAGGTAGTGGCCGGGTTTCACCCAGTCGTCACCCCACTTTTCGACCGCGTGCTTGGCCACCGGGTACATCGTCTGGTGCTTGGCGATCTCGGGCAGGTAGGGCGCGGGGTGCTCGAGGCGGATGATCAGGGTCTTGGGATCGGCCGCCTGCACGTCCAGCGCCTCGGGCGGCAGCTTGCCCTCGTTCACCGGCTGGGCGTTCTTGATGAAGTAGAGCAGCGAGGCGTACTCGGACGCGGTCTTCGGATCGAGGATGCGCCGCATCGAGAAGACGAAGTCGTCGGCCGTGACCGGCACGCCGTCCGACCAGTTGGCGTCGCGCAGGTGGAAGGTCCAGACCAGGCCGTCGGCGCTGGTCTCCCAGCTCTTGGCCATGCCGGGGATGGCGTTGCCGGCCGCGTCGTCCTGCGTCAGGCCGATCAGCAGCTCGCTGATGATCCGATCCTCCCAGGTGCCCGTCGCCTTGTGCGGGTCCAGCGTGGCCGGCTCGGAGCCGTTGCCGCCGACCAGGCACAGCTTGCCCTCGGGGCACGGCGGACGGCTCGGGGCCTTCTGGCCGCAGGAGGAGACGAAAATTGCCGCGATTGCGACAAGGAAGAGATTGCGGAACACGCGCGGGGCCTCTTCTATGGCGGAAATATACATTCGGAGGGGACCGATGACACAAAACTTCCTGGCCCAAAAGGGCGCGCTCGTGGCGGCCCTGGCCGTCCTGGCCTTTCCGGCGGCCTCGCAAGCCGCCGATGCGCGCCGCGCGGAGGAGCTGCAGGCGGTGGTCGACTGCCGCGCCGTCGCCGACAACGTCGCGCGCCTGGCCTGCTACGATTCCGCCGCCGCCCGCCTCGATGAGGCCGAGGCCAAGGGCGATGTCGTCGTCCTGGACAAGGCCCAACGCCAGCAGGCCCGGCGAGAGGCCTTCGGGTTCAACCTGCCGAGCATCGACATCTTCAGCCGCGACGGCGCCGAGAAGATGGACCGCGAGAGCTTCAAGGTCGTCCGCGCCTGGGAGAACAATGGCGGCCAGGTCAGCGTCGAGCTGGAGACCGGGGCGGTCTGGCGCCAGACGGACCAGGAACTGCTGTCCCGCCGGCCCAAGCCCGGCTCGACGGTGGAAATCCGCTCCGCGGCGATGGGCAGCTACCTGATGAACGTCGACGGCCAGCGCGCCATCCGCGTCACGCGCGAACGCTAGCGATCCTTGGGATCGATGGCGTCGCGGAGGCCGTCGCCGATGAAGTTGAAGCACATCAGCGTCACGATCATCACGATGGACGGAAAGATCAGCAGCCAGGGCGCCAGCTCCATGTCCTGCGCGCCGGCGCTGATCAGGGTGCCGAGCGAGGCCATCGGCGGCTGAACGCCAAGACCCAGGAAGCTCAGGAAGCTCTCGGCGATGATCACCGCGGGGATGGTCAGCGTCACATAGACGACCACCGGGCCCAGCAGGTTGGGCACGATGTGGCGGCCGATGATGCCGGCTTGGGAGAGCCCCGCCGCGCGCGCCGCCTCCACGAACTCCTTCTGCTTCAGCGACAGGGTCTGGCCGCGCACGATCCGGCTCATGGTCAGCCACTCGACCGCGCCGATGGCCACGAAGATCAGCAGGATGTTCCGCCCGAAGGTGACCATCAGCAGGATGACGAAGAAGATGAAGGGCAGCGAATAGAGGGTGTCGACGATGCGCATCATGACCTCGTCGACGCGCCCGCCCAGATAGCCGGCGACCGCGCCCCAGACGACGCCGATCACCAGCGAAACAAGGGTGGCTACGATGCCGATGGCCATCGACACCCCAAGCCCCATGAGCAACCGCGCCAGCAGGTCCCGGCCCAGCGAGTCGGAGCCCAGCAGGTGCCCGCCGGTCAGCGGCGCCATCCACACATCGCCCTTGCGGATCTCGTCGTAGGGGAAGGGCACGAGATGGGGCCCGATGACGGCGGCCAGGACCAGCAGGCCCAGCACGATCATCGAGGCGACGGCGGCCTTGTTGTGCAGCAGGCGCCGGCGGGCGTCGTCCCACAGTGAGCGGCCCTTGGCGGCGCGCTGAATGAGCTCGGCCCGCTCGGGCGAGCCGGGGATCATGGTCGTCGCGCTCACGCCAGCCTCACACGGGGATCGAGCACCGAGTACAGCAGGTCGGCGATCAGGTTCAGGACGAGGATCAGGGTGGCGTAGAAGATCACCATGCCCATGACGACGGTGTAGTCCCGCTGGAGGGCGCTGACGACGAAGAATTTGCCAAGGCCGGGCAGGTTGAAGATCCGCTCCACCACCAGCGAGCCGGTGATGAGGCCCGCGCAGGCGGGGCCGAGGTAGCTGACCAGCGGCAGGATGGCCGCGCGCAGGGCGTGCTTGCGCACGATGCGGCTTTCGGAAAGGCCCTTCGCTCTGGCGGTGCGGACGTAGTTGGAGCGCAGCACCTCGATCATGCCGGCGCGCGTCAGGCGCGAGATGATGGCGATCTGCGGCAGGGCCAGCACGGTGACCGGCAGCACCATGTTGAGGAGCTTTCCGTCATTCCACCCGGCGGTCGGCAACCAGCCGAGCTTGGAGGCGAAGACCAGCACCAGCAGCGGCGCGGTCACGAAGGTGGGGATACAAACCCCCAGGATCGCCACCGCCATGGTCCAGTAGTCCGCCGCCTTGTTCTGTCGCAGCGCGGCGATGACGCCGAGGCTCACGCCGATTATGGCCGCCAGCAGGATGGCGGAGATGCCGAGCTTGAGGCTGACGGCGTAGTTCTCCTTCAGCACGTCCAGGACGGTCTTGTCCTTGTACTTCAGGGAGGGGCCGAAATCGCCGCGCACGGCGTCGGCCAGGTAGTTGACGTACTGCTCGGCCAGCGGCTTATCCATGCCGTACTTGGCCATGACGTTGCGCTCGACCTCGGGCGCCAGCTTGCGCTCCATGTCGAAGGGGCTGCCGGGGGCCGCCCGCATCATGAAGAAGGCGACGGTCACCACCAGGAACAGCGTCGGGATGGCGACGAGCAGGCGGCGGAAAAGGAATCGGAGCATCGGGGGCTCGAATACGCGGCCTTGACGGCCTAGGGTCCGCGCGAAACTTTCACCCGCCCCCGATGATGTCAACGGAACGAGGACGTTAGGATGGCTGACTTTCGGCGCGTGACCGATCGCCTCTCGGTAAGTCCGCAGATTACGCCGGCGGAAGTGGCCGAGGCGAAGGCGCGGGGATTCACCACCATCATCAACAACCGCCCCGACGGCGAGGCGGCGGACCAGCCGGCCGGCGCCGAGGTTGAGGCGGCGGCCAGGGCGGCGGGCATGACCTACGTCCACATCCCCGTGCGCGGCATGCCGACGCCCGAGCAGGTGGACGAAACGCGGCGGGCGCTCCTGGAATCGGACGGGCCGGTGCTGGCCTTCTGCCGGACGGGGACGCGCTGCATCAACACCTGGTCGCTGGGCGAGCGGGCCGCCGGGCGCGATCGCGCCGAGCTGATCGAGCTGGGCGCGGCGGCGGGGTACGACCTGTCTCAAGTGCTGCCGGGATGATTCCCTACGTCCGGGAGATCGCGTTCGAGTACGGAGCGTGTGACCAGGTCTCGCCGCTGATCCGGCGGGTGATCGCCAACAATCCGGGGCCGTTCACCTTCGTCGGCACGGGCACCTACATCGTCGGGCGCGGCGAGGTGGCGGTGATCGACCCCGGCCCCGACCTGCCCGAGCATCTGGAGGCGATCCTCAGCGCCACGGCGGGCGAGACGATCACCCACATCCTGATCACCCACCACCACCTCGACCACTCCCCCCTCGCCGCCCCGCTGAAAGCGCGCACGGGGGCGACCATCTACGGCTGTCCGCTGGGCCATGCCGTGGTCGAAGACGACGTGCAGACCGAGGCCGGGGAGGACGACGCGTTCGCCGCCGACGTGGTGGTCTGCGGCGGCGGGGTGATCGAGGGCAAGGACTGGACGCTGGAGGCGATCCCGACGCCCGGCCACACCTCCAACCACATCTGCTACGGGCTCAAGGAAGAGAACGCCCTGTTCTGCGGCGACCACATCATGGGCTGGTCGACGACCGTGATCAGCCCGCCGGACGGCGACATGGGCGCCTATTTCCAGAGCCTGGCCGACATCAGGGCTCGGAACTTCGACGTGCTGTGGCCGACGCACGGGCCGCCGATCCGGGAGGTGGAGCCCTTCATCGACGCCTATGTGGCTCACCGGAAGAACCGCGAGGCGCAGATCCTGGCGCAGCTCGCCGAGGGCCAGACTCAGATCAAGGCGATGGTGCCGGTGCTCTACAAGGACGTGGACAGCCGCCTCTATCCCGCGGCCGCGCGGTCGGTGCTGGCGCACATGATCCAGCTGGTCCGCGACGGCCGGGTGACGACCGACGGCGAACCGGGGCTGGATAGCGACTATCGGCCGACCTAGTCGTCGCCCATCTGCAGGAGCGCCGCGCGCAGGACCAGCAGGTCCGTGGCCCCGACGGCTTCGCCGCTGAAGGGGTTTTCCTCACAGATCGCCGCTTCCCACATCGCGCCGACACTCTCCGGATCGGTGGGGTCCCATTCGGGATGATCGTCATCGACGGTCTGGGCGAGTTCGCCGTCGTCACCACGCCCCTTGAACGAGAGGCTGCGCGCGCGGTGACCGGCGCAGTCGACATCCATCAGCGCCTCCATGAAGACGATCGGCGTGTCCTCGATCATCTGCGGCTCGCGATAGATGGTCAGCAACCAGGCCCTGACGACGGAGCCGTCGCGGGTCATGGAGTCCTTGTCGATGAGGGTGAGGTCCTCGGCGTCGCCGCTGAGCACATAGTATTCGGTGCTAAGCGCCTGAGCGGGAAACAGCAGCGCGCCGGCCGCAAGCACAACGGCCAACGGCGCGAACCGGTTGGATTTGTTGTTCATTTGCCCCGCCCTCCCCGGCGGAGCAGCAAGCTTAGCCTTTTCGCAAGGCGGCGACTATCGCGCTCACGCGCTGGCAGTTCTGGCCAAGGTCGGAGATGCCGACGCGGCTGACCGAGCGGATGTCGATGCGCGAGCCGGAGCCGTCGGGCTGCACGCGGACGACGAGGTCGTCCTTGAAGCCGTACCAGAAGCTCTCCGCGACAGCCTCCAGGCGCCCGCCGGCCGGATCGTCGGTGACGACCTTCAGCCCCTGCGCGGTCACGGCGGCCTTGGCGGCGGCGTAGGCCTGCGGGACCTGCTTGTCGGTGAGGACAGGCTTGGCGCCGGGGCAGGTCGCCTCGTTGATCTGGGCCATGGGTTTGCCGGACTTGTCGACCGGGTCCGGCACGACCGGGTTGGCTTCCGCGCCACGCGCCTTCATCACGGCGGCCGAGAACATCAGCGGCTCGCGCCAGTCGGTGGAGACGTCGTGGATCGGCGGGGCCTTGCGGGCCTGGCCGCCGATGCCGATGAAGGCGCCCATGGTGGCGAGGCTGATCAGCAGGGCCGCGAGCGAGCGCCGCCACGAGCCGACCCAGAAGGAGATGATCACGCCGATCAGCGAGGCGGCGATGGCCAACATCGCCAGCAGCGGCGCCCAGCCGATGCCGAGCGGGCCGCGCACTATCACGGCCACGAAGCCGAGCTTCCAGCTCCACAGACCAAGCTTGGTGCCGACAGCGCCCAGCAGGATGACCACCGCCGGGGCGATGGCGAGCACCAGCGCGAACGTCAGCCAGGCCTTGGCCCATTGCGGCGCAACGCGGTGGCCGGTGGTGTCGTCCGTCATGCGCATCCCCTCTCCCGCTCATTCCCGCGAACGCGGGAACCCAGGCTTTTTATGACAGCCTAGCGCCCTCCGATAAAACACCTGGGTCCCCGCTTTCGCGGGGATGAGCGGAATAAAAGGTTACGCGCTCACGGCTTGGGCGGTGGGCAGGACGTAGTCGGCCATCCGCTGGCGGATCAGCTTCTTGTCGATCTTGCCCGTGGCGCCGAGGGGGATGTCGTCGACGAAGACCACATCGTCGGGCATCCACCACTTGGCGATCTTGCCGTCGAGGAATTGCAGGAACTCCTCCTTGGTCCCGGTCTCGCCCTCCTTCAGCTTGACCAGCAGCAGCGGGCGCTCGTCCCATTTGGGGTGGGCGACGCCGATGACCGCCGCCAGCGCGGCCTTCGGGTGGCCCATGGCGAGGTTTTCGATGTCGATGGAGCTGATCCACTCGCCGCCGGACTTGATGACGTCCTTGGCGCGGTCGGTGATCTGCATGAAGCCCATCTCGTCGATGGTCGAGACGTCGCCGGTGTCGAAGTAGCCCTCCTCGTCCAGGATCTGGCCGCCGGCGCCCTTGAAGTACTCGCGCACGATGAAGGGGCCGCGGATCTTCAGGCGGCCGAAGGTCTTGCCGTCGTGGGGCTGGCGGGCGCCCTCGTCGTCGGTGAGCTTGAGCTCGACGCCGCAGGGCGGGCGGCCCTGCTTGAGGCGGTAGGGAATCTGCTCGTGGTAGGGCAGCGCGGCGATCTCTGGCGTGGGCGCCGAGATGGTGCCCAGCGGCGAGGTTTCGGTCATGCCCCAGGCGTGAACGACCTCGACGCCGTACTCGTCATGGAAGCCGCGGACGATAGCCTCCGGCACGGCCGAGCCGCCGATGGCGACCCGCTTCAGGGTGGTGAGCTTGCCCTTGGTCGCGCGCAGGTGCTGCAGCAACATCTGCCAGACGGTCGGGACGGCGGCCGAGAAGGTGACGCCCTCGCTCTCCAGCAGTTCGTGGATGCTCTCGCCGTCCATCTTCGCGCCCGGCATGACGAGCTTTGAGCCCACGGCGGGGCAGGAGAAGGCCAGGCCCCAGGCGTTGGCGTGGAACATCGGGACCACCGGCAGGACGGTGTCGCAAACCGACAGGCCCATGACGTCGCGCTGCAAGGTCACCAGGGTGTGCAGGTAGTTGGAGCGGTGCGAGTAGAGGACGCCCTTGGGATCGCCCGTGGTGCCGGAGGTGTAGCAAAGGCCGGCGGCGGTGTTCTCGCTGAAGCCGCCCCACGCGACGTTGGGATCGTGGTCGGCGACCAGCGTCTCGTAGCAATGCACCGGCTTGGACGAGAACGAGGGCATGTGGCCCTCGTCGGTCAGGATGATGATCCGTTCGACGGTCTTGCAGGTCGCCATCATCTTTTCGAGCACCGGCACGAAGGTCAGGTCGGTGATGATGATCCGGTCTTCGGCGTGGTTGACGATCCAGGCGATCTGCTCGGGAAAGAGGCGCGGGTTGAGCGTGTGGCAGACCGCGCCGATGCCCATGATGGCGTACCAGGCTTCCATGTGCCGGGCGCTGTTCCAGGCGAGGGTGGCGACGCGGTCGCCGGGTTTGACGCCAAGTTCCAGCAGCGCATTGGACAGCCGTTTGGCGCGGTCGTGGACCTCCGAATAGGTGGTTCGCACGACCGGGCCTTCGACCGAGCGCGTGACGATCTCGCGATGGCCGTGCCACTGGTCGGCGTGGTCCAGGATCTTGTCGACGGTAAGCTGACCGTCCTGCATCAGGCCTTGCATGGCGGGTTCCTTCCCGGGTTTTCCTTGGCGCCCCGACCTTTGAGGTTCCCGCCCCCGTGCGTCAATCGCTGAGGCGCCGGGCCAGGGCGGCGAAATCCTCCCGCGCATCGAAGCGCCGCCAGTTGAGGGGCCCCGGGTCCTGGGTGAGCTGGGCGTTCAGGACGGCGGCGTCGGCGTCGGAGGCGTCGCCGGAGCGGGCGGCGATGCGGGTGGTGAGGACGTCCTCGGGGGCCTCCAGCCAAACGCCCTTGAACGGGACGCCGCAGTGGGTGGCGAGTTCCTGGGCGGCGGCGCGCTCCTCGGGGCGCAGGAAGACCGCGTCGAGGACGACGGCGCGGCCGGCCAGCAGGCAGTCCTGCGCCTCCTGCAGCATCACGCCATAGACGCGGTCGCTCTCTCCGGCGGCATAGGCATTCGGCGGCAGCTTGTCGGTGGGCGCCGCGCCCCACAGGCGCTTCCTGATCTCGTCGGAGCGCAGGATGACCGCGCCGGGGGCCGGCCCGACCAGCGGGGCGAGTTCTCGGGCGAAGGTGGACTTGCCCGATCCAGAAAGGCCGCCGACGGCGCGGAGGACGGGCGGCTCCGGGCTCAAGTGCGCCATGGCGGCGGCGAGGTAGGCGCGGGCGGAAGCCTCGTCCCCGGCCTGCATGCGCACATGACAGCGCACGGCGGCGCGGACGCTCATCATCAGCGGCAGGGCGGCAAGGCCTTCCCACAGGCTCTCGGGGAAGGTCCGCGCCGCCTCGTCCAGCCAGCCGCCCAGCACGCGCACGGCGGCGTCGCGGCGGCTTCGGAAGTCGAGATCCATGAGCAGGAAGGCGAGGTCGTAGAGGACGTCGATCTCGCTGAGCCGGTCATTGAACTCGATGCAGTCGAAGAGAACCGGGCGGCCGTTCTCCAGCAGGATGTTGCCAAGGTGCAGGTCGCCGTGACAGCGGCGGGCGAACCCCTCCCCCGCCCGCTCATCGAGCAGCGGCGCGACGGCGGCCAGCGCCGCATCGGTTGCGGCGATCAGGGCCTCGACCTCGAGGCCCGTCCGGCGCAGGTGAGCGGCGTTGGAGGTGACGGTGTAGCCGAGCATCTGCGCCCCGCCGCCGCGCGGGGTGACCGGCGCCTTGGCATGCAGACGGGCGATGGTGCGGCCGAGCGCCTCGGCCAGCGTCCCGTCCAGCGCATGCGGGCAGTGGTCGAGGACGGCGGCGTCGTCGAAGCGGCGCATCTCCAGGGCGTATTCAACCGTCTCGCCCTCGCCGTCGAAGGCGAATGCCTCGCCCTCGCGGGTGATGCGGCGGACGGCGCGGTAGATGTCGGGCGCGGCGGCGCGGTTGAAGGCGAGTTCGCGGTCCAGCGCCCAACGGCGCCGCTCCAGCGCCACAAAGTCCAGATAGCCGAGATCGACGGGCTTCTTGACCTTCCAGGCCGTGTCGCCCGTCAGGAAAACCCAGGCGCAGTGGGTCTCGATCATGCGCTCGGCGCGGCCGGCGAGCCATTCTTCAACCTCCACGACTGAAGGCCCCTTCCGCGCCGAAAGATTCGCCACTAAGGTGAGTTCGTGGCTCAAGTCGCCGAGGGGTAATGTAGTGGTGCGGGGGGATCGGCGCTCCGAAAAGAAGCGTCGCGAGATTCTGAGCGCGGCGCGAGCGCTCTTTGTCAGTGAAGGTTACGCCGATACCGGCATGGAGGTCGTGGCGCGCAACGCAGCCGTCTCCACCGCGACGCTGTATTCTCACTTTCCAAGCAAGGCCGACCTGTTCCGCACCACCGTGCGGGACCTGATCCATGAGATCGCTGAGGGCATCGCCCGCGACCCGCTGCCGGGCGAGAGCGCGCGGGCGCGGCTGACGGCCTTCGCCACCACCTATGCGCGGTTCTGCTCGGACCCGATGACCAAGGCCGTGCTGTTGATGGTGGCGGGCGAGCGGCGCAAGTTCGCCGACAACGCCGAGACGGTGCAAAAGCGGTCGCGCCACGAGATCGGCGGCGCCCTGATGCGCCTGTTGCAGGACCTGACCGTCGGCGGCGAGCTGGCGGTGGAGCAGCCCTCGTGGGCGGCCGGTCAGCTGCTGGGCATGATCGAGCACCCCACCCTCCTCTATGGCCTGGTCAACGGCGACGGCCCTGATCCCGAGCGGGCGCCGGAGCAGATCGCCGAGGAAGCCGTGACCACCTTCCTGACCCGCTACGGCGTCAGGGGAAAAGCCGGCTAGTCGTCCAGCCGCCTTGGGCGCGGGTGAAGACCAGGCGTTCGTGCAGACGGAAGGGCCGGTCGCGCCAGAACTCCATGGACTGCGGCCTGACGCGGAACCCCGACCAGTGCGGCGGGCGCGGCACCTTGCCGAGGCCGAACTTCAGCCCGAACTCGGCGACGCGCTTTTCCAGCGCCAGGCGGTCAGGCAGCGGGCGCGACTGGTCGGAGGCCCAGGCGCCGATCTGGCTGTGGCGGGCCCGGGTGGCGAAGTAGGCGTCGGCCTCGCCGTCGCTGACGCGCTCGACCGCGCCGCGGATGCGGACCTGCCGGCGCAGGGACTTCCAGTGGAAGAGCAGCGCGGCCTTGGGCGTGGCGGCCAGTTCGCGGCCCTTGGCGCTCTCCAGGTTGGTGTAGAAGACGAAGCCCTCGGGATCGAAGTCCTTGAGAAGGACCATGCGCACGTCGGGCAGGCCGGCCTCGTCGACGGTGGCCAGCGCCATGGCGTTGGCGTCGTTGGGCTCGCCCTCGCGCGCCGCCTTCAGCCAGGTCTCGAACAGCGCCAGCGGGTCGGCTTCGGGCAGCAGCGGCAGGGGCTCGGCCTCGGTCACCTGGCGGACATAGTCGTCCTCGCTGGGGGAAGGCGGGATGGCGTCGTCGTGTTTTCCGTCCATGCCGCGTGAATAGCGCAATTTCGCGCGCGCGGCATTTCGGCTAGAAGCGCGGCCATGTCGCACAACACCTTTGGCCACCTTTTCCGCGTGACGACCTGGGGCGAGAGTCATGGGCCGGCGATCGGCTGCGTGGTCGACGGCGTGCCGCCGGGCATTCCCCTGACCGAGGAGGACATCCAGGTCTGGCTGGACCGGCGCCGCCCGGGCCAGGGCAAGTTCGTCACCCAGCGCCAGGAGCCGGACAAGGTTCGTATCCTCTCTGGCGTCTTCGAGGACGAGCGCACGGGCGGGCCGGTGACGACGGGCACGCCGATCTCGCTGATGATCGAGAACGTCGACCAGCGGTCCAAGGACTATTCGGAGATCGCCACCAGCTTTCGGCCGGGGCACGCGGACTACGCCTACTTCGCCAAGTACGGGGTGCGGGACTATCGCGGCGGCGGGCGGTCCTCGGCGCGGGAGACGGCGGCCAGGGTCGCCGCCGGGGCCATCGCGCGCAAGGTGATCAACGGCGTGGAGGTGCGCGGAGCGCTGGTGCAGATCGGGCCGCACAAGGCGCCGAAGTTCGACATCGCCGAGACGCTGAACAATCCCTACTGGGCGCCCGACCCGGACATCGTGCCGGTCTGGGAAGAGCATCTGGAGGCGATCCGCAAGGCCGGCTCCTCGACGGGCGCTGTCGTGCTGGTGGCGGCCGTGGGCGTGCCGCCGGGCTGGGGCGCGCCGATCTATGGCAAGCTGGACGCGGAGCTGGCGGCCGCGCTGATGTCGATCAACGCCGCCAAGGGTGTGGAGATCGGCGCCGGCTTCACCGCCGCGGCGCTGAGCGGCGAGGAGAACGCCGACGAGATGCGGATGATCGACGGCCAGCTGCACTTCATGAGCAACATGGCCGGCGGCATCCTGGGTGGCATCTCGACCGGCCAGCCGGTGATCGCGCGGGTCGCGTTCAAGCCGACCTCCTCGATCCTGACGCCCAAGGCTTCGGTCAACGAACAGGGTCAGGAGATCGAGGTGCGCACCAAGGGCCGCCATGACCCGTGCGTGGGCATCCGCGCGGTGCCGGTGGTGGAGGCGATGACCGCCTGCGTCCTCGCCGACGCGGTGCTGCGCCACCGGGCCCAAACGGGCGGCGGGTCGTTCTATCCGGGCCAGCCGACGCGGGGGTGATCCGCAACACTTGTGGTTACGGATTGTCGCCCTATCTCTTCGGCCGAAGGGAGATTTGCCATGATCGATCGCCGTCCATTCGAGGCTCTTGGCCATGCCGACCACGGCTGGCTGAACGCGCGCCACCACTTCTCATTCGCCAACTGGCATGACCCAAAGCGGATGGGCTGGGGAAGCTTGCGGGTGTGGAACGACGACGAGATCGCCGCCAAGTCCGGCTTTCCGCCCCACCCCCACGCGGACATGGAGATCATCACCTACGTCCGCACCGGCGCGATCACGCATAAGGACAGCCTGGGCAACGAAGGCCGCACGGGCGCCGGCGACGTGCAGGTGATGAGCGCGGGCTCGGGCATCCGCCACGCCGAGTACAACCTGGAAGACGAGACCACGAAGATCTTCCAGATCTGGATCCAGCCGTCCGAGCGGGGCGGGGCGCCTCAGTGGGGCGCCAAGCCGTTTCCGAAGGGCGATCGGTCCGGAAGGTTCGTGGTGCTGGCCTCGGGGATGGGCGATGACGACGCCCTGCCGATCCGCACCAACGGACGGGTGCTGGGCGCGACGCTGAAGGCGGGCGAGGAGGCGACCTATGAGCTCGGCGCCGGGCGTCATGCCTACCTGGTGCCCGCCGAGGGCGAGGTGGAGGTCAACGGCGTGACGCTGAACGCCCGCGACGGGGCGGCCATCGTCGATGAGCCGGTGCTGACCATCCGCGCAAAGGCCGACGCCGAGCTGGTGCTGGTCGACAGCGAGTGACGATCTGACGCCTCGATTTGGCCGGCGACGCAGCCTATCGAGGCGTCATGACCCGTATTGCCTTCATCTGCATCGCCTCCATTGCGCTCTCAGGCTGCCTGTCGCTCGGCATGGCCGCGGGCGGCGCGGCTGTCGGCGCCACCACCAAGGTCGTGACCACCACCGCCAAGGTCGGCGCCAAGGCTGTCAGCGCGGGCGTGCGCGCCGTCGTGCCGGGGGATTCCAAGAAGGATGGGAAGGAGTAATCTCCTCACCCGGTCGCCCCGGCGAAGGCCGGGGTCCAGCCTGGAGCGCAGACGCTGACGGGATCAGCGCGGCGCCGGCTAGAACCCGCTTGTGAGCTATTCCATCTGGATCCCGGCCTTCGCCGGGACAACCGGTTTTTACAGAGTCAGCGTGCAGCTTTCGCCGATGGTCGGCCGCGAGACCGTGATGCGCGACAGGCCGGGGAACTGGTCCTTCAGCTTCTTCGCGAAATGCAGGCAGATGTGCTCGAGGGTGGGGCTCTCGAGGCCCGGCTTTTCGTTTAGGAGGCCGTGGTCGAGTTCGCCCGCGATCGCCTTCAGCGCGCCGTCCAGTTCGGCCAGATCGGCGACCCAGCCGACCGGGCCCTGCTCGGGGCCGCGCACGGTCGCTTCCACCTTGAACGAGTGACCGTGCAGGCGGGTGTAGGGACTGTCCTTGGGACCGTCCGGCAGGTAGTGGGCGGCGTCGAAGGTGGCCGCCTTGGTGATCTCGAAAAGTGGCTTTGTCATCGGTCCGGCGGCGCTCCGCCGTCAGGGGATGCCGAGGTATTTGTGGGTTTGCAGGCTTAAACGCCACCTGGGGTGCGAAAGGCAATAGTCGATGCAGGCGCGTGTGGCGCCCTCGCGGTCCGGCCCATCCATCGGCTGAAGCAGGAAGCGCTCGAAGTTCAGTGCCTCGAAGCGGGCCGGATCGACGCCGACCTGCGGCCAGACCAGCTTCAATTCCTGACCGGAGGTCTGGACGACCGGCGCGTCGGCCTTGGGGCTGACGCACAGCCAGTCGATGCCGGGGGGCGCGGCGATGGTGCCATTGCTCTCCACCGCGATGGAAAAGCCGCGCGCGTGCAGCGCCGCGATCAGCGGCGCGTCCAGCTGCAGCAGCGGCTCGCCGCCGGTGATGACGACGAGGCGATTCTCAGGCGCGCCCCTCCAGGCCCGCGCGACGGCGTCGGCGAGCGCATCGGCGGTGTCGAACTTGCCCCCGCCGGGGCCGTCCGTGCCGACGAAATCGGTGTCGCAGAAGGTGCAGACGGCGCCGGCGCGGTCCTGCTCGCGGCCGGTCCACAGGTTGCAGCCGGTAAAGCGGCAGAAGACGGCGGCGCGGCCGGCCTGACCGCCCTCCCCCTGCAGTGTCAGGAAGATCTCCTTGACGGAATAGGTCATGGGTTCAGCGCCGGCCGGCCCGCCGCCTCCCACTCGCGCCAGCCCTTCTCGCGCAGCTCACAGGCGGGGCAATGGCCGCAGCCGTGGCCCCAGGCGTGAGCGGTGCGCTCGCCGCGGTAACAGGTGTGGCTCTCCTGAAGGATCACGTCGACCAGCGCCTCCCCGCCCAGTCCCTTCGCCAGCGCCCAGGTTTCGGCTTTCGTCAGACGCATGAGCGGCGTCTCGATGCGGAAGGCCTGCGCCATGCCAAGGTTCAGCGCCGTCTCCATGGCGTCGAGCGTGTCGCGGCGGCAGTCGGGGTAGCCGGAGAAGTCGGTCTCGCACATGCCGCCGACCAGCGCCTTGAGGCCCCGCCGGTCGGCCAGCGCCGCGGCGTAGGTGAAGAAGACGAGGTTACGGCCCGGCACGAAAGTCGACGGCAGGCCCCGCTCGGTCATCTCGATCTCGCGGTCGGCGGTCAGGGCCGACCGCGCCACCTCGCCGAAGCCCCGGATGTCGAGGACGTGGTCTTCGCCGAGCCGCGCATCCGTCATCGCGGCGCGGACCTTCTGGCGGGCGTCCATCTCGACGGCATGACGCTGGCCGTAGTCGAAGCCCACCGTCTCCACGCGGCTGTAGCGCGCCAGCGCCCAGGCCAGGCACACGCTGGAGTCCTGGCCGCCGGAGAACAGGACCAGGGCGCCGTCGCCGGAGAGGGTTGCGGGGTCGGTCATCGCGGCCGCTTCTCTACAGGAGGCCACTCGATCCGCATACCGGCCGCTCTGTCGAGGCGACGGTACGCTACGATTCCCCCCGGAACCGTCACGCCTCGGCGTCACATGGGCCAATGCGCGGCTTATCGGCGCAGCTTTCTCGCCACACCCAAGGCAAAATGGTGGCTCTACCGGTCAAACGCCTGTTCGAGCCCCGTTGACAGCTTCGAAGCCCCGGTATGCTATTCACCCTACGTTGGGAGGGGAATGTCGCGCGCCCCCGGCGATGAAACGATAGCGCGACGAGGAAACCGTCGACCGTGGGTCCCCCAAAAAGCCCGCGGCGTCCGGGGAGGGAATATCGAATGTCCGAATCTCTGCGCTTGCGGAGTCTGCTGGCCATGGGCGTTTCGGCGGCCGCCATTCTTGGCGCCATGCCGGCTCTCGCCCAGGATGCCACCAACAGCGATCAAGGCACCGTCGTCGGCGAAGTCGTCGTCACGGCCCAGAAGCGCGAAGAAGCCATCCAGGACGTGCCGATCGCCGTCTCGGCCTTCAGCCAGGACACGCTGGAAAAGGCCAAGATCGACGGCGGCCCCAACCTCGTCACCGCCATCCCGAACGTGAACTTCTCCAAGGGGAACTTCACCGGCTACAACTTCCAGATCCGGGGCATCGGCTCCAAGCTGGTGTCGGGTAACGCCGACGCCGGGACCGGCATCCACCTGAACAACGCGCCGCTGACGGCCAACAACCTGTTCGAGGCCGAGTTCTACGACGTCGAGCGCGTCGAAGTGCTGCGCGGCCCGCAAGGCACGCTGTACGGTCGCAACGCCACCGGCGGCGTGGTGAACATCATCACCGCCAAGCCCGTGCAGGACTTCGAAGCCTCGATCCGCGGCGAAATCGGCAACTACAACTCGCGCAAGCTGCGGGCGATGGTCAACATCCCGATCAACGAAGCCTTCGCCCTGCGCGCGGCGGGCAGCATCCTCAAGCGGGACGGCTACGGCGATAACCTGGTCACGGGCAACGACGCCGACGACCGCGACCTGTACGGCGCGCGCCTGTCGCTTGCCTTCACGCCCAGCGACACGATGCGCTTTGACCTGATGTGGGACACCTTCGACGAGGACGACAATCGCTCGCGCATCGGCAAGCAGTTCTGCACCAAGGACCCGGGCCCCGCCTCCATCGGCTCCGGCCCGGGGTCAGCGGCATTCCCGGGCGGCCCGCTGGGCGTCCTGGAGCGCGGCTACTTCAGCCAGGGCTGCCAAGCGACCTCCATGTACTCGCCCGACGTTCTGGGCACGCCGAATACGCAAGGCACGCTGGGCGGCCTGTTCGCCTCGCTGACCGGCCTGCAAACCGGCGACGCCTACGCCGGCAAGATGCAGGACCCCGACGTGCGTAACATCGAGTCGCTGTTCGACCCGATCTATCGCGCCCACACGGACGTGCTCGAGTTCAACGCCTCGTGGGATCTGTCGGACGCCCTGCAGCTAACCTCGCTGACCTCGTACAGCGAAAATGAGCTGTTCACGCGGCAGGACTACAACCGCGTCACGCCGTCGACGACGTTCAACGCGACGCCGAACCCGGTGAACGCCTACAGCGCTCCGCTGGCGGAAGCCTACATCGCCGGCGCCCAGGCCCAGACCTGCGGCGGACTGCCCGAGCCGTTCTATTCAGGCTGTCTGACGGCGGTGGCGACAAACCCGACCGTCCTGACGAACGCCGCCAACTACTATACCGGCATCTATCAGACGCTGTTCCCCGGCGGTTACGTCAGCGATCCGCAACAGGGCACGCTGAACACCTTCACGACCTCCGACATCTCGTCGGCGGATACCGCCCAGTGGACGCAGGAAGTGCGGCTGCAGTCGAACTTCGACGGGCCGATCAACTTCAACGTCGGCGGCATCTACCTCGATTTCCGGGCGACCGGCGACTACTACGTGATGTTCAATACGGGCACGGCCTACTACCAGCTCAACAACCTGCTCAACACCGGTCAGGTGAACTGCGCCGGCTCCACGCCGGGCTGCGTCTACATCGATCCGAACGAGACGCCGGACCGCAGCGGTCACAACTACTATGACAGCTACGCGCCCTATCACCTGAAGTCGAAGGCCCTCTTCGGCGAGGTCTACTACCAGATGACCGACGCGCTGAAGTGGACGCTCGGCCTGCGCTACACCAACGACCACAAGATGGTGGAGCAGCACCGGGTCGCCCTGGGCGAAGACGGTGAAGGCCCGCTCGGCCCGCCGGACACCGATCCGGTGGACGTGAAGGACGTGCGGTTCAAGGAAACCACCGGCCGCTTCGGTGTCGACTGGAAGCCGGTCCTGAGCTTCACCGACGAGACGCTGCTCTATGCATCGTATGCGCGCGGTTACAAGGCCGGCGGCGTAAACCCGCCGTGCTCGTTCGCCTGCACGACCTACCCGTCGACCTACGAACCCGAATTCGTGGACTCCATCGAGGTCGGGGCCAAGAACACGCTTCTGGCAGGTTCGCTGGTCGCCAACTTCACGGGCTTCTCCTACGACTATAAGGGCTACCAGGTCTCCAAGATCGTCAACCGGACCTCGATCAACGAGAACATCGACGCCAAGATCAAGGGCCTGGAATTCGAAGGCATCTGGACCCCGCTCCGGGCGCTGCGGATCAACACGGCGGTTGGTTTCCTGGACACGGAGATCGGCGACTCGCAGTCGATCGACACGTTCGACCGGACCGGCGGTGACCCGACGCTGACGCTGGTGAAGGCCGACAACGCCTCCAACTGCGTGGCTTCGACGGCCGGCGTGGCGACGGTCCTGAATGTCATCAACGGCACGACGGGCTATCCGGTGGTCGATGGCGTGACGGGCAACCCCTACGCCATCCTCGGCATCTGCTCGGGCGCCCTGGCGGCCCTGGGCGCGATCCCGAGCGACGGTGTCGCGGTCGACCTGAACGGCAAGGAGCTGCCGAACGCGCCCAAGTGGACGTTCTCGCTCGGCGCCCAGTACACCTTCGAGATGGGTAGCTGGACCGTCACGCCGCGGGCCGACTACTACAAGCAGACCGACACGTTCGCCCGGATCTACAACTCCGACGCGGACAAGATCGACGGCTGGCAGAACCTGAACGCCACCCTGACCTTCGACAACGATGTGTGGGGTGTTTCGGTGGAGGCGTTCGTGAAGAACGCGACCGACGAAGAGGCGATCACGGACTTCTACCTGACCGACGACTCCTCGGGCCTGTTCCGCAACGCCTTCTTCACCGAGCCGCGCACCTACGGTCTCGCCCTGACGAAGCGCTGGTAAAAACAGCAGTCTGATCAAAGACCTGGCGGCGGGGGGAAACCTCCGCCGCCTTTCTTTTTGCGATTCACCTTCCTGAAATCCGCCTGTGGGACGATGGGCCCATGGACACGCGGATCGAAAAGACGGCGGCCGACGTGAGTTTCGAGGTGCTGAGGCAGCTCGAGGCCATGAGCGAGCTGGCCGCGCGCCTCAAAGGTGGTGAAGACGTGGGCGGCTCTGCCCGGGCCCTGGCCGAGAGCGCCGAGGACGTGCGCCGGCTGGTCGAGCAGGCGCGCGACCTGCAACGCGCCGAACTGGGCGAGCTGACGTTCGAGCCGCGCGTGGCCAAGCTGCGCGACGTGCTGGCCGCCGTCGAGGACGCCTGGCGCGAGCGGGCCGCCAACATGGGCGTCGGCTTCACCGTCTCCTACGAGGGCGAGGCCGACCAGGCCGGAGAGTTCGATCCCAACCGCCTGGCCCAGCTGTTCGACGTGCTGATCGGGCGCGCTTTCGCCGAGACGCGGACGGGCGCCATCGCCGTCAGCCTGCGCTCGCTGCGCAATGGTGAGCGGCTGACGCTGGAAGGCTGCGTGCGCGACAGCGGCCGCTCGCTCTCGGCGGGCCAGCTGGCGCACATCTTCGACCAGGGCGCCGAGGCGCAGGCGAGCCTTTCCACCCGCGTCGGCATGGCCCTGGCCAATCGGGTGGTGCAGGCGATGGCGGGCGTGTTGCAGGCGCAGGTCAACGACGGCGGCGGCGTCAGCGTCACCTTCGACCTGATGGTCCCGGCCGCCGAGATAGAGGGGCCCCGCGCGCCCCACGTCTTGATCGTCGACGACAACGCCACCAACCGCATGGTCGCCGAAGCGCTGTGCGAGATGTTCGACTGCACATCCGAGCAGGCCAAGGACGGCGTCGAGGCCATCGAGGCGGTCAAGACGCGCGCCTACGACCTGATCCTGATGGACATCCGCATGCCGCGCATGGACGGGGTCGAAGCGACGCGGGCGATCCGCGCCCTGGCCGGGCCGGTGGGGGCGACCCCCATCGTCGCCATGACCGCCAACACCGAGAAAGGCGACGTGCGCACCTACCTCGAAGCGGGCATGAACGACATCGTCGAAAAACCGGTCAAGCCGGAGCGCCTTTCGCAAGTGCTTCAGCAGCTTCCCGGCTGGGCGCAGAAGGGCCGCACCGCGGCGGCCTGACCTGTCGCTGGATGGTAGCTGGGGGCGGGATCGAACCGCCGACCTGTGGGTTATGAATCCACCGCTCTAACCATCTGAGCTACCCAGCCGAAGCCGTGCCCCATCCGAGCGAGGGCGGGGTTATAGAGTCTGGCCCCCTCCCCTTCAAGCCGCTTGGGAAAGTGAGCCGGCGCGGCTAGGTTCCGCGCCGATGAGCGTGCTCCACCTCCTGGGATCGGCGGCCGACGGCGGGGCCGAAACCTACTTCGCAAGCCTGGTCGGCGCGCTCTCCCGGGCCGGCGTGGAGCAGGCCTGCGCCATCCGCTCGCACAGGCCGCGTGAGGCGGCGGTGGCGGCGGCGGGCGTGCCGTGCCGCACCTTCGCGTTCGGCGGTCCCATTGATGTCTTCACCAAGGGCCAGGTGCGCCGGTTTGCGCGGCAAAAGCGCGCCAGGGTGCTGCTGGCCTGGATGAACCGCGCCGCGGCCAAGACGCCCAAGGGCCCCTGGGCGCGGATCGGGCGGCTGGGGGGCTACTACAGCCTGAAATACTACGCCGGGTTCGACGCCCTGGTGGCCAACACGCCCGACATCCTGCGCTGGGTGGTCGAGCAGGGCTGGCCGGCGGACCGGGTCGAATACATCCCCAACTTCGCCGCCGCCGGCGACAGCGAGCCGCAGGACCGCTCGGCGCTGGACACGCCCGAGGACGCGCCGCTGCTGCTGGCCATGGGGCGGCTGCATGAGAACAAGGCGCACGACGTCAGCCTGAAGGCTCTGGCGCAGGTTCCGGGCGCCTACCTGTGGATCGCCGGCGCCGGGCCGCTGGAGGGGGAGCTGAAGTCGCTGGCCCAGAGGCTGGGGGTCAGCGAGCGGGTGCGGTTCCTGGGCTGGCGGGAGGACGCGACGGCGCTCTACCGCGCGGCGGATATCTGCCTGTTCCCCTCGCGGTTCGAGCCCCTCGGCAATGTGGTGATCCAGTGCTGGGCGCATGGGCTGCCGATCGTGGCGGCGGCGAGCCAGGGGCCGGGGGCGCTGATCCGCGACGGCGAGGACGGGCTGCTGGTCCCGGTGGACGACGCCGGGGCGCTGGCGGCGGGCGTGCGGCGGCTGCTCGACGATCCGATGCTGCCCATCCGGCTGATCCAGAACGGCCACGGCCGCATCGAGGCCGAGTTCAGCGAGGCGGCGGTGGTGGATCACTGGCGGGCCCTCTTCGCCCGCTACGGAGAGGGCTGATGTGCGGCATCGCGGGGGTCATCGGCGAGGGCTCGGCGCGGCCGCTGATCGAGACGATCACCCACCGGGGGCCGGATGGGGTGCGCGTGGAGGACGGCGAGGGCTATTCGCTGGCCCACGCGCGGCTGTCGATCATCGACCTGGAGTGCGGCTGGCAGCCGCTGCACGCGGCGGGCTGCACGGTCATCGGCAACGGCGAGATCTACAACTACCTCGAACTGATCGAGGAATTCGGCCTTCAGGAGCAGCTGACCACGGGATCGGATTTCGAGCCGCTGCTGCATCTCTATGCCCGCGAGGGCGAGAGGGCGTTCGAGCGGCTGCGGGGGATGTACGCTTTCTGCCTGATCGGGGCGGACGGACGGACCTGGCTGGTGCGCGACCCGTTCGGGATCAAGCCGCTGTACTGGCGGGCCGATGAGCACGGGGTGGTGTTCGGATCCGAGCCTCGGGCCCTGGGGGTGAAGCTGGCGTTGAAGGCCGAGCAGGCGAGGGAGTTGCTGAGCCTCAACTATGCGCTGGAGAGTCCGTTCGAGGGGATTCAGCGGCTTGCGCCGGGGGAGGTCATCGAAATCCCCACATTCGCTCACCCCGGCGACCGCCTTGCGGAGGCGCGTAGCAGCCAAAGCCGGGATCCAGTCCTTTCCGGTCAGCACTCCGCTGGAAAGTCCTGGGCCCCGGCTTTGGCCGGGGTGAGCGGAGAAAAGGGGCTAATCCAGCGCCTCGACGCCGTCCTCGAAGACAGCGTGAAGGTGCACCAGCGGTCGGACGTGCCCTATGGCCTGTTCCTGTCCGGCGGCATCGACAGCGCGGCGATCGCCACGCTGATGGCGCGGCTGAATGCGCGGCCGGTGACCGCCTTCACCTGCGGATTCGATGCGCCCTCGGCGCGGGACGAGCGGGCGCAGGCGGAGAAGGTCGCGAGCGCGCTGAAGCTGGACTGGCGCGAAACGACCTTCACCGAGGAAGACTTCTGGCGGATCGCGCCGCAGGTGGCGTGGGCGCTGGACGATCCGACCTGCGATTACGCCACGCTGCCGACCTACAAGCTGGCCGAGGCGGCGAAGGGGACGCTGACGGTCGTGCTGACCGGCGAGGGCGGCGATGAGCTGTTCGGCGGCTATGGACGCTACCGGCGCGCGCTGCGGCCGCGGTGGCTGGGCGGCCGGGCCGCCGAGCCGCAGATCGACGCGCCCTTCCTGAAGGGCGGCGGCGAGGGCGTGCTGGCGCGCTGGCGCGAGGCCGGCCGCGGCGATGGCACGCGGCTGCAAAGGGCGCAGCGGGCCGACATCGCCACCTGGCTGCCCAACGACCTGCTCCTCAAGCTCGATCGCTGCCTGATGGCGCATGGGCTGGAGGGGCGCACGCCGTTCCTCGACAAGGCGGTGGCGGCGTTTGCGTTTGACCTGCCCGACCGGATGAAGGTGCGGGGCCGGTACGGGAAGTGGCTGCTGAGGAAGTGGCTGGAGCAGGCCTGCCCGGCGGCCGATCCGTGGGGGAAGAAGAAGGGCTTTACGGTGCCCGTGGCGAGCTGGATCGCGCCTCGGGCCAGTGATCTGGGCCCTCGGATCGTGCACCTGAAGGCGGTGCGGGAGGTCTGCGACGTGGACGCGGTGCGCGCGGTGTTCGCCGATGAGGCGCAGGCCAAGAACCGCTGGCCGCTGCTCTTCTTCGGCCTATGGTCGCTGATCCACCTGGAGGGTGCGGAACCGGAGGAGGCCCTAAAGCGTCTGCTCGGCGAAGCTTGAGGAGTTCGCATGCACAGGTTCGTTCTGGCCGCCCTGCTGCTGACGGCCTGCGGCGCCGGGCAGACCGACGCCCAGCCGACCGTGAAGGTGCGCGAGCAGACCGCCGAAACGCGGGCGCCAAACACCAGCTACCAGCCCGCCCTGCCCGGCCAGACCCGCGCGCCGCTGAAGCGCGCCGGGGTGAAGTTCGCCGTGCGGACGGTGGCGGAGGGGCTGGACCATCCCTGGGGCCTCGACTTCCTGCCGGACGGCCAGCTGTTGGTCACCGAGCGCGCCGGGCGGATGCGGCTGGTGGCGGCCGACGGGACGCTCGGCAAACCGATCACCGGCCTGCCCAAGGCGGACGCGCGCGGCCAGGGCGGTCTGCTGGACGTGGCCGTGGGACCGGACGGGCTGATCTACTGGAGCTATGCGCAGCCCCGCGAGGGCGGCAACGGCACGGCGGTGGCGCGCGGGCGGCTCGCCGGCGACGCCATGGAGGACGTGCAGGTCATCTGGGCGCAGACGCCGACGCTTGATTCCAAGCTCCACTTCGGCGGGCGGCTGGTGTTCGCCCCAGACGGCAAGCTGTTCATCACCACGGGCGAGCGTTCGATCCTGGAGGGCCGGCGCCAGGCGCAGCGGCCGGACGGGACGTTGGGCAAGGTTGTCCGGATCAATCCCGATGGCTCTATCCCCAAGGACAATCCGCTTGTCGGCAAAGCGGGCGCTAGGCCCGAGATCTGGACCATCGGCCATCGCAACATCCAGGGCGCGGCGATCCGGCCGGGGACGGACGAGCTGTGGACCGTCGAGCACGGCCCGCGCGGGGGCGATGAGATCAACGTCGAGGGCGCGGGCAAGGACTACGGCTGGCCGACGATCAGTTACGGCATCGAATACAGCGGCGGGAAGATCGGCCAGGGGATCACCCAGGCCGAGGGGATGGAGCAGCCCATCTACTATTGGGACCCGGTGATCGCGCCGTCCGGCATGGCCTTCTATGACGCCGACCTCTTCCCCGCCTGGAAGGGCAGCCTGTTCATCGGCGGCATGAACCCCGGCAAGCTGGTGCGGCTGACGCTCGACGGCTACCGCGTGGCCGGCGAGGAGTGGCTGCTGGAGGACCTTGGCGAGCGCATCCGCGACGTGAACGTCGGGCCCGACGGGGCGCTGTACCTCCTGACGGATGAGGCCGATGGGAAGATCTTGAGGATGGTTCCTTCTCCCCTTGCGGGAGAAGGTGGCCTGCGAAGCAGGTCGGATGAGGGGTCACGCTGACGGTCTGAGAAACCCCTCATCCGTCAGCCTTCGGCTGCCACCTTCTCCCGCAAGGGGAGAAGGGTCAGGATTCCCACTCGGCCCAGAGCTTGGCTTCCGTGGCCTTGGCGTCCTCGACGGCCTTGTCCTTGATGAAGCCGTAGCCGCGGATGTCTTGCGGGACGGCGGCGATCTTCAGGGCGGTGGCGCGGCGGTCGGGGGTGAGGCCGGCGACCAGGGTGTCCACCTTGGCTTCGAAATCGGTGATCAGGCCGCGCTCCATCTTGCGCTCGGCGGTGTAGCCGAAGATGTCGAGCGGCGTGCCGCGCAGCCCCTTGAACTTCGTCAGGGTCGGCAGGCCGAACTTCAGCATCCAGGGGCCGAGCGCGATCTTGCCGGGGCGGCCGTCCTTGCCCTTGGGCGAGAGGATTGGGGGGCTCATCCACACCTTGGCCTTGCCGCCCTTGAAGGTTTCCTTCAGGTCGGCGGCGAAGCGGCCGTCGGAATAGAGGCGCGCGACCTCGTACTCGTCCTTGTAGGCCATCAGGCGATAGAGGCTGATGGCGACGGTGCGGGTCAGGGTCTCGTCGCCGGTCGCCTTCACCTTCTCGACGGTCCGCAGGAAGCGGTCGGCGTAGGCCTTGTTCTGGTAGGCGGTGAGGTCGGCGGCGCGGCGGGCGATCAGCTCGTCCAGCGGCATGGTCTCGGGCGTCGGCACGTCGGCTTCGGCGTGGCCGCGGAAGTCGGGATCGACGGCGGCCTTGCGGCCCAGTTCAAAGGCCTGGAGGTTGGCCTCCGCCTCGACGCCGTTCAGCTTGATCGCGCGGTAGAGGGCGCGGCTGGAGACGGGAATGACGCCCTTCTGCCAGGCAAAGCCCAGCATGGTCATGTTGGCGAAGATGGCGTCGCCGAGGTGGTGCTCCGAGAGGAAATTGGCGGGCGCCTCGTCGTAGGATTGGGTGGCGGCCTTGATGCGCCGCGCCATGGCGACGTGGTCGAAGCGCACGTCGCGGTTGGTCACGAAGTCGGCTGTCGGCGAGAAGTCGGCGTTGCCGAAAGCTCTGGTGATCCCCTTGGCGTAGAGGGCCAGCGCCTCGGGCCCGGCGGCCACCAGCAGGTCGCAGGCGATCAGGACGTCGGCGCTGGCGGCGGGCACGCGGCCGCCCACCACCGTCTCTTCCATCTCGCCGATCTTGACGTGGGAGAAGACCGCCCCGCCCTTTTGCGCCAGGCCCGTCATGTCGACGACCGAAGCGGCTCTACCGTCGATATGGGCGGCCATGGCCAGGATCGAGGCGACGGTCGTCACGCCCGTGCCGCCGATGCCCGTGAAGACGATCTTGCGCACGCCTGTGAAAGACTCGAACGCCGGCAGCGGCGTGGAGTCGGCGGTCAGCGCCGGCATCGCCCTGGCGTGGGCGTTCTCGGCGCCTTCGATGGTGATGAAGGAGGGGCAGAAGCCGTCGACGCAGCTGTAGTCCTGGTTGCAGGTCGACTGGTTGATCTTCCGCTTGCGGCCGAACTCGGTGTTCAGCGGCTCGACCGAAACGCAGTTGGAGGTCTTGGAGCAGTCGCCGCAGCCTTCGCAGACCAGGTGGTTGATGAAGACGCGCTGCTCGGCCTTGGGCATCTGGCCGCGCTTGCGGCGGCGGCGCTTTTCGGTGGCGCAGGTCTGGTCGTAGAGGAGGACCGTCGTGCCGGGCGTCTCGCGCAGCTCGCGCTGGACGGCCATCAGCTCCGAACGCGGGCGGACGACGACGCCCGGGGCGAGGTCGGTGACGCCCTCGTAGCGGTCGGGGTCGTCGACCACGATGACGGTCTTCTCGATGCCTTCGGCGGCCAGCTGACGCGTGATCTGGGCGGGGGTGAAGCCGCTTTCGGCGGCTTGCCCGCCGGTCATGGCGACGGCGTCGTTGAACAGCAGCTTGTAGGTGATGTTCGACTTGGCCGCGATCGAGGCGCGGATGGCGAGCGAGCCGGAGTGGTTGTAGGTGCCGTCGCCCAGGTTGACGAAGATGTGCTTCTCGTCGGTGAAGGGCGCCGAGCCGACCCACGACAGACCCTCGGCCCCCATGTGGCTGGTCATGTCGGTGTTGGGATCGTTGAAGCTGGCCATGTAGTGGCAGCCGATCCCCGCCAGGGCCCGCGAGCCTTCCGGCAGGCGGGTCGAGGTGTTGTGCGGGCAGCCCGAGCAGAAGAAGGGCTTGCGCTGCTGGTCGGCGGCGAGGCTGACGGCGGCGACGCCGGCCGCGGACACGCGGTCGAGGTAGGCTCTCGCGCGCTCCTGGTGCGGGCCCTCGGGCAGGCGGTCGAAGATGGCCAGCGCGACTTCGGCCACCGACAGCGAGCCGAGTTCGGATAGCAGCGGGTGGCCCTGTTCGTCGGCCTTGCCGATGATGCGCGGCTTGGCGTGGGCGGGCAGGTCGTAGAGCGCCGCGCGGATCTGCGTCTCCATCAGCGGGCGCTTGTGCTCGATGACCATCAGCGTCTCGAGCCCGGCGGCGAAGGCGCGGATGCCGGTCGGCTCCAGCGGCCAGGGCATGCCGACCTTGTAGATGGAGACGCCAAGGTCGGCGGCTTCGGCGAGGCTGATGTTCATGGCCGCGAAGGCTTCCAGCACGTCCTTGTAGGCCTGGCCCTGGCAGACGATGCCAAGACGCTGGCGCTTGGAGCCCGCCAACACGACGCGGTCGACCTGGTTGGCCTTGGCGAAGGCGAGCGCGGCGGGGAGCTTGTAGAGGCGAAGCCGCCGCTCCTTGTCCATCGGCTGGTCCTTGGTGCGGATGCCAAGGCCGCCCGGAGGCATGGCGAAGTTCTCAGGCGTGATGTGGTTATGGCGCGAGAGCGAGACGTCGATGGTGACGCCGCTGTCCATGGTGTCGGCCAGCGCGATCATGCCGACCCACAGGCCCGAGAAGCGCGACATGGAGATGCCGAGCAGGCCGTAGTCCAGCACCTCCTGCACGTCGGCCGGCGAGAGGACCGGCATCTCGAAGTCCTGGAAGGCGAACTCCGACTGCGAGGGCAGCGTCGAGGACTTGCAGCTGTGGTCGTCGCCGGCGACGGCGAGGACGCCGCCCTTGGGCCAGGTCCCGGCGAAGTTGGCGTGCTTGAAGGCGTCGCCCGTGCGGTCCACGCCCGGGGCCTTGCCGTACCACATGCCGAAGACGCCGTCGTAGCGGGCGCCGGGGAAGAGGTTGGTCTGCTGGCTGCCCCACACGGCGGTGGCGGCGAGGTCTTCGTTCAGGCCTTCCTTGAAGAGGACGTTGTGCTCGCCGAGCAGTTTAGCCGAACGGGCGGCCTGCTGATCGAGCCCGCCGAGGGGCGAACCACGGTAGCCGGAGACGAATCCGGCGGTGTTCAAGCCCAACTGCTGGTCGAGGCGGCTGCGGTCGAGAAGGACGCGGATCAGCGCCTGGACGCCGGTGATGTACGCCCGGCCCTCCGTGAGCAGATATTTGTCGTCCAGCGTCACATCATGGTGGCGCATTGGAAAATCTTTCCTTCCCGGCTTACTCTCTGCGTTAGAAGATCATATAAGGAGCGGGGAATTGCTTGCCAAAGCCATGCCCGCCTTAACGGTAGTTGCAGCATGATCGGGGCGTAAGAGACCATTATGGGGGAACAAAGTTTGTTCGAGCAGCTCGACGCGGTTGACGCCAAGATTCTCGATCTTATCCAACACGACGCGGGGCTTTCCGTTGCGGAAATCGCCGAACGGGTAGGACTTTCCTCAAGCCCGTGCTGGCGGCGGATCAAGCGGCTGGAAGACAGCGGCGTCATCCAGCGGCGGGTGACCATCCTGGACCGCGAGAAGCTGGGCCTGGGCTTTGAGGTCTATTGCACCGCCAAGCTGTCGCTGCCGACCAAGGATAACCTCGACCAGTTCGAGCAGGCGGTGATGAAGTGGCCCGAGGTGGTGCAGTGCGCCACGGTCACCGGCTCGGCCGACTACGAGCTGCGCATCGTCACGCGCGACATGCACGCCTTCGACGACTTCCTGCGCGACAAGCTGCTGTCGCTGGGCCTGGTCTCCAACATCGAAAGCCGCATCGTCATTCGCGGCGTGAAGAACTCCACCGCGGTTCCGCTGGGGCTGATCAGCCCCTATGTGAGCCCGCACGGATAGGAGCCTCCCCCATGATCGACCTCGTCATCGACCAGCGCCGCAAGGATCTGGGAGGCTTCGAGGTCGGCAGGGTGCTCCCCTTCCCCGCCCGGCGCATGGTGGGACCGTTCGTCTTCTTCGATCACATGGGGCCGGCGCGCTTTGAGCCCGGTTTTCCGCGCACGGTGGACGTGCGGCCGCATCCGCATATCGGGCTGTCCACGCTGAGCTACCTCTTCGAAGGCGAGATGACCCACCGCGACAGCGTGGGCTCGGAGATCGTCATCCGGCCGGGCGAGGTGAACTGGATGACGGCGGGCCGCGGCATCACCCATTCGGAGCGCTTCGAAGGCTTGCGGGCGCACGGCGGGTCGATGGACGGCATCCAGACCTGGCTGGCCCTGCCGGTCGAACACGAGGAGACCGCGCCGGCCTTCTCGCACCACGAGGGCGACGACGAGTTGCCCTATTACGAGAGCGGCGGGCTGAAGGCGCGGCTGGTGGCGGGCAAGGCGTTCGGCGCCGAGGCCAAGGTGCCGGTGTTCTCGCCGACCTTCTATGTCCACTGGGAGCTGGAGGCGGGCGCGAAGGCCGGGCTCCCGGCGGAGTATCCCGACCGGGCGGCCTATGTGGCCAAGGGCTCGGTCGAGGTCGGCGGACAGACGATCAGGACCGGGCAGATGGCGATCTTCGCGCCCGGAGACACCATCGCGTTCCAGGCGCTGGAGCCCTCGACCGTGATGCTGCTGGGCGGTGAGCCGCTGGGCGAGCGGTTCATCGAGTGGAACTTCGTCTCCTCATCGAAAGAGCGCATCGAGCAGGCCAAGGCCGACTGGCGCGCCGGACGCATGAAGCTGCCCGACCTCGACAACGGCGAGTTCATCCCCCTGCCGGGCGATCCGCCGCCACCGGCCAACCCAATGAGCTGACGCCTGTTTCGTGCTACCTTCCGCCAGGGCGACACGCCCGCGACAAAGGGAGGTAGTCATGCGTAAGCTTGCGTTCCTGTCCCTGATTTGCGCTGCGCCACTGGCGCTCGCGGCCTGCAACCCGCCGGCCAACGACACCGCGGCGACCAACACGGCGACCACCGAAACGGCTGCGACCACCACCACGACGAGCACCGGCCACGAGGCCATGGCGCTGCCGGCTAACGCCACCGACGACCAGATCATCCAGAGCGCCGTCAGCGCCGCCCCGGCGGCGGTCGGCCGCGACGCTACGGTCATCGCCATGAACGCCGATGGCACAGTCCGTACGGTCCGCAAGGGGACCAACGGCTTTACCTGCATGGCCGACAGTCCGGCGACCCCCGGGCCCGACCCCATGTGCGGCGACGCCAACGCCATGGAGTTCATCAACGCCTGGATCGGCAAGAAGACGCCGCCGGACAAGCCGGGCTTCATCTACATGCTGGAGGGCGGCACGGACGCCTCGAACACCGACCCGTATGCGCAGGCGCCGACCGACGCCAACAACTGGGTCAAGACTGGCCCGCACGTCATGATCGTGGGCTCCAAGGCAGCGCTCGCCGGCTATCCGGCCGACGCCAATCCGGACACCACCAAGCCGTACGTCATGTGGGCGAACACACCTTACGCCCACCTCATGATCCCGGTGAGCTAGTCGGCCGCCGTCAGGGCCTTCCGGGCCGCTTCCCAGTATTGGGCGCCGGTCCAGACGGTGACGACGGCGGCTATCCATAGAAGGACGTGCGCCAGGGTCGTCGCGTTGGTCTGCAAGCCGACGTCGTCGGGCAGGCCGAGCGCGTACCAGCAGGCGGAGATCAGTTCCGCGGCCAGGGCCACGAGCTGGAGCGTCGTCTTCCACTTGGCGAGCATGGTGACCGGCAGACGCACGTTCTTGCCGGCGGCGACTTCGCGCAGGGCGCTGACGGTGAATTCGCGAAACAGAATGAGGGCGCATGGCACCGCCAGGGCGCCGCGCAGCTCTGTCAGCATCAGCGCCAGCACCGCGCCGGCCACCAGCACCTTGTCGCCGATGGGATCGAGGATGGCGCCCCACACCGTCACCGCGTTCAGCTTGCGCGCCAGCCAGCCATCGAAGAAGTCGGTGACGGCGGCGATGACGAAGGCCCACACCGCCCAGCGCTGAAGGGTGAACTGGGTCTCGCTGGTGAGGTCCGCCGACCAGGGCGTCGCCCCCGCGGCCATGGCCAGCGCCATGAACATGAACAGCGTCAGGACGAGCCGTCCGGCGGTCAGGAGGTTGGGCAGATGCTTCATGCAACGATCCTAACGCGTTAGTGCGTCCTTCGACACGCCGCTTCGCGGCCGCTCAGGATGACGAGTCACAGAATACGTCATGGTGAGCAGGGCCAAAGCGACACGCCGCTTCGCGGCTGCTCAGGATGACGAGTCACAGAATACGTCATGGTGAGCAGGGCCAAAGGCCCGTGTCGAACCACGCACCTTAGCTCTTCCTGAAATAGGCGTGGATGCGTTCGGCGAGCGGGAGGGAGACGCCGTCGACCTTGGCGAGGTCTTCGACGCTGGCGCGGCTGACGCCCCGGGCCGAGCCGAAGGCGTGCAGGAGGGCGCGTTTACGCCCCGGTCCGACGCCGTCGATGTCGTCCAGGGGGTTCTTCTTCATCTCCATCGTGCGCCGGGTGCGGTGCGAGCCGATGGCGAAGCGGTGGGCCTCGTCGCGCAGGCGCTGGAGGTAGTAGAGCACCGGCGACTTCGGCTCGAGCATGAAGGGCTCCTTGCCGGGGATGAAGAAGCGCTCCAGTCCCGCGTCCCGGTCGGGACCCTTGGCGACGCCGACCACCGGGATGTCATCGACGCCAAGGTCGGCCATGACCTCAGTCGCCGCGGCCAGCTGCCCGGCGCCGCCGTCGATGAGGACGAGGTCGGGGCGGACGACGGGCTCGCCGGCCTCCTCTTCCTTGACCAGGCGGGAGAAGCGGCGGCGCAGGACCTCGCGCATCATGCCGTAGTCGTCGCCGGGCGTGAGTTCGGTGCTCTTGATGTTGAACTTGCGGTACTGGTTCTTCTGGAAGCCGTCGGGGCCGGCGACGATCATGCCGCCGACCGCGTTCGTGCCCATGATGTGGCTGTTGTCATAGACCTCGATCCGCTCCGGCTGCGCCTCCAGGCCGAAGGCTTCGCAGACGCCGGCCAGCAGCTTCGACTGGGCCGAGCTCTCGGCCATCTTGCGGCCCAGCGCCTCACGGGCGTTGGTCAGGGCGTGGTGGACGAGCTGCTTCTTCTCGCCCCGCTGTGGCCGGCAGATTTCGATGCGGCGCCCGGCCTTGATGCAGAAGGCTTCCTCCAGCAGGCCGCGGTCGGTCGGCTCGACGCTGACGAGGATGAGCTTTGGGATCGGCCGGTCGTCGTAGAACTGGCCAAGGAAGGCGGACATGATCTGCGCGTCCGTCCCCTCCTCCGCCAGCGACGAGACGCGGGGGAAGTAGGCGCGGTTGCCCCAGTTCTGGCCGGCGCGGAAGAAGAAGACCTGCACGCAGGCTTGGCCGCCCTCGGCATGCAGGGCGAAGACGTCCGCCTCGTCCACCGTCTCCGGGTTGATCTGGGTTTCCTGGGCGACGGACGAGAGCGCGCGGATGCGGTCGCGAAGGCGGGCGGCGCGCTCGAACTCCATCTCGTCGGAGAGGGCCTGCATCTCGCTCGCCATACGCTTGAGCACCGCCCGGCTCTTGCCGCGCAGGAAGGCCTCGGCCTCGTCGACGAGCTTTTGGTAGTCCTCCGTCCCGATCAGGCCCGTGCAGGGCGCCGAACAGCGGCGGATCTGGTGGAGCATGCAGGGGCGCGTGCGGGTCTCATAGACGCTGTCCGAGCAGGACCGCAGCAGGAAGGCCTTCTGCAGGGTGTTGAGCGTGCGGTTGACCGCCCAGGCCGACGCGAACGGGCCGAAGTAGTCGCCCTTGATGGTGTGGGCGCCGCGGTGCTTGCGCAGCTGGGGCGCTTCATGGTCGCGGCGGATCACGATCTCGGGGAAGGACTTGTCGTCGCGCAGCAGGACGTTGAAGCGGGGCTTGAGCTGCTTGATCAGGTTGATCTCGAGCAGCAGGGCGTCGGCCTCGGTGCGGGTGGTGATGAACTCCATCGACCGCGTGGCGGCCACCATGTGGGCGATGCGGTTGGTGTGGAAGCGTCCTTGCGCGTACTGGATCACCCGCTTCTTCAGCGAGCGCGCCTTGCCGACGTAGAGCGCCTCGCCGTCCTCGCCGATCATGCGATAGACGCCCGGCGAGTCGGGCAGGCGACGCACCTCGTCGCGGATCAGGTCCGCGCCCTTCAGGCTGTTTTCGATCGTGATTTCCACCGCATCGATATAGGCGATCGGCGGCGGCGCGTCAGGCGGAACCGCTCCCGACCGCAAGCGTTGCCGTTCGATAGTCGGGGTCTTGCGTGGTCGATTTCGAGCAGCTCTTCGAGAACCTGCCCAGTCCCTACATGGTGCTGGATCGGGAACTTCGGTACGTGGCGATGAACCGCGCGTACGAGGACGCCGTGCGCATGCCGCGCGAGCGCGCGATCGGCAGGACGCTCTTCGAACTCTTCCCCGACGCCGCCAACAGCCAGCGGCTGCGCGAGTCGTTCGAGCGGGTGTTCGAAAAGGGCGAGCCGCATACGCTGGCCTTCATTCCCTATGAGGTGCCGAGGTCCAAGGCCTCTGGCGGGGGGACGGAGCTGAGGTACTGGACGGCGGTTCACACGCCGTTGAAGGACGAGAGCGGGCAAGTTCGCTTCCTGCTGCAGAACACGGTCGATGTGACCGAGCTGCGACGCCTGCGCGACACCGCCCGGCCCGAGGGCGTGGCGCTGATCGAGCGGGCCCAGGAGGTGGAGGCCGCCCACCGGCGCCTGGCCGAGGAAAGCGCCCAGTTCCGCCAGCTGTTCATGCAGGCGCCGGGCTTCATCGCCATCCTTTCCGAGCCGGCGCACATTTTTGCGTTCACCAACAACGCCTACCTCCAGCTCATCGGCCGGCGCGACGTGCTGGGAAAGCCGATCCGCGAGGCCCTGCCGGAGATCGCCGACCAGGGGTTCTTCGAACTCCTCGACAGCGTGTACGCCAGCGGCGAGGCGTTCGTGGGCTCCAGCGTCTCGGTCCGCCTGCGCCGCCGGCCGGAGGCCGAGCCGGAGGAGCGGTTCGTCGACTTCGTCTATCAACCCATCCGCGACGCCGAGGGCGAGGTCAGCGGCATCTTCGTGGAGGGCAGCGACGTCACCGACCGCGTCCGCGCCCAGCAACAGCAGCGCACGCTGCTGGACGAGTTGAACCACCGGGTGAAGAACACCCTGGCCAACGTCCAGGCCATCGCCGCCCAGACGCTGCGGGCGACGCCCGAGCCGCAGGCGTTCCGCAACGCGTTCGAGGCGCGGCTGATGGCGCTGTCGGCCACCCACAACCTGCTCACCGCCTCCACCTGGACCGGGGCGGACCTGGAGGAGGTGGTGTTGCTGGAGCTCAAGCCCCACGGCGCGAACCACTACCGGCTGGAGGGGCCGGCCGTGACGCTGTCGGCGCAGGAGGCGCTGACGTTCGGGCTCGTTTTCCACGAGCTGGCGACCAACTCGGCCAAGTACGGCGCCCTCTCCTCCCCCGACGGCTGCGTGCGGGTCGGCTGGAGCGCCGAAAAAGGACGCCTGCGCCTGACCTGGGCCGAGCACGGCGGCCCGCCGATCACCCAAAAACCCGAGCGGCGGGGTTTCGGCTCGCGGCTGATCGAGCGGTCCGTGCGCAGCGACCTCAAGGGCAAGGCCGAGCTCGCCTACGAGCCCGAGGGCCTGACCTGCCGGATCGACATCCGCCTGCTCGGACTTGCCGGTTAAGCTCGTTCAAGCGCGGTTCAGGCGCCCGCCTCCAGACTGCATGGTCGAAGGAGTATCGACCCATGCGCAAGTTCCTCGTCCCCGCCGTCGCCGCGGTCACCGCCGCGGGCGCCCTGGCGGTCTCCACCGAAGCCTCGGCCCAGTACTACCCCTACAGCGGCGGCAACGAGAGCGCGGCCATCGCCAGCGCCATCCAGCTGGCCATCGGCCTGCTCGGCAGCCAGCGCGGCTACAGCCCCTATGGGAGCGGGAGCTACGGCGGCTATCCCTACGGATCGCAGTCGCCGTACGGCTACGGCGGCTCCTATCCGTATGGCCAGAGCCCGTATGGCTATGGCGGGAGCTATCCCTATGGCCAGAGCCCCTATGGCTACGGCTATGGGACCTCCCCGTACGGCTACGGAACCTACCAGTGCCGCACCGAGCGGGTCTGGGACGGCTATTCGCGGCAGTATGTCTATCGGCAGGTTTGCTAGTAGGGGCCAGGGGCTAGGGGCTAGGGGCTAGTGAAGGCCGCTGTGTCGTCTAGTCCCTAGTCCCTAGTCCCTAGCCCCTCACTTACTGATCTCCACCACATCCAGGTCGCTCTCGACCCGCGGCCAGGGCAGGACGAGGCGCCAGCGGGTGTCGCCGATCCGCTCCAGCACGCCGATCTGGTCGCGCTCGGGGATGGCGCCGTAGGCGCTGGCCTTTTCCTCATCTAGCCCCCAGGCCTGGCCGCCGAGATAGACGAGGCTGGTCTCGTCGCGCGGATAGAACTTGCCCGCGCCGCGCTGGCTGCCGGTCAGCTTCTCGAAGGTGAGATCGCCGCCGGGCGTCAGGTCGATGCGGCACTTGAACCACGGATAGGAAATAAATCCTGCCATGCCGCCGAGCTTGAGGGTGCGGCAGCGATAATCCCCGGGCGCCGGGTGGGGGTGGGCCAGCACCCTGGCGTCCGGATCGACCACGGGCCCCAGCACGGCCATGGCGTTGCGCACGTCCGGATCGTCCATGGCCCTGGCCCCCTCCAGCCCCGCCTGCCAGGCCGCGTCGAGGCGCGCGAGGCGGTCGGCGTCCTTGGGCTTTGCGTAATCTGTCCACTGATCGGAGGCCTGCGGTTCGCGCGCGGGCGCCTGCGCGGGCGCGGGCGCGGCGGGGCGCGCGGGGGCGGGCGCGGAGGGGCGCGCGGGCGCGGGCGC
>DASVBC010000035.1:0-22205 GCA_036376035.1 Caulobacteraceae bacterium | reverse complement strand
GTCCGACCCCGCCGCATTTCGCAAAGCCTTCGACGGCGGCGTGCTACAGGCCATCGTCACGCGTCGGCTGGTGCTCGGCGGGCGTGAGCGCGTCAGTGAGGAAGCAAGTTGAGACCTCTCTTCGTCAACATCGGCGAGCGGACAAACGTCACCGGATCGGCCCGCTTCAAGAAGCTGGTGATCGACGGGGACTATGCGGCCGCGCTGTCGGTGGCGCGCCAGCAGGTCGAGGCGGGCGCGCAGGTCATCGACGTCAACATGGACGAGGGCCTGCTCGACTCGAAGCGGGCGATGGTCACCTTCCTCAACCTGATCGCCGCCGAGCCGGACATCGCCCGCGTGCCGATCATGATCGACAGCTCCAAGTGGGAGGTGATCGAGGCGGGCCTGAAGTGCGTGCAGGGCAAGGCCATCGTCAACTCCATCAGCATGAAGGCCGGCGAGGCGGAGTTCATCGAGCAGGCGAGGAAGTGCCTGCGCTATGGCGCCGCCGTCGTGGTCATGGCCTTCGACGAGCAGGGCCAGGCCGACACCGCCAGCCGCAAGGTCGAGATCTGCGAGCGCGCCTATCGCATCCTGGTCGATCAGGTCGGCTTTCCGCCCGAGGACATCATCTTCGACCCCAACATCTTCGCCGTCGCGACCGGGATCGAGGAGCACAACAACTACGCCGTCGACTTCATCGAGGCGACGCGGCGCATCAAGCAGATGCTGCCGGGCGCCAAGGTGTCGGGGGGCGTCTCGAACGTCTCGTTCAGCTTCCGCGGCAACGAGCCGGTGCGCCGCGCGATCCACTCGGTCTTCCTCTACCACGCCATCGCCGCGGGCATGGACATGGGCATCGTCAACGCCGGCGACCTGCCGGTTTACGACGACATTCCCTCTGAGCTGCGCGAGGCGGTCGAGGACGTGATCCTCAACCGCAACCCCAACGCCACCGAGCGGCTTGTCGAACTCGCCCCGAAGTACAAGGGCGACGGGGCGGCGGCCAAGGTCGTCGATCTCGCCTGGCGGTCGCTGCCGGTGGCCGAGCGCCTCAGCCACGCCCTGGTCAACGGCGTCACCGAGTTCATCGAGGCCGATACCGAGGAAGCCCGTCAGCTGGCCGAAAAGCCGCTGCACGTCATCGAAGGCCCGCTGATGGACGGCATGAACGTCGTCGGCGACCTCTTCGGCGCCGGGAAGATGTTCCTGCCGCAGGTGGTGAAATCCGCCCGCGTAATGAAGCAGGCCGTCAACTACCTGCTCCCCTTCATGGAGGCGGAGAAGGACGGCAAGCCGCGCGAGACGAACGGCAAGATCCTGATGGCGACGGTCAAGGGCGACGTCCACGACATCGGCAAGAACATCGTGGGCGTGGTTCTGCAGTGTAACAACTACGAGGTCATCGACCTGGGCGTCATGGTCCCGGCCGACCGCATCCTCGACGAGGCGGTCAAGAACGGCGTCCACATGGTGGGGCTGTCCGGCCTCATCACGCCCTCGCTCGATGAGATGGTGTTCGTCGCCTCCGAGATGGAGCGGCGCGGCTTCGACATTCCGCTGCTCATCGGCGGCGCCACCACCAGCCGCACCCATACGGCGGTGAAGATCGAACCGGCCTACCGGCGCGGGTCGACCACCTATGTGCTGGACGCCAGCCGCGCCGTCGGCGTCGTCAGCGGCCTGCTCTCCGGCGACCGCGCCAGGATCGAGGCCGACACCCGCGCCGAGTACGTCCGCATCCGCGAGCAGTTCGCGCGCGGCCAGGAGGTCAAGGCCCGCACCGCCATTGAGGACGCGCGCAAGAACGCCTTCAAGATCGACTGGTCAGGCTATGCGCCGCCCAGACCGACGTTCACCGGCACGCGGGCGTTCGCGCCCTATGACCTCGCCGACCTCGTGCGCCACATCGACTGGACGCCCTTCTTCTCCAGCTGGGAGCTGACCGGCCGCTTCCCGATGATCCTGGAGGACGACGTGGTGGGCGAGGCCGCCAGCGACCTCTACCGCGACGCCACCGCCATGCTGGACAAGATGGTCGCCGAAAAGTGGGTCGAGGCGCGCGGCGTCGCCGGCTTCTGGCCCGCCAACGCCGACGGCGACGACATCGTGGTCTGGATCGACGAGAGCCGCACGACCGAGCTTGGCCGCTACCACACCCTTCGCCAGCAGATGGCCAAGTCGCAGGGCAAGGCCAACGTCGCCCTGTCCGACTTCGTCGCGCCGGTCGGGATGCCCGACTGGATCGGCGGCTTTGCGGTCACCGCCGGCCACGGCGAGCTGGAGGTGGCCAGGCGGTTCAAGGACAAGGGCGACGACTATTCGGCGATCCTGGCGACCTCGCTGGCCGACCGCCTGGCCGAAGCCTTCGCCGAGGCCCTGCACCGGCGCGTGCGCACCGAGCTGTGGGGCTATGCGCCGGACGAGCCGTTCGACATCGACGCGCTGATCGCCGAAAAGTACCAGGGCATCCGCCCGGCGCCGGGCTATCCGGCCCAGCCCGACCACACGGAAAAGGCGACGCTTTTCAAGCTGCTGGACGCGACTTCCGCCACCGGCATCGAGCTCACCGAGTCCTTCGCCATGACCCCGCCGGCCTCGGTGTCGGGGCTCTACTTCAGCCACCCGCTGGCCCACTATTTCGGCGTCGGCAAGATCGACCGGGATCAGGTCGAAGACTACGCCCGCCGCAAGGGCTGGACCGTGGACGTAGCCGAGCGGTGGCTCTCGCCCATCCTCAACTACGATCCGTTGGCCCGCAGGGGGTGAGGGGTGACTCTCCCTTCCCCCTGGATGGGGGAAGGGCCGGGGATGGGGGTGGAGGAGGTTCCGGAATTTTCTGGGTCAGGGAGTGTGCGCGGACAGCGTCCCACCCCCATCCCAACCCTTCCCCCATCCAGGGGGAAGGGCCTTTACGGCCCGATATCCACGGCGGCGTCGATCTTCACGTCGCCCGCGGCGGCCGAGTTCAGCAGGGCCTCGATTTCGTCTTCGGGGATCGGCTCGTCGATGGCGGGTTCTTCTACCGGCGCGGGCTCGGTGGAGGCGCGGATCATTTCCGGCTCGGCCTGCGTCGGATCGACCACGGGCTCTTCCACCGCCGTCGCCTCGGTCGAGGCGCGGATGATCTGCGGCTCGGCCTGGGTCGGATCAGCGGCGGCCAGCGGTTTTTCCTCCGGCGCGGCCTCAGGCGCGGGCGGAGCCTCGGTGACCTCGGCGGGCGCGGCTTCCTCGGCGTTGTACTTGATCGCCTGGCCGAGCAGCGTGGCCTTCTCAGTCAGCGCCTTGGCCGTCTCTTCGCATTTGGCCGGCGGGGTCCAGCTCATCCAGAACTGCGCCAGCCGCGCCTTGTCGAGGGTGTCGGCGCCCGCCCAGACGCTGCGGCCCTGGGCGATGGCGGCCGTGCCCTCGGCCTGGATCGGCTTGACGGAGGCCTTCTCGGCCGCGGTCATGGCCGCACGGAACACCTTCAGCTGTTCCTTGGCGTTGGCCTTCTGGCCCGGATAGACGATCTTGATGTTCTCTTCGGTCGAGGGCGTCGGCCAGGCGCGCTCGATGCGCTCCACCTCGGGCATGGCGGTGTCGTAGAGATCGACGTAGCCGGCGACCGCGCCGTAGCACCAGCCGACATAGCCGTAGTCGTCCGACGGCGCGGTGGCGAGGCCGCCCTGCAGCGGCGGGGCCATGGCGGCGGCCGCGCCTGCGGAACCGTCGGCGGCGAGCAGGGCGAGTGCGATGAGGAGGGCAGGGGCCATGCGGTACGTCCTTCAAAAAACCGGTCGGTCAGCGATCCGCCGCCGCGCCGAAGCCCCCGCCCCCAGGGGTTTCGATCTCGATGACGTCGCCGGGCCGCACGGTGACCGAAAAGCAGCCCGGCAACTCTTTTACCTCACCGGAGGCCGCGATCCAACGCTGCATCCCCGCCTGCGCGGGTTCGCCGCCGTTGAGGCCTTGCGGAGCGTGGTCGCGGCGGCTCGACAGCAGGGCCGCCTCCATCGCGCCGAGGAACCGTATCCGCCGCACCGCCCCGTCGCCGCCCGCGTTCCGCCCCGCGCCGCCCGAGCCGTGGCGCACGCCGAACGCCTCCACCCGCACGGGGAATCGCCGCTCCAGGATCTCCGGGTCCGTCAGGCGCGAGTTGGTCATGTGGGTGTGGATGGCGCTCGTTCCTGGCGCATCGGCCGTCGCGCCCGCGCCGCCGCAGATGGTCTCATAGTACTGGTTGTCGGCGTCGCCGAAGGTGAAGTTGTTCATCGTCCCCTGGGCGTTGGCCATCACCCCCAGCGCGGCATAGAGGGCGTCCACGACGTGCTGGCTGGTCTCCACATTGCCCGCCACCACCGCCGCCGGCAGCTTGGGATCGAGCATCGAGCCATGGCGCGTGGTGATCTTCAGCGGCTTGAGGCACCCCGCGTTCAGCGGAATGTCGTCGTCCACCAGCGTGCGGAAGACATACAGCGCGGCCGCATCAACAATCGCCCCTGGGGCGTTGAAGTTACTGGGCAATTGGTCGGATGATGAAGTGAAATCCAGGCTCGCCTCGCGCGCCTCGCGGTCCACGGTGATGGTCACCGCGATCTCGCCGCCGCCGTCCATCGGCACGCGCGCATGGCCGTCGTGGAGCTTGCCGATGGCCCGCTTCACGGCGGCCTCGGCGTTCTCCTGCACGAAGGTCATGTAGCGGGCGACCGTCTCGCCGCCGTAGGCCTCGATCATCGCGGCGACAGCCGCCGCGCCCGCCTGGCAGGCCGCCAGCTGCGCCTTGAGGTCGGCGATGTTGCGCGCCGGCGCCCGCGCGGGCCAGCGCCCGGCCATCAGCGCCCGCCGCGTCTCCGCCTCCAGGAACCGCCCCCCCCGCATGATCGGCACGGCGTCCAGCATCACGCCCTCTTCGTCGATGGTCTTCGAGAACGGCGGCATCGATCCCGGCTGCACCCCGCCGACGTCGGCGTGGTGGCCCCGCGCGGCGACGTAGAAGGCGGGCTCGTCCCCCTCCATGAACACGGGCATGACGACCGTGATGTCCGGCAGGTGCGTGCCGCCGAAGCAGGGGTTGTTCAGCGCGAAGGCCTCGCCGGGTTTCAGGGTGGGATGGCGCGCCTTCACCGCCCGCACGCTGGCGCCCATCGACCCCAGGTGCACCGGCATGTGCGGGGCGTTGGCCACCAGCCCGCCCTCGGCGTCGAACAGCGCGCAGGAGAAGTCGAGCCGCTCCTTGATGTTCACCGAATGCGCGGTGCGCTCCAGCGCCGCCCCCATGGCCTCGGCCACGCCCATGAAGCGCCGGTTGAACAACTCCAGCGTTACGGGGTCGGGCTTGTCGGCGGCGATGGCCCGGGTCGTCAGCGGCGCGATGCGCGTCAGCCGGAGCAGCCCGTCCGCCTCGCGCCTCGCCCGCCATCCCTCCGCCACCGCGATCTGCGTGTCGCCACGGACGATGAGGGCTGGGCCGTCCACGGTGGAGAGTTGGTCAGCGCTCAAAGCCCTTCCCCCTGGATGGGGGAAGGGTTGGGATGGGGGTGGAAGAGTTTCAGCGAGTGCTGCTTGGGGAGTGAAGGCGGAGAGCGTCCCACCCCCATCCCCGGCCCTTCCCCCATCCAGGGGGAAGGGAGAGAGCTCAACCTCGACGCTCGCGATCATCACCTGCCGCTCGGGCTCGACGAAGCCGAACAGGCGGCGGTGCGCGTCCTCGAACGCCTCTCGCGCGCCGTCGAACGGGACGGGCAGCGCCGCGTCCGCCCCGTCGTAGCGCAGCAACAACCGCCGCTGGGGCTCGCCCGGCTCGGCGTCCTGGGCCCGCAGGGCCTCGGCCGCTTGGCCTGCCAGCCTGTCCGCCAGAGCCTGCGCGGCGGGGAGGGCGGTGGCGAGCGGCTGGTCCAGACCCGCCTGCCGCAGCACCCGCACCCGCGCCTGACCGATGCCCCAGGCGCTCAGCAGCGAGGCATACCTCGGGCTCAGCACCTCGGTGACCCCCAGCGCGTCGGCCACCTGACAGGCGATCTGCCCCGCCGCGCCGCCGAACCCCACCAGCGTATGGTCGCGCGGGTCGAAGCCGCGTTCGGTGGAGATCCGCCGCACCGCCTGCGCCGTCTGCTCCACCGCCACGGCGATGAAGCCCTCGGCCGCCGCCTCGATGCTCTCCGCGCCCATGGCCCGCGCCAACTCGCCGATCACCCGCCGCGCCGCCGCCACGTCCAGTGGCGCATCGCCCTTCTCGCCGAACACCGACGGGAACCAGGCCGGATCGAGCCGCCCCAGCACCAGGTTCGCGTCCGTCACCGTCGCCGGTCCGCCGCGCCCATAGGCCGCCGGCCCCGGATCGGCCCCCGCGCTGCCTGGCCCCACCCGAGCCCGCGAGCCGTCGAACGACAGGATCGAGCCGCCGCCCGCCGCGACGGTCTCCACGTCGAGCATCGGGCTCCGAAGCCGCGCGCCCGCCACCCGCGCCATGTCGCGTCGCTCCAGCGCCCCCGCAAACCGGCACACGTCGGTGGATGTCCCGCCCATGTCGAAGCCCAGCGCCGCCTTCACCCCGGCGCCCTCGGCCGTCCGCGCCACGCCGACCACGCCGCCCGCCGGTCCGGACACCACCGCGTCCTTGCCCCGGAACGCCTCGGCCCGCACGAGCCCGCCCGCGCTGGTCATGAACCACAGGGGCGCCCCGTTCACCGCCTCGGCGACCTGCCGCACATAGGCCCGCAGCACCGGCGTCAGATAGGCGTCGGCGATGGCCGTCTCGGCCCTCGGCACAAACCGGGGCAGGGGAGAGGCCTCGTGGCTCAGCGCCACGTAATCGAACCCGGCCGCCTCCGCGATCGACCCCGCCGCCAACTCGTGCGCCGGGTTCAGGTCCGCGTGCAGGAAGGCCACCGCGACGGCCTCATAGCCCTCGTCCCGCGCCGCCTTCAGCCGCCCGGCCAGCGCCGCCTCGTCCAGCGGCCGGACCACCGATCCGTCCGCCGCCAGCCGCTCATCGGCCTCGACCACCCCCGCATACAGCGGCGCCGGCCGCTCCAGCCTCAGCGCGAACAGGGCCGGCCGCGACTGGTCGCCGATCAGCACGCTGTCGGCGAAACCCCGCGTGGTCACGAACAGCGTCCTGGCCCCCTTGCGCTCCAGCAGGGCGTTGGTGGCGACCGTGGTGCCCATCTTGATCGCGGCGACCCGTCCGGCGGGAAACGGCTCATCCGCGGAGAGCCCCAGCAGCCGCCGCATCGCCTCCACCGCCGCGTCGGCGTAGGACGGCGAGGCGGACAGCAGCTTCAGCGTCTGTTCGGCGCCGTCGGGCCCCCGCCCGATCACGTCCGTGAACGTCCCGCCCCGGTCGATCCAGAAGGTCCAGCGACCACCGTTATGCTGGCCAGTTGTCATGCGGCGGACACACGCATAGGCTTAGAGCCTCCCATGAGTTTCTGGCGCAACATAGCAAGCCTCGCGGCCCGGCGCGTCGATGCCGCCGAGTGCGCCGATTGTCCTCCCGGATTGCCGGGCGAGGACCCCGCCTTCACGACCGCCGTGACCGCGCTGGGCGCCAAGCTCTCCAAGGCCGACGGCTTTTCCACCAGTGATGAGTTCGACACCTTCGCCGAGGTCTTCCAGCCCGACGACGGCTCAGAGCGCAACATTCACCGCCTCTACGACCTCGCCCGCCAGACCACCCGCGGCTACGAAAGCTACGCCCGGCGCCTGGCCAAGCGCTATCGCGGCTGCCCCCAGCTGCTGGAGGACGTGGTCGACGGCCTGTTCCACATCGCCGCCTCCGACGGCGCCGTGACGCATGATGAGCTGGCCTACCTGGAGCGCGTCGCCGAACTGATGGGGCTTTCGCCGCTCACCTTCCGCCGCCTGAAGGCCACGCACCTCGGCCACGGCGAGGACGACCCCTACCTGATCCTCGGCGTGCCGCACGATGCGCCCAACGATGTGCTGCGCGCCGCCTGGAAGCAGCAGCTGTCGTCGGCGCACCCCGACCGCGCCCGCGCGCGCGGGCTGCCGGCCGAGTTCGTCGAGGTCGCCGAGGCCAAGGCCGCCGCCATCAACGCCGCTTTCGACACCGTCATGCGCGAGCGCAAGGCGCTGTCGCTCGCCGGCGCCGCATAAGCGCGCAACAGGGCCGCAACCACCCCTTCACCATGGGTGTTCAGTTGACGTTCAGGGGTGGAGCGCCAAATATGATTTGAACGCGCGTTTTACCCCGCGCGGCGCGAGGAGATGATGGACCAACTGGACTCTCGGGGATCTTCCGGCTCGGCTCAAAAGGGACTGGCGTGGATCGCCGGGCTCGCCGCCACCGCCTTGGCCCTGACCGTCGGCGCGGTCCTGGCCCTGTTCACCGCCGCCACGGTGGTGATCATCGCCCTGATGACCAGCGCGCTCCTGGCCCTCTCGACCCTGGCCCTTCGCGCCCGGCGCCTCGTCCGCCGCCCGGTCGATCCGACCCTGATCGAAGCCCGCAACGTCGGCGGCCACTCCTGGGTCGCCTACGGCTGGAACGAGCGGCGCTAGTTCGGTAACCGCGGCTCGCAGGTTCGGGTGGCGATCTGGTTGCAGGCGTTGATCGTCGCCCGGTAGGTCGTCCGATAGCTCTCCAGATCGCTTTTGTAAGCCTCTACCGCGGGGCAGCGCTCCTGGATCGCGTCATAGGCGGCGTCATCGTACCAGAGGATCAACTCCATCAGCGGCACCGTCTGGTCCGCCGGAATGCGGCTGCGGTGGCGGTTGAATTCATCTCCCAGGCGATGCAGCTCGGCGCGGCAGAGCTCATGGGCGTCCCCATCGGGCGAGCCCGCCTGTTGCGCACCGGCCCCGATGACCGCGCCGTTCGGCCCCTTGGCCGTTCCCAGGTCGGCCGAGTAGTTGGGATCGGCCTGGCTGCGCTTCATCTCGGCGTCCCAGACGCTGTACCAGCGCTGGTTGGCGGCACCATTGGCGTATCCCCAGGGCAGGCACTCGTGGGAGGCGTGGGCGCCGGCGCAGTACTGGCGGATGCGCGCGGCCTCCTTGACCGCCCGATCGTAGTTGTCGGCGGCCTCTTTGTCGTAGGCGATGCAGGGCTGGTAGAGCCTTGCCGTCTGGTCATTCACCTGGATCAGCCAGCTGTCGTTGCTGGCGGCGTAGTTCATGTTGTTGGCCGCCGTCAGGGCGTTCTCGACCTTCTGCATGTTGCGGACGCACACGCTGCTGTAGCGGGCCGAAACCTTCGCGGCGCCGGCCGACGTCGCCGCCCCCCCGAGACTGCTCAGCCGCATGGCGGCCGTGGACGCCAGCGCGTGGTCGGGGAAGCGCGACACCAGCGTCCGGAAGGTCTCGCGCGCCCTGGCGTTGTCGCCGGCCGCGGCCAGCTCGTCAGCCATCGCGAACAGCTGGCCGGCGTTGCGTGAGGCCAGGGATTTGCGGAAGTCGACTTCGGCCTGGGCGCTCGCCCGGGCGCGACCGTCCGCCGCCGCGAGGCTGTCGACGATCTGCTGCGCCTGCCCCTGCGCCAGCGCCTGGGCCCGGGCGCGATAGAGCTCGCCGCGGCGAGCGATCCAGGGGGCGGTCAGGGCTGCGTATTCGGCGAGCTTGGCTTCCCGCTCGGCTGCCGCCTGGGCGATGATTGTTTGGGTCTTGGCGATGGAAGGACCGGCGATCTGTCGCCAAAGCCCTTCGCATCCGGTCGGGCTAAGCGGGTCGGGGCACGCTGTGAACCGTTCGTAGAGCTCGGGATACTCCCCGTTCTCTAAAGCCTGCCAGCTCCGCTCATAGACGCCGTAGACGTCAAAATGGTTCTTTGGACCGCACTTTTTGACCGGAACGATCGAGTCCTCACAGCTTCGTATTTTCGCGTCAACGGAGAGATAGACCTTATTCTCGCCGACAACGAGCGAGCTTCCGCCCGAAACACCCGCATTCGGATCCCAATGGGGCGCGTAATCGGAGCCAAGGCCATCAAGGCTTGCGTACCAGGTGCACCCCGTGGCGCTGCAGCCGCTGTTATAGAAGGGGTGCTCCTTGCCCGATACACCAACGATGTCGCTGCTGCCGCCGAGCTCGCGTCCGTACGCATACGCGTATCGGCTGGTAAAATCCTGCGACCCGTAGGTGCCGACGCCATGGAGCAGACCGTTGACGCAAGGAGGCTCCTGCCAATTGAGTCCCTTTAGCCACTTGAAGAACCCTTCCGCCGTTCCGCCCCCGACACTTTTGATGGAACTCTCCGAAACGATGTACCCGCAGCCTTTCGGCGTGGTGAGGTAGACCTCGCCGGGCAGCAACGGCGGCTCCGTGCTGTCGGACGCGGATCGGGCCGCGCCGCTGATCACCAGCGCCACCACGGCGGCGAGTATAGAGATACGCCGTACAGCACTGTTCATCGCCACCCCTCCCGGGCCCGATGCGACGTTAGGCTTAGTAAATCGGCGGTCAAGCTCGCGGCTTCCCTTAAGTCACGCTTGCCCTCGCCGGGCGGCTGAGGTCACATCCGTAAAACAACTGTTTTAGGGAGTGACTCCATGATCGGCGTTGTGGCGACCTTGAAGGTCCAGGATGGCAAGGGCGCCGATCTGGAGAAGGTGTTTTCCGACCTCGCGGCCAAGGTGAAGGCCAACGAGCCCGGCTGCATCGTCTATCAGCTGACCAAAAGCCGCACCGAGCCCAACACCTATAAGGTGCTGGAGCTCTACGCCTCGGAAGAGGCGCTCAAGCACCACGGCTCGACCGACTACTTCCGCGCCGCGGGCCCCGGCATCGGCGCCACGCTCGCCGGCCGGCCGGAGATCGAATACCTCGACGCCGTGGAGTAGCCCCCATGGACCTGTCCTTTTCCCCCGAGGACATCGCCTTCCAGACCGAAGTCCGCGCCTGGATCGCGGAAAACTACGACGAGGACCTGCGCCGCCAGCACGCGCAGTCCAAGAACGGCTACCTCGACAAGGCCGGCCAGGTCCGCTGGCAAAAGAAGCTGGCCGCCAAGGGATGGGCCGTGCCCGACTGGCCGGTCGAGTATGGCGGCCCCGGCTTCACGCCGTCCCAGCGCTACATCTTCAACATGGAGATGAGCCTGGCGGGCGTGCCGACCTCCTCGCCCATGGGGCTGAAGATGGTGGCGCCTGTGATCATGGCCTTCGGGACCGATGAGCAGAAGAAGCAGCACCTGCCGCCGATCCTGAACTCGGACATCTGGTGGTGCCAGGGCTATTCCGAGCCCGGCGCCGGCTCGGACCTTGCCTCCCTGCAGATGCGCGCCGACCGGGACGGCGACCACTACGTCCTCAACGGCTCGAAGATCTGGACCACCCACGCCCAGTGGGCCGACTGGATGTTCTGCCTTGTCCGAACCGGTTTCGATGGCAAGCCGCAGAACGGCATCTCCTTCCTGCTGCTGGAGATGACGACCCCCGGCATCACCATCCGCCCGCTGCCGACGCTGGACGGCCCGGTCGAGGGCCAGCAGGAGATCAACCAGGTCTTCTTCGAGGACGTCCGCGTGCCGGTCACGGGCCGCATCGGCGAGGAGGGGAAGGGCTGGACCTACGCCAAGTACCTGCTCGAGTTCGAACGCGGCAACGCCTATGCGCCCGGCCTCATGAACATGCTCAAGAAGGTCAGGCGCATCGCCGCGCTGGAGGCGGGCGATGACGGCCGGCCGCTGCTCTCCGATCCCGACTTCCGCAAGAAGCTGGCCGAGATGGAAATCCGCGTGGAGGCGCTGAACGCCACGGAACTCCGCATCTTCTCGGCCATGAGCTCGGGCAAACCCGTCGGCCCGGCGTCCTCGATGCTGAAGCTGACCGGCTCGGAAACCCAGCAGGCGATCACCGAGCTGACGCTGGAGGCGGTCGGGAACTACGCCCTGCCGTTCGTGCCCGACACCTGGGCGCCGACGAACGAGGGCCGCGCCGGTCCCGACTACGCCGCCCCCGCCGCGCCCGCCTACTTCAACTACCGCAAGGCCTCGATCTACGCCGGCTCCAACGAGATCCAGCACAACATCATGGCCAAGCTGGTGCTGGGGCTGTGAGCCGGCATTTCTAATCCCCGTCATCCCGGACGGCCGCTAGGCCGATCCGGGACCCAGGGGCAGCGGTTGTGACTCTGGGTCCCGGCTCTCCGCTTCGCTACGGCCGGGATGACGGTGGAGAGATCAGGGCCTGCCGCTCCTCGGCGGTCAAAGGCCGCCAGGCGCCCTCCGGCAAATCCCCCAGCGTGATCTTGCCCACGCGCACGCGGAACAGGTCCACGACCTCCAACCCGACCAGCTCGCACATCCGCCGGATTTGCCGGTTGCGGCCTTCCTTCAGCACGAACCGCAGCTTCTGTTTGCCGATGAGGTTGACCTTGGCGGGCTTGAGCTTGCGCCCGTCCAACTCCAGCCCGTGACGCAGCTTCACGACCTTGGCGTCGGTGATCTCGCCCTTCACCTCGACCAGGTATTCCTTCTCCAACTCCGAGGCGGGCCCGATCACGGCCTTCGCCACCACCCCATCCTCCGACAGGATCAGCAGGCCGCGCGAGTCCATGTCCAGCCGCCCGACCGGCGCGAGCTTCGCATCGCGCGCCGGGGCCGGGGGGCCTTCGCCGTACAGCCGCGCCCGCGTCAGCAGCCGCACCGCCGGGGTCTGGCCGTGCTCCGGCTGGGCCGAGACGATGCCGACCGGCTTGTGGATCATCACCGTCAGCGCCGAGGACAACTGCTGCTCCGCCCGGTCGGCCAGCACCAGCGTCTGGCCGGGCAGGATCTTGCGGCCGACATCGCTGACCACCTCGCCGTCGATGGACACCAGCCCCTCGGCGATCAGCCCCTCGGCCTCGCGGCGCGAGCACACGCCGCTTTGCGCCAGCCAGCGGTTCACCCGCTGCGGTTCGGCGTCCTCATAGCGTCGCGTCCAGGCCATGGCCGCTTCTAGGGCGAGCGGGCGATCGGCGGCAAGGCGGACCCATTGGCCGCCGCCGCCCGTTTAGGCCCCGATGCCGAAGAAGCCGCGCCACCTCGTCGTGATCATCGCCACCATCGTCGGGCTGTCCCTGCTCGCCGGCTTCGTCGGCTGGGCCTTCTATGCCGCGGAGTCGCTCGGCGGCGGCTGGGAGGGCCTGGCGCCCATCCTGCCGGTGGTCGTCGGCGGGCTCGTCGTGGTCGGCGGCCTGACGGGCGCGCTCATGTGGCTCGCCTTCTACTCCTCCCGCCACGGCTTCGACGAACCGTTCGAGTGGGACGAGTAATCTCCCTCCCCTTCATGGGGAGGGAAGACGGCGCAGCCGTCGGGTGGGGGAGTCCATCAACAGCCCCACCCGTCTCGCTACGCGAGCCACCCTCCCCATAAAGGGGAGGGAATCTAGGCGTTGAAGTTCAGCTTCAGGCCCGGGCGGGGCCAGCGGCACTTGTAGAGCTTGCCGGTGCCGGACGCGGTCACCCAGGCGTCCCTCATGTCCGCCCCGCCAAAGCAGATGTTGGTGCACAAAAGGTCCGGGAAGGCGAAGTGCTCGGTGGTCCCGCTCGGGTCGAAGGCCGTGATGCCGCCGTTGATGATGGTCGCCACGCAGACCTTGCCGCCGGCCTCGACCGCCAGGCTGTCGAGCAGCTGGTAGCCCGGCAGGTTGCACACCACGCGCCCCGGCTGGAACGGCGGCGGCTCTGCCAGCTCGCCCGGCGCGGCGATATCGAACGCCCACAGCCGCCCGAGCGTCGTATCGGCCATGTAGACGACGCTCTCGTCCGGCGAGAGGCCGACCCCGTTGGGCGAGACGAAATGGTCGCGCAGCCGCGTGATCTTCGAGCCGTCCGCCAGCGCGTAGTAGAGGGCGCCGAACTTGCGCCCCTCGGGCGTCGAGCAGCCGTGGTCGGTGAACCAGAATCCGCCCTGCCTGTCGAAGACGAGGTCGTTGGGCCCGACCAGCCCCTTGCCGTCGCACTGCGAATAGAGCGTCGTCAGCGCGCCGGTTTTCAGGTCATAGCGCTGGATGTAGCCGCCCGTGTGGCTCGGCGGCGTCGGGCCGGGGATCAAGAGGCCCTGGTTCTCGAAGAACTCGAACGAGCCGCCGTTGTTGGTGATGTAGATCGCCCCGTCCGGCCCGATCGCCGCGCCGTTCGGCCCGCCGCCGGTCTCGACCACCGTCTCCTTGCGCCCGTCCGGATGCACCCGCGTCAGCCGCTTTCCGGCGATCTCGGTCAGGATCACCGAGCCATCGTTCATGGCGATCGGCCCCTCGGGAAACCGCAGGCCTTCAGCGACGAGTTCGATATCCATGGGGGGCGCTCCTTGTTCGGGGGGAGCATATAAACAGGCGTTTGAAAGAGGGGCTAGGGATTAGGGGCTAGGGATTAGATTCTGGCCCCTAGCCCCTAGCCCCTAGCCCCTAGCCCCTTTTCTCCAGCACCCTGAACGTGAACGGATACTCGTCGAACTCCCCGGCGGGATGGCCCTCGCGGCGAACCTCGGTCCAGTCGCCCTCATCGAACGGCGGGAAGAACACATCGCCCTCGACGTCCGCCTCGACCTCGGTCAGGTAAAGCCGCTTGGCCTTCGGCATCGCCAGCTCGAACAGCGCCGCCCCGCCGATGACGCAGACCTCGTCCACGCCGTCGTCGCCCGCCTGCTCACGGCCGATCTGCACCGCCTCGGACAAGGTCTCGCACGCCACCGCCTTCTCCGGCTCGAACGAGGCGTCGCGGCTCAGCACAATGTTCGTCCGCCCCGGCAGAGGCTTCTTCGGCAGCGACTCCCAGGTCTTGCGCCCCATGATGATCGGCTTGCCCAGCGTATTGGCCTTGAACCAGGCCATGTCCGACCGGATCCGCCAGGGCAGCTGCCCCTCCCGGCCGATCACGCCGTTGCGGGCCCTTGCGACGACCAATGCCAGATGAACGCTCATGAGGCGTCTCTAGCATCCCTTCTCCCCTCGCGGGAGAAGGTGGCAGCCGAAGACTGACGGATGAGGGGGCGCACCGCCCTCCCAACCGCCGTTCGCTGCGGAGACTTCTGAGAACCCCCTCATCCGACCTGCTTCGCAGGCCACCTTCTCCCGCGAGGGGAGAAGGAATCTACACCGCCACCGGGGCCTTGATGTGGGGGTGGGCCTGGTAGCCCTCCAGCGCGAAGTCATCGTACTCGAAGGCGAACAGGTCGCGCTTGTCGGCGATCTTCAACGTCGGGAAGGGGAACGGCTCGCGCTCCAGCTGCAGCTTCGCCTGCTCCAGGTGGTTCAGATAGAGGTGCGCGTCGCCGAAGGTGTGCACGAACTCGCCGGGCTTCAGCCCCACCACCTGCGCCATCATCATCGTCAGCAGGGCGTAGCTCGCGATATTGAACGGCACGCCGAGGAAGACGTCGGCGCTGCGCTGGTACAGCTGGCAGGACAGCTTCCCGTCCGCGACGAAGAACTGGAACAGGCAGTGGCAGGGCGGCAAGGCCATGTCGTCCACGTCGGCCGGGTTCCAGGCGCTGACGATGTGACGGCGCGAGGACGGGTTGGTTTTCAGCCCCTCGACCACGCCCGCGATCTGGTCGATCACCCGCCCGTCCGGCGCGGCCCAGCTGCGCCACTGCTTGCCGTACACGGGCCCAAGGTCGCCCTTCTCGTCGGCCCACTCGTCCCAGATGGAGACCCCGCGCTCCTTCAGCCAGGCGATGTTGGTCTCGCCCCGCAGGAACCACAGCAGCTCCACCACGATGGACTTCAGGTGCAGCTTCTTGGTGGTCAGCAGCGGAAAGCCGTGGGCAAGGTCAAACCGCATCTGGCGGCCGAACACGCCCAGCGTCCCCGTGCCCGTCCGATCGCCGCGCTCCACCCCGTTCTCCAGGATGTCGGCGAGCAGGTTCAGGTACTGCCGCTCGGGATGATCGGCGGCGGCCTTGTGCTCGGCGATGGGAGCGTGGGCGTTCATCGGACAGGCAATCTATCACTACCGCGCCGCCGATTCGGCCTCTTTGCGCAGCGCTCGTCCACAGAAATCTCGCCTCGCTTGCCAATCGCCGGATTTGCCCCGAAAGTCGCCCCAGCTGGACAATCGTGGGGTTATCCGATGCGTATTGCAGTCATTGCTGCCGGGCTTGTGATGATCGGCGGGGCCGCCTTTGCCGACGAGCCGCCGGCCGCGGCCAAGCCGGTGAAGGAAAAGGTCATCTGCAAGGAGCGGACCAAGGCCAACTCCCGCTTCACCACCCGCAGCTGCATGACGCAGAAGGAGTGGGACGCCCAGACCGAGACCGCCCGCAGCGCCTTCGCCGAGGTCCAGAACCGCCCCTACATCAACATCGAACGCGGCAACTAAAGGCCGCCGATCCTGCCCGCGCCGTTCAAATACGGTTCAGGTGCGGCGCCGCAGAACATGCTCCCAAGTACGTAACAGGGCCACCGGCCCATCGGAGCATGATCGAGATGAAGACCCCTATGAAGGCGGCGCTGGCGCTCTCCCTCCTGGCGGGCACGACGCTGGCGGCCCAACCGGCCGCCGCACAGCTGCGCAGCCATGAGGTGATCGAGCAGCAGCGCCAGGAGATCGCCAAGCGTAAGGAAGAAAAGCGCCAGGCTCGCGAGGAGCGCCGCGAGGCGCGCGAGGAACGCCGCGACGAGAAACCCGCCGCCGCGCCTCAACGCAGCGAACGCGCGGTCCAGGCCCTGAAGCTGGCCCGCGAGCGTAACGCCGAACGCGCCGAAGTTCGCCAGGACCGCCGCGAAGACCGCGTCGAGCGTCGTGAAGACGGCCGCGAGAACCGCGTCGAGCGCCGTGAAGACCGCCGCGAGGACCGCCGCGAGCAGGTCCAGGAACGCCGCACCGAACAGCGCGTCCAGCTGAACCAGCAGGCCCGCCGCGCCGAGGTGCTGCGCCGCCTGCGACTGGCCGAGCGCCAGCAGCACCACTACCGCCCCGGCGCCGGCCATCGCCTGCGCGACCGCGACCGCAACCGCGGTTGGTACGACTACAACCGCTATCAGCGCTCCTACTGGGCCACGCAGCGCTACCGCGCCCCCTGGTACCAACCGAGCGGCTGGTCCTTCCGCACCTTCGTGTTCGGCGACACCTATCCGACCAGCTGGTTCGGCCAGAACCGCTACCTCGACTGGTGGCGCTACCAGCTGCCGCGCCCGCCCATCGGCGCCGAGTGGGTCCGCAACCGCGACGACGCCCTGCTCGTCGATGTGTGGAGCGGCCGGGTGCTGGCGGTCTACTACGACCTCTTCTGGTAAGCCCTCGGAAGGGCGGCGTCAGGGGCCTTCGCAGCGATGCGGAGGCCCTTTTCGTTTGGCGTATCACCTTGACGGGAGGGCAAAAAAACGCTGGATAGCGCGGCCTTTGCTGCACCTGCGTTGCGCGGTTGCAGCGCAATCGACCTGTCCTGGAGAATAATCATGCGCGTCTACTACGACCGCGACGCCGACATCGCCCGCATCCTGGACAAGAAGATCGCCATCGTAGGCTACGGCTCCCAGGGCCACGCCCACGCGCTGAACCTGCGCGATTCCGGCGCCAAGAATGTCGCCGTGGCCCTGCGTCCCGGCTCCGCCTCCGCCAAGAAGGCCGAGGGCGAGGGCCTGAAGGTGATGACCGTCGCCGCAGCCGCCGCCTGGGCCGACGTCCTCATGATCCTGGCGCCCGACGAGCATCAGCGCGCCATCTACGAGAACGAGATCGCTCCCAACCTGCGCGACGGCGCGGCCCTGCTGTTCGCCCACGGCCTCAACGTCCACTTCGGCCTCATCGAGCCCAAGTCGACGGTCGACGTGCTGATGGTGGCGCCCAAGGGCCCCGGCCACACGGTGCGCGGCGAGTATCTGAAGGGCGGCGGCGTGCCCTGCCTGATCGCCATCCATCAGGACGCCACCGGCGGCGCCATGGACCTCGGCCTCGCCTACGCGTCGGCCATCGGCGGCGGCCGCTCGGGCGTCATCGAGACCACCTTCCGCGAGGAGTGCGAGACCGACCTGTTCGGCGAGCAGGCCGTGCTCTGCGGCGGCCTGGTCGAGCTGATCCGCGCCGGGTTCGAGACCCTGGTGGAAGCCGGCTATGCGCCCGAGATGGCCTATTTCGAGTGCCTGCACGAGGTGAAGCTGATCGTCGACCTCATCTACGAGGGCGGCATCGCCAACATGAACTATTCGATCTCCAACACCGCCGAGTACGGCGAATACGTCACCGGCCCCCGCGTGATCACGCCGGAAACCAAGGCCGAGATGAAGCGCGTGCTGGAAGACATCCAGTCCGGCCGCTTCGTGCGCGACTTCATGGCCGAGAACGCCGTCGGCCAGCCCAGCTTCAAGGCCACCCGCCGCCGCAACGCCGAACACCAGATCGAGGAAGTGGGCGCCCGCCTGCGCGCCATGATGCCCTGGATCACCAAGAACAAGCTGGTGGATAAGGCGAAGAACTAAAGCCTTCTGGTCCTCCCCCAGGGGGGAGGCATCACCTGCTTGACACCTCGCCTCACTGAGCCCGACCCTCGTACGCGCACATGCGTATGGGGGAGGGCGTCATTTCCAAGGCCCGTCCAGTTGTGGAGCTGTCAGGCGGGGAGGCGCAGGCCGGCCCGCTCGCCGCGCTTTACCGCCGCCACTGGGCCGAGCTGACCGCCTACGCCCGCCGCACCTTCGGGGCCGGGCCGCCCGAGCCGGAGGACATCGTCCAGGCCGCCTTCGCCCGTTTCGCCGCCCTGCCGGACAACACCACTGTCGCCAACCCGCGCGCCTTCCTGTTCCGCACGGCGCACAACATCGCGCTGGACGCCCGCCGCAGCCAGGCCAGGCACGGCGCCGCCAGCCTCGATCCCCAGTTTCCGGGCGAGGGTCACGATTTCAGCCCCGAAGACGTCCTAGTATCGAGGGAAGAACTCGCCAGGCTCGAGGCGGCCATCGCCGGCCTCAGGCCGCGCCAGAGGACCGCGCTGTTGCTGCACCGCCTTGACGGCCTGAGTTTTGCCGAGATCGGCCGCCGGATGGGCGTCTCCCCTTCCGGCGCCCGCAAGCTCGTGGAACAGGGCTTCGCCGCCGCCATGGCCTCCATGCGGAGGCGCCGATGAGCATCGACGCCAAGGCCCGCGAACTGCTGCTGGACGGCGACGAACGCGCCACCGACGCCTGGCGCGCCGCCGATCCCGCCAACGAAACCGCCTTCCGCGACGCCCAGGTGACCTGGAGCGCCATCGGCCGCACCCGCTTTGCCCGCGAGGAGGGCTGGCGCCGCGACGTCCGTCCCGGCCGCGGCCGCTGGCTCGTTCCCGGCGCCGCCATCGCCGCCTCGTTGGCCATCGCCGCCGTGATCGCGCCGCAGGTCCTGAACCGTCCGGATCAGGCCGTGCGCACCGCCATCGCCCAGACCGGCGCGCTGGATCTGGCCCCCGGCGCCACCGTCTTCGTCGGCGCCCTCTCGCGCGTCGAGCTGAACGACGGCGCCGCCACGCTCAAGGACGGCGAGGCCTTCTTCGACGCCCCCGGCCATGCGCTGACGGTCTATGCCAAGGACGCGGTGATCCGCTCCAGCGGCGCCCGCTTCAACGTCCGCTGCACCCCCGACGGCCTGCAGATCGCGGTGCTGGAGGGCAAGGTTCAGGTCCTCAAGCGCGCCTGGCCGCTGGCTCAGCCCGCGCCGACCGCCGACCTGACCGCCGGCCAGCAGCTGCGCCTGGAGGACGGCGCCGCCGCCACCGCCGCCTTCAGCAGCGACCCCGCCGGCTGGCGCAACGGGCGCCTCCTCTACGCCGACGCCCCGCTGAAGGACGTCGTCGCCGACGCCAACCGCTACAGCAACCACCCCATCCGCCTGGCCTCCAGCGACATCGGCGAGCTGCGCGTCACCGCCTCCTTCCGCACCCGGGCGGTGGACGAACTGATCGCCAGTCTCGACGCGGGCCTGCCCATCCGCGCCACCCGCGAACCTGACGGCGACATCCTTCTGGAGGCGCAAACCGCGCCAAACTGAAACCCGTGTGAAATTCTGGTGTCGATCCGCGTACCCCCGTCGTCTCACCCATGAGAGCGCCCGCCATCGATGGGCGCCAGGCAGGGGGAAACGCCATGAAGACCATCAGACAACCGCGCCGCCGCGCGCTGCTCGCCGGGGCCGCCGTGCTCGCCCTGTGGACCGGAACCGCGCACGCGCAGGACGCCCGCCACAGCGTCAACATCGCCCCGCAGCCGCTGGTCGACGCCCTGCTGCAGCTCTCGCGCCAGGCCGACATCGACATCGTCGCCGCCGCCGACCTCACCCGCGGACGCACCGCCCCGCAGGTCACCGGCGAGCTGACCCCCGCGGAGGCCATGAACCAGCTCCTCGCCGGCTCGGGCCTCGCCGCCCAGCCCGCCGGCGCCGGCTACATCATCGCAAGGGCCGACCAAGCCCCCCAGTCCGGCAGCGCCGCGGGGGGCGGCGCTGAAGTCGAGGCCCTGATCGTCACCGCGCAAAAGCGCGAAGAAGACATCCAGGACGTCCCGATCGCCATCTCGGCCTTCTCTGCCAAGGCCCTGGAAGCCCAAAAGATCGAAGGCGGCTTCGACCTGCTCAAGGCTATCCCGAACGTCACCTTCACCAAGACCAACTTCACCAGTTACAACTTCCAGATTCGCGGCATCGGCACCCAGGCTATATCGGCGACGACCGACCCGGGCGTGGCTGTGGCGTTCAACAACACCGGGCTGATACAAAACCGGCTATTCGAACAGGAATACCTCGACATTGAGCGGGTGGAGGTTCTGCGTGGACCGCAGGGCACCCTCTACGGCCGCAACGCGACGGCCGGCGTGATCAATGTGATTTCTGCCAAGCCGAACCTTCATGAATTCGACGGCTGGCTGAAGGGCGAAGTCGGCAACTATCATGCCAAGCGGGTATCCGCGATGGTCAACGTCCCCTTGGTCGAGGACAAGCTCGCCATCCGCATTGCCGGCGCTCTGACCGACCGGCAAGGGTACGACTATAACCTGACCACCAAGCACGCGGTCAACGGCCGCGACCTGTGGTCGGGGCGCATCACCCTCGCCTTCAACCCCACCGACCACATCCGTTCGAACCTGATCTGGGAGCGCTTCAAGGAGGACGACAACCGGTCTCGCACCGGGAAGCAACTCTGTCACCGTGACGATGGGCCGACGGAAGTTGGAGGTCAGAGTCTGGACTTCGACAACGACGCAAACTTCACCCAATCGGAGCAATTCCTTCTCCGGCGCGCTTTCTTCGGGCAGGGTTGCAAGGCGGGGAACCTCTACGAGGATGCGGCGTTCGGTACTCCCAACGGACTGTCCTATGCGTTCGTGTTGGGTCCGATCATTACCTCACAAGCCTTGTTCCCATTCACTTCTGCCGACGTCGGCTATGACCCCCAAACCGGTCGCAAGCAGGCCCTCATTAAATTTGCGGATCCCTACGGCGGCAAGATGCAGTCGCGAAATCTGCGCGAGATCAGCTCCATCCTTGATCCCCGCTATCGCGCGAAAGCAGACGTTGTCGAGCTTAATTTCGACGTCGATCTGACCGATAATCTTACGTTCTATTCTCAGACAGCCTACGACAAAGACGAGACATACTCGTTCCAGGACTTTAACCGCTTCAGCACGGGCCCGGTATTCACCGATACGTCGGTGCTGCGAGACTTTTCAGACCCTTCGCTCCCGACGGTCTATGAGGAGGCAGCCCCGGGCGGCATCTTCTGCGATCCACAATTGGGCTGCTCGAACACGCTCGCGGGCTTCGATATTGCGCAAGCCTCAGCCACCCAGTTCAGCCAGGAGTTCCGGCTTCAGTCGAACTTTGATGGTCCTTTGAACTTCAGTGTCGGCGCAAACTACACGAAGTTCGACACCTTGATCGACTATTACGTGATGTTCAACCTCATCACTGCTATCGCCAGTGTTGGCCCATTTAATGCCCCTGTGGGATCGATCTACAGCAACCCCAATTTCATTCACGATCCGAACGCCCCATACGATCCGACTACATGTGCCTGGTCGAACATCTTTCGTGGCGTCGCCCAGCTTCCCGACGAGGGGCCTGTACCCACGGATAATCCTCGATCCGCCTGCCCGTATATCGACCCAAATCCGATAGATTTCAGTAAAAACTTTGAAGGCGAGGGACATAATTACTTCCGCTCGAAAAACCCGTACAAGCTCAAATCATGGGCTGTGTTTGGGGAGGCATATTGGAACATCAGGGATAACCTGAAGCTTACCACCGGTCTGCGCTATACCGATGACCGCAAAAAATTCACCGTAGTGCCGAGCCAGGTTCTATTGGCGCCGAGTTATCTCGCGGGCGGCAC
>DASVBC010000025.1:0-89735 GCA_036376035.1 Caulobacteraceae bacterium | reverse complement strand
AGGGCGTGGCCGGCACCTGGAAGGAGCTGACCGACAACGTGAACCTGATGGCCGGCAACCTCACCGGCCAGGTGCGGAACATCGCCGAGGTGACCACCGCCGTGGCCCGGGGCGACCTCAGCCGCAAGATCACCGTCGATGTGCGCGGCGAGATCCTCGAACTGAAGAACACCATCAACACCATGGTGGACCAGCTGAACTCCTTCGCCTCGGAAGTGACCCGCGTCGCCAAGGAAGTCGGCACCGAGGGCAAGCTCGGCGGCCAGGCCCAGGTCCCCGGCGTCGCCGGCACCTGGAAGGACCTCACCGACAACGTGAACATGATGGCCGCCAACCTGACCGGTCAGGTGCGCGGCATCGCCGACGTCGTCACCGCCGTGGCCCAGGGCGACCTCAAGCGCACCCTCACCCTCGACGCCAAGGGCGAAATCGCCTCGCTGGCCGACACCATCAACGGGATGATCGAGACGCTGGCCACCTTCGCCGACCAGGTCACCAACGTGGCCCGCGAGGTGGGGATCGAAGGCAAGCTCGGCGGTCAAGCCCGGGTGCCCGGCGCCGCCGGCCTGTGGCGCGACCTCACCGACAACGTGAACGAACTGGCCGCCAACCTGACCACCCAGGTGCGCGCCATCGCCGAGGTGTCCACCGCCGTGACCAAGGGCGACCTCACCCGCTCGATCACCGTCGAAGCGTCCGGCGAGGTCGAGGAGCTGAAAAACAACATCAACGAGATGATCCGCAACCTGAAGGATCAGACGCTGAAGAACACCGAGCAGGACTGGCTGAAGACCAACCTGGCTCGATTCACGCGGATGCTGCAGGGCGAGCGCGACCTCTCGACGGTGTCGAACCTGGTGCTGTCGGAACTGGCGCCGCTGATCAACGCCCAGCACGGCGTCTTCTACGTCTCCGACCGCGACGAGGACGGCCATACGGTCCTCAACCTCGCCGCCTCCTACGCCTTCAACAACCGCAAGCACGCCGCCGACCGCTTCAAGCTGCGCGAAGGCCTGATCGGCCAGTGCGCGCACGAGAAGTCGCGCATCCTGCTCACCAACGTGCCCAAGGACTACGTCCAGATCAGCTCGGGCCTTGGCGAGGCGCCGCCGCTCAACATCATCGTCCTGCCCGCCCTCTTCGAAGGCGAGGTGAAGGCGGTGATCGAGCTGGCCACCTTCGGCGAGTTCTCCGAGACCCACCAAAGCTTCCTCGACCAGCTGATGGAATCCATCGGCATCGTGCTCAACACGATCGCCGCCAACATGCGGACCGAGGGCCTCCTCAAGCAGTCGCAGCTGCTGACCTCCGAACTGCAGGCCCAGCAGGAAGAGCTGAAGAAGACCAACGACCGGCTGGAGCTCCAGGCCGCCTCGCTGCGTCAGTCCGAAGAACTCCTGCGCGCCAAGCAGGACGAGCTGCAGCAGACCAACGCCGAGCTGGAGGAGAAGGCCCAGCTGCTCTCCGCCCAGAACAAGCAGGTGGAAGCCAAGAACCGCGAGGTCGAACAGGCCAAGCTCGCCCTCGAAGAGAAGGCCGAGCAGCTGGCCCTGACCTCCAAGTACAAGTCCGAATTCCTGGCCAACATGAGCCACGAGCTGCGCACGCCGCTCAACTCGCTGCTCATCCTCTCCAAGCTGCTCAGCGACAACACCCAGGGCAACCTGACCGACAAGCAGGTCGAGTTCGCCCGCAACATCCACGACGCCGGCTCTGACCTGCTGGGCCTCATCAACGACATCCTCGACCTGTCGAAGATCGAGTCCGGCACCGTCACGCTGGACATCGGCGAGATGTCCTTCGCCTCCTTGCGCGATCAGGTCGACCGCACCTTCGCCCAGGTCGCCCAGGCCAAGAAGCTGGAGTTCGCCGTCGAACTGGAGTCGGAACTGCCGCGGTCGATGTTCACCGACGACAAGCGCCTCCAGCAGATCATCAAGAACCTGCTCTCCAACGCCTTCAAGTTCACCGAGAAGGGCCACGTGAAGCTGAAGGTGGCCAAGGCCAAGAGCGGCTGGCACTCGACCAACGACCACCTCAACACCGCCGGTCAGGTGCTCGCCATCTCCGTCAGCGACACCGGCATCGGCATCCCCGAGGACAAGCAGCGCATCATCTTCGAGGCCTTCCAGCAGGCCGACGGCACCACCAGCCGCAAGTACGGCGGCACGGGCCTTGGCCTGTCCATCAGCCGCGAGATCGCGCGGCTGCTGGGCGGTGAGTTGAAGGTGACATCCAAGCCCGGCAAGGGCTCGACCTTCACCCTCTATCTGCCGCTGAACTTTAGCCCGCAGGTCAGCCAGCCGGCCTCTTCCGGCCGCGCCGGCCCGCCGCTGGCCGCCCGCGCCCTCACCTCCCAGGCGGAGGAGCCGGCGGAGTCGGTCGCCGACGACCGCGACCTGGTCACGCCCGACGACTCGGTGGTGCTGATCGTCGAGGACGACCCGCGCTTTGCCTCCATCCTGCTGTCCCTGGTCCGCGACAGCGGCTTCAAGGGCGTGGTCACCGGTGAAGGCGGCGCGGTGCCGTCGCTGGCCCGGCGCTTTGGGCCCGACGCCATCATGCTCGACATCGGCCTGCCCGACATCGACGGCCTGGCGCTGCTCGACCTCCTCAAGCGCACGCCCGAGACGCGGCACATTCCGGTGCACCTGATCTCGGGCGACGACCAGCGCGGCCTTGGCCTGTCCATGGGCGCCTTCGGCTTCACCCACAAGCCGGTGGAGCGCGAGGTGGTGGTCTCCACGCTCCAGGGCGTGAAGAACTTCGTCGGCAAGGCCGACCGCAAGGTGGTGCTGGTGGGTGCCGAGGGCCCGACTGCCGAACTCCTGCGCGAAGCCTTCGCCGAGGTGGCCATCGCCGCCGACCTCGAGGCGATCCTCGCCCTGCCGGCGGGGGAACGTCCTGACGGCGTCGTGGTTGAGGCCCAGGCGGCCCCGGTGGCGAAAGTGGTGGACCTTCTGAAAATGGCTGAGACCGCGAACCCGGTCGTCGTCTACGCCCCCGAGGAGCTGGAGGCGGAAGACGACAAGCGCCTGCGGCTGGCGGTCTTCGGCGGCCTGGTGCGTCTGGCCCGCACGAGCGACCAGCTGATCGACCAGGCGAGCCTCTTGCTGCACGAGCCGCTCGACCAGCTGCCGGAAGCGGCCCGCAGCAAGCTCGTCCAGAACCGCCACGACGACGCGGTGCTGACCGGCCGCAAGATCGTCGTCATCGACGACGACATCCGCAACATCTTCTCCCTGGCCTCGGCCCTGGAGGAATACGGCATCGACCTCAGCTACGCCGAAAGCGGCCGGGCGGGCCTCCAGCTGCTCGAGGCCAACCCAGACGTGGACGTGGTGCTGGTCGACATCATGATGCCCGACATGGACGGCTACGAGACGATCCGCGAGATCCGCTCACGCCCCGGCTGCGCGGAGTTGCCCGTCGTCGCCGTCACCGCCAAGGCGATGAAGGGCGACCGGCAAAAGTGCATCCAGGCCGGCGCCTCCGACTATGTCTCCAAGCCGGTGGACATCGACCATCTGGTCTCGGTCCTTCGGGTTTCCATCCAGCGCGCCGACGCCATGCGCCTCGCCGCCGACAACGTCATTTCGTTGATGCCGCAAGCGAGCTGAAGTGAACGCGTATTCGTCACCGGCGAGCCGGATCAGGGCGGCGACCTCAACCCCGCCGGACCTGACCGCTCCCATCATCGCCAAGATTCTCATCGTCGACGACGATGAGCGCAACGCCTTCGCCGCCATCCAGGCGCTGGAGGACCTTGGCCATGAACTGGTGGTCGCCCGATCGGGCGAGGAGGCGCTGAAGGAGCTGCTTGTCAGCGAGTTCGCGGTCATCCTGCTCGACCTGCACATGCCGGGCATGGACGGCTACGAAACCGCCGAGCTGATCCGCCAGCGCCGCAAGACGCGCAATACGCCGATCGTCTTCCTGACCGCCATCTTCCGGGACGAGGCGCACATCTTCCAGGCCTACTCGGCCGGCGCCGTGGACATCGTCTTCAAGCCGGTGGACCCCTTCATCCTGCGCTCGAAGGTCAGCGTCCTCGTCGACCTCTACAAGAAGACCGAGGAAGTGAAGCGCCAGATGGACCACAGCCAGTGGCTGCTGGAGGAGAACCGCCGCGTCCAGGCCGAAAAGGCCAGGGCCGAGGCCGCGCTGGAGCGCTCACGTCAGCGGCAGGAGCAGATCATGCGCTCCCTGCCGATCACCTTCCACTCGCGCATCGCCGAGCCGCCGTTCCAGCCGGTCTTCATCAGCGACGGCGTCACCGCCATCACCGGCTTCACACCCGAGGAGATGATGTCGAGCCCCGACTTCGGCGCCTCGCGCATCCATCCCGAGGACGTCGAGACCGTCGCCAATGCCATCAGCGGCGCGCTGGAGAGCGGCTACTACTCCTGCGAGTTCCGCTGGCTGTGCGCCGACGGGCAGTACCGCTACCTGTTCGACCAGGGTGTGCTCGCCACCGGCATCGACAGCGACCGTCAGGAAATCTTCGGCGTCATCCTCGACTCCACGGAGCGCCGCCAGCTGGAAGAGCAGCTGACCCAGGCCCGCAAGATGGAGGCCGTCGGCCAGCTGACCGGCGGCGTCGCCCACGACTTCAACAACCTGCTGACCGTCATCCTCGGCAACATCGACATGATGCTGCGCAAGTCAGAGGAGGAGGACAAACGCGTCCGCCGCATCGACGCCATGCGCCAGGCCGCCGAGCGCGGCCGCGACCTGACCCGCCAGCTCCTGGCCTTCTCCCGCCGCCAGCACCTCTCGCCGGTGACGCTCGACGTCAACGAGCTGATCCGCGGCTTCGAACCCCTGCTGCGTCAGGGCGTTGGCGAAGCGATCGAGCTGCGGCTGGCGCTGGCGGAGGGCCACCTCTGCGCCAACGTCGATCCGACCCAGCTGGAAACCGCCCTCCTCAACCTCGCCGTCAACGCCCGCGACGCGATGCCGGACGGCGGCCCGCTGACCATCGCCACCCTCCGCAAGGGCGACACCGTCCGCATCGAGGTCCGCGACACCGGCGCCGGCATGAGCGATGAGGTCCGCGAGCGCGTCTTCGAGCCCTTCTTCACCACCAAGGACGTCGGCAAGGGCTCTGGCCTTGGCCTCTCGCAGGTCTATGGCTTCGTGAACCAGTCCGATGGCGAGGTGGAGGTCGAAAGCGAGCTTGGGATCGGCACCACCGTGCGCCTCGTCCTGCCCGCCTCGGACGAAGCCGCCCCCGAGCGCAAGCCCGAAGCGCCGCCCGTCGAAACCGTCGGCGGGACCGAGCGGCTGCTGGTCGTGGAGGACGACGCCGCCGTTCTCACCCTGACCCGCGAAATGCTCACCGGCCTGGGCTACGAGGTGACCACCGCCACCACCGCCGCCGAGGGCATCGCCCTGATCCACGAGCAGGAGTTCGACCTGCTGTTCTCCGACATCGTCATGCCCGGCGGCGCCAGCGGCGTCAGCCTGGCGCGCGAGGCCCAGCAGCTGCGCCCGCGCATGCACATCCTGCTCACCTCCGGCTTCGTCGGCGACGGGCCGAGCCTGGCCGAACACGAGTACCCGCTGATCGACAAGCCCTACGAGGCCGCCGCGCTCGCCGCCCGCATTCGCGCCATGCTCGATGAGCAAAGGCCGGCCCGGTCCCGCGGCCGCAAACGCCGCGCCGCCGCCACGGCCTAGCCTCAGACGCGTTCGATGATGATCGCGGGCGCCATGCCGCCGGCCGCGCACATCGTGACGAGGCCCCGCTTGAGGTCGCGCCGCTCCAGCTCATCCAGCAGCGTGCCGATCAGGATCGAGCCCGTGCCGCCGATGGGGTGGCCAAGGGCGATGGCGCCGCCGTTCACGTTCACCTTGTCGCGGTCGAGCTTCATGTCGCGGATGAACTTCTCGGCCACCACCGCGAAGGCCTCGTTGATTTCCCAAAGATCGATGTCGTCGGGGGTCAGGCCCGCCTTGGCCAGCACCTTGCGGGCCGACGGCACGGGCGCGTTCAGCATCAGCGTCGGGCAGTCGCCGACGTTGGCCATCGCGATCACCTTGGCGCGGGGTTTCAGTCCGTTCCTGGCCGCATACTCGGGCGAGGCCAGCAGCACCGCCGCCGCGCCGTCCACCACGCCCGAGCTGTTGCCCGCGTGGTGCACGTGCTCGATCTTCAGGTCCGGGTACTTCTGATTGATCAGCCCCCGGAACGTCGTGCCTTTGCCGTCGATATCGACATCGGCCAGCACCGCGAACGAGGCCTTCAGCGACGCCAGCCCCTCGGCCGTCGTCTCGGGACGCGGAAATTCCTCGTGGTCCAGCGCCAGCGAGCCGTCCTCCCGATAGACGGCCACCAGGCTCTTGGCGAACCGCCCCTCCTCGATGGCCCTGGCGGCGCGCTTTTGGCTTTCCAGCGCCAGCGCATCGACATCGGCCCGGCTGATGCCTTCCATCGAGGCGATCGCGTCGCCGCAGACGCCCTGGTGGCTCTGCGGATGGCGGGCGCGCAGGCGCAGGTTGCCGGCGTCCATCAAGCCCGGCGGGTCACCCGCCGCCGCGGCCCGCGCGGCCATCGCGCTGGTCAGGCTCATCATCTCGGCCCCGCCGGCGACCACCAGGTCCTCCATGCCCGACATGATCATGCCGGCCGCAAAGTTCACCGTCGTGATGCCCGAGCCGCAGAAGCGGTCCAGCGTCACGCCGCTCGAGCGCACGTCATAGCCCGCGTCCAGCGCGGCCATGCGCCCGAGGTCCGGTGACTGCGGGCCCTTCTGGCTGGAGGTGCCCCAGATCACGTCGTCGATATCGGCCGTCTTCAGTTCATTGCGCTCGGCAAGCGCCTTCAGCACGGTGGCCGACAGCTGCTGGGGATGCATGTCGGCCAGCGCGCCCTTGCCGACCTTGCCGATGCCGCGAGGGGTGCGGACGGCGTCGATGATCAGGGCTTCAGGCATGGCGGTTTCCTCTGATGTCGCCCCGGGGGTGGGCGAAGTTGCCGCCACCCTGACCCGGTCGCCGTTACGTCAGTCCAGAGGCTTTAGCGCCGCACGTGCGCCACCCGCGCCAGCTGAGGGGCCGCGCACCGGGCCGCCGAGCCATACTCCTGCCCGTCGAACACCATCGACTTCAGCAGCGCATAACGGTGCGGCGCCCGGGTCATCAGCAGGGGCGCCATGTAGCGATAGGCGGTGACGCTCTCGGCAAAGTCCTCGTCGAGGTTGCGCATCGCATAGGCCGAGGCGACCGTCGGCGCGCGCGTGTCCCGCGCCGCGTCGGCGTCCACGGCCGCCTGCCAGCGCTCGCGCCAGTTCAGCGCCGGCCCCCTCGCGCGGGTGAACTCGTGGGCCAGCTCATGCACGATAATCGCCCGCCGCTCGGCGATGCTGGCGTGATGCCAGCCCTGGTCGATCATGATCCCGATCTCACCCTCGCCGGCCTCGGCCGCCAGTTCGAACAGGTTGGTCGACTCGGGAAACCGCCCCTCCTGATGATGCCTGTGGGCCAGCGCCCGGTACTCGCTCCGGTCCAGCGGAAACAGCGAGGGGGGCAGGTCTTCGAACGCCGCCAGCACCTCGTCCAGCTCCTCCACCGACCAGGCGCGCGTATGCAGTTCGCCAAGGTCCGAGGCGTTGTAGTGGAACACCGCCGCCAGCAGCAGCAGCCGCGGCCCGGCCTCTTCGCCAAACACCGCCCGCGCCGCGCACCGCACGTCCGAACAGCCGCTGTCGCTGCCCGGCAGCGCCTGGCGCCCCGACAACCGCGTCATCCGCCGAAAGGCCGCGATCAGCGGCGCCGGCTGATCGACGAAGCTGAAGCCCCGCACCTGCGCGCTCTCCAACCTCGCGCCCCGGACGGCCGCCAGGGTGCGCCGCTCCATCTGCCCCGGATCCTGCCGCAAGCCCGTCAGGCACGGCGCCACCCCGCTCCAGGAGTGCGCCACCGTCAGGTTGATGGTCGGAAATCCGCTGCGATCGGCCAGGAAGACGGCGGTGTCGCCGCCCGCCGCGTGGGTCGAGCCGCCGATGGACAAGAGCGCGGCGCCCATCGCGCCAATCAGGAAGAACTTTCTCATGCGACAGCCCCTGCGCCAGAAATTCGCGCCCAAGGTGCATCTGCGATTGAGAGGCGTATTTGATCTCAGACAAGTTTCAGTTGTGACTAATACCTCTTATCATTTATGGTTGAGTAACAGGCGTTACCGGCGGACCGCCCCGCCGCCGTTCTTCAAGCCGGCGCCGACGACACTGGTATTAACCCTGGAACCGACAGGCCGCCGGCGCGTTGCGCACGTTGGTCGGGAGGTATGAACAGGCGGCGCCTCGGCTGGATGACAAAGTGCGCGTCCCCGAGTCCGGAGTTCCCATGGCCGCGCCCGACCCCCAGACAACCCAGCCGACCGAACGCCGTTTCCAGCAACTGATCGAGTCCGTCACGGACTACGCGATCTACATGCTGGACCCGCAGGGCCGGGTGCTCAGCTGGAGCCCCGCCGCCGAACGCATCAAGGGCTACACGCAGGGCGAGGTCGAGGGCCAGCACTTCAGCCGCTTCTTCACCGCCGAGGACCAGCAGTCCGGCGTTCCCCAGCAGATCCTCGAACGCGCCCGCACCCAGGGCAGCGTCAGCAGCGAGGGCTGGCGGGTGCGCAAGGACGGTCAGCCGTTCTGGGCCCTGGCCACCGTCCACGCCATCCGCGGCGAGGACGGCGAGCTGATCGGTTTCGCCAAGGTCACCCGCGACATGACCGAGCAGCGCATCGCCCAGCAGGCCCTGCTGGAAAGCGAACGCCGCTTTCGGCTGCTCGTCGAGGGCGTGGTCGACTACGCCATCTACATGCTCGACGTGAACGGCGTCGTCACCAACTGGAACACCGGCGCCGAGCGCATCAAGGGCTACCGCGCCGACGAGATCATCGGCCGCCACTTCTCGACCTTCTACACCCCCGAGGACCGCCGCGCGGGCGTCCCCGCCCGAGCCCTCGACCAGGCCCGCACCACCGGCAAGTTCGAGGCCGAGGGCTGGCGGGTGAAGAAGGACGGCACGCGCTTTTGGGCCAGCGTCGTCATCGACGCCATCTACGACGAGACCGGCGCGCCCATGGGGTTCGCCAAGATCACCCGCGACGTCTCCGAACAGCGCGCCCAGCGCGAGCAGCTGGAGCAGAGCGAGCGCCAGTTCCGCATGCTGGTCGCCGGCGTGGTCGACTACGCCCTCTTCATGCTCGACCCCAACGGCATCATCTCCAACTGGAACGCCGGCGCCGAGCACATCAAGGGCTACCGGGCCGAGGAGATCATCGGCCAGCACATGAGCGTCTTCTACACCGCGCCCGACCGCGCGGCGGGCCTGCCCATGCGCGCGCTGCAGACCGCCAGGGAGCAGGGCCGCTACGAGGCCGAGGCCTGGCGCGTGCGCAAGGACGGCACCCTCTTCTGGGCCTCGGTCGTCATCGACGCCATCTACGAGGAAGACGGCGCCATCGCCGGCTTCGCCAAGATCACCCGCGACATCACCGAGCGGCGCAACGCCCAGATCGAGATCCAGAAGGCCAACGAACGCCTCGCCCAGGCCCAGAAGATGGAGGCCATGGGCCAGCTGACCGGCGGGGTGGCGCACGACTTCAACAACCTCCTGATGGTCGTCGGCGGCCAGGCCCAGCTCCTGCGCAAGCACCTGCCCGACGACGCCCGCGTGCAGCGCGCCCTCGACGCCATCGAGATGTCCACCCGCCGCGGCCAGGACCTGACGCGCCACCTCCTCGCCTTCGCCCGCCGCCAGCGCCTGAACCCCGAGCCGGTGTCGCTGGAGGACCGCTCCAGCGCCATCCGCGAGCTCCTCAGCGCCACCCTCGGCTCGACGGTCAACCTGCGGGTCGATTTCCCGACGGAGCTGTGGCCGGTGGAGGTCGATCCAGGCGAACTGGAGCTGGCCATCCTCAACATGGCCGTGAACGCCCGTGACGCCATGCCGGCCGGCGGGGTCCTGACCATCGCCGCCCGCAACCTCACCCTTCACGGCGAACCCGACCCCGACCTCAAGGGCGATTTCGTCGGGCTGATGGTCCAGGACACCGGCACGGGCATCGCGCCCGACATCCTCGCCCGGGTGTTCGAGCCCTTCTTCACCACCAAGGACGTGGACAAGGGCACCGGCCTTGGCCTTTCCCAGGTCTACGGCTTCACCCAGCAGTCGGGCGGCCGCGCCACCGTCACCAGCGAGCTGGGCGTCGGAACCACCATCACCCTCTACCTCCCCCGCAGCTTCAAGACCCCCGGCCAAGTCGAGGAGGAGCCCGACTTCGAGGCCCCGCGCGGCGCCTGCATCCTGGTGGTCGAGGACAACCCCGACGTCGCCGACGTCAGCGGCCAGCTGCTCCAGGAGCTCGGCAACCGGGCCATGATCGTCTCCGACCCCAGGGCGGCCCTGCGCGCCATTGAGAAGCACGACGACATCGACCTCGTCTTCAGCGACATCGTCATGGCCGGCGACATGGACGGCATCCAGCTCGCGCGCCGCATCCGCGAGCAGCGGCCGGACATGCCGATCCTGCTCACCACCGGCTACAGCCAGGCCTCCGAGCGGCTGGCCGGCGAGTTTCCGATCCTGCCCAAGCCGTTCGAGCTGGCCGATCTCAGCAAGGCCATCGCCGGCCAGCTGGCCCGCCGCGCAGCCGGCGGCGATGGGAAACTGGTCGAACTCTCCAAGGCCCGGAAGGCCCGCGCCGCCAAGGACCGGGGCCAGTAGCCATCCCCGCCCGCGCGGTCTATAGCCATCGCCGCCTCGCGCCCGCGAGGGGCCCTGTGCGCCCCTTGCCCTGAGCGCGCCCACCAGCCGGAGACCCTCCCCCGATGGCCACCAAGATCAAAGTCGCCAATCCGATCGTCGACCTCGACGGCGACGAGATGACCCGCATCATCTGGAAGATGATCAAGGACAAGCTGATCTTCCCCTACCTCGACCTCGAGCTCGACTACTACGACCTGGGGATGGAGCACCGCGACGCCACCGACGACCAGGTGACCATCGACGCGGCCAACGCCATCAAGCGCCACGGCGTCGGCGTCAAATGCGCCACCATCACGCCCGACGAGGCGCGGGTCGAAGAGTTCGGCCTCAAGAAGATGTGGAAGTCGCCCAACGGCACCATCCGCAACATCCTCGGCGGCGTCGTCTTCCGCGAGCCGATCATCTGCCAGAACGTGCCGCGGCTCGTCCCCGGCTGGACCCAGCCGATCATCGTCGGCCGTCACGCCTTCGGCGACCAGTACAAGGCCACCGACTTCCTCGTTCCCGGCCCCGGCAAGCTGACCATCAGCTTCGTCGGCAATGACGGCCAGAAGATCGAGCACGAGGTGTTCGACTTCCCGTCCTCGGGCGTCGCCATGGGCATGTACAACCTCGACAGCTCGATCCGCGAGTTCGCCCAGGCGTCCTTCGCCATGGGCCTGTCGCGCGGCTATCCCGTCTACCTGTCGACCAAGAACACCATCCTCAAGGCCTACGACGGCCGCTTCAAGGACCTCTTCCAGGAGGTGTTTGACGCTGAGTTCGCCGACCAGTTCAAGGCCAGGGGCCTGACCTACGAGCACCGCCTGATCGACGACATGGTCGCCGCCGCGATGAAGTGGTCGGGCGGCTACGTCTGGGCCTGCAAGAACTACGACGGCGACGTCCAGTCCGACACCGTGGCGCAGGGGTTCGGCTCGCTCGGCCTGATGACCTCGGTGCTGATGACCCCCGACGGTCAGACCGTCGAGGCCGAAGCCGCCCACGGCACCGTCACGCGCCACTTCCGCCAGCACCAGAAGGGCGAGTCGACCTCCACCAACTCCATCGCCTCGATCTTCGCCTGGACCCGTGGCCTGGCCCACCGCGCCAAGCTGGACGACAACCAGGCCCTGGCCGAATTCGCCGCCACCCTGGAAAAGGTCTGCGTCGACACCGTCGAAGCCGGCTTCATGACCAAGGACCTCGCCCTCCTCGTCGGCCCCGACCAGTCCTGGCTCACCACCGAAGGCTTCCTCGACAAGGTCGCCGAGAACCTCAACGCCGCGATGGGAAAAGCCTAATCCCTCTCTCCCTCCCCTTCATGGGGAGGGAGTCCGCCTTACCAGGGCGTGCTCTGCTTGCAGAGCCCTTGGAGGTAAGTCACCGCGGCGACCACCCGCTGACCAATCTCGTAAGACGGGCCGTCAACCTGCCAGACCGGCGCGACTTCTCCGTTCGTGAGCCGGATGGGACCGCTGAAAGCGAGTAAACTCAAAATGGACGGCCCAACCGTGAGCGGTTTGGTTAGATCGATCTCCCGCGTTGGATAGCCTACCGCGTTCATCGTGAAGCGCAGGTGGCAGTAGGACGAGTAGAGGTAGGTGACCGACTGGATCGGCGCCATCTCGTCGTCACAGTCCTCAAGACCCTTGTAGCAATGCCTGTACCCGCCCTTCCATGACCCGTCAGTCATGTTGTCGCGAATGAAGGCGAAGGCATTCGCGGCCGTCTTCTCCTGTGCGTGGGCGGCCGTTCCACCGGCAAGGCCGATGATTACGGCCACGAACGCGATGCTGAACCTGGGCCACAGCATCAGTAATAGCCGTTATCCTTTGCTTCGGAACAGGTGATGCCTTCGTAGAAGGTGGCATACGCGAAGCCGCCGCCGAAGCAGTACCGGCGGGTGATCTCGTTGCACATGGCCAGCGAGGACACCCGATGGATGCACGCGCCCATGTCTTCCGGGTTAGGCTCATTTTGGGCCAATACGATCGCGCTCATCGGCGGCGCGGAGACCTGAACCGCCGTTGAGCTGGCGGGCGTTGGCGCCGGAGCGAAAGCGGCCGTGAGCGCGCAGAGCCCGGCAAGAGCGAGTGTGAAACGCATGTCCTACATCTCCTTGGAGGTTGGTGAGCGGTTTCTACTTGCCAGCTGCGGCGCCTCAGCTTCCGCATCGAAGCAGTGAGACCAGTGATCCTTAACGGGGCGGGGAGCGTCCACTACCGATCAGTAGTGGCCTTGTGCGCAGCATCGGAGCCCCGAATTGCCGACTGGACAATTGTACAGCTTGATCCAATCTGAGTTCGACGCAGGGGGCTGCGATGGACCATCTGCCCGACGACCTGAGCACGGCGCTGGATCGCTGCGTCGAGGCGGCGCTTTCCTGCGAGCCTTGGGACCAGGCGTTGGGCCAACTGGCCAGCGCGCTGAACATGGTCGGGTGTTCTCTGAATACCCAGGGCGCGGCCTCGCGACTGGCTTTGCCGGCCACGGCGACCTATCGGGACATGCTGGTCGATTTCGTGCGCGAGGGCTGGAGGGGCCAGGACTTGCGAGCCATCCGGGGATGGCCGCTGGCCGCGTCAGGCGCCGTGGTCATCGTGGAAGACATGGTTTCGACGGAGGAGGAGCGCCGCACCCTTCCATTCTATCGAGAATTCCTGGAGCAGCGTGACATGACGCTCCTCGCGGGCATCGGTTTCAAGGTCGGCGATCAGACCTGGTCACTCAGCGGCGCGCGCAGCGCCCGACAGGGATTACCGTCATCGGGGGAACGCGCGCTCCTCGAACGGACGCAACCCCATCTGCGGCGGATCGTGCGTCTGGCCGCCATGATGGCCGAGGGCCGGCGTCAGGGAGCCGTGGATGCGCTGGATGTGCTCGGCGAGGCGGCCGTCTGCGTCGATCGGTCGGGACGCGCCGTCCAGATGACTCGCGCGGCCGAGGCGTTGATGGGTAATGGCGTGTGGCTCCGCAACGCCCGCCTCAGGTTCGACGACGTTGAGGCTGAGCACGCCGTAAATCACCTCATCAAACTGGCTCTTGAACCTGGCGCGCCATTTGCGGCGACAACCGGCTCTATTGCCGCGCGCCGCGCGGATCGGCGGCCGTTGGCTGTCGAGGTCATGCCTGAACGCGAAGCGCTAAGGGATCCGCTCGGACTTGCCGGCGCCATGGTGTTGCTGCGTGATCCCGACCGGCCACGCCCGTGCAACAATGAGCGACTGAGGAAAGCCTTCGCCTTCTCGGAACGGGAGGCGCAAGTCGCCTCCATGATCGGCGCCGGCCTTCCGACGGACGAGATCGCCGAGCGCCTCAACCTCATGAAGTCGAGCATACTGCAGCTCATCAAGGCGGCCATGGCAAAGGCTGAGGTGAACTCTCGCGCCGAACTCGCGGGCCTCGTGGCGCGCCTCCAGGGCATGAAGGATCACTGAAGGCCGAAGGCTATCCCCGCACCGCCTCGTGGATGGCCTTGCACGTTGCCAGCAGCTCACGGGCGCCGTCGAGCGGCAGGCAGCTGGGCCCGTCGCACAGGGCCTTGTCCGGGTCGGGGTGGAATTCCAGGAACACCGCGTCGGCGCCGGCCGCGACCGCCGCCTTGGCGATGATCGGGACGCCCTCGCGCCGTCCGCCCGTGGAGGCGCCGGCGGTGCGCGGGTCGGCGCCGGGCAGCTGGACAGCGTGGGTCGCATCGATGCTGACCGGCACGCCCAGCGCCTTCATCGCCGGGATGCCCAGCATATCGACGACGAGGTTGTTGTAGCCGAACGAGGCGCCGCGCTCGCACAGCACGATCGGCAGGCCGGGCGCCGCCTCGCGCGCCTTGTCGATGATGTTCTTCGTGTCCCAGGGCGCCATGAACTGCGCCTTCTTGGCGTGCAGCACCCCGCCGTTCGCCGCCGTCGCCCGCGCCGCCGCGACCACCAGGTCCGTCTGGCGCACCAGGAACGCCGGCAGCTGCACGAAGTCGGCGACCTTGGCCACAGGCTCGGCCTGCCCGACCTCATGCAGGTCGGTGGCGATCGGCACGTCCAGCCGGCGCTTCACCTCGGCCAGCATCTTCAGCCCCTCGTCGAGCCCCGGCCCGCGATAGCTCTTGATCGAGGAGCGGTTGGCCTTGTCGAAGCTCGCCTTGAACACATAGGGCAGGCCCAACTCGGCGCAGATCGCCTTCAGCTCGGTCCCGACCCGCAGCGCCAGATCCAGGTCCTCCAGCACGTTCAGCCCGGCGATGACGCCCAGCGGCTGGCCTTCGCCGATGGAAACCCCGAACCGCTCCAGCGTCACCGTGCTCATGGTCTAGCCTCCCAGCGCGGCCTTCACCGCCGCCACGCCCTCGGCCGCCTTCGACCCGTCCGGCGCGCCGCCCTGGGCGAAGTCCGGCTTGCCGCCGGCGCCCTGCCCGCCCATGGCCAGCACCGCGGCCTTGGCGAGGTCCGCCGCGTTCATCTTGCCGACCACATCGGGCGTCAGCGCCACGGCGATCGCCGCCTTGCCCTCGTTGACCGTGGCGTAGGCGACGACGCCGCCCTGCCCCAGCCGCTTGCGGGCTTCGTCCACCAACGGCCGCAGGTCCTTGGGCGAAACGCCATCGACCACCCGGCCGTCGAACTTCACCCCGCCGACCTCCTCGACGGCCGCCGCGGCGCCCGAACCGCCGCCGCCCAGCGCCAGCGCCTGCTTGGCTTGCGACAGCTCCTTTTCCAGCCTGCGCCGCTGCGCTTCGAGCGCCTCGACCCGCGCCTGCACCTCGGCGACCGGAACCTTGAACTGGTCGGCCAGCGCCCTGGCGACAGCGGCCTGTTCCAGCAGCCAGCGCCGCGCCGCCTCGCCGGTCAGCGCCTCGATCCGGCGCACGCCCGCGGCGATGCCCTGCTCGGAAATGATCTTGAAGAGCGCAATGTCGCCGGTCCGCGCCACATGGGTGCCGCCGCACAGCTCCACCGAATAGCCGCCCTCGCCGTCCAGCGCGGCGCCGAGCGTCAGCACCCGCACGCTATCGCCGTATTTCTCGCCGAACAGCGCCACGGCGCCCGCGTCGATCGCCTCCTGCGGGGCCATCACCTTGATCTCGGCCGGCAGGTTCTGGCGGATGACGGCGTTCACCTCCGCCTCGATGGCGTCGATCTCGTCGGGGGTCAGGGGCCCCGAATGGCTGAAGTCGAAGCGCATCCGTTCGCCGTCGACCAGCTGACCCTTCTGCGCCACATGCGGCCCCAGCACATGCCGCAGCGCCGCGTGCGCCAGGTGGGCGGCCGAGTGGTTGGAGCGCGTGGTCTGCCGCCGCGCCGCATCGACGAACAGGTGCGCCCGGTCGCCGACCGCCAGCCGCTCGTTCACCTTGATCACATGCACATGCAGGTCGCCGGCCTGCTTTTGCGTATCCAGCACCTCGCCCGAGCCGCCGGGCCACTCGATCTGACCAGTGTCGCCCGCCTGGCCGCCGCTCTCGGCGTAGAAGGGCGTGCGGTCGAACAGCACCTGCACCGTCTCGCCGGGCTCGGCGTGGTCCGCCTCGGCGCCGTCACGCACGATGGACAGCACCTCGCCCGTGCCCTCGACATGGTCGTAGCCGATGAACTCGCTTTGCCCCAGCCGGTCGCGGATCGAGAACCACTCGCCCGCCGCCGCCTGCTGGCCCGACCCCGCCCAGTTCTCCCGCGCCATGGTCCGCTGGCGGTCCATGGCGGTGTCGAAGCCCTGGGTGTCGACCGTCAGCCCCATGGTCCGCACCGCGTCCTGCGTCAGGTCGAGCGGAAAGCCGTAGGTGTCGTAGAGTTTGAAGGCCACCTCGCCGGGCACCACCCCACCCTGGGCGAGGTCCGCCGTCGCCTCCTCCAGCAGCGCCATGCCCCGGCCCAGCGTGCGGCGGAAGCGCTCCTCCTCCTGGCGAAGCGTCTCGACGATCAGCGGCTCGGCGCGGCGAAGCTCGGGATAGGCGCCGCCCATCTCGGCCACCAAGGTCGGGGCCAGGCGGTGCATCAGCGGCTCCTCGGCGCCCAGCAAGTGCGCGTGGCGCATGGCCCGGCGCATGATCCGGCGCAAGACATATCCCCGCCCCTCGTTCGACGGCGATACTCCGTCGGCGATGAGGAAGGAGGTCGAGCGCAGGTGGTCGGCGATGACGCGGTGCGACGGCGCGCGCTCGCCCTCGGCCTTCACCCCGGTCGCCTCTTCGGAGGCGGCGATCAGGGTGCGGAAGAGGTCGACGTCATAGTTGTCGTGCACGCCCTGCATGACCGCGGCGATCCGCTCCAGTCCCATGCCGGTGTCGATGGAGGGCTTGGGCAGGTCGATGCGCGTGCCGTCGGCGTGCTGCTCAAACTGCATGAAAACGAGGTTCCAGATCTCCACGAACCGGTCGCCGTCCTCGTCCGGGCTGCCGGGCGGCCCGCCGGGGATGTGGTCGCCGTGGTCGTAGAATATCTCCGAGCACGGGCCGCACGGGCCGGTGTCGCCCATGGACCAGAAGTTATCGGCCGTGCCGATCCGGATGATCCGCTCGTCCGGCAGGCCGGCGATCTTCTTCCACAGGCCATGCGCTTCGTCGTCCGAGGCATAGACGGTGATCGTCAGCCGCGTCGGATCGATCGCGAAGTCGCGCGTCAGCAGCGTCCAGGCCAGCTCGATCGCCTGGTCCTTGAAGTAGTCGCCGAAGGAGAAATTCCCCAGCATCTCGAAGAAGGTGTGATGGCGCGCGGTGTAGCCGACGTTGTCCAGGTCGTTGTGCTTGCCGCCGGCCCGCACGCACTTCTGCGAGGAGGCCGCGCGCGGCGAGGCCGGCGTCTCGGCGCCGGTGAACTGGTTCTTGAACGGGACCATGCCGGCGTTGACGAACAGCAGAGTCGGGTCGCTCTGCGGCACCAGCGGCGCCGAGGGAACGACGGCGTGCCCATTCTTCTGGAAGTAGCCCAGGAAGGCGGCGCGGATGTCGTTCAGGCTCTGCATCGATCTTTCGGTCACGCTGTGATCAAGGGGCGAGCCGGTTCCTTACCCAAGCGAGGCTTTCGCCTCAAAGGAAAAGGACGCCCGGCGGGTGGAGCCGAACGTCCTTCCCTTCGCGATGCCGCCGCGCGGGGCCGCGCCGCCGGTGTCGGGTTGGCGGATGAACCGGGGCGCGAGCGGCGGCTCGCCGGAAGCGGTAAGCCGCTATTCCTCGTCGGCGTCCGGACCGCCGACCAGCAGTTCTTCCTCGATGACGGTGGCGTTGCCGCGCACCGCCTGCTCAATCTCGGCGGCGAGGTCGGGGTTGGCTTTCAGGAACTCGCGGACATTGTCGCGGCCCTGGCCGATGCGCTGGTCGTTGTAGCTGAACCAGGAGCCGGACTTTTCGATCACGCCCGCCTTGACCCCCAGATCGATGATTTCGCCAAGCTTCGAGATGCCCTGGCCGTACATGATGTCGAACTCGACCTCGCGGAACGGCGGGGCGACCTTGTTCTTGACCACCTTGACCCGGACATTGTTGCCGATGATCTCGTCGCGCACCTTGATCGAGCCGGTGCGGCGGATATCGAGGCGCACCGAGGCGTAGAACTTCAGCGCGTTGCCGCCCGTCGTCGTCTCGGGGCTGCCGTACATCACCCCGATCTTCATGCGGATCTGGTTGATGAAGATGACGATGGTGTTGGCCTTGGAGATCGAGGCGGTCAGCTTGCGCAGCGCCTGGCTCTTCAGCCGCGCCTGAAGGCCGGGCAGGCTGTCGCCCATCTCGCCCTCGATCTCGGCCCGCGGCGTCAGCGCCGCCACCGAGTCCACCACCACCACGTCCACCGCGCCCGAGCGCACCAGCGTGTCGGTGATCTCCAGGGCCTGCTCGCCGGTGTCGGGCTGCGAAACCAGCAGGTCGTCCAGATTCACGCCCAGCTTGAAAGCGTAGGACGGATCGAGCGCATGCTCGGCGTCCACGAACGCGGCCGTGCCGCCGGCCTTCTGGACCTCGGCCACCACGTGCAAGGCCAGCGTCGTCTTGCCCGAGCTTTCCGGGCCATAGATTTCGACCACCCGCCCCTTGGGCAGGCCGCCGATGCCAAGGGCGATGTCGAGGCCGAGCGAGCCGGTCGACACCGACTCCATCTCCACCTTGCCCTTGTCGCCCAGCTTCATCACCGAGCCCTTGCCGAACGCCCGGTCGATCTGCGCCAGCGCGGCCTCGAGCGCGCGCTGCTTGTCCCCGTCTTCCCGTCCCACCAGTTTCAACGCCGCCTGTGCCATTGCATCCGCCCTTATAGCCGTGATTCCGCCGACCGGCCCCTGCCGATGACCAAGGCGTACCTGCTTTGTTCCATGTTCGCAAGATGTTCTTTTCCGGCCCAAAAGAAAGGCGGCAGGGGTCGAGCCTGCCGCCTTCCAGGCGCTCCGTTCGAAGGGGATCGAACTAGAACTCTTTCTTGATCGACAGCCCCAGCAGCCGGGGATCGAGCACGAAGACGTTGGTCGTCAGCGCCGTGTCGTCGGAGTTGATGAAGGCGTCGGTGATCGGCGTCTTGTCGAGCAGGTTCTTGGCGTAGAACTCGATCTTCAGCCCATCCTCCGGCCGCTCGATCCAGACCGACAGGTTGACGTTGTACCAGCCGTGCAGCTTGTCGAACGGGTCGAGGTTGTACACCCGGTGCCAGGACTGCGACTGCCAGTAGGCGTCGCCCCGCACCGTCGCCCGCCAGCCATCGAGCACGTCGAAGCCGTACTGGGCCCCCAGATTCATCGTCCAGTGCGGCGCGTTCGGCAACTCGTTGCCGCCAAGGTCGGCCAGCACGCCCGCCCCGCCGTTGATCTCGGGGTAGTTGGCCACGTCGTAGGGATCGCCGCCGAAGTTGCTGTCTGCGGGCACCGGGAACAGCCACCCCGCGCCGAGCAGGCCGCCCAGGCCGCCGCACATCTGCCAGTACTCGTCCAGGATCGGATTGGTTTGCAGATAGGCCTCGGCCACGTTGGTCGGCACCACGCAGTTGGACGGCAGTTGCAGCCAGCTTTTCACCAGGGTGTAGTTCGGGTCGCCCTGGGTGCGGTTCATGATGTCGATCGACTTCTCGCCATCGGCAATGCTGGTGTCGAGATAGCCGAGGTTGCCGATGATCTGCAGGTTGCGGCTGGGCGAGATCATGGTCTCGAACTCCAGTCCCCAGACGGTGGCGTCGAAGTTCTCGTTCACCGCCGTCCGGTCGCGGATCTGCGACACCTGATAGCCCTGGTAGTCGTAGTAAAAGGCCGTGGCGTTAAACGTCATCGCTCCGCCCATCAGCGTGTTCTTCGCGCCGATCTCGAAGGAGTTCACGAACTCCGGATCGAAGGTGTCCTTGTACTCGACAGCGGTGAGCTGAAGGATCGGCAGGTCGAAGTCATAGTCTTCGAACGCCTGGATCACGTTGTCCGGCATCAGCGCCAGCAGCTCTTCGGTCGTCGCGAACCCGGGCTTGGGCGGATTGGCGCCGCCGCCCTTGTAGCCGCGCGAGTAGAATGCATAGAGCAGCGTGTCGTCGGTGAAGCTGAGCTGCGGCTTCCAGTCGAGGCCCAGACGCCCCGTCCACTCGCCCCAGTTCTGGACGATCGGTTCCAGCTCCGGATAGCCGATGGCCACCGCGCCAGACGCCATGAAGCTCGGCGCCAGCAACACCTGGCTCGGCACCGGCGTGAACCGCTTCTCGTCGTCGGTATAGCGCAGGCCGGCGGTGAGCTTCAGATCATCCTGGATCTGCCAGTAAACTTCGCCGAACCCCGCCCACGAGTTAAGCTTGTAGGGGTTCTTGCTGCGGAAGTAGTTGTGGCCCTGGCCGTTGATGCTCTCAACCGGATTGGGGTCGATGTAGGGACAGGCGGCCAGCGGATCGTCCGCGGGCGAGGGTCCGACCGATCCGTCGAAGAAGGCCAAAAACCCGGTGAACCCACATTGCGACAGGTCGATCTGGCCGTCCGCGCCTGTGATCGGCGAGTTGAAGGGCGGCATCAGCGCCGCGGCCGTCATCAGGTTCGACATGATGTAGTAGTCCACCAGCACGTCAAACCGGGTGTAGTTGGCGCCCAGGCTGAAATTCAGCGGCCCGTCCAAATCCGACTGCAGCCGAAATTCCTGGCTGAACTGCTTGGCCGAGGCCTGGCTGATATCGAAGCCGGCCATGGTGTTCGAACATCCAAGCTGCGGGTCGCAGAACACCCCCCCCGGCGCCAGCGCGTGCCAGTCGCCGCCCGCGAAATCGGTCACCGGGCCAAAACCGGACGTGTCGGTAAACACCGGCACGGTATTGAACCGGTTGAAATCCTGGAAGGAATAGACGCTGTCCTTGTTGTAGGCCGTCTGGGAATAAAAGGTCAGCGCGTCGCTGAGGTCGTATTCCAGGCTCAGCTGGATCAGGTCCGCCTTTGCCTGATAGTGCGGGTCGCGGAACGAGGCGATGGTGTGCAGGTCGGTCGACTGCATCATCCCGCCGTAAGGGTCCGCCAGTTGCAGGATCGACTGCGCCTGGCCATCCCTGTAGCCGATCGGAAACCCGTTGTAGCCCAGCGCCATGATCCCGAAGACCAGCGGCATGGCCAGCCCGTTCGGCGTACCGAAGGCGGCGTCGTCATACAGGTTTCCGGGCAGGCACCCCTGGCTGAACAGGGCCGGGTGCAGCACCTTGGTGTAAAGCGCCGTGCTCTCGCTGTAGGTCGGCGTGTTTCCCACCACCAGCTTGCCGGGGTCGCGGTGGCACAGCTGCTTGCCGGTGCGCAGGCGGTCGTCGTCCTCGTTGAACCGCTCCCAGATGGCGTTGCCGCGGAATTTCTCGCTCGGCTCGAAACCGATCGTGAGCCGCGTCGACCAAAGGTCGCGCCCGTTCACCGGGTTTTCCGTCACCTCGTTGTAGTCATAGCCCTGCCGGTCGGTCATGGCGCCGGCGAAGCGGACGGCCAGCTTGTCTTCGATCAGCGGGATGTTGACCATCGCCGAGATACGCTTGGTGTGATAGTTGCCGACCTCGCCCTTCACCCAGCCCTTGAAATCGTCGAGATCGGGTTTGGCGCTGATCAGGTTGATGACGCCGCTGGTGGCGTTGCGGCCATAGAGGGTTCCCTGCGGACCGCGCAGCACCTCCACCCGCTCGATGTCGAAATATTCCTGCTCGAACAGGCGGTTCTGAATCAGGCCGGTGTTGTTGAACGACACCGACACGCCCGGGTCGGTCGTGGCGCTGATCGCCTTCGTGCCCACGCCCCGGATCGAGAAATTGTAGGACGTGAAATTGTTCTTCGAGAAGGTGACGTTCGGGATCGCCTTCAGGAGGTCAAAGCCGCCTTCGATCTTCTGCGCTTCCAGCTCCTTCTGACTGAAGGCCGAAATCGCAATCGGCACGTCCTGGATATTTTCCTCGCGCTTTTGAGCGGTGACGATCAGAGCCTCGACCTCAGCGCCGCCCCCCGCGGCGCTTCCGGACTGGGGGCCGTCGGCCTTTACGATCAGGAAGGTGTCGCCCTCGCGCCGCCAGGTCAGGCCCGTGCCCTGCAAAAGGGTATTGAGCGCCACCTCGGGGTTCACTTCCCCGCGAAAACCCTGCGTCGTCTTGGTTGCGGCCAGATCGGGCTTCAGCAGCACCGCCGTGTCGCTCTGGGCGCCGAACTGGTTCAGCGCGCTGGCCAGCGACTGCGGCGCGATGTCGAACGCCCGCCCCTCGGCGCGAGCCTCGCCCGCCGCCGTGATCAAGACCAGCGCCGCGGCACCGGCCATCAGGCGCAGATGCAGCTTATCCATGGTTTCGCTCCCCCCTATTCTTCGCCGGCTCCCTCGGCCGGATGTGTTCAAGAGGCGCTTTCCAGAAAATACCCTATGCGTGGGTCCAACTTTTTTAGAACTGCTTCAGCCGGACCGCGTCGTTGGTCTCCGATTCCACCCGCGCCATCCGGTATTCCTCCAGGGCGCGGACGAAGGTGCCGACATCGCCCGACCGGAAGGTGCCGGTGATGCGCAGGTCCGCCAGCTGCGGGTCGGCGAACACGATCTTCTGGTCGGAGTAGCGTCCGAACTCGGCGGCGACCGTCGCCAGCGTCTGGTTTTCGAACATCAGCCGCCCTGCCATCCAGCTGGTTTCGCGCTCGGTATCCGCCGGACGCACCGTCCAGCCGCGCGGATCGACCGCCACCAGCTGCGAGCCCGGCGCCATCTCCGTCGCCTGGGTCACCGTCGGCGCGTCGGGCTTTGGCGTCTTCACCGGCGCCTCGACCCGCACCTTGCCCTCGACCAGCGTCACCTCGAAGCGCTTGCCGTCGACCCGCACATCGAACGCCGTGCCGATGGCCGTCACCGTGCGTCCGCCCGCGTGAACCACGAACGGGTGGGTCTTGTCCTTGGCGACCTTGAAGAAGGCCTGGCCCTTGTCGAGATAAACCAGCCGCTTGCCGTCGGCCGCGGCGATGCGCAGCTGGCTGTCGGTGTTCAGCGTCACCTTCGAGCCGTCCGGCAGCGTGAACGTCGCGCGCTGGCCGCGGTCGGTGTGGAATTCCTGCGCCGAGAACCGCCAGTAGCCGGTCAAGAGTCCGCTCTGCATCACCCCGAAAGCCGAGCCGCCGCCCAGCACCGCCACCATCAGCGCCGCCGCCACGGCCCTGCCTCTGAAGGCGTGCCGCCAGCGGTGCTTGCCCAGCGCCCGCTCCCGCCAGGCCAGGATCTCGGGATCGTGCCGCGCCAGCTCCGTCCGCTCCCAGGCCCGCTGCAGCGCATCCAGCGCCGCCCGATGCTCGGGATCGGCCTCCAGCCAGGCTTCCAGATCGGCCGCCTCCCGCGCCGTCATCTCTCCGGCCCGCTGGCGAGCGAACCAGGCGGCGGCGATATCGTCGATGGGCAGCTCAGCGCTCATGGCCGCGCCTCCATCACCGCGCCGACCCGCTTGATCGCCCGCGCCATCAGCGCCTCCACCGCCTTCACCGAGATACCCATGTGGGCGGCGATGGCGGCATAGGTCATTTCCTCGAACCGGTGCAGCAGGAAGGCCTCCGCCGTCCGCGGCGGCAGCGCCCTCAGCGCCTCCAGCACCCCGGCCGCCGCCTGTTTGGCGATCAGCGTCCGCTCGGGGCTGATCTCCTCGCGCGGCTCGTAGAGATCGAGGCTCGCATGCCGGTCCCAGTGCCAGGGCTCGCGCTGGCGGCGCTTGGCGAGCAGGTTGGCGGCGATGCGGAACAGATAGCCCGAGGCGTTCTCCACGTCCTCGTGCGCGCCGCGAACCTGCATGGCCAGGAACACCTCCTGCACCAGGTCCTCGGCCTCGCCCGCGCCGACCGACCGCCGGAAATACCGCCGCAGCGCCGGACCATACTCGGCCATCCACGCGGCGAGCCGCGCGTCGTCAGCCTTCCGAGGTCCAATCGGCGGCGCCATCCAGCGCACCTTCCACGAAGCGCGGGCACACCCCCGCGCGCCTTAAGAGGCGAAACTTCGCGGATACCCTATGTCACGCGCGCGCTTTTTTCACGAAGCCGGCGCGGCGGGGGCGGCGTCGGCGGTGGCGGCCGGGGCGCTGGCGCAGGCCTTGCCGGCGTACATGCCCATCAGCATGGCCCGCCGCGTCTCGGCCGTGCGCATGGTCTCCTTGGCCTTGGCTTCCTTGGCCGCCGCGCGGTTCTTCATGAAGCCTCCGGCGGCGTTGCCCATCAGCCCAAGCCCCGGCACCGCGCCCAGCGCGCCGCTGTAGAGCGCCCCGTTGATGGCCACGCTGGTCCCCAGCTCCGCGGCCTTGCCGGCGCCCTGCGCGCTGGCGGCGTCGGAGTCCGCGATGCCGAGGATGCCGTCGACCCGGGCGATCTCGCTCGTCAGGCCGTTGCAGTCCAGGGCCGCGTCGGTCGGATAGCTGACCTGCAGCGGCGGCTCGGCGGCTAGCGCCGGTCCGGCGAACACCAGCGCCGCGGCGCAAGCGGTTACAATACGCATCACAGACCTCCCCAATCCCAATGTTGAGGAAGCGTGGCACAGCTTGAACGGCGTTCGTTAACCGCCGTTACCCGTGGTGGGCCGGATCAGGCCTTCGCCGAGGCGATGTAGTTGTCGATCACCCGCTCCAGCACCGTCAGCGGCACCGGGCCGGACATCAGCCCCGCCTCGTGGAACTTGCGGATGTCGAACTTCGGCCCGAGCGCCGCCTCCGCCTTTTCGCGCAGCCGCAGCCACTCCAGCTTGCCCAGCATGTAGCTGCAGGCCTGCCCGGGCCACACGACATAGCGCTCGATCTCGCGCGTCGCCCCGCCCTCGTTGTCGCCGATGTTGTCCATGTAGAACTTCAGCGCCTGCTCGCGGCTCCAGCGCTTGGCGTGCATGCCGGTGTCGACGACCAGGCGCGTGGCGCGGAACATGGCGTCGTGCAGCATGCCGATGTGGCCGACCGGGTCGTGGTCGTACATCCCCATCTCGACCGCCAGCTGCTCGGCGTAGAGCGCCCAGCCCTCGCCATAGCCGGAGAACCACAGGCTCTTGCGGATCAGCGGCAGGTCGCCCGACTGGTTCTGCAAGGACAGCTGCAGGTGGTGGCCCGGAATCCCCTCGTGATAGGTCAGGGTCGGCAGGGCGAACTTCGGCTGATCGGCCGTGTCGATCAGGTTGATCCAGTAGGTCGCCGGCCGCGAGCCATCCAGCGAAGCCTGGTTGTAGTAGCCGCCCGGCGCCCCGGCCTCGATGGCCTTGGGCACCCGGCGGATCACCAGCGGATCGGTCGGCAGCGTCGTGAAATAGGGCGCGAGCCTTGGCATGATCGCCTTGATCTTGGCGTTCAGGTCCTCGATCAGCTGCTCCTTGCCCGCGTCGGTGTTGGGGTAGTGCTGCCTGGGATCGGCGTACATCTGGGCGAAGCGCTCGCCGACCGTGCCGCGCGTGTAGCCCGCCTTGCGCATCAGCTTGTCGGCCTGGGCGCCCAGGCTCGAGAGCAGATCGAGGCCCGTCTGGTGGATCTCCTCGGGCGAGCGGGTGGTCGTCGTGTACTGCTTGAGCGAGGCGGCGTAGTAGGCGTCCCCTTCCGGCAGCCGCCAGATTCCGGCGTCGTGCACGGCCCTGGGCCGCAGGTATTCCATGAAACCGACCTGCCGCCGCAGCGCCGGCAGCACCTTTTCGAGGTAGATCGCCCGCGCCTGGCCGGCGTAGTCGCCCTCGATGTTCTTTTCCTTCGTGCGTCGCACCACCGATTGCACCAGCGGCGAGGTCTCCGGCGCGGCGTCCGCGAAGGCCTTCATCTGCACCAGGGCCTTGTCGATGATGAAGTCCGGCGGCACGACCCCGAGCGCCACGTCGTGCTGGGCGATCTCCAGCTCATCGTCCAGGCCGCGCCCGAAGTCCTCCAGCCGCGAGAGGTAGGCGTCCGCGTCGGCCTTGGTCTCGATGGTGTGCTGGGTGTCCAGGAAATCCGGCACGTCCTGATAGGAGCCGGTCAGCTGCGAGATCACATAGGGCGCGCCGGCCCCGCCGCCGCCGTAGTCGAACGCCCGGTTGGCCTCGTCCTGCGTGGCCAGCGAGAACTCGACGGTGTCGTAGTTGACCACGTCCATGCCGCTCAGCTGGGCGCGAGGGATCGACCGCAGTTGCGCCAGCGCCTGGGCGGTGTCGACCTTGGCGTCGGCGACGGACTCCAGCGAGAAGTCGCCGAGGTGGAACTTGGTCCAGGCCAGGTCGCCCTTGTCGATGCCAAGGCTGGTGGCGTTGGTCGGGCTGCGCCGCAGCTGGCGCGCCATGTAGGCGTCGAAGAAGGCGTTGAGCTGGGCCGCGGCGGTGGTCTGCGCCAGGGCGAACTTCGGCAGGGCGGCGGCGGCCCCGGCGGCCACAGTGGAAGCAAGCAGTTGGCGGCGGCTGAGCATCGGACGTCCTCGGAATGGTTCAGTCTGTAACCAAAACCGGTAAGCCCCCGCCGCGGGAGCGGCAAGCTGTGGCGGGTTAAAAGGCTGTAATCCTCAGGCCGCCTGGAGCTGTTGCTTTACGCGTTCGGCGAGGACTTTGATGTCGAGGGGTTTGGGGAGGAAGGTGACGCCGGTTTCGCCTTCGAGGAGGTCGCTGAATTCGGCTTCGGCGTAGCCGCTGATGAACATCACCGGGGCCGAGCCGAGGTAGACGCGCGCCTTTTTCAGCAGGGTCGGCCCGTCGATCCCCGGCATGATGACGTCGCTGATGAGGAGGTCGATCTGGCCGGCGTTCTCCTCGGCCAGCAGCAGGGCCTCCTCGCCGTCGGCGGCTTCGATGACCTCGTAACCCCGCGCGCGCAGCAGCCGCGCCGCGACGCCGCGCACCGCATCCTCATCCTCGACGAAGAGGATGCGGCCGACGCCCGACAGGTCGCGCGGCGCGCGCTTGGCCGGGGCGGGCGCGGGGGCCGGGAAGACGGCGGCGGCGGCGCTCGGCACATGCACCGGCAGGAAGATGCGGAAGGCCGAGCCCTCGCCCGCCCTGGATTCCAGATAGATCCAGCCGTCCGACTGACGCACGATGCCATAGACGGTGGCCAGCCCCAGCCCCGTCCCCTCGCCCACCGGCTTGGTGGTGAAGAAGGGATCGAAAATCTTGCCCTGTAACTCGGGCGCGATGCCGGGGCCGTCGTCGGCGACTTCGATGAGGGCGAGGTCCGCGGCGGGCGGTCCGGCGTAGCCCAGCTGCGAGGCCTCGGCATAGGTCAGCCGCGCGGTGCGGATGCGGACCTCGCCGCCCTTGCCGCTGGTCCGCACGGCGTCGCGCGCGTTGACGGCCAGGTTCATCACCGCCGTCTCCAGCTGGCTCTTGTCGGCCCGCACCTGCGGCAGGTTGCGGCCATAGTCGGTGACGAGCTTGACGTCCTCGCGCAGCAGCCGGCGCAGCAGGACCTCGAACTCGCTGATGACTTCGCCCAGGTCCAGCACCTCGCGCTGCACCGTCTGCTTGCGGCTGAAGGCCAGCAGCTTGCGCACCAGGTCGGCGGCCCGCACCGCCGTCTGGCGGATCTCGTTCAGCCCCTCGTAAGAGGGATCGCCCACCGGGTGGCGTTGCAGCAGCTCATCGAGCCGAAGCTGGATGGCGGTGAGCAGGTTGTTGAAGTCGTGCGCCACGCCGCCGGCCAGCTGGCCGATGGCCTGCATCTTCTGGCTCTGGGCCAGCTGAAGTTCGATCTGCTTCTGTTCGGAAACATCGACCAGATAGGCCACCAGCCTGGCGTCGCTGCGGGCCAGATAGAGGTGGGCGATGCGGGTGGGATCATGCGCCAGCCGCACCTCGAAGGGCCCCGAGGCGCCATCGGCGGCGCCGAGCGCGGCGACGATGTGCGAGCCGGGCTCGATCAGCTCGCCGAACGTCAGCCCCGCCCGCGCCTTGCCGCCGGTCATGGCGCTGAGCGCGGGATTGGCCTCGACGATGGCGGCGGTGAAGACCTCCTCGCCCTCCAGCATCGCCGCCCCGAACGGCGAAGCGGCCGCGAAGGCGTCCAGGCTCCCCGGCCCCACCGACTGCGCGCGGTTCTCGGCGGTGATGCGCAGCGGCTCGGGCGCGGCGTCGGTCAGGCGCACCAGGAAACGTCCCTGCCCCAGCGGCGCGACCGACGCGGCGCGGTCCTTCAGCGCGGCGGTGGCGATCTCGCCCCGGCGCGCCTTCACCAGCGCCGCGAACAGGTCGGTCCCGCCCTTGGGCAGGCGGCGGGCCTCGCCGACGTCTTCGCGCCAGGGGCCGTTGAAACAGACCACCCGCCCGTCGGCCCCGACCACCGCCGCCGCCTCGGACAGCGCCCGCAGAAAGGCCTCGGAGGCGTCGTCTTCCTCCACCGGCTTGGCGCTCGCCCGAAAGGCCAGCAGCCCCAGGAACGCCACGCCCGCCAGTCCCGCCAGCAGCATCAGCCCGGCCAGCGTCGCCGGGCCGGCTTGCAGCGCCGGCACGGCCGCAAACCCCACGGCCAGCAGGAAGAACCCCGCCGCCAGCAGGGCCAGCAGGTCAAACCGCTTTGGTCCCTTGTCCAGGGGCTCGGCCATGGCTTCCCGCATCGAAGACAACGAATCGTCCGCCCAAGGATACGCGCCCAAACCGGGAATCGGTTGCGCTCGCCGCCAAGACTCGCGAGTCGAGTCTTAACGGGCGTTTACGATCCGCCACGGCGCCGCTTGGAGCCACGGGTTCCATGACGCGTTTCCTCATCCAGGAGGCGTCGTCAGTGTCCCGTAGTCTTGCCCTTGCAGCCCTCTTCGCCGCCGGCCTGGCCGGCGCCTGCGCCGCCAATGGCGCGGCGCCGCAGTACGCCTGGAGCTACCAGCAGGTGGAAGGCGAAGGCGAAAAGCTCGCCTACGGCGCCCCCAACTCCGACGATGTCCTGCTGATGATGACCTGCGCCCCGGGCTCGGGCCGCGTGACCATGTCGGCCCTGACCGACGATGCGCGGAGCGACATCACCCTCGCCTCCGGCGGCGATCAGCACCGGTTTGCCGGCGCGGCCTATCCCAGCGAACTCGGCGGCGCCATCATCGAGGCTGAAGCCCGCGCCAAGGCCCCCACCCTCACCCACTTCGCCGAAACCGGCGACCTGACCCTGCTGGCCGGCGGTCAGAAGGTGAAGCTGGATGCCGATGCAGGCCAGAAAACTGCTGTCACTCAGTTCTTCCAAGCCTGCGCCTAACCCCAAAACCCGCTCATCCCGACGAAAGTCGGGACCCAGGTCTGTCCAGTCAGCACTCCGCTGGAAAGTACTGGGTCCCGACTTTCGTCGGGATGAACGGAGGGTTGGGAGAGCCTAAGCCCGCCGTCCCGCCGCCGAAACGTTGTCGATGCCGAGCGCGCCGAGCGCCGCGGCGGCGATGCCGTCCGCGTCCAGGCCCGCCTGGTGGTACATGGCCTCGGGCTTGTCCTGGTCCTGGAAGATGTCGGGCAGGGTCAGGGTGCGGACCTTCAACCCCCGGTCCAGCGCCCCATGCTCGGCCAGCGCCTGCAGCACAAAGCCGCCGAAGCCGCCGACGGCGCCCTCCTCCACCGTGATCAGCGCCTCGTGTTCGCGCGCCAGCCGCAGGATCAGCTCGATATCGAGCGGCTTGGCGAAGCGCGCGTCGGCCACGGTGGCCGAGACACCTCGCGCCGCCAGCTTGTCGGCGGCCTTGAGGCTTTCGGCCAGGCGCGTGCCGAAGGAGAGAATGGCGACCGCCGTCCCCTCGCGCACGACGCGGCCCTTGCCGATCTCCAGCGGCTCGGCGACTTCGGGCATCTCGAGCCCCAGCCCCTCGCCGCGCGGATAGCGGAAGGCGCTGGGCCGGTCGTCGATGGCGGCGGCGGTGGCGACCATCCGCGCCAGCTCCACCTCGTCGGCGGCGGCCATCACCACCATGCCGGGCAGCGCGCCCATGTAGCCGATGTCGAACGACCCGGCGTGCGTGGGCCCATCCGCCCCGACCAGCCCCGCCCGGTCCAGGGCGAAGCGCACCGGCAGGCGCTGGATGGCCACGTCGTGGACCACCTGGTCATAGCCGCGTTGCAGGAAGGTCGAGTAGATGGCCGCGAACGGCTTCATCCCGTCCGCCGCCAGCCCCGCCGCGAAGGTCACCGCGTGCTGCTCGGCGATGCCGACGTCGAAGGTGCGGTCCGGATAGGTCTTGGCGAAGAGGTCGAGGCCCGTGCCGGACGGCATGGCGGCGGTGATGGCGACGATCTTGTCGTCCTTCGCCGCCTCCTTGACCAGCGCCTGGGCGAACACCTTGGTGTAGCTCGGCGGACCGCCCGCGCCCTTGACCTGCTGGCCGGTGACGACGTCGAATTTGACCACGCCGTGGTACTTGTCCTCGGCGTTCTCGGCGGGCGCGTAACCCTTGCCCTTTTGCGTGACGACGTGGACCAGCACCGGCTTGCCGGAGAAGTCGCGGACATTCTCCAGCACCGGCGCCAGCGCATCGAGGTCGTGCCCGTCGATGGGGCCGACGTAGTAGAAGCCCAGCTCCTCGAAGAAGGTGCCGCCGGTGACCATGCCCCGGGCGAACTCCTCGGCCTTGCGGGCGGCTTCCTGCAGCGGCCCCGGCAGGGCGCCGGCCACGCGCTTGCCGAGCTTGCGCAGCTGCTGATAGCCGCCGCCGCTGACCAGGCGGGCCATGTAGGCGCTCATCCCGCCGACCGGCGGGGCGATCGACATGTCGTTGTCGTTCAAGATGACGATCAGCTGCCCGGTCGTCTCGGCGGCGTTGTTCATGGCCTCGTAGGCCATGCCCGCGCTCATCGAGCCGTCGCCGATCACGGCGATGACCTTGTTGTCCTCGCCCTTCTGGTCGCGGGCGGCGCAGAAGCCCAGGGCGGCCGAGATCGAGGTCGCCGCGTGGGCGGCGCCGAACGGGTCGTACTCGCTCTCGGCCCGCTTGGTGAAGCCCGAGAGGCCCCCGCCCTGGCGCAGGGTGCGGATGCGGTCGCGCCGGCCCGTCAGAATCTTGTGCGGATAGGCCTGATGGCCGACGTCCCAGATCAGGATGTCGCGCGGCGTGTCGAACACGTGGTGCAAGGCGACCGTCAGCTCGACGACGCCCAGCCCCGCGCCCAGGTGGCCGCCGGTCACCGACACCGCATCGATGGTCTCGGCCCGCAGCTCCTCGGCCAGCTGCTTCAGCTCCGGCACGGACAGCCCCCGGGTGTCGGCGGGCGAGGCGATCTTGTCGAGCAAAGGCGTGGCAGGAGGCATGGACAGGCCGAAAATGGGTTACGCGCGGCGGTCTAACACAAAATCCACGCTGGCCCTTAAGTAAGTCGCCCGTTCGCCGAAAAGGTCCAGGTGCGCCCGCGTCTGGTCCGCCAGGTGCCGCACCCGCTCGCGCGCCGCCTCGACGCCCAGCAGGGTGACGTAGTTGGCCTTGCCCTTGCCGGCGTCCTTGCCCGTCGCCTTGCCCAGCAGGTCGGCCTCGCCCTCGACGTCCAGCAGGTCGTCGACGATCTGGTAGGCCAGGCCCAGATCCTGCGCGAAGGCCATCAGCGCATGGCGCTCGCTATCCTGTGCGTGGGCGATGCACAGCGGTATCTCGAAGGCGAAGGCGATCAGCGCGCCGGTCTTCATCCGCTGCATCCGCGCCACGGCGCCGAAATCGTCGCGCACCCCCATCAGGTCGATCATCTGGCCGCCGCACATCCCTGACGCCCCCGCCGCCAGCGCCAGCTTCTTGACCAGTTCGATACGCACGCCCGCGTCCTGGTGCGTGTCGGGGTGAGCCATGATCTCGAAGCCAGCCGCCTGCAACGCATCGCCGGCCAGTACGGCGGTCGCCTCGTCGTACTCCCTGTGCACGGTCGGCCGGCCGCGGCGCATGTCGTCGTCGTCCATGCACGGCAAGTCATCGTGGATCAGGCTGTAGGCGTGGATGCACTCCAGCGCACACGCCGCCCGCAGCACCGGCCGGTCAGGCAGGTCGAACATCTTGCCGGTCTCGATGGCGAAGAAGGGCCGCAGCCGCTTGCCGGGCCCAAGCGCCGCATAGCGCATCGCCTCGGTCAGCCGGGACTCCGGGCCATCGGCGCGCGGCAACAGCTCGTCGAGCGCCACCGTCACCAGATCGGCCGCCTCGGCGACCCGCCGCGCGAGGCCGGTCAACGCCATCAGGTGAACTCGGCGGGCTCGACGCCTGTGGGGCCGTTGGCGCCCAGCACGATCTTTTCGACCTTCAGCCGCGCGGCCTCGAGCTTGGTCTCGCAGTGCGCCTTCAGCGCCGCGCCGCGCTCATAGATTTCGATCGACCGCTCCAGCGGCGCCTGCCCGCTCTCCAGCTCGGAGACGATCTTCTCCAGCTCGGCCAGGGCCTGTTCGAACGTCAGGTTGGAGAGGTCTGCGGCGGCGTCGGTCATGGGCGCACCCTAGTGGCGGTGATTTAGCTCGGCAACGTCTCCCTTCCCCCTCGATGGGGTAAGGGCCGGGGATGGGGGTGTGTGCAGTTCGAGGAGGGTTCAAGAGCGCCGGAAAATCCGCGCTTTCCAATAGCGGTAGCCCTGGTCCTCCGCGCACCGCCAGCCGCGGCGCTTCAGGGCCTCGCCGATCATGGTGTTGAAGAAGCCGTGGGCGACGATCAGCACGTCCTGCCCGTTCTCGGCCATTTCGGAGACCATCTTCGCCGCCTCGCTCGCCCGCGCCTCGGCCTCCTTGCGGGTTTCCTGGCCGTCGTGATGGTCGAAGAACCACCACCAGAAGCGCGCAAAGAACCCCCACATGCGCGGCGACAGCTTGATCCAGCTGGGCCACCTGGGCGGCGGCAGGGGCGCCTCGATGAACAGCGGGTCCTGCGAAAACGCCCGTCCGCCGGAGACCGCGTGCGCCGTCTCGATGGAGCGCTTGCGGGTCGAGGCGATGATCACGCCCGCCTTCTCGGCCATGGCGGCCAGCGCGGCCGGCGGCATCTGGCCTTCGCGCAGGCCGGTGTCCTCGTACCTGGCCCACCACTCGCGATAGCCGGCCGCGTCGAAGCGCACCTTGCGCGACAGGCCCGGCTCGCCGTGGCGGGCCAGGATGATGGAGCCCGGCTTTACGGGTGTCTGGTCGGCGTTCAACGCAGCCATGATTGTCGGAGACAATTGCGGCCAGCGGCCGGCGTCACCTCCGTCACCCCTCCTGCAACGCCCGCACATGGGCCAGGGCCGACTGGCCCAGAGCCTCTAGGTCGTAGCCGCCCTCAAGAGACGACACAATACGGCCCTTCGCCCGGCCATTGGCCAGCGACACGACGGCGCGGGTGGCCCAGGCGAAGTCCTCGGCCTCAAGAGACTGGCTGGCCAGCGGGTCGCGGGCATGGGCGTCGAAGCCCGCCGAGATGATGATCAGGTCCGGCGCAAAGGCGTCCACCTTGCTCAGCAGCCCCTCGAACACCGCCCGCCACTTCTCGCGCGGCGAATGCGGCCCGACCACCCCGTTGGCGATGTTGCCCACCCCCGTCTCGCCCGGGTCGCCGGTGCCGGGATAAAGCGGTCGCTGGTGGATCGAAGCGAGGAAGACGCTGGGGTCGTTCTCGAAGGCGGCCTGGGTGCCGTTGCCGTGGTGGACGTCGAAATCGACCACCGCCACCCGCGCCAGCCCCGCGGCCTGCGCGGCCTTGGCCGCCACCGCGACGTTGGAGAAGACGCAAAAGCCCATCGCCGTCTCCGGCTCCGCATGGTGCCCCGGCGGCCGAACGGCGCAGAAGGCCCGCGTCTCCTTCCCCGCCGCGATATCGCGCACCGCGCACACCACCGCCCCCGCCGACCTGCGCGCCGCCGCCACGCTGCCGGGCGAGAGCATGGTGTCCGGATCGAGCCTCGCCCGCCCCGACGACGGACCCGCCGCCAGGATCGCATCCACATAGGCCCGCGGGTGAATGCGCAGGAGATCGGCGATCTCCACCTGCGGCGCCTCTTTCGGCTCCAGGTCCAGGTCGGTCGCGTCGTTCAGCGCGTCGATCACCGCCCCCAGCCGCTCCGGCCGCTCGGGATGCCCCTCCCCCGGCCGGTGGTCGAGCATGTCCAGATGGGTGTAGAGGGCGACCATGGGCTCAACTTTCGCCGTCATCCCGGACGGCCGCAAGGCCGATCCGGGACCCAGGCGTGGTGGCGGTGGCTCTGGGTCCCGGCTCTTCGCTTCGCTCCGGCCGGGATGACGGGATGTTGGATGACTGATTCACTCACGATCAGAAGAGCCGCGCCCGCCGATGCGCGGGCGCTGTCGGACATCGCGGCGGCGACCTTCACCGAGACCTTCGGCCACCTCTACCCGCCCGAGGACCTGGCGGCGTTTCTGGCGCAAGCCTACGGCCTTGAGGCGACCCGCGCGGTCCTCGCCGATCCCGCCAAGGCCGCCTGGCTCGTCGAAGTGGACGGGCGGGCCGTCGGCCATGCTCTGGCCGGCCCCTGCGACCTTCCCCACCCCGACGTCGCGCCCGAAGACGGCGAACTCAAGCGCCTCTACCTGCTGAAGGCCCATCAGGGAGCGGGGGTCGGTTCGCGCCTTCTCCACACCGCCCTGGACTGGCTGGGCGGCCGGCGCGTCTGGATCGGCGTCTGGTCGCAAAACCACGGCGCCCAGCGTCTCTACGCCCGCCTCGGGTTCAAAAAGGTCGGCGAGTACGAGTTTCCCGTTGGACGCGTGCGGGATCGGGAGTTCATACTGCGCCGGTCGACTCCGGCCTGAGTTGTGGGAGCCGGCGCGTTCGGGGGGGTACTGAACGCAATTGGGGGAGAGCCCAGGTATGATTTCGACGATCGCGCGGCTTGCCGCGTCGGCAGCCATAGCCCTTGCGGTCGTGGGCGGCGCTTACGCCAAGCCGGCCACCAAGCCCATGACCAGCCCGGTCAACGAGGCCACGCGCCAGGAAGCCGACAAGCTGATCGCCGCCACCGGCGCGCCTGAGCTGTTCCTCAACGAGACGCGCGACGGCGCTATCCTGATCCGGCACAAGGCCAGCAACTTCCAGTGCCTGTTCAATCCGGGCAGCGTGAACGCCCTCCTGGTCACCAGCGGCGTGCCGAAGGGTGACGAGGTCGGCTGCGACGGGCCGACCACGGGCCTCTTCCAGACCACCTACTTCATTCGCCGCGCCCACGACGGCGACACCGCCGAGAAGGCCTTCGACGAAGCCCTCGCCGAGGTGAAGGGCCGCTGGCCCGACGCCATGCGCATCAAGGTGAGCCGCGACGGCGGCCAGGAAATCCTCAGCAAGCTCGCCGTCGAGGCGCCGCCCAGCAAGACCGCCTGGTACCTGGCCCGCACCGAGGACGACTGGGCCTTCACCCGCATCTCGACCGCGCGGGTGGGCGACTGGATGATCATCATGCGCTCGGCCGGCCCGGTGTCGGTTCAGACCCAGGCCGAGAGCCTCAGCGAGATGCTGTGGCTGACGCGGCTGATGGTGATGACCGACCCCTCGCTTGGGCCCAAGCCGGTGGTCGCCGAGGCTGGACAGAACAAGCGCTGAGGCCCATCTTCGGCGGCCTCAAACAACTGTTCGCCTGAAGGCCGCCGCCTCCATGTTCATGCGCTTCTTCTCCGAGCTTCGTCAGGCCAAGGTGCCCGTGACGCTGAAGGAGTACCTGGCGCTGATGGAGGCGCTGGATAAGGGCGTGATCGAGCGCTCCGTCACCGACTTCTACTACCTCTCGCGCACCGCCCTGGTGAAGGACGAGAAGAACCTCGACAAGTTCGACCGCGTCTTCGGCCACGTCTTCAAGGGCCTGGAAACGGTTGAGGAGGGCATCACCGCCGACATCCCGGCCGAGTGGCTCAAGGCCCTGACCGAGAAGTTCCTCACCGAGGAGGAAAAGCAGCAGATCGAGGCCATGGGCGGCTTCGAAAAGCTGATGGAAATGCTCCAGGAGCGCCTGCGCGAGCAGAAAGAGCGCCACGAGGGCGGTAACAAGATGATCGGCACGGGGGGAACATCCCCCTTCGGCGCCAACGGCTACAACCCCGAAGGCGTGCGCATCGGCCAGGACAAGGGCCGCCACGGCAAGGCGGTGAAGGTCTGGGACAAGCGCGAGTACAAGAACCTCGACGACTCGGTCGAGCTTGGCACCCGCAACATCAAGGTCGCGCTGCGCCGCCTGCGCAAGTTCGCCCGCGAGGGCTCACCGGACGAGCTGGACCTCGACGGCACCATCAGGGGCACCTCGCGCAAGGGCTACCTGGACATCGTCATGCGCCCCGAGCGGCGCAACAAGATCAAGGTGCTGATCTTCTTCGACATCGGCGGCTCGATGGACAGCCACATCAAGCTCTGCGAGGAGCTGTTCAGCGCCGCGCGGACCGAGTTCAAGAACCTCGAGTTCTTCTACTTCCACAACTGCCTCTACGAGAGCGTCTGGAAGGACAACCGCCGCCGCCACACCGAGAAGCTGAACACCTGGGACGTGCTCCACAAATACCCGGCCGACTACAAGGTCATCTTCGTGGGCGACGCCACCATGAGCCCCTATGAGATCACCTATCCCGGCGGCTCGGTGGAGCACTGGAACGAGGAGCCGGGCGCCATCTGGATGGACCGCGTGGCGCAGATCTACCCCAGCATGGTCTGGCTCAACCCCACCCCCGAGCGGCACTGGAACTACACCCAGTCCATCGAGGTGATGAAGACGCTGGTGAACGACCGCATGTTCCCCCTGACCATCGAAGGTCTGGACAAGGCCATGCGCGAACTGGTCCGTGGCTGAAACAGACGTTTAATACAGCTTGCGTGTCGCCCCCGACTCCGTAAGCTTCCCTATGGGTAAGGGGGAGAACAAGTTGTGAGCGTGATCCACGAACGGGACGCCGACGCGCCCGAAACCGAGGCCGCTACCAAGAACCAGGTGTTCAACGCCGCCGAGCGGCTGTTCGCCCTCCACGGCTTCCAGAACGTGTCGGTCCGCGACATCACCGCCGAGGCCGGCGTGAACCTGGCGTCCGTCAACTACCACTTCGGCTCCAAGGACGCCTTGCTCTTCGACATCTTCAAGCGCCGCACGGCCGAGCTGAACCGCGACCGCGCGCGCATGCTGCACGAGGCCAACGACCGCCACGGGGGCAAACCCCCGGTGCGCGACATCCTCACCGCCCTGTTCGCCCCGCCGGTCCGCTGGCTGGCGCCCGCCAACGACCGCCGCATCGCCCTGCAGTTCCTGATCCGCGCCCGCAGCGAGGGGACCGAGGACATGCGCGAGGCCCTGCGCACGGACGTGACCCACCTGCGCCGCTTCTCCGACGCCCTGATCGCGGCCATGCCCGAGCTGGCGCCCGAGGAGGTCTATTGGCGCCTCCACTTCGCGCTCGGCATGATCCACCAGAACCGCTTCTTCGAACTGGACCGCCTCAACGTCCTCTCCGAAGGCCTCACCCACGAAGACGACGTCGATGGCCTGCTGAAGCGCATGTTGGATTTCGCCGAGGCGGGGTTTCGAGCCTAGCGCGCGGCGCTGACCACAGACTGGGGCGTGATGTCGGTGAAGTTGGCGATATCGGCCATGACTTCGCCGGCGCGTTCGCTGGTCAGCGCCGCCTGCATGGCTTCGGGGCTTTCGAAGTTCAGGTGAGCCATGGCCACGAACGGCGCCGCCGAGCCGTCGCCGGCGCTCATCGCCTGGTGCACGTCCACCGACTTCAGGTTTGATCCGAACGCCTCGCGCACCAGCGGAATGTGCGTGGCCATGTAGTAGTCGAAATCGAACTTCGCGCCGGCCTTGGCCGGATAGAGCACACTGAAGACCATCATGCTCGCTCTCCCTTTGTTGAGCGACAGTCACAGATGTCGTGACGTAAGCGCAACCCTGGCCGGCCAACTCCCACGCAAGCCGCCTCGTCGCGCAAGCCCGGGCCTTGGTCTCCGCGTCCGGCAAGTTCCTGGCATGCACGACGCAGAAAGGGCCGAAGCGCGATGGCTTCGGCCCTTCCGCGCCGCCTAGTGCGCGGTGCTGGGGTCGATGATGGTGGTGACTTCGCTGATCACGTTGGCCGGGAAGCCGGAGAGCCTGGCATGCTCGCGCACCGCCTCTTCGTCCTCGGCCAGGTAGATGCAGAAGGTCTTGTCCGGCGTCACATAGGAGTGCAGCCACTGGACGCGCGGCGAGAGCTTGGCCAGCGCGTCGTTCGACGTGGCGGCGGCGCCCTTCAGCTCGTCCGGACCCATGCAGTGCACCTTCGGGATGTCCCGTTGGATGACGTACTTTTTCATAGCCTCGTTCCTTGGTTGGCATGACAGTTTGTGCATGCCGTCGTTGTACGGGCGTCCACTGGGCGCCGGTATTCCAGCGCCTCCGGGATTCTTGACCGAAACGCCATCAGTTGGCCGAGGCGCGGGCGCGCCACTCCCCGGGCGGCGCCCCGAACTCGCGCCGGAAGGCCCGAGTGAACGCCGCCTCCGACGAGTAGCCGAGATCGAAGGCCACTTCCGACACCGACCGCCCCTTTGCCGTCAGGTCGCTCGCCGCCAGCCGCATGCGCCAGCGCGTCAGGTAGCGCATGGGCGGCATGCCCATCACGCTGGTGAACTTCGTGGCGAAGGCCGACCGCGACATGCCGAGCTCGGCGGCCAGATCGTCCGCCGTCCACGGCTCGGTCGGCCGCGCGTGCAGCAGCGACAGCGCCCGCCGCACCTGCGGGTCGCGCAGTCCCGCCGCCCAGCTGCGGTCCTCCGCCGGCGCGTCCATCAGGTGCCGGCGCAGGCTTTCCAGGAACAGCAGCTCCGACATCTTGGTCAGCACCACCGCCGACCCGGGCCCGGCGTCCAGCTGCGTCATCGCCGCCATCCGAAAGCTGTCGGCGATCCATTGACCGGTCCGCAGCGCGGCGACGTCCAGCACCAGCAGGTTCGGCAGCGTCGAGACGATCGCCTCCAGCAGCTCATTGCCCGCCAGGAAGCCGCAGACCACCCGCGTCATCGCCCCGCCGCCGCCGTGCCGCAGCCTCGGCAGGCCGCCGCCGTCGCTGTCGACCTGCGCCCCGCTGGTCGGCAAGAGGCCCTTGCGGCTGGCCAGCACATGCATGGGATTGCGCGGCAGCATCACCGTCTGCCCGGCGGCCACCCAGGCCTCATCGACCCCCTCGATGCTGACGTGGAAGCCGCCCTCGATCACATAGTGGAAGCAGATCAGCTCCCCATGCACCGGCATCCCGGTGCACAGCGTCCGCGCGGCCTTGCCGACAAAGGCGAACGGCTCGGTGAACTCGGCGTCCAGGAAGACCCCGCCGCCCAGCGCCACCACCCGCAACACCTCGGACAGATCGTCCATGGGCGCCCCACCGGCCCGAACAATGTTCACCGAACGCGACCCTATACCCGCCAGGGGGGAGAAGGAACTGGCCGCGCGCGCCGCCGGTTTCCCCTTCGTGACGCGTCTGACCATCGTGCATGAGACCCGCTACGACTATGAGCGGGCGGTCGGCTTTGGGCCGCAGCGGCTGCTGCTCCGCCCGCGCGACAGCCATGCCCTGCGGGTGGTCGAGGCGAACCTGACCCTCTCCCCGCCCGGCCAGACGCGCTGGGTCTATGACGCCATCGGCAACTGCCTGTGCTGGTTCGCGCCACGGGGCGAGGCTCGGCAGCTCAGCGTCACCAGCCGCCTGGTCATCGAGCGCTACCCCGCCCCGCTGGCGCCCTTCCGCCCGGACGATCCGCACACCTCCACCCCCATCGTCTATTCCGGCGCCGACCGCACGGTGCTGAACCCGTTCATCGAGCCCGCGACCGAGGACGAGGCGGGGGTCATGGTCGCCTGGCTGCACGCCCACATGGGATCGCCCGACGAGTCGGCGGTCGACTTCCTGTTGCGCCTGACGCGCGCCATCCACGCCGACTTCGCCTACCAGGCGCGCGAGGCGCAGGGCGTCCAGGCGCCGCACGACACGCTGCGCCTGCAAAGCGGCAGCTGCCGCGACTTCGCCTGGCTGATGGTGGAGGCGCTGCGCCGGCTCGGCTACGCGGCCCGCTTCGTCACCGGCTACCTGCACGACCCCAACCAGACCGCCCGGGGCGCCGGCGCCACCCACGCCTGGTGCGAGGTCTTCCTGCCCGACCTTGGCTGGATGGAGTTCGACCCGACCAACGGCATCGCCGAGTCCGCCGACCTCATCCCGGTCGCCGCCAGCCGCACGCCGGCCGAGGCCGCGCCCGTCTCGGGCTCGGTGATCGGCGACCCTGGCCGCTGCCAGATGACCGTGCACGTGGAAGTGACGCCCGCCGGCGTCCAGGCGGCGGCATAATCGCGGGCCAAGGGAGAACGCCATGCCTACCGGCTTTCAGCAGCAAGACCCCACCCTCGGCTTTTGCATCCCGACCTCCGCCCCCATCCCGCAGCACGGGCAGAAGGCCGACAAGCTGTGCAAGAAGATCAAGGAAAAGCGCGTCATCAGGCCGCGGCCCGGTCGCTGACATTGATGTAAATTTGCTTGACTGATCGCTGATAACTTACCATTGAAGACTGGCGTGGTCGCCTCCGGCCGCGCCGATCCAATGGAAGTCACGGCATGAACGCTCCCGTCCGCTCCTCCACCCTCACGGGCGGCCAAAAGCCCGACGTGGATGTCGCCATCCTCGGCTCCGGCTTCTCGGGCCTTGGCATGGGCGTGGCCCTGCTGAAGGACGGCCGCCGCGACTTCGTCATCCTGGAGAAGGCCGACGGCGTCGGCGGCACCTGGCGCGACAACACCTATCCGGGCTGCGCGTGCGATGTCTCCAGCCACCTCTACAGCTTCTCGTTCGAGCCGAACCCCAACTGGTCGCGGATGTTTCCGAGCCAGCCGGAGATCCGCGCCTACCTGAACCACGTCGCCGACAAGTACGGCCTGCGCCCGCACCTGCGCTTCAACAAGAAGGTGCTGGAGATGCGCTTCGACGAGGCGGCGGGCTTTTGGCGCATCAAGACCGACGACGGCGAGGCGCTGACCGCCCGCGTCGTCGCCTCCGGCATGGGCGGCCTCTCGCGCCCCGTGTACGCCGACATCAAGGGCGCCAAGTCCTTCAAGGGCAAGGTCTTCCACTCGGCCGAGTGGGACCACGACTACGACCTCACCGGCAAGACCGTGGCCGTGATCGGCACCGGCGCCAGCGCCATCCAGTTCGTGCCGCAGATCCAGCCCAAGGTCGCCAAGCTGCACCTCTTCCAGCGCACGCCGCCCTGGATCATGCCCAAGCCGGATCGGGCCATGCGCGGCTGGGAGAAGTGGCTGTTCAAGCGCGCCCCGATCTTCCAGACCTTCCTGCGCGGTCGCATCTACTGCGAGAACGAGGTCCGGGCGCTCGGCTTCAACGTCGATCCGCGCCTGATCAAGGCCGCCCAGAAGATCGCCGAGAACCACCTCAAGAAGCAGGTCCCGGACCCGGCCCTGCGCCAGAAGCTGACGCCCGACTACACGATGGGCTGCAAGCGCGTGCTGATCTCCAACGACTACTACCCCGCCGTATCCCAGCCGAATGTGGAGCTGGTCACCGGCGGCATCGACCGCATCACGGCCAAGGGCGTCGTCAGCAGCGACGGCGTCGAGCGTCCCGTCGACGCCATCATCTACGGCACCGGTTTCGCCGCCACCGACGCGCTGAATCCGGTGCAGGTGTGGGGCGTCGGCGGACGCCACCTGAACGCCGAATGGAACCCGCACGCCGAGGCCTACCTGGGCATCGCCGTCAGCGGCTATCCCAACCTCTTCTTCCTGATGGGCCCCAACACCGGCCTTGGCCACAACTCGATGATCTACATGATCGAGAGCCAGATCCGGTTCGCGATGGAGGCCATCCACTCGATGGACCAGAAGGGCGCGGTGTGGATGAGCCCCAGGAAGGCCGTGCAGGCGACCTTCAGCGCCTCCATCCAGCACAAGATCGCCAAGACCGTCTGGCAACAGGGCGGCTGCAAGAGCTGGTACCAGACCGAGGACGGCCGCAACACGACCCTGTGGCCCGGCTTCACCTTCAGCTACCGCGCCCAGACCAGGCGCGTCGATCCCCGCGATTTCGACTACCAGCCGGCCCTCGTCGCGGTCTGAGCGGTTGAGCGCGGCGCGCGGCGGGTCTAAGTCCGCCGCGTGCAAAGCGACGAGCCGTCTCCCCCCAGCGGCGTAAGTCAGCGGCTGGCCTCCCTCGCCGTGGCCAGCGCGCTGTTCATGGAGTTCATCGACTCCACCGCCCTGTCGACGGCCCTGCCGACGCTGGCGCAGGCCTTCCACGCCGACCCCGTGCACCTGAAGCTGGCCCTGACCAGCTATATCCTGGCCCTGGCCGTCTTCATCCCGATCAGCGGCTGGGCGGCCGACCGGTTCGGGGCGCGCCGCGTCTTCCTGATCGCCATGAGCGTCTTCCTGCTCGGCTCGGCGCTCTGCGGCCTGTCCCGGACCCTGGCCGAGCTCGTCGGCGCGCGGATCGTCCAGGGCATGGGCGGGGCGCTGATGACGCCCGTTGCGCGGCTGATCGTGGTCAGCTCCACGCCCAAGGAGAACCTGATCCGCGGCATGGGCTGGTTCACCATGCCCGCGCTGGTGGGTCCGCTGATCGGGCCGCCGCTGGCCGGCTTTGTGCTGAGCGTCGCCGACTGGCCCTGGATCTTCTACATCAACATCCCCGTGGGCCTCATCGGGATGGCCGCCGTCATGCGCTGGGTCGCACCGCTGAGGGGAAGCCACCCCGGCCGCTTCGACTGGGGCGGCTTCTGGCTGTCGGCCGCGGCCATCACCGGCGTCGTCGCCGTCGCCGAGACCGCCGGCATGGGCCTGATCCCGCCCCTGTGGCAGGCGGTGGTGATCGCCGCCGCCGTCGTCGCGCTGGTCGCCTACATCCTGCAGGCCCGCGCCAAGACCCGCCCTATCCTCGATCTCGGCCTCTTCAAGCTGCCCACCTATCGCGCCAGCGTCCTCGGCGGCACGATGGTGCGGCTGGGCGTTGGGGCCGGGCCGTTCCTGCTGCCCCTCCTCCTCCAGGTCGGTCTTGGCTGGACGCCGCTTCAGCAGGGCTCCGTCACCCTCGCCGGCGGCCTCGGCGTCCTCGCCGCCCGCCCGTTCGTCTCCGCCAGCGTCAAACGCTTCGGCTTCAAGCCGCAGCTGATCGCCTCGGTGCTGGCGAGCGTGGTGCTGGTCACCCTGCCGGCCTTCTTCCGCGCCTCGACGCCGGCGCTGGTCATTATGGCGGCCCTGTTCGCGTCCGGCTTCTCGCGCGCCAACCACTTCATCGCCGCCAACACCATGGCCTACGCCGACGTGCCGCAGGAGAAGATCGCCGCCGCCTCGACCCTCTCGGCCGTCACCCAGCAGGTGGGGCTGGCGCTCGGCATCAGCTTCGGCGGCATGATGCTGCATCTGGCGAGAGGGGCCGACGGCGCCCTGACGCCCGACCGCTTCGTGCTGCCCTTCATGGCGGTGGGCGCGGTGACCCTGCTGGCCGCCTTCGTCTATCTGCCGCTCGACCGCAACGCCGGGGCCAGCGTCAGCGGAAGGCGTAAATAGTTGCGAGCGGTTCGCAACTATGCGACTGGAGACGCCATGCTCCGCCACCTCGCCGCCGCCGCCCTCGCGCTCGCCCTCGCCGCCTGCGGAGGCCAGGAGCCCGGACGCCCGATCACCGGCGTCGTCAACATCTACACCGCCCGCCACTACGACGCCGACCTGCAGCTCTACGACGCCTTCACGAAAGAGACCGGCATCAAGGTCAACCGGCTGGAGATGGAGCCCGACCAGCTGATCGAGCGGATGAAGGCCGAGGGCCCCGCCTCGCCCGCCGACGTGATCCTGATGGCCGACGCCGGGGCCCTGTGGCGGGCCCAGCAGGCGGGCCTGTTCCAGCCGGTCACCACCCCCACCCTCGAACAGCGGGTCCCTGAGCACCTGCGCGGCGAGGACCACCAGTGGTGGGGCTTTTCCCGCCGCGCCCGCGTGATCGCCTACGACAAAGCGAAGGTCCGCCCCGAGGAGGTCGCCACCTACGAGTCCCTGGCCTCGCCGCGCTTCAGGGGGCAGGTGTGCGTGCGTTCCTCCGACAACGTCTACAACCTCTCCCTGATGGCCAGCTTCATCGAGCGCTGGGGCGCCGACAAGGCGCTGGCCTGGGCGAAGGGCGTGGTCGCGAACATGGCCCGCAAGCCCCAGGGCGGCGACATCGACCAGATCCGCGCCGTGGGCGCCGGCGCCTGCCAGGTGGCGCTGACCAACACCTACTATTTCCTGCGCATCGCCGCCTCGAAGAACCCCGGCGACGAAGAGACCGCCGCCAGGGTGGCGCTGGCCTTCCCCGAGCAGGCGACGACCGGGACCCACGTCAACGTCTCCGGCGGCGGGCTCGCCGCCCACGCCGGCCACAAGGCCGCCGCCGTCCAGTTCCTGGAGTTCCTGACGAGCGACGAGGCGCAAGCCATCTTCGCCGGCGCCAACCACGAATACCCCGCCGTCGAGGGCGTAAAGCCCCCCGCCGACGTCGAGGCCTACAGCCACTTCAAGGCCGACCCCATGCCCGTCGCCATCTACGGCCAGCGGCAGGCGCAGGCCCAGGCCGTGTTCGACCAGGCGGGGTGGCGGTGAGCCACACCCTTCCGATCACCCCCGCGAAGGCGGGGGCCCAAGCTGAATCGCCGTTTGGGTCCCCGCCTTCGCGGGGACACTCGGTTTGGGGGATGTCCCCGCTAAGGCTCGGCGCGCTGGTCGCCGCCGCTGTCGCCGTGCTGCCGCTGCTGGCCGTGGTGTGGCTCGCCCTCACGCGCCCCGCGAGCGCCGCCATTCCGCCGGAGCTGATCGTCCGCTACGCCGCGACCACCGCCGCCCTGGCCGCGCTGGTGGCGATAGGCGCAACGACGCTCGGCGCCGTCTCCGCCTGGCTGGTCGTGATGCACCGCTTTCCGGGGCGCAACCTCTTCGCCTGGGCGCTGGCCCTGCCGCTGGCCGCCCCGGCCTTCGCGCTGGCCTACGCCTACGCCGATCTGCTGGACGTCGCCGGCCCCGTCGCCACCTTCCTCCGCTCCGTCGGCGTCAGCGCCGCGCCGGAGATCCGCAGCCTGCCCGGCGCGGCCTTCGTCCTCTCCTGCGCCTTCTATCCGTACGTCTATCTCACCGCCCGCGCCGCCTTCGTCAGCCAGTCCGTCTGCGCGCTGGAAGCCGCCCGCACGCTCGGCGCCTCGCCGCTCGACGCCTTCCGCCGCGTGGCCCTGCCGCTGGCCCGCCCGGCGCTGGCGGCCGGGGCGGCGCTGGCGGTGATGGAGACTCTGGCCGACTACGGGGCCGTGAGCTTTCTGGGCGTCCAGACCCTGACCACCGGCGTCGTCCGCAGCTGGTCCACCTACGGCGCGCCCGGCTCCGCGGCCCGCCTGGCGCTGATCCTGCTGGCCGCCGCCGCGGTCCTGCTGTGGATCGAGCGGCTGAACCGCAGGGGCGAGAGCTACGGCGCCTCCAGCGCTCGCTGGCGCACCCTGACGGAGGTTCCGCTTGTCGGCGCAAGCCGCTGGGCAGCCTCAGCTTTTTGCCTCACACTTCTGACGCTCAGCCTGCTCCTTCCCGCCGGCTGGCTGGCCTACCGCGCCCTGACCTACACCCCCGAGTTCGACCGCATCCTGCGGGCCGGCGCCGTCTCGCTGGGCCTCGGCGCGGCGGGCGCCGTCGTCACCGTCACCCTCGCCGCGCTGATCGCTTTCGGCGCCCGCACCCAGCGCCTGATCCAGCGCATCGTCAGCCTCGGCTACGCCACGCCCGGCGCCGTCATGGCCGTCGGCCTGCTGGCGCCCGCGAGCGTGCTGTGGGGCGCCGGGATCAACACCGGCGTCGTCATGGGCCTTGGCCTGCTGGTCTTCGCCTACGCCGCCCGGCTGATGGCCGCCGCCGTCGAGCCCATCGACGCCGGCCTTGCCCGCGTCACCCCCTCGATGGACCGCGCCGCCCGCACCCTGGGCGAGACCGACGCCGGGGCCGTTCGCCGCGTGCACGTCCCGCTCGCCCGGGGCGCCCTGTGGACGGCGGCCCTGCTCGTCTTCGTCGACGTGATGAAGGAGCTGCCCGCGACCTTGATCCTGCGACCCTTCAACTTCGACACCCTGGCCGTGCTGGCCGACCGTTACGCCTCCGACGAGCGGCTGGCCGAGGCCGCCTGGCCGGCGCTCCTCATCGTCATCGCCGCCGCCCCCGCGGTCGTCTTCCTGACCCGCAAGGTCGCAGCCTCCAGGCCCGGCGCATGATCGAGGTCGCGAACGCCCGCCGCCTCTATGGCAAGAAGGCCGCCGTCGACGGCGCCAGCCTCACCGTCCAGTCCGGGCGCCTGACCTGCCTGCTCGGCCCCTCGGGCTGCGGCAAGTCCACCCTGCTGCGCCTGATCGCGGGCCTGGAGCCTCTCGACGGCGGCGAAATCCACGCCGACGGCCAGCTGCTCTCCGGCCCTCACCGCCACCTCGCCCCCGAGGAGCGCCAGATCGGATTCGTCTTCCAGGACTACGCCCTCTTCCCGCACCTGACCGTCGAGCAGAACGTCGCCTTCGGCCTGACCCACCTGGCGCGCGACCAGCGCAAGGCCCGGGCGCTGGCCGAACTCGAACGCGTGCGCCTGGCAGACCGCGCCGGCGCCTGGCCGAGCGCCCTGTCCGGCGGCGAGCAGCAGCGCGTGGCGCTGGCCCGGGCGCTCGCGCGCAACCCCAGGGCCATCCTCCTCGACGAGCCCTTCTCCGGCCTCGACGGGCGCCTGAAGGCCGAGGTCCGCGACGCCGCCCTCGAAGCCCTGCGCGACGCCGGCGCGGCTGCGCTCATCGTCACCCACGACGCCGAGGAAGCCCTGATGATGGCCGACGACCTCGCCCTCATGCGCGAGGGCCGCATCCTCCAGACCGGCGCCCCGCGCGACTGCTACCTGCGCCCGGTCAGCATGGACGCCGCGCGCCTGCTCGGCGAAGCCAACGAACTCTCCGTCACGCGCGTGGAGGGCGGCCGCGTCCACACCGCCTTTGGCGACCTGGAAGGCGCAGGCTCCGTCGTCATGGCCCGCCCCGAAGGCCTCGTCCTCGGCGGCGAAGGCGCCCGCGCCAAGGTCACCGCCGCGCGCTTCGCCGGCGGCTTCGTCCAGCTGACCCTCTACGCCGACCAGGAAACAGCCCTCGCCCGCGTCCCGGTCGCCGGAGCTCCGCAGGTCGGCGACGAGGTGCACGTACGCCTGAACCCGGCCTTCTGCGCGGTATTCTAAAGCCCTTCCCCCTGGATGGGGGAAGGGTTGGGATGGGGGTGGAAGAGGTCGAGGAGTTTGCTGCTGGCGGGAGCGCGCGCGGACAGCGTCCCACCCCCATCCCCGACCCTTCCCCCATCCAGGGGGAAGGGAGCTACCGCCCGATCCGGCTCTTCGCGATCTCGTCGGCGACTTCGTTCGTCGGCCGCTTCTCAGCAACCGATTGGTCCAGCACCTCGGCGAGCGTCTGCGTCAGGCGAGACAGCTTGGCCTCCACCCACGCCGGGTCGTAGGCCGCGCCCGCGTCCAGCGCCCGGATCTCCGCCGCCACGTTGATGATGCCGCCGCCGTTGATCACGTAGTCGGGCGCATAGAGCATGCCGCGCTCGAACACCGCCCGGCCGATCTCGGCGCTGGCCAGCTGGTTGTTGGCCCCGCCGGCGATCACCCTGCCCTTCAGCCGGGGCAGCGTCTCGGCGTTGACCGCCGCGCCCAGCGCACAGGGCGCGAACACCTCGGCGTCCACGTCGAAGATCGCATCCGGCGCCACGACCTTGGCGCCCGTCTTGCCCGCCACCTCGTCCAGCGCCTGGGTGTTGACGTCGGTGATGACGAGCTTCGCGCCCGCCGCGTGCAGCTTTTGGGCCAGGTAGGCGCCCACATGCCCCACCCCCTGGATCGCCACCGTCACGCCGCTCAGGTCACGCCCATAGGCCCGCTCGACGCACAGCTTCACGCCCCGAAACACGCCCTCGGCTGTCACCGGCGAGGGATCGCCCGAGGCCGCCGCATGCCCCTCCAGCCCCGCCACATACCTGGTGTGCTTGCGCGCATGCTCCAGGTCGCTGGGCGACACCCCCACGTCCTCGGCCGTCCAGTAACGGCCGCCGACCCGCTCGACCGCGCGGCCGAAGGCCTCGAACAGCGCCGGGGTCTTGGCCTTGCGCGAGTCCCCGATGATGACCGCCTTGCCGCCGCCAAGCTCCAGGTCAGCCATGGCGTTCTTGTAGCTCATGGCCCGCGACAGCTTCAGCGCATCCTCCAGCGCCGCCTCGGCCGCGGGATACGGCCACATGCGGCAGCCGCCCGCCGCCGGACCCCGGTGCGTGGAGTGCACGGCGATGATGCAGCGCAGGCCAGACTTTTCGTCGGAGAAGGCGTGGACGCCTTCATGGTTCTCAAAAGCCGGGGAATCGAAAAGGGTCATGCCACGCTTCACGGGTTTTCAGGCAAATTGCGTGCGCGGGCATACGCTTGTGCGGCCCGCATCACAACCCTTTAGAACCCGCTGGCGATCGCCGTGTCCGGCCGCCCCTTCTCCTTGCGCGAGAAGAGGTTGTTGAGGGCGTTGACATAGGCCTTGGCGGAGGCGGTCAGCGTATCGGTGTCGGCCGCCTGGCCGGTGGCGATGCGCCCGTCCTCCTCCAGCCGCACGGAGACCTGCGCCTGCGCGTCGGTTCCCTCGGTCACCGCATGCACCTGGAAGAGGCGCAGGTTCGCCGAATGGGGCACGATCTCGTGGATGGCGTTGAACACCGCGTCCACGGGCCCGTCGCCGCTGGCCTCGGCGGTCTTGTCCTCGCCGTCGACGTTCAGCGTCAGCTGCGCCGACTGGCCTTCGGTGCCGGCCACCACGCGCAGGTGCGAGACGCGGATGCGTTCGGAGCCGCGCGCCAGGGCGTCGTCCACCAGGGCGATGATGTCGTCGTCGAAGACGTGCTTCTTCTTGTCGGCCAGTTCCTTGAACCGCACGAACGCCTCGTTCAGCGCGTTCTGGCCCAGCTCATAGCCCAGCGCCTTCAGCTTTTCGCGGAAGGCGTGGCGGCCGGAGTGCTTGCCCATGACCAGGTTCGTGGCGCCCTGCCCCACGTCCTCGGGCCGCATGATCTCGTAGGTCTCGTGGTTCTTCAGCATCCCGTCCTGGTGGATGCCGCTCTCGTGGGCGAAGGCGTTCTTGCCGACGATGGCCTTGTTGAACTGCACCGGAAAGCCGGTGATGGCCGAGACGTAGCGGCTGGCGCGGGTGATGTGCTGGGTGTCGATCTTCGTCTCGTAGGGCAGCACGTCGCCCCGCACCTTCAGGGCCATGACGACCTCTTCCAGCGCCGCGTTGCCGGCCCGCTCGCCGATGCCGTTGATCGCGCACTCGATCTGCCGCGCCCCGCCGGTCACCGCCGAGATGGAGTTGGCGACAGCCAGCCCCAGGTCGTTGTGGCAGTGGGCGGAGAAGATGACGCCGTCGGCGCCGGGGACCTTCTCGATCACGTCGCGGAACATGGCCGCGTACTCGTCGGGATAGGAGTAGCCGACCGTGTCCGGCAGGTTGATCGTCGTCGCCCCCGCCCGGATCGCCGCCTCGACGCAGCGGTAGAGGAACTCGCGCTCCGTCCGCGTCGCGTCCTCCGCCGACCACTCGACGTCCTCGCACAGGTTGCGGGCGTGGGTGACCGAGCGGGTCACCGCCTCCAGCACCTGCTCGGGCTCCATCTGCAGCTTGTACTTCATGTGCACGGGACTGGTGCTCAGGAAGGTGTGGATGCGCCCGCGCGCGGCCGGCCTGATGGCCTCGGCGCAGCGGTCGATGTCGGCGGCGGCGGCGCGGGCCAGGCCGCAGACCGTGCTCTCGGTCACGATCCTGGCGATCTCGCGCACGGCCTCGAAGTCGCCGTTGGAGGCGATGGGAAAGCCCGCCTCGATGACGTCGACGCCCATCTCCTCGAGGATCTTGGCCAGCTCCAGCTTTTCGTCGAGCGACATGGAGGCGCCGGGCGATTGCTCGCCGTCACGCATGGTGGTGTCGAAGATTACGACGTGGTCCGGGCTGGGCATCTGGGGGTCTCTGCGGTTTGCGCTGGTGGGGAGTGGCTCTTGCTTTGCCCCTGGGCGCCGGCCGCGAGATGAAACGCGCGGCTAGGCGATCGCCCAGGGGCGGCTAAGCCCCAGCGAGGAAAGAAGCAGGCTGTTCAGCAGCGTGCGCATGCGAAGTTCTCTATCGAAAGGTGGTTACAGGCGCAACACTCGTGCGCGAAAAAGCCGCGAGGGCCGGCTTGGCGCAACTTTATTGCTCAGATAGCCGCTCTCGGCGCCCGTGCGTCACATGCAGGATGATCACGGCATCCTCGCTGATTTCGTAAGTGACCAAGTAAGGCGTTCGCGGCACGACCACCTCTCGGGTGTCTGGCGCGAAACCGATACGTCCGCTCTGGGGCAAGCTCCGCAAGCGCTCTACCGATTGCCGAATTCGCTCGTCCAGGCCCAGGGCAGCGGTCAAATTATCGTAGGCAATGTAGCGGACGATGTCGTCAAGGTCGGCTTCGGCAGCCGCAGACCAGACAACCCTCACTTCTCCTCAGCACGCGATAGCAGTTCTTCCCGGCGCTTCAGAGCCCGCGCGACGACCTCTTCGTGGGTAAAGACGCGCCCGGCTTTGACATCGTCCCTGCCCCTCTGGACCGCAGCCAGGAAAGCCTTGTCCTCGGCCACGATGCGTTCAGCCGATTCTTTCATCAGCTTGGTCAAGCTTACCCCGTGATAGGCCGCCAGCTCCTCCAGGCGGGAGTGTTCGGCCTCGTCCAGCTCGATGGTCATGTGCACGGTCATGGAGAAAAGCTAGCTCGCTTCGCCTTCGCTGTCAGCCTCCGCCGCCTCTTCCCTGCGCTTGAGCCAGATGCGGGCGTACCAGCCAGCGACCAGCCAGATCAGGGCCGCGCCGATGAGCAGCGGGACGTGTTGCGCCCCATGCCCCCCCACGACCTGCAGGATCGAGTTCCCCGCGAACGCCGTCAGGGCGATCTTCGGCACGATGCCGATCCCCGTCCCGGCCAGGAAGTCGCGAAACCGCATCGGCGTCACGCCCGCGGCCATGTTGACGACGATGAAGGGCGCGCTCGGCACCAGCCGCACGATGAGGCTGGCCATGAAGCCGTTCTTGCCGATCAGGGTCATGAACTTCCGGATCCCCTCGCCGGCGTAGTCGCGCAGCAGCCGCCCGCCGAACTGGCGGCCCAGGAAAAAGCCGATGATCGAGGAGACCATCGTCCCGATCCAGCTGTAGGCCAGCCCCTCCCAGGGACCGAACGCCACCACCGCCGCGGCGATCAGCACGAACTGCGGCACGCCGATGAAGGCCAGCAGCGCGAAGGCCAGCACCGCCACCGGCAGCGCCCAGACCCCGTGGGCGGCGCCCAGCATCTTCTCGGCCGCGCCCTCGCCGGAGATGCCCAGCAGCGGCGCGCCGAACAGGAACACCACCCCCACGCCGCCGAACAGCACGAACGACACGGCCAGCGTGCGCCAGGCCCTCGCATCGAGGTTGGTCAGGAAACGGGTGAGCCGCCGCAGCATGGCCTGTGCCTCGCCGATCACAGTTCGGCGGTCAACCTCAGAGGTCGCGTTGCGCCGCAACATAGGCGGGCGTAAACAGCCGCGCATCTCCTGCTAGCCGAGTCAGCCATGACCCTCGAATCGCAAGCCCTGCGCCGCATCAAGCCGTCCCCGACCATCGGGATCAGCGCCAAGGCCCGCGCACTCAAGGCCGAGGGCAAGGACGTCATCGCCCTGTCGGCCGGCGAGCCGGACTTCGACACGCCCGAGAACATCAAGGAAGCGGCCATCCGCGCCATCCGCGAGGGCAAGACCAAGTACACCGACCCCGACGGCTGCCCCGAGCTGAAGGCCGCCATCTGCGCCAAGTTCGCGCGCGAGAACGGCCTGACCTACAAGCCCTCGCAGATCCACGTCGCGCCGGGCGGCAAGCCGGTGATCTACAACGCCCTCGTCGCCACCCTGAACCCGGGCGATGAGGTGGTCATCCCCGCGCCCTACTGGGTCAGCTATCCGGACATGGTGCTGCTGGCCGGCGGCACGCCCGTGCCGGTGGAGACCACGGCCGAGAGCGGCTTCAAGCTTCAGGCCGCGGCGCTGGAAGCGGCGATTACGCCGAAGACGAAGTGGCTGATCATCAACTCGCCGTCCAACCCGTCGGGCGGCGCCTACACGCGCGCCGAGCTGGCGGCCATCGCCGAGGTCCTCATCCGCCACCCCCACGTCTGGGTGCTGACCGACGACATGTACGAGCACCTGGTGTTCGACGACTTCGAGTTCACCACCATCGCCCAGGTCGAGCCGCGCCTGTACGACCGCACCCTGACCATGAACGGGGTGTCGAAGGCCTACGCCATGACCGGCTGGCGCATCGGCTATGCGGGCGGGCCCGAGCCGCTGATCAAGGCCATGGCCAAGATGATCAGCCAGACGACCTCCAACCCCTCGTCGATTTCCCAGTGGGCGGCCATTGAGGCGCTGAACGGCACGCAGGACTTCATCAAGCCGCACCAGAAGCTCTTCCAGGAGCGCCGCGACCTCGTCGTCTCCATGCTGAATCAGGCGAACGGCATCAAATGCCCGACGCCCGAGGGCGCCTTCTACGTCTATCCTTCGTGCGAGGGCCTGATCGGCAAGACCGCGCCCAGCGGCAAGGTGATCAACAGCGACGAGGACTTCGCCACCGAACTGCTGGAGAGCGAGGGCGTCGCCGTGGTCCACGGCGCGGCGTTCGGCCTGTCGCCCTTCTTCCGCATCTCCTACGCCACCTCCAACGAAGTGCTGGAAGACGCCTGCGCCCGCATCCAGCGCTTCTGCGGCGCCGTCCGCTAGCCCCCTTCCCCCTCGATGGGGGAAGGGCCGGGGATGGGGGTGAGTGCACTGAATCGACGGTCGGGCGCTGTTTGGCTCCGAGCCCACACGCGCCCATCGCCCAGACTCAGCGGCCACACCCTCCACCCTGCCCTCCTCCCATTGAGGGAGGAGGGTTCTCAGCCCCCCGCCGCCCACCGCGCCCGCGCCTCGTCACGGGTCAGCTTGAGCTTGCACTTGTGGTCCCAGGTGTAGTCGACCCAGGCCAGCGGGATGCGGCGGCGCCGGTCCCCGACCTGATGGTCCTCGGCCAGTTCTATCTCGGCGCCCGCCACTCCGGTCACCAGACCCACGAACACCCCCTCGGCGTCCAGCACCTCCATGTGGCGCAGGATCTGAGACGCTTCCACCATCCCCCTGTACTCCTTACGCTACCAGGGCCCGGGCAAGAGGCCTTGGGCCCACTAACAATCGTTAGCCCCCGAATGTTTCGGCCCCAATGAGCGAAATCCTCAATCTAAACAAACGCCGCAAAGCCAAAGACCGGGAGGCCGCCGCCGCCAAAGCCGCCGAAAACCGCGCGGCTTTCGGCAGGACCAGGGCCGAGCGCGAACTGGAGAAGGCGCGGGCCGACAAGGCGGCGCGCGAACTGAAAGGCAAGAAGCGGGAGTAACCGGCCTCGCCGCCTCAGCCGACCTCCACCACCGGTCTTCGCGCCGACCCGCGGCCGGCACGCCGCACTGAAACGATGGCGCCCGGCCCGGCGTCGCGCACCTCGACCTCGGCGTCCAGCTGCCGGGCCAGCGCCGCGACGATATTGGTGCCGAGGCCCGAGGCGCTGGCCGCCGCGCCGGTGGGCATGCCGACGCCGTCGTCGCGCACCGTCAGGATCCAGCCGTCGCCTTCGGAGTGATAGCTTACGAGAATCCGGCCCGGTCTCCTTCCGGGAAAGGCGTGTTTGAGCGCGTTGATGACCAGTTCCGTCACCACTAGCCCCAGGCTCACGGACACGTCCGCTTTCACGACGCTGTCATCGACATCGACCACCAGCGTCAGCTGTTTGTGGTTGGGGATCATGGAAGCCCCGATACTTTCGGTCAGCTGCTCGAAGTAGCCCAGCAGCGCGACATCCTGAAGCTGCGAAGCGGCGAGCTGGCGTTGCAGGGTGGCGATCGACATGACCCGGTTGTGGGCGTCGGTGAGGTACAGCTTCGTCTCGTCCGATTGCACCTTGCGCGCGCTCTGCAGGATGACGCTGGCGATGATCTGAAGGCTGTTGGCGACGCGATGCTGCACTTCCTGCAGCAGGATGGCTTTTTCGCGCAGCAGGTCGTCCTTGGCCTTCGCGGCGTCGCGGGCGTCCGTGACATCGGCGATGGAGAGCAGCAGGCGAACCTGACCGGCGTCGCCATAGTTCAGCTTGGCGACGTTGAGAACCAGCTGGCGCTTCGCGGCCGGCCCGGCTTTCAGCCTCATCTCGTAGGCGTCGATCTGGGCGACGCCGGCCGCCGTGGCCTTCAGCAGCGTGCGCAGTTGCGGGACGTCCCACTCGCCGGCGCCGATCCTTGCGAGCGGCTTGTCCACGGTCTCGGCAGGGTTCGTCTTGAAGGCGCGATAGAATGAGGTGCTGGCCGCGAGGACGATGAAGTTCTCGTCGAGCAGCACCGTTGGCGAGGTCGATGAATCCACCACCGCCATGGCCAGAGCCATGTCCATACTGGATTCGTTTGGGGGGCGGGCAGCCATTGCTGTCCCTTCCTTGTGGGTGTCGAAGGCCTGCGAAGTCCGCACGCCGTAGCTCGAAACCCGTGCGCGGCGCTCAAGTCGCCACACAATCACAGGGTAGCACCGATAGCGGTCGGCACACGAAGAGAATCGCCAATCGGACCTAGCCGGCGGCGCTGAGCGGATTTCTCGCCTCTTCGGGGACGCTTTCGTAGATCACCGGACGAACGATCCCCAGCCGGACCCTCGCGCTCTCCAGGTCCTCGGCGAAGAGGGCGACGTAGTCGACTTCCGGCAGCCACTTCGCGCGCTTGCCGTTCCGGAAGCCCTCCCGCACCGCCTCGGCGTAGGGGTAGGGCGTCTTCAGCTTGCGGTTCCGGCTCCTGGCGGCGTTGGCGATGACGGCGAAGCCCAGGGATTTGGTCTGCTGGTACGAAAACGCGACCAGGCAGGCTTCGCCGAGACCATCCGTGCCGTAGCCCGTCAGCACGTGCCAGACGTCGTGGATGTCGCGCACCCGCCTCGCGTACCAGAGGTAGGGGTGCGCCGCGTCGATCTGGCTGTCCTCGGTCTTGCGGCTTTCGTCGGCCAGCCCCTCGGCCGACAGCCCGCGCGGCGCGATGAAGGCGCGGTAGGCGGCGCCCACCGTGCCCGGCCCGAAGCTCTCCAGCCAGGCCTTGTCGGACAGCCGCTCGGCGAACTCGTCGGCCTCATAGGCCAGCCGCCCGCCCTCCGCGCTCCTTAGCATCCGCTGGTAGCCGTTCGGCACGGCCCGCCCCGACAGGGCGCGCATCAGCTCGAACACCGCCGCGGTGTCCTCCTTGTCGGCGAGCAGGCGCCGCAACGCCTTCCACGCCCGCAGCGGCTGCAGCCGGTAGGCGCCGCGCGGCACGCGGGCTTGATCCACCGGCGGCCGGCGGGCATCGATACCGGGGGCGTAAGTCGCTGTCATGGCGCGGAAAATGACGCTCCCGTCACTTCGTTGCAAGGATCGTGATGGCGCAGCTTCGCAAACGCTCGGTCTCACTGGCCGGCCACCAGACCTCGCTAGCGCTGGAGCCGGAGTTCTGGGCGGCGCTGGAGGCGGCGGCGGCGCGCGAGCGGATCAGCCTCGCCGCCCTCATCGCCCGCATCGACGCCGGACGCGGCGAGCGGCCGCTGGCCTCCGCATGCCGGGTGTTTGCGCTTACGGCGCGGTAGTAGCCGCCTCGTTCGACGCCGTCGGGGCGCCCAGCAGGTTGTCGTTGGTCGCCGGCATCACCGCCTCGCGCGAGTCGTCCACCTGCGCCTGCGGCATGGTCCCGCCGCCCGGCGTCACATGCTGGCCGTCGCACTGGCTCAGCGCGATGACGGCGAACAGGACGAGCAGACCCAGCACGATCCAGGCCAGCGGCGGGACCTTCTTGGCCCGCCCGCCGCGCGGCGGGGCGTCACGGGGCTCGACGGTGGGGTCGGTGTCGGGATCGGTCATGGCCTACCAACTCTCAAGGGGCGCGCGGCGTTGCGGGTTTGGGCTTGGGCATCGGAACCGGCTGCTCGGCGGCCGGGGGCACCGGCACCGTCGGCTCGGCCGTCACCGGCTGAGGCTTGCGGCCAAACACGATCCACGCCGCCAGCGCGAGGGCCAGCAGCCCGGCCAGCGCCGTGATCGCCAGCGGCAGCTTCGTCTTCGGGGGCGGCCTGCGCGCCATCGCCTCTCCTGCCAAGCTTGAGGGTGAACGGTGGGAGATAACCTAAGTTCCTCGCCCTCTCCCCTTCTCCCCTCGCGGGAGAAGGTGGCCTGCGAAGCAGGTCGGATGAGGGGGCGCGCAGAACCCTCCGCTTCAACGCGGCGGTTCAGCTGTAGCGGCGGATGGGATGGTGCGCCCCCTCATCCGTCGGCTGCGCCGACACCTTCTCCCGCGAGGGGAGAAGGACCAACTTATCCACCCCCACGCCAACTACCCCCACACTCACTGCACCCCACCGCACGGGGAGGGCGCTGTGGATCCAGCCCAAAGCGGCGGTGTGGGTGCGGTCGAACGGGGAGCCCCTCTCGTCTGTCCATCTCAGAGCCGGACATTGCGAGCCGGTGCGTATGTGGGGACGAGGCGGCTATCGCAGCGCGGGTGACGTAAACCCGCGCAACAGGCGAGCTGGAAAACTCGCCTGCCCGTCCGGGGCCCTCGTGAGGTGAAAGGCCGAACACGCCTGCGCGCCTCCGGCTTCGGGAAAACGGTCCGCGCGGAGCGCCAGGCGCAAGCCGAAACACTCCCACTACCCCACGGTATCCGGGCAAACGCCCGGCGCTCCGCTCCCTCCTCACCTCGCCGGAAACGGTGGAGGCGCTTTCGCGCGCCCGCCGATTTGGCTCCGCCGTCTCCGTGCTACATATGTTCCGGCCATGGACGAGTCCCCGCTTTCCGCCCCGCGCATCTCCGACCTCGCCCGCCCGCGCGCGGCGGCGGCGGATTATCTCGACGGCCTGAACCCCGAGCAGCGGCAGGCGGTGGAGGCGATCGACGGGCCGGTGCTGGTGCTGGCCGGCGCGGGGACCGGCAAGACGCGGGTGCTGACCACGCGGCTGGCCCACATCCTCGCCACCGGCCACGCGCGGCCGTGGGAAATCCTGGCCGTCACCTTCACCAACAAGGCCGCGCGCGAGATGCGTGAGCGGATAACGGCCATCATCGGTCCGGAGTCCGAGGGCCTGCGCTGGCTCGGCACCTTCCACGCCATCGCCGCCCAAATCCTGCGCCGCCACGCAGAGCTGGTGGGACTGAAGTCCAGCTACACCATCCTCGACACCGACGATCAGGAGCGGCTGGTCAAGCAGGTCCTGGAAGCCTGCAACATCGACCCCAAGCGCTGGACCCCGCGCTACGTCGCCGGCCTCATCGACCACTGGAAGAACCGCGGCTGGACGCCCGACAAGCTTCCCCCCTCCGAGAACGGCCTGGTCGAAAAGAACCGCGGCGGTGAGGTCTATCGCCTCTATCAGGACCGCCTGCGCACCGTGAACGCCTGCGACTTCGGCGACCTGCTGCTGCACAACCTGACGCTCTTCACCAGGCATCCGGACGTGCTGGCTGAGTACCATGGCCGCTTCAAATACCTGCTGGTGGACGAGTACCAGGACACCAACGTCGCCCAGTACCTGTGGCTGCGCCTGCTGGCCCAGAAGAGCCAGAACGTCTGCTGCGTGGGCGACGACGACCAGTCGATCTACGGCTGGCGGGGCGCGGAGGTGGACAACATCCTGCGCTTCGAGCGCGATTTCCCGGGCGCCAAGGTCATCCGGCTGGAGCGCAACTATCGCTCCACCGCCCACATCCTGGCCGCCGCGTCCGGCCTGATCGCCGCCAACAAGGGCCGCCTGGGCAAGACCCTGTGGACCGAGGCCGATGGCGGCGAAAAGGTCCGCGTCCGGGGCGTGTGGGACGGCGAGGCCGAAAGCCGCCTGGTCGCCGACGAGATCGAGGCCTGGAAGCGCTCCGGCCGCAAGTACGGCGACGTCGCCATCCTCGTCCGCGCCTCCTTCCAGACGCGCGCCTTCGAAGACCGCTTCATCATGCTGCAGATCCCCTACGTCATGGTGGGAGGCCTGCGCTTCTTCGAGCGCGCCCACATCCGCGACGCCGTCGCCTACCTGCGGCTGGTCCATTCCGAGGATGACGACCTCGCCTTCGAGCGCATCGTCAACACGCCCAAGCGCGGCCTTGGCGACACCACCGTGCAGAAGGTGCTGCAGCTTGGCCGCGCCAAGGGCGTTTCAGCCACGCTCGCCGGTCGCGGCATGGCCGGAACCGACGAGCTGAACGCCCGCACCCGCACGGCCCTCTCCAACTTCCTGCGCGACATCGACCGCTGGCGCACGATGGCCGCCCAGCAGTCCCCCGCCCAACTGATGGAAACCATCCTGGAGGAGAGCGGCTACACCGACGCCCTCAAGCTCGACAAGGACCCCAAGAACCCAGGCCGCCTCGATGACCTCAAGGAGCTGGTCCAGTCGCTCGGCGCCTACGAGACCATCACCGAATTCCTGGAGCACGTGGCGCTGGTCATGGAGGTCGAACGCGGCCCCGGCGGCGACGCCGTCCAGGTGATGACCCTGCACGCCGCCAAGGGCCTCGAATTCCCCCTCGTCTTCCTGCCCGGCTGGGAGGAAGGCGTCTTCCCCTCCCAGCGCAGCATGGACGAGAAGGGCGAGAAGGGCCTGGAGGAGGAACGCCGCCTGGCCTACGTCGGCATCACCAGGGCGCGGGAGGAAGCCCGCATCTCCTTCGCCGCCAACCGCCAGGTCTATGGCCGCTGGACCAGCCAGCTGCCCTCGCGCTTCGTCGATGAGCTGCCCCTGCCCAACGTCGAGGCCTCCTCCGACACCGGCTACTACGGCGGCGGCCCGGGCATGCAGCAGCACGGCAGCCGATGGGACGAGGCGCCCGGGTTCGGCTCGGGCTATTCCTCCCCCGGCTGGCGGCGCGCGCAGGAGCGTGGCTATCAGGGGACGCACCCCGGCCGCGCATCTCCCGTCATCGAGGGCGAAGGCCGCCTCGTCGCCGTGTCCGAGCCCTCCGCCGCCGGCGCCTACCAGCGCGGCGACCGCGTCTTTCACATCAAGTTCGGCTACGGCCACGTCCGCGCCATCGAAGGCAACAAGCTCACCGTCGCGTTCGACAAGGCCGGCGAAAAACGCGTCATCGACAGCTTCGTGGAGCGCGCGTAACGCCGTGTCGGCGGGGCAACACCACGGCGGTTTAGCTTGCCGGCGACTTGCACCGATTCGCGAACCAGCGTTTCCTCGCTGACACTCGTGTTAAAATCACGAGATCGAAGGGGAAACTAAAATGAAACTTCTAGCCTCGGCGGCGGTTGCGACCGCTTGCCTGCTCGCCACGCCTGCGCTCGCGCAGGACGCGGGCCTCTACGGAACCATCGGCCTGCAGCACATGGACGCCAAGCATGCCGAAGCCACCTACCCGGGCCTGGACGGCGTGAACGATCTCGGCTTCGAGATGGTCACCGGCCGGGTCGGCTACAGCCTCAACCGCTACTTCTCGGCGGAACTGGAAGGCTCGTTCGGCTGGGAAGACGCCACCACCCACGTGACCAACCCCGATCCGGACGAAGATGACCTGCCGGTCAGCGTCAGCGTCAACACCGACCTCGCCGCCTTCCTGGTGGGCCGGCTGCCGATGACCGACAACGCCAGCCTGACCTTCCGCGTCGGCTACGGCTCGACCGACGCCGACGCCACCGTCGGCGACGTGAGCGCTGGGGAAGACTTCACCGGCTACCGCTATGGCGCCGGCGCCGAGTTCTTCTTCGACGACGCCAACGGCGTGCGGTTCGACTTCACCCGCATCGACGCCGAAGACGGCCTCGACGCCGACACCTACGCCGTGTCCTACGTCCGCAAGTTCGGCTTCTAGGACGCCCATTCAAGGCAAAGCTTGTGAGCGGGGCGGCGCGGTCGCCCCGCTCTTTTTTTAGATCTGTCAAGCTGAGCTATGAACTTTTTTTAGCGACGTGCGCTTCCCCACCAGTATTTGTGGGAGCCGCGTAAAAATGAGAGCCCTGACGATCAGTATTGCAAGTGCGTGTATGGCCGGTGTCATGACAGGCGGGGTCATGAAACTTGGCCCTGATGCTTTGGCGGATCGCCCGATCGGCCCTCAAATACTGATTTCAGGCGCCAGCGCCCGCACCATCGACAACGATGGCTGGTATTCCGACGTGGATATGACCAGCTACTCCGGCGAGGTTCCGGACTACGTGCTCGGCACCGACTGGACCCGCCCGGTCGCCTACGACAGCGGCGAGGCCTACGTCGAATACGTCTCCAACGTCGAAGAGACCCGGAAGGCTCCCGCGCCCGCCACGCCGGCCGTCTACACCCACCCGATCAAGAAGCCCAAGCCCAAGCCGATCCAGGTCTCCTACCCCAGCCAGGACGGCGACATCCTCGCCGGACTGCACGACGGCTGGCCCAGGAGCGAGCCGCAGGTCGTGGAAATCGACGACCCGCTGGAAACCGAACCTTCCTGATCGCCGGCGCACCCGCTAGATCGGCGGGATGACGAACAAGGCCGTCCAGATCATCGCCAGAGGCCCGCGCGCCGCCGCCGAAGCCGCCGCCGCGGCCGTCGACGCCGACCCCGCGCTGGAAGGCGCCACCTACTCCATCCTGGAAGAGGACGAGGACCGCGACGTCTGGCGCATCGACGCCTTCCCCACCTCGGACGAAGAAGCCGCCGCGCTTGAGGCCGCGCTTCGACGTCACCCCCTCAAGGTCATCGTCGAACCCCTCGCCGACGCCGACTGGCTGGCCATGGCGCTGTCGGGCCTGCCCCCGGTGAGGGCGGGCCGCTTCTTCGTCTATGGCTGGCACGACCGGGGCGAGGCGCCCGTCAACGCCGTGGCCCTGCGCATCGAGGCGGGCGCGGCCTTCGGCACCGGCCACCACGGCACCACCGTCGGCTGCCTGTTCGCCTTCGACGAGCTTCTCAAGTCCCGCCGCTTTCCCAAGGTGCTGGACGTCGGCGCCGGCACCGGCGTCCTCGCCATCGCCGCCGCCCGCACCGGCTCGAAGGTCGCCGTCGGCACCGACATCGACGAGCCCAGCGTCCGCATCTCCGGCGAGAACGCCCGCATGAACAATGCCAACGCCCGCTTCGTCCACGCCTCGGGCCTTGGCCACCGGCTGGTCGCCCGGCACGCGCCCTACGACCTCGTCTTCGCCAACATCCTCGCCCCGCCGCTGGTCGCCCTGGCGCAGGACATAAAGGCCGCCCTTCGCCCCGGCGGCGTCGCCATCCTGTCGGGCCTGCTGCGCACCCAGGAGCGGCGGGTGAAGGCCGCCTACCTCAGCCGCGGCTTCCGCGTCCGCCGCCGCATTCATCGCGACGCCTGGGCCACCCTGGTGCTGGAGCGCACATAGGAACCGGGGCCATAAGGCGCACGTTCTCTGCCGGTCAGTAGAGGAGCGCCCCCGTGAGCGACTACGAACGCGAGACCCGCATCACCCGCGACCCCGACTATGTCGAGAAGCGCACCACCGTCACCGACGACGACCGCGTCTATGTCGAGCGCCGCGGCAGCGCCCTGCCCTGGATCCTGGCCTTCATCGTCGCGGTGCTGGCCATCCTGATGATCTACCTGCTGATGAACCGCCAGCAGCCGACCACCAACGCCGACGATATGGCCGCCGCCATGGACGCCGGCCGCGCCGCCGGCTACGCGGAAGGCGCCAATCAGGCCATGAGCCAGATGCCGCCGGTGACCACCATCCCGGTGCCGGTCCCCGTCCCCTCGCCGTCGGTGGACACCTCGGGCGTCGAACGCAGCGCCGCCGAAGCCGCGGCCTCCGCGCGTGAAGCGCGCGCAGCCGCCGAACGCGCCGCCGACAGCGTGGCGAACTCGAACACCGCGACCAACACGACGCCCTAGTCCATTAGCCGATCGCCCCGGCGAAGGCCGGGGTCCAGATGCCAAGAACTGATGCTGACGGGACCCACGCTGCACCTTTGCAACCCACCTCAGCGCCAGTCCATCTGGCTCCCGGCCTTCGCCGGGATAATCGGGATTAAGTGGCCCTAGCGGCGGGCCCCGGGGCTCCCTAATGTCTGGCGCATGCGTCAGACCTTCGATGAGACCACCGACCCGTCCTTCGGGCCCCGCCACGTCCCGCTGATCCGCCAGGCCATGCAGGCGCAGGGCCTGGACGGCGTGCTGATCCCGCACGAGGACGAGCACCAGAACGAATACCTGCCCGACGCCAACGACCGCCTGGCCTGGGCCACCGGTTTCACCGGCTCGGCCGGGGCGGCGGTGATCCTCAAGGACAAGGCGGCGGTCTTCGTCGATGGCCGCTACACCCTCCAGGTCCGTGACCAGGTCGACCAGAACCTGTTCGAGATCCGCGACCTCGTCGAAGGCGGCGTGCCCGCCTACCTCGAAAAGGCCGTGCCGCAGGGCGCCGTCATCGGCTACGACCCGCGCCTGCACAGCCCCGACGCCCTGCACTGGCTGCGCACCGCCGCCGAGAAGGCCGGCGCGACGCTAAAGCCGGTCGAGCCCAACCCCATCGACCAGGCCTGGGGCGGCGAGCGCCCGGCCCAGCCGTCGGCCCCTGTCGTGCCCCATCCGCTGGAGTACGCGGGCGAAGACTCCCATTCCAAGCGCAACCGCGTCGGCGCCCTGCTCGATGGAGATGCTGCGGTCATCACCGCGCCGGCCTCCATCGCCTGGCTGTTCAACGTGCGTGGCGGCGATGTCATCCGCTCGCCGCTGCCGCTCGGCCAGGCGATCCTGGGCAAGGACGGCACGGCGCGCCTCTTCCTCGACCCCGCCAAGGTCACCCCCGAGCTGCAGTCCTGGCTCGGCAACGAAGTCGCCCTGCAAAACCCCGACGCCCTGCCCGCCGCCCTGGCCGAGTTGAAGGGCAAGAAGGTGGTGGTCGATCCCTCCCAGTCCTCGGCCTGGTACTTCGACGAGCTGGCCCGCGCCGGGGCCGAGGTGATCCGCGCTCCCGACCCCTGCGCCCTGCCCCGCGCCTGCAAGAACGCCACCGAGATCGAGGGCGCCCGCAAGGCCCACGCCCGCGACGGCGCGGCCCTCAGCCGCTTCCTCCACTGGCTGGCCACAGAGGCGCAGGAGACCCTGCCCGACGAGGCCGAGATCGTGACGAAGCTGGAGTCCTTCCGCGAGGCCACCGGCGCGCTGAAGGACCTGTCCTTCGACACCATCGCCGGCGCCGGCTCCAACGGAGCCATCGTCCACTACCGCCCGACCGACCGCCTGAAGAAGCGCACCGAGCGCGGCTCGCTCCTCCTCGTCGACAGCGGCGCCCAGTACCTGGACGGCACCACCGACGTGACCCGCACGGTCGCCATGGGCGATCCGACGCCGGAGATGCGCGAGCGCTTCACCCTGGTGCTGAAGGGCAACCTGGCGCTGGCCCGCGTGCGCTTCCCCGCCGGCACCACCGGCTCGCAGCTGGACGCCCTGGCGCGCGTGCCGCTGTGGGAACACGGCCTCGACTACGACCACGGCACCGGCCACGGCGTCGGCAGCTATCTCGGCGTCCACGAGGGCCCTCAGCGCATCTCCAAGGCGCCCAACACCGTCGCCCTGAAGCCCGGCATGATCGTCTCCAACGAGCCCGGCTACTACAAGGAAGGCGCCTACGGCATCCGCATCGAGAACCTGCAGTTCGTCACCGAAGCCGAAGACGTCGGCGGCGAGCGCCCCATGCACGCCTTCGAGACGCTGACGCTGGCCCCCATCGATCGCCGCTGCATCGAAGTCTCACTGCTGACGGCGGAAGAGCGCGCCCAGCTCAACGCCTACCATTCCCGCGTGCTTGCGGTGATCGGGCCCCAGCTGGAGGGCGAAGCCCGCACCTGGCTCGACGAGGCCTGCGCGCCGATCTGATCCTTCTCCCCTTCCCTGCCGTCATCCTCGGGCTCGTCCCGAGGATCCAGAATCGAGGCGCTGGAACGCTCGCGCGAACGTCCGCCGCCGCCTCGCTTCTGGGTCCCAGGCACAAGGCCTGGGATGACGAGTGAGGGACCTTCTCCCGCAAGGGGAGAAGGGTTTAAGCTCGGCTGTTTCTCCGGGGAGGGGCTCATGTTCGTCGGACACTACTCGGCCGCGCTGGCCGCCAAGGCCATCGAGCCGCGCGCGCCGCTCTGGACGCTGGTCGCCGGCTGCCAGCTGATCGACATCGGCTGGAGCGTGCTGGTCATGGCCGGCGTCGAGAAGCTGCGCATCGACCCCTCGCTGCCGGGCTCGAGCCTGGACCTCTACTCGATGCCCTACACCCACAGCCTGCCGGCCGTTCTGGTGTGGACCATCGCCGCCATCGCGCTCAGCCGCTACGTCCTCAAGCTCCCCTGGTGGCCGGCCGTCATCATCGGGCTGACGGTCTTCTCCCACTGGGTGCTCGACTACCTGGTCCACCGCCCCGACCTGCTCGTCTGGCCGGGCTATCCGAAGGTCGGACTTGGCTGGTGGAACTACCCCGTGCCCGAGCAGGCGCTGGAAATCGGCCTCCTCGGCCTCGCCGGCATGGCCTGGGCCTGGCGGCGCGACTCCTCCGGGGACGGCTGGCTGCGCCCGCTGACCTTCTTCACCGCGCTGGTCGCCCTTCAGGTCGCGGTGATGTTCATGTCGCCCGAGAAAGACCCCTACCAGATGGGCCTCTCGGCGCTGCTCGTCTATCTGATCGTCACGGCCGTCGCCTGGGTGATCGATCGCGGTCCGAAGAAGGCCGGGCGCAGAAGGTAACCGAGCGGTCTATGGGGAAACCATCTCCAGCCACTCATCCTCCGTCATCACCCGGATGCCGAGTTCAGTAGCCGTCTTCAGCTTCGATCCCGCCCCCGGCCCGGCGACCACGATGTCCGTCTTCGCCGACACCGAGCCCGACACCTTGGCCCCCAGCGCGGTCGCCTGCGCCTTGGCCTCGTCGCGCGTCATCCGCTCCAGCGAGCCGGTGAAGACCACGGTCTTGCCGGCGATCGCGGTGTCGGTCTTCGGCTTCTCCGCATCGAGGATGTCCAGCTCCTCGACGAGATCCTGCACCAGCCGCCGGTTATGGTCCTCGGCGAAGTAGGCGGCCGCGGCCTTGATGACGGCCTCGCCGATCTGGTCCATGGCGTCGAGCTCCCCGATCGCCGCCGCATCGCCCGTCGCCACCTTGTCCATGGCGGCCAGGAACGCATCCTTGGTCCCATAGCACCGCGCCATGGTCAGCGCCGTCGTCTCGCCCACATGGCGGATGCCGAGCGCGTTGATGAAGCGGTCCAGCGGTATGCGCCGCCGCGCCTCGATCCCCGCGACGAGGTTGCGAACAGACGTCTCGCCATAGCCCTCCCGCTCGCGCAGTTCGGCCAGCCGCGCCTCGTCCCGCGCCAGGCGGAAGATGTCGGCGGGCTCGCGGATTAGCCCTTCCTCGTAGAAGGCCTCCAGCTGCTTGAAGCCGAGCCCCTCGATGTCGAAGGCCCGGCGCGAGACGAAGTGGATCAGGTGCGCCACCCGCTGGAACGGACAGGCGAACTCGCCCGTGCAGCGCCGCACAACCGTCTCCGCCCCGCTCGCCGTCGTCTCCCGCGCCAGCGGCGTCTTCAGCGGGCACGGGCAGGTGTGCGGGAACTCGTAGGGCTCCGCGCCCGGCGCATGCTCGGTGACCTCGACGATCTGCGGGATCACATCGCCCGCGCGTTGCAGCACCACCGTGTCGCCGATGCGGATGTCCTTGCGGGCGATCTCGTCGGCGTTGTGGAGGGTAGCGTTGGTCACCACCACCCCGCCCACGGTCACGGGCTTGAGCCGCGCCACCGGCGTCACCGCGCCCGTGCGGCCGACCTGGAGGTCTATGGCTTCGAGAACCGTCAACGCCCGCTGGGCCGGGAACTTGCGGGCGATGGCCCAGCGCGGCGAGCGCGAGACGAACCCCAGCCGCTGTTGCCAGTCCAGCCGATCGACCTTGTAGACGACCCCGTCGATGTCGAAGTCGAGGCCCGGCCGCAGCCGCTCCATCTCGCGGTACGCCTCCAGCAGCCCCTCGACGCCCTCCACCCGCCGCGCCTCTTCGGTGACCTTGAAGCCCCAGCCCTTCAGCGCCTCCAGCGCCTCCCACTGCGTCCCGGCAAACGCCTCGCTCGTCAGCCCCCACGCATAGGCGAAGAACCGCAGCGGCCGGCTGGCCGTGATGCTCGGATCGATCTGCCGCAGCGACCCGGAGGCGAAGTTGCGCGGGTTGGCGTAGATGCGCTCGCCCTTCTCCGCCGCCGCCGCGTTCATAGCCGCGAATTCCGCCAGCGGCATGTAGACTTCCCCGCGGACTTCGATCCGCCCGGGCCAGCCGGCGCCGGCAAGTTCGTGCGGTATATCCCTGATTGTCTTCAGGTTTTCGGTGACGTCCTCACCTACCCGCCCATCGCCCCGCGTGGCGCCGCGAACCAGCCGTCCGTTCTCATAGAGCAGGCTCGCCGACAGCCCGTCGATCTTGGGTTCGGCGGTATAGGCGACCTCCCCGTCCAGCTTCAGGAAACGGCGGATGCGGGCGTCGAACTCGGCCGCCTCGTCGTCGGAGAAGGCGTTGTCGAGGCTGAGCATCGGCACGCCGTGCTCCACCGGCGCGAATGAGGACGCCCGCCCCGCCCCCACCCGCAGGCTCGGCGAATTGTCCCGCACCAGCTGCGGAAACCGCGCCTCGATGGCGGAGTTTCGCCGCCGCAGCTCATCGTACTCGGCGTCGGAGATCGTCGGCGCCTCGTCCTGGTAATAGGCCATGTCATGCCGCGCCAGCTCATCGGCCAGCCGCTGCAACTCCTCGGCCGCTCCCGCCTCGCTCAGGTCCTCCACAGCCTTCATGCGCCGATCAGCGCCCTGGCCGCGGCCCGCGCCGCCTCGGTGACCTCAGCCCCGGCCAGCATGCGCGCGATCTCCTCCTCGCGCTCGGCGGGGCTCAGGACATCGACTTCCGTGCGCACCGCCTCGCCCGCCTTGGTGATGCGCCAGTGGGTGTCGGCCCGGGCGGCCACCTGGGCCGAGTGGGTGACCACCAGCACCTGCGCCTCGGCGGCCAGGCGCCGCAGCCGCAGCCCGACCGCGTCGGCCACCGCGCCGCCGACGCCCTGGTCCACCTCGTCGAAGATCATCAAGGGCTGCGCCCCGCCGCGCCCGGCCAGCGTGGCCTTCAGCGCCAGCGCGAACCTCGCCAGCTCACCGCCCGACGCAATCGCCTCCAGCGGCCCGAACGGCGCGCCGGGGATGGTGGAAACCTCGAACGCCACCTTGTCCATGCCCGAAGGGCCGGCGCGGTCTGGCGCCAGCGCCTCGACCGCCACGCGGAAGCGCGCCTTCTCCAGCTTCAGCGGCGCCAGCTCGGCCTCGACCGCCTTGGCCAGCCGGTCGCCCGCCGCCCGTCGCTCGGCCGACAGCGCCCCAGCCGCCTTCTCATAAGCCCCACGCGCCGCCCTCTCCGCCGCTTCGGCCTCGCGCAGCGCCTCTTCGGAATTCTCGACCGCCTGCAGCCGGGCGGCGAACTCCACCCGCGCCGCCGGCAGGTCATCCACCTGCACCCCCAGCTTGCGCGCCATGGCCCGCAGCGCGAACAGCCGCTCCTCGGCCTTATCGAGTCGCTCAGGATCGACATCGAAGCTCTCGGCCGCGCTGTCGATGGCGGCCGACGCCTCCTGCGCCTCGACCAGCGCGCGGTCCACGGCCTCGCAGGCCGCGTTCAGCCGCGACAGGGCCGCGCCGTCCTCGGCCAACCCCGCCTGCACGGCCCGATCCTTCGCCCGCTGCAAGGCGCGGAACGCCTGTCCCAGCTTCGAGGCCGTCCCGTCGCCGAACGCCTCCCGCGCCGCCGCGATGTCCGCCAGCGCCTTCTCGGCCGCGCCCAGCAGAGCCCGCTCGTCGGCCAGCGCCGCCTCCTCGCCCTCGCGCGGCGCCAGCCGGTCCAGCTCGGCCAGCCGGTGCGAAACCTCCTCGATCTCCGCGGCGCTCCGGCCCGCCGCGGTCCGCAGCCGCTCGGCTGCTTCCCGCGCCGCCCGCCAGGCGCTCCAGGCGCCGGCGACCGCGCTCAGGTCCACCTGGCCGAAGGCGTCCAGCAACGGCCGGTGCGTACGCGGATCGAGCAGCCCCACCGTCTCGTGCTGGCCATGCACCTCGAGCAGCATGGCGCCGAGTTCCTTCAGCACCCCGATGCTCGTCGCCTGATCGTTCACGAACGCGCGGCTGCGCCCGTCGGCCGACACCGTCCGCCGCAGCACCAGATCCTCGTCGCGCTCGTAGCTCAGCCCCTTCTCGTCCAGCGAGGCCCACACGGCATGATCCGCCGGCAAGGCGAAGATCGCCGTCGCCACGGCCTGCGACGCGCCCCGGCGCACGAGCCCAGCGTCAGCGCGCGCGCCGACCGCCAGCCCCAGAGCGTCAAGGATGATGGACTTTCCCGCGCCGGTCTCGCCGGTCAGCGCCGTCAGGCCCGGACCGATGGACAGGTCCAGCGCCTCGATCAGCACGACGTCGCGAATGCCCAGCCCGATCAGCATGGGCGCACAATGCCGGTGAATCGCGCCCGCTTAAAGCGGCAGGATGCGCCGCCAGAACGGCTTCTTCTCAGGCTTGGGGGTCGCGGCCGCGGCGGCGTCGGTCGTGGCGCTCTCCGGCTCGGTCGAGACGGGGGGCGGCAGGGTCGTGTCCTTGCCCTGGATCAGCCGCTGCAGGAGGTTCTTGCGCGAGCCCGGGTCCCGCGGCTCCAGCGCCGGCTGCAGGCCCTTGTTGGTCAGCAGGCGATAGGCGTCCACGTACCACTGGTCGCTCGGGTAGTTTGCGCCCAGCACCGCCCCGTTCTTCTTCGCCTCGCCCGTCAGGCCCAGCGTCAGATAGGCCTCGACCAGGCGATACAGCGCCTCGGGCGTGTGCGAGGTCGTCTGGTAGCGGTCGACCACGTTGCGGAAGCGGCCGATGGCGGCCAGCGTCTGCCCCTGGCGCAGGTACCAGCGGCCGATGGCCATTTCCTTGCCGGCCAGCTGGTCGTTGACCATGTCGATCTTCAGCCGCGCGTCGCGGGCGTATTCGCTGGTCGGAAAGCGCTGCACCACCTCGCTCAGCGCCGCCTTGGCCTGCTCGGTCGCGGCCTGGTCACGGCCCACGTCCACGATCTGCTCGAAGTAGCAGATGGCCTTCAGGTAGTAGGCGTAAACCGCCGACGGGTTGCCGGGATAGAGCGAGAGGAACCGCTCGGAGTCCTCGATCGCCTCGGCGTAGTTGTTGCTCTCGTAGTTGGCGTAGGCGGTCATCAAGATCGCCCGCCGCGCCCACTCCGAATAGGGGTGCTGGCGCTCGACCTCGCGGAAGTACTCCACCGCCTCGTCCCAGCGGTGCTGGTCCAGGCGAAGCGCGCCGGTGTTGTAGAGCAACTCGACCGGGCGCTCCTGATAGGCCAGCTGCGGCTTGTCGTTCTTGCCGGCGCAACCGGTGACGATAAGGGCGGCCGTCAAGGCGGCGATAACGGCGGCCGAACGGCCCCAGGATCTACGAAGCACGGACCCTCACCTCAAAACAAACGGACGCGCACCCCCGCGCAACCCCATGGGCTTCTACACCACGGAAGGGCGGGCGCAAATGAGGCGAAAACAGACTTAGACCGCTTCGGCGAGCGCGGGCTGCTGGGTGCAGATGCGCCAGGCGCGCGGATTGGCCACCAGGGCGCGGACGACGGCGTTGTTCAGGCCGTGACCGGCATAGACGCCCTCGAACCGGCCGATGATCGGCAAGCCGAGCACATAGAGGTCGCCGACCGCGTCCAGCGCCTTGTGGCGCACGAACTCGTCGGGGCGGCGCAGGCCTTCGGGGTTCAGCACCCGGTCGCCGTCGATGACCACGGCGTTCTCCATCGAGCCGCCGCGGGCCAGGCCGATGGCGCGCAGGGCCTCAACTTCCTGCACGAAGCCGAACGTGCGGCATTCGGAGAGCTCGTCGCGGAAGCTGTCCTCGTCGATCACCAGGTCGACGCGCTGGCGGCCGATGGCGCGCGAGGCGAAGGCGATCTCGAAGGCGACTTCGAACTGTTCGCACGGGGTCAGGGTGGCGCGCTTGTCGCCTTCGACCGCCTCGATGGGGGCGAGGATTTCGATGTAGCGGCGGGCCGCTTCCTGGCGGCGGCGGCCGGCGCGGTCGAGGATCTGCACGAACGGCTCGGCCGAGCCGTCCATGATCGGCACTTCCGGCCCGTCCAGCTCGACGATGGCGTTGTCGATGGCGAGCGCCGCCATGGCCGCCATCAGGTGCTCGATGGTGGAGACCGAAACGCCCTCGGCGTTGGAGATCACGGTGCCCAGCTGGGTCTTGGTCACGGCCTCGGCGGAGACCGGGACGGCGTTGTCGCCCTGGCGCACGTCGGTCCGCACGAAGGTGATGCCGGCGTTCGGGGCGGCCGGACGGATGGCCACGCGGACATGCTCGCCCGTGTGCAGGCCAACGCCCGCGAAGATCGCGGGACCGGCAACCGTATGCTGGAAGTACGCCGACGCAGACACGTAAGACCGACCTTTGCTTTGCGGGCGGCCGGACTTCGGCCGCTTCACGCCCCAACTGTCATATACGGGCCATGTTGCGCTGCCGCGAAACAATCCCTGTTTCGGATTGTTTCGCGGTTAACGCGTTGAGTTTATGGCGGAATTTAGTTCGCCAGACGGCGCAGGAAAGAGGGGATTTCGAGGTCGTCGTTTTCCTCGATCTCCGGGGTTTCCAGGATCTGCGGCGCGGCCATGGCCGACCCACCGCCGGCGGCGGCGCGGCGCGGCTCCGGCGCGGGGGCCGGGGCTTCGTGGCGCGGACGTCCGCCGAACAGGCTCAGCCAGCCGCTCTTGCGCGGCTGCTCTTCCTCGTAGCGTTCGGCCACCAGCGGCGCGTCGTCTTCGTCCTCGACCATCGGATCGACGATGCGGGCGACCGGTGCGGGGGCCGCTTGCGGGTCTTCGAAGGTGATGGCGACCTGCTCTTCCTCGGTCTCGACCGTGTCGAACAGCGAGGCGGGCTCGTCGATGTGCGGCGCTTCGGCCGGGGCGGTCCAGGTCTCGGCGGTGACCGGTTCGGCTTCGGCTTGCGGCTCGGCGGCGGCGGCCTGCGGGGCCATCAGCGGCGCGGCGCGGCTGGCCGGACGCTGATGAGCCGGCTCGATCGCGGCCATCGAGGCGCCGTCCATGCCGGTGGCGACCACCGACACGCGGATCACGCCGTCCAGCGACGGGTCAAAGGCGGCGCCGAAGATGATGTTGCCGTCGGGGTCGACCTGGTCGGAGATGGCGTTGGCCGCCTCGTCGACTTCCAGCAGGGTCATGTCGAGGCCCCCGGTCACGTTGACCAGCACGGCCTTGGCGCCCTTCAGCGAGACCTCGTCGAGCAGCGGGTTCTGGATGGCGTTGTGGGCGGCCTGCAGGGCGCGGTCCTCGCCGCTTGCCTCGCCGGTGCCCATCATCGCCTTGCCCATCTCGGTCATGACCGTGCGGACGTCGGCGAAGTCGAGGTTGATCAGGCCCGGCAGCACCATCAGGTCGGTGATGGACCGCACGCCCGAGTGCAGCACCTGGTCGGCCATGCCGAACGCTTCGGCGAAGGTCGTGCGCTCGTTGGCGACGCGGAACAGGTTCTGGTTGGGGATGACGATCAGGGTGTCGACGTAGCGTTGCAGCTCCGCGATCCCGGCGTCGGCCAGGCGCATGCGGTGGCGGCCCTCGAAGTGGAAGGGCTTGGTCACCACGCCGACCGTCAGGATGCCGCGCTCGCGGGCGCACTTGGCGATGATGGGGGCGGCGCCGGTGCCGGTGCCCCCGCCCATGCCGGCCGTGATGAAGACCATGTGGGCGCCGTCGAGGTGCTCGCCGATCTCCGGCGTCGACTCTTCGGCGGCGCTCATGCCGACTTCGGGGTGAGCCCCCGCGCCCAGGCCCTGCGTGACCTGCACGCCCAGCTGGATGCGCCGGTCGGTCTTGGCGAAGGCCAGCTGCTGGGCGTCGGTGTTCGCAACCACGAACTCCACGCCCTCCAGGCCCGCCTCGATCATGTTGTTGACGGCATTGCCCCCGGCGCCGCCGACGCCGAACACGACGATGCGGGGCTTCAGCTCCGTCGTCTTGGGAGGAAGAAACTTGAAACCGCTCATTGGGACCCCGCGCGACCCTGTCCGACCCTGCCGATAAACCGGGAGATTCCGCCCTACCCGATTCGCCGAAACGATAGGGTTAACTAAGCCATCACCATCGTTAATCGGCGGTTAACTCGATACGATGAGTCGGGCCTTCAGCGAGCCTGCGCAAAATAAGTTTTTCGCTTTAACGGCAAAGGTTTGGGCGGAACCCGTTTCAGAGGTTATCCCGCAGCCAGGCGGCGGCCTTGGCGATGGCGCTGGCCTTGGGGTCGAGCGGCTCGCTGCGGACGCGGGCGCCGGCCAGAACCTTGGACGAAACCGCCTCGCGCGGGCCGAACGCGGCGCGGTGCAAAATCCCCGCCGCGGCGCAGAACGCCGGGCCCGACGCGGCGTCGGCCAGGTGCGGCACCCGGCGCGGACGGCCAAGGCGCACGGGACGGTCGAACACCCGCACCGCCACTTCGCGAACGCCCTGCAGCTGGCTGGCGCCGCCCGTCAGCACGATCCCCGCGCCCGGCTCGACCGGCGCGCCCGAGGCGCGCAGCCGCTCGCGCAGCAACTCCAGCGTCTCCTCGACGCGCGGGGCGATGATGCCCTTGAGCATCGAGCGCTGGGCGATCACCGGCCCCGCGCCGGGGTCGTCCCCGCGCGGCGGCGCCTCGATGGTCTCGCGGTCCTCGTTGGCCGAGGCGATAGCGCTGCCGTGAAGCGTCTTGATCCGCTCGGCGCCGGCGATGGTGGTGGAGAGCCCCCGCGCGATGTCCTGCGTCACGTGATGGCCGCCGACGGGCAGGCTGTCGACGTGCACCAGCGAGCCGTTGGCGAACACCGCCGCGCTGGTCGAGCCGCCGCCCATGTCGATGCACACGGCGCCGAGGTCCATTTCGTCCTCCTGCAGCGCCGCCAGCGCCGAGGCGAAGGGCGCGGCGACCACGCCCTCGAACTGGAGGTGCGCGCGCTCGACGCAGTGGCCGAGCGTCTGGAAGACGTTCTCGCTGATCGACACGACCAGCAGCTCCAGCCCCAGCGCGCGGCCGAACATCGAGCGCGGATCGCGCACGCCCGCCTGTCCGTCGATGGACCAGGCGACCGGCAGCAGGTGGATGGGCTTTCGGCCCGGCAGGCGCACCTGGTTCAGCGCGGCGCTGATCGCCCGGCTGCAGTCGTTGTCGGAGATCGGCCGCGCGCCGAGCGAGACCTGCGCCTTCACCCGATGGCTGGCCAGCTGCCCGCCCGACGCCGCCACGGTGACGCCGTGCACCGACACATTCGCCACGGTCTCGGCGCGCTCGACCGCCTGGGCGATCGCCTGGGCGGCCTCGTCCATGTTGACGATCGAGGTTCCCTTGATCCCGCGCGAGGCGACATAGCCGACGCCGGCCGTGGTCAGGGTCCGCGCCTCGCGGTTGGCGCCCTCCGGCTTCATGACGAAGCAGGCGACCTTGGAGGCGCCCAGATCCACGGCCGCGATAACCGGCTGGCGGCCGGCCAGGGCCTTGAGGCCATCGCGGGCTTCCCGGCGATCTTCAATACGCGACATGACGTTTCCCAGCCCCCGCGCCCATCAGGCGCCCTCAGACACAAGTTGTTGCTCCGCCGCCGGGGCCCCAGCCCTCGGCCGCACGGCGATCAGTTCGGGATCGCGCAGGTCGATCCGCGCAAAGCCCAGGTCCAGCAGCCGCTGGCGCCGGTCCAGCTCATCGAGCTGCATCAGCGCCTGCTCTTCATTGGTCGCCGGCAGCTGGACGATCGAGCCGTCCTTCAGCCGCAGGTCCCAGCGCCGCCCGTCGACGCGCACCAGCGCCTCGATCCGCTGACGCAGTTTCGGCCGCTGCATGACCGGTGTCATGATCTCCGCCAACGCGAGGTTCGCCCCGCGTCCGACCACCAGCGGCAGCTCGGGGAACCGCATCGGGTCGGCCTCGGGGATGATGCGGCCCTTGCGGTCGATGACGACCGTCCGCCCGTTCACCTGCCAGACCGCCTGCGCGTCGCGCTCGGTCACGGCGATCACGACGGTGTTGGGCAGCAGGCGGATGATCCGCGCCTCCTTCACCCAGCCGACCTTCTCCACGTCCGCCCGCACCCGCGCCATGTCGACGCCCAGCAGCGGCTGGTCCTTGTAGAGGTGGGCGGCCTTCAGCACGTCGGCCCGGGCGATGGGCGAGGCGCCCTGAACATGCACAGCCCGCAGCTTGAAGCCGGCGGCGGCGGTCTGGTTCAGGAAACCGGTCTGGATGCCGCTGACGATATTCTCGCCGCGATGCCCCGTCCCCAGGAAGATCGCCACGCCCGCCACGACGATGACGCCGAAAGCCGCGGCGGCCAGTTTCGGGGAGAACGAAGGACCGGCCGGCGCACGGCCCGAAGCCGGCCGGGTTGACCCCTTGCCGGTTGCGCGCCCCCGCGCCGGTGCGACCGCTACCTGGGCTCGGGGCCTGGCGTCATCGCGCCGGGTCCCCCGCACCGCCGCGGGCATACGCATCCTCCGTGATCCAGGCCACCAGTTGATCGAACGAAACGCCGGTATGGGCCGCCTGCTCTGGGACGAGCGAAGTGGGCGTCATGCCGGGTTGCGTATTGACCTCAAGGAGAACCAGAACGTCGTTAACGTCGTCATAACGGAAGTCCGATCGGGTCACGCTTTCGCAACCCAGCGCGGTATGCGCGGCCTCCGCCATCCGCAGGGCTTGTTCGAAGGCATGGTCCGGTATTTCCGCCGGCGCCACGTGCCGCGAGCCGCCCTCCCCGTACTTGGCGTCGTAGTCGTAAAAGCCGGTGCGCGGCACGATCTCGGTGACCGTCAGCGCCTTGCCGTCCATCACCGCCACGGCCAGCTCCTTGCCGGCGATGTAGGGCTCGATCATCACCTCCTCGCCATAGGTCCAGCTGGGCGCCGCCAGTTCCTGCGGCGGCGAGTTGGCGCCCTCGAACACGAGGAAGACGCCGACCGAGGATCCCTCCGCGTTCGGCTTGACCACATAGGGCGGCGCCATGACGTGATCGCGCGCCGCCTCATGACGATTGTAGAGCCCGCCGCCTGGCACGGTGATGCCCGCCGCCGCCAGCACGGCCTTGGACTTGGCCTTGTCCATCGCCAGCGCCGAGGCCAGCACGCCCGAGTGGGTGTAGGCAACGCCCAGCGTCTCCAGCACCCCCTGTACGCAGCCATCCTCGCCCCACTCGCCATGCAGGGCGTTGAAGCAGACATCGGGCTTCAGCCTGGCAAGCACCTGCGCCAGGTCTCGCCCCGCATCCACGCGGCTGACCTTCGCCCCCAGCCGCTCCAGCGCCGCGGCGCAGGCCGCCCCGGACACCAGGCTCACCTCCCGCTCGGAGGACAGCCCGCCCATCAGGACGGCCACGTGTTTTCCCGCAACTTGGCTCATTTATTCCGCTCATCCCCGCGAAGGCGGGGACCCAGGTTTTTTATCGAAGGGCTCAGCGGCTTGCATAAAAAGCCTAGGTCCCCGCCTTCGCGGGGATGAGCGGGAAAAAGGATCATGGACGGCCAATCCGCTTGATTTCCCATTCCAGCTCGACGCCGAACTTTTCCTTCACGTCCGCCCGGACCTGTTCGCCCAGGCCCTCGAGGTCGGCCGCGGTCGCCTCGCCGGTGTTGATCAGGAAGTTGGCGTGCAGCGGCGAGAACATCGCCCCGCCGAAGGGCTTGCCGCGCCAGCCCGCCCCGTCGACCAGCTTCCAGGAGGAATGGCCTTCGGGGTTCTTGAAGGTCGAGCCGCCGGTCTTTTCCCGGATGGGCTGGGTGGTCTCGCGTCGCTCGGTGATCTCGGCCATGCGGGCCTTGATCTCATCGGGATCGCCCGCCGTTCCCTCGAACTCGGCCGACAGGACGATCAGGTCCGCGCCCTGCAGCGCCGAGTGGCGATAGGTGTAATGCAGCGCCTCGTTGGCCAGCCGCTTCACCGCGCCCTCGCGGTCCATGACCGTGACGTGGGTGAGCACCTTCACCGTCTCCGAGCCATAGCAGCCGGCGTTCATCACCGCCGCGCCGCCGACCGTGCCCGGGATGCCGGCATAGAACTCCAGCCCTGCGATCCCCGCCTCGGCCGCCTTCTTCGCCAGGATGGCGTCCGGCACCGCCGAGCCCGCCTTGATCGTCGTCGCCGACAGCGCCTCGACCGCGTTGAACCCGCGCCCAAGCCGGATCACCACGCCCTCGACGCCGCCGTCGCGGACCAGGGTGTTGGACCCAACGCCGAGCACATGCACCGGCACATCCTTCGGCAGCGTCTTGAGGAAGGCCGCGAGGTCGTCCTGGTCCTCCGGCATGAACACCACGTCGGCCGGCCCGCCGACGCGAAACCAGGTGAAGGGGCCAAGCGGCTCGCCCTTCATCAGCTTGCCGCGCACCGCCGGCAGCTGGTCGGCCCAGCTCATTTGCCCAGCGCCTCGAGCTGGCCGGGCAGGGCGTAGGCCCAGCTGGTGATGTCGCCGGCGCCCAGGCACACGACCAGGTCGCCGCTCGCCGCCTCGGCCTTGATCATCGCCGCCAGCCCATCCGGTCCGCCCTCCAGCGCGATGGCGCGGCGGTGGCCATAGCGGCGCAGGCCCTCGACCAGCGCGTCCTTGTCGACGCCCCCGATCGGCTGCTCCCCGGCCGAATAGACATCGGCCACGATCACCGTGTCGGCGTCGCTGAAGCAGCTGGAGAAGTCGGCGAACAGGTCACGCAGGCGCGTGTAGCGGTGCGGTTGCACCACCGCGATCACCTTGCCCTTGGACACCTGCCGCGCCGCCCGCAGCACCGCCGAGATCTCCACCGGGTGGTGGCCGTAGTCGTCGACCACACGGATGCCGTTCGCCGTGCCCGTGGTGGTGAAGCGCCGCTTTACCCCCTCGAACGTCGCCAGCCCCTCGCGGATCGCCTCTTCGGAAACGCCGAGCTCGCGCGCCACGGTGATCGCGGCCAGCGCGTTCGACACATTGTGCCACCCGGCCATCGGCAGGCGCAGGGCGTGCATGGTCACCGGCTCCTTGTCGCGCTCCTGGATCAGCACGTCGAAGGTGGCGCCGTCGGAGTTCATTTCCACCGCCGCCGCGCGCACCTCGGCCTGCGGGTTGACGCCGTAGGTGATCAGTCGCCGGTTTTCGACCCGCGCGGCCATCGCCTGCACCTCGGGGTGATCCAGGCACACGGCCGCGAAACCGTAGAACGGAATGTTCTCGACGAAGTCCTGGAAGGCCTTCTTCACCGCTTCGAAGTCGCCGTAGTGGTCGAGGTGCTCGGGGTCGATGTTGGTGACCACCGCCACCGTCGACTTCAGCTTCAGGAAGGTGCCGTCGCTCTCGTCGGCCTCGACGACGATCCAGTCGCCCTCGCCCACCTTCGCGTTGGTGCCGTAGGCGTTGATGATGCCGCCGTTGACCACGGTCGGATCGAGCCCGCCGGCGTCCAGCAGCCGCGCCACCATCGAGGTGGTCGTCGTCTTGCCGTGCGTGCCGCCCACGGCGACCGAGAACTGGAGGCGCATCAGCTCGGCCAGCATCTCGGCCCGCCGCACCAGCGGCAGACGCGCGTTGCGGCCGGCGACCATCTCGGGGTTATCGGGCTTGACCGCCGTCGAATAGACGATGGCCGAGGCGCCCTCGACGTGCTCGGCGGCGTGGCCGATGAAGATCTTCGCGCCCAGCTTTTCCAGCCGCTCGGTGTTGGCGCTGGCCTTGGCGTCGGAACCCTGCACCGTATAGCCGATGCGCAGCATGATCTCGGCGATGCCGCTCATGCCGATGCCGCCGATGCCGATGAAGTGCACCGGGCCGAGTTCGAAAGGGACAGGTCTGCGATTCATGGGTCGGGCTTAGCGGAACGCCGTCCGCTCCACTAGGTCCGCCAAACGCTCGGCCGCATCCGGCGTTGCGACAGAGCGGGCGGCGGCGGCCATCCTGGCCAGTTGTTCAGGGCTTTTGAGGAGGGCGTTAAGCGCGCCGGCGAGGCTGTCGACGGTGATCTCGTCCTCGGTGGCGACGGCCGCCGCGCCGACGTCCGACAGCAGCCTCGCGTTGTAGGTCTGGTGGTCGTCGGCGGCGATCTTCAGCGGGATCAGCAACGAGGGCCGCCCCGCCACGGCGATCTCGCACACGGTCGAGGCGCCGGCCCGGCCGACCACCAGATGCGTCTGGCTGAGGCGCCCCGCCATGTCGCGGAAGAAGGGCGCGACCTCGGCCTTCACCAGCGCGTCGGCATAGGCGCGGCGGGCGTGGTCCATACTCTCGGGCCGGGTCTGCTGCTGCACCTCCAGCCGCACGCGCAGGTCCTCGGGCAGCTTGCGGATCGCCTCGGGCGTCGTCTCGGACAGCAGGCGCGCGCCCTGGCTGCCGCCGGTGATCAGCACGCGGACCGGCCCGCCCGGCCGCGGCGGCTCGAACGGCCGCTCATGCAGCGCGCGGATCTCCGGCCGCACGGGGTTTCCCACCACATGGGCGCGCGCCCTCACCGCCGCGCTCGCCATCTCCAGGGTCGGGAAGGCGCAGGCGACCTCGCTCACGCGCGGGGCGATGAAGCGGTTCACGCGGCCAAGCACGGCGTTCTGCTCGTGGATCACGGTCGGGATCTTGCCCGCCACCGCCGCCAGCAGCGCCGGCAGGGACGGGTAGCCGCCAAAGCCGACCACCACCGCCGGCCGCACGTCCTTGAACACGCCACGCGCCTGCAAGACGCCCTGCGCCACCGCCACACCGGCCTTGATCATGCCGACGGGGTCGCCCGCCCGCGCGGTCGCCGCGCTCAGCGAGATGCGGCGGATGGCCGGGAACTTGTCGGCATAGACGGCGCCGCGCTCGTCGGTGGCCAGCACGACCTTCCAGCCGCGCGCGTTCAGCGTCTCGGCCAGGGCCTGCGCGGGGAAGAGGTGACCGCCGGTGCCCCCGGCCGCCACGACGGCGAGACGATGCGCCATCAGGCGAAGGCGCCCGCGCGCGCGAGCTCGGGGTTGGTGTAGGCGCCGGGACGCCGCCGCGTCAGCGCCAGCGCCATGCCAAGCGTCAGCCCCATGGCTAGCATCGAAGACCCTCCGTAACTGATGAACGGAAGAGTCATGCCTTTCGTGGGGATAAGGTTCAGGTTCACGGCCACATTAATGATCGCCTGCTGGCCGACGAGGACGAACAGCCCCGCCGCCGCCACCTGCTCGAACGGGTCGGCCAGCCGCAGCGCCTTGTACATGCCGCGCGTCACCACGAAACCGAACAGGGCGATCAGGAACAGCGAGAAGATCAGGCCGTATTCCTCGGCCGCCACCGAGTAGATGAAGTCGGTGTGCAGGTCGGGCACGTGGCGCTTCATGACCCCCTCGCCCGGCCCGCGCCCGAACAGCCCGCCGTTGGCGATGGCCTCGGCCGCGCGGGTGATCTGGTGAGTGTCGGCCTTCTCGGGAGACAGGAACTTGTCCACCCGCGCATGCACGTGGTCGAACAGGAAGTAGGTGCTGCACAGGCCCGCTATGGCGGTGACCCCCAGCCCCATGATCCAGGTCAGCGGCACCCCCGCCATCCAGAAGGCGGCGCCGAAGGCGACGGTGATCAAGACCGTCTGGCCGACGTCCGGCTGGATCAGCAGCAGCGCAACGCCCAGCAGGTAGAGGAAGAAGGCGATGGAGACGCCCGGCACCCCCTCGCCCTTCTGCGCCTCGGCGAACATCCAGCTCACCAGCACGATCAGCGCCGGCTTCATGAACTCCGACGGCTGCAAGCTAAAGCCCCCCAGCTGCACCCACCTGGCCGCCCCCTTGGCGCTGTGGCCGATGAACGGCAGCGCCATCATCAGCAGGATGGCGGCGATATAGACGACGAACGCCGTGCGCCGAACGCCCCTGGGCGACATCATCGAGGTCGCCAGCAGGATCACCGCGGCGATGGAGGCGAAGATGGTCTGGCGGATCGCGAAGTGGAACGGATCGCCAAGGTTCATGCGGATCGCCGCCGCCGGGCTGGAGGCGAACGACAGCAAGACCCCGATGACCATCAGGATCGCCACCCCGCCGAGCAGCCAGCGGTCGGTCGTCCACCACCAGGTCCCCAGCGCCGACTGGTCGGACCGGGCGAAGGTGTGATGCTGCGAAGGCGGAGGGGTGGTCGTCATAATTGCCTCCCAAGAACCCTTCCCCCTCGAGGGGGGAAGGGCAGGGTTGGGGGTGTGGCCGCTGAGATCGGGCGAAGCGCGCAAGTGGGCTCAGCGCCGTCGAAGCCAGTCCGGCCGCGCCCTGCACTCACCCCCATCCCCGGCCCTTCCCCCCTCGAGGGGGAAGGGAGAGCGAACCAGGTCATGCCGTAGCTCCCTTGCGTGCGGGCTGGGCCAGGGCGTGGACGGCGGCGCGGAAAGCCTCGCCCCGCTGCTCGAAGTCGGCGAACTGGTCGAAGGAGGCGCAGGCGGGCGACAGCAGCACGATGGCCTCCTCGCCCGATGCCCGGGCGTCGGCGAAGGCCGCGGCGGTCGCCGCCTCGATGGTCCCGCACTGGACGTAGGGCGCCTTGCCCTCGAGCGTTTTGGCGAAGTCGGCGGAGGCCTGGCCGACGAGGTAGGCCCGTTCGATACGCGGGAAGAGGTCTGTCAGGTCGTCGATGCCGCCCGCTTTCGCGAGGCCCCCGGCGATCCAGAAGAACTTCGGATAGCTCGACATCGCCTGGCGGGCGGCGTCGGCGTTGGTGGCCTTGCTGTCGTTGACGAAGCGCACCTTGCCGATCAGGCCGACCGTCTCCATCCGGTGCGCCAGCCCCGGGAAGGTCATCAGCCCCTCGGCCGCCTGCTCCTGAGAAACGCCCAGCGCCCGCGCCGCCGCATAGACCGCCGCCGCGTTCTGCCAGTTGTGCCGACCCGGCAGCGATCGCGCCCCGTTCAGGTCGGCCACCTCGATGACGCGGTCCCCGGTGGCGTCATAGAGCACGCCCTGCAGCACATAGACGCCGCGTCCCATGCACTTGCTCGCGCTGATCGGGCGGATGGTGCGCTTGTTGGCGGCGGTGATCTCGGTGCAGATCTGCTGGCACCAGGCGTCGTCCACGCCGATCACGGCGGTGTCGCCCTTGCCCTGGTTCAGCAGCACCCGCTTCTTGGCCTTCACATAGCCTTCCATCCCGCCGTGCCGGTCCAGGTGGTCGGGCGAGATGTTGAGCAGGATCGCGACGTCCGGCTTGAGCGTCGAGGTCAGATCCAGCTGGTAGGACGAGACCTCCAGCACATAGACCGCCCCGCCGTGCATGTCGGGCAGGCCCAGCACGCCAAAGCCGATGTTGCCGCCGATGCGGGTGTCGCGCCCGGCGTGGCTCAGCACGTGGCCGAGCAGCGCCGTGGTCGTCGACTTGCCGTTGGTGCCGGTGATCACCACCACCTTCGGCCGCTTGTGGAAGGGCGCGGCGTTCACCGTCCGCGCGAACAGCTCGATGTCGCCGAGAATTTCGACGCCGGCTTCCTGGGCCTTCTTCACCGTCCAGTGCGGTTCGGGGTGGGTCAGCGGCACGCCGGGCGAGAGCATGAGCGCCGCGAACTGGCGCCAGTCGGCGGTCGAGAGGTCCACGACCTCGAACCCCTCGGCCCGGGCGGCGGCCCGGCCCTTCTCGCTTTCGTCCCACAGGATCGTCTGGGCCCCGCCGGCTTCCAGGGCGCGCGCGGCCGTCAGACCGGTTCGGCCGAGGCCAAACACGGCGACCTTGCGCCCTTCGAAGCCGCGGACCGGGATCATCTGAGCTTCAACGTAGCCAGCCCCGCGAACGCCAGCATCAGCGCCACGATCCAGAAGCGGATCACGACGGTGCTTTCGGCCCAGCCGAGCTTTTCAAAGTGGTGGTGGATCGGCGCCATCAGGAAGATGCGCTTTCCGGTCCGCTTGAAGTAGGCGACCTGGATCATCACCGACAGCGCCTCGGCCACGAACAGCCCGCCGACGATGGCCAGCACCAGCTCGTGCTTGGTGGCCACCGCGATGGCGCCCAGCGCCCCGCCCAGCGCCAGCGATCCGGTGTCGCCCATGAAGATCTTGGCCGGCGGTGCGTTGTACCAGAGAAAGCCCAGGCCTCCCCCGCAGATCGCCCCGCAGATCACCGCCACCTCCCCGACCCCCGGCACGAAGTGGACCTGCAGGTACTGCGCGAACACATAGTTGCCGACGAGGTAGGCTATCAGGCCGAACGTCGCCGCCGCGATCATCACCGGCACGATGGCCAGGCCATCCAGTCCGTCGGTCAGGTTCACCGCATTGGACGCGCCGACGATCACCAGCATGCCGAACACCAGGTAGAACCAGCCGAGGTTCACCAGCAGCGCCTTGAACACCGGGAAGGCGACGGAGGTCGCCAGGTCCGGCGTCTCCGGCGAGCGGCCGCCATAGAGGATCAGCAGCGTGCAGGCGGCGACCGCCACCCCCACCTGGATCGCCAGCTTCATGCGGCCGGACACCCCGTCCGTCGTCTGCTTGGCGACCTTGCGGTAGTCGTCCAGGAAGCCAAGGCCGCCGTAGGCCGCCGTCACGCCCAGCACGACCCAGACATAGACGTTCGAAAGGTCCGCCCACAGCAGCGTGCCGACCGTGATGCCGGCCAGGATCATGAAGCCGCCCATGGTCGGCGTGCCGGCCTTTTCCAGCACATGGCGGGCGATGCCTTCCTCGCGGATCGGCTGGCCCTTGCCCTGGCGCGCCTGCATCCAGCGGATGAAGCGCGAGCCCATGGCGACGGCGACGATGAAGCCGGTGATCAGCCCGGCGCCCGCGCGGAACGTCAGGTATTTCAACAGGTTCAGCAGCGGGAAGGCGTCCCGGTAGTCCGCGAACCGCTCGTAGATCAGGTAGAACATCAGCCGCCCGTCCCTGCCCGGTCGAGCGCGGCCAGCGCGGCGGCGATGGCGCCTGCCCGCGACCCGTTCGATCCTTTGACCATCACCACATCGCCCGGCTCTGCGGCCGATGCGACAAGCGAAGATAACGCCTCCGCCGTATCGGCGTACGCCCCCCTGCGAGTCGCCGGAAGAGCCTCCCACAGCGATTTCATCTGCGGCCCGGCGCAGAAGACGAGGTCGATCTTCGCCTCCTCGATCGGGCAAGCCAGCGCGGCGTGGAACGCCGGTCCTTCCGGCCCCAGCTCCAGCATGTCGGTCAGCGCCACGACCCTGCGGCCCGCGACCTTGCGAAGACCAAGGCTCTTGAACGCCGCCTCCATGGAGATCGGATTGGCGTTGTAGCTCTCGTCCACCAGCGTGAAGGCGCCGCCGTCGATGCGGACGCTCTTCTCGGCCCCCCGCCCGGCCAGCGGCGCGAAGTTCGACAGCGCCTGGATGGCCGTTGCGCCCGGCACGTCCATCGCCTCCAGCAGCAGCAGCACGCAAAGGGCGTTCATCCCCCAGTGCAGGCCGCTCTGCAGCATCGGAAACTCGACGGGCTGATCGTCAATGACGGCCCGCAGCAGCGGCGGCTCGAACGAGACCAGCCGCGCATCGCAGGCCTCGCCCGCGCCGAAGCTGCGCACCTTGGCGCCTGCCCGCTCGGCCTCGACCCTCAGCAGCTCGAACCACCGATTGTCGGCGTTGAGCACCGCGACGCCGCCCGGCTCGATCCCCGCAAAGATCTCGGCCTTGGCGCGGGCGACGCCCTCTTCGCCGTCCTCGAAGTTCTCGATGTGGACCGGTCCAACGGTGGTGATCGCCACCGCCTGCGGACGGACGAACTTCGAGAGGGGTTCGATCTCCCCGGCGTGGTTCATGCCGATCTCGAACACCGCCCGCTCGGTGTCCCTCGGCATGCGCGCAAGGGTCAGCGGCACGCCGATGTGGTTGTTGTAGCTCTTGACCGACGAGTGCGCCCGGCCCGCCAGGCTCAGCCCCGCCATCACCGCCTGGGTGACGCTCGTCTTGCCGACCGAGCCCGTGACCGCGCAGCGCCGCGCCTTCGAGCGCTCCCGCGCCGCCACGCCCAGCTGCTCCAGCGCCCGCAGGGTGTCGGCCACGACCACCGCCGGCGCCTCGACCTCGCGCGCCACGAGCGCCCCCGCCGCGCCCGCCTGCATGGCGCCGGGCACAAAGTCATGCCCGTCCCGCGCGCCCGCCAGCGCCACGAACAGGTCGCCCGCCTCGACGCCGCGGCTGTCGATGGACACGCCCGTCGCCTCGAACGGCGCGGTCGCCCGCCCGCCCGTCGCCGCCGCGATCTCCTGCGATGTCCAGAGAACTTCAGCCATCGGCGCCCCCACGAACCCTTCCCCCTCGATGGGGGAAGGGCAGGGTTGGGGGTGTGGCCGCTGAGCTGGGGTGAAGGCCGCTGTTGGGCTCAGAGCCAAACGAACCCATATGGCCACGCCTTGCCCTCACCCCCATCCCCGGCCCTTCCCCCATCGAGGGGGAAGGGAGCATGTTCTCGACCCTAAGCATGCGCCATCTCCAGCGCCGCGGCCGTCTCGGTCACGTCGTCGAAGGGGTGGGTGACGCCGGCGACCAGCTGGCCCTGCTCGTGGCCCTTGCCGGCCACCACCAGCACATCGCCCTCCTCCAGCAGCGCCGCCGCGGCGCGGATAGCTTCGCGCCGATCGCCGATCTCCCTGGCGCCCGGCGCGGCCTTCATGATCTGGGCCCGGATCGAAGCCGGCTCCTCCGAGCGCGGGTTGTCGTCGGTGACGATCGCCACATCGGCCAGCCGCGCGGCGATCTCGCCCATCAGCGGGCGCTTGCCCCGGTCGCGGTCGCCGCCGGCGCCGAACACCACGACGAGCTTGCCGCGCGTGTGGGGCCGCAGCGCCTCCAGCACCGTCTCCAGACCGTCGGGCGTGTGGGCATAATCGACATAGGCCTCGCCGCCCCGTGCGCCGGTTCCAACCCGTTGCAGGCGGCCAGGCGCGCCTTCGAGATGCTCCAGCGCCTCGAACACCGCCTCGGCGTCCTCGCCGGCGGCGATGCACAGCCCGGCCGCGACCAGCGCGTTCTCCGCCTGGAAAGCGCCGGCCAGCGGCAGCCGAACCTCGTAGCGCCGATTGCCGTGCTGCAGCTTCAGCCGCTGGCCTTCGGGCAGCAGCGTGCGGTCGAGCTGGCGGATCGCGCCGCCGTATTCGCCGACCGTCATCAACGTCTGGCCGTTGCTCGTCGCCGCCGACGCAAACGCGACAAACTCATCGGCGTCGGCGTTCAGCACCGCCGTCCCGCCGCGGGGCAGCAGCGTCTCGAACAGCCGCAGCTTGGCCGCCCGATAAGCGCCCATGGTGCCGTGATAGTCGAGGTGGTCCTGGGTGAAGTTGGTGAACCCCGCCGCCGTCAGCTTGACCCCGTCCAGCCGCCGCTGATCGATGCCGTGGGACGAGGCCTCCATGGCCAGGTGCGTCACGCCCTTGTCCGCCAGCGTGGCCAACATCTCGAACACATCGGCCGCGTCGGGCGTGGTCAGCCCCGGCGGCGTCAGCTGCTCATCGCCGGCCCGCACGCCGAGCGTGCCCATGCTCGCCGCCTTGCGCCCGCACCGCCCGAAGATCTGCCGGCAGAAGGCTGCGACGCTCGTCTTGCCGTTGGTGCCGGTCACCGCCACCACCACCGGCGGCTGCTTGCCCCAGAAGTTGGCCGCCGCCAGCGCATAGGCGCGCCGCACGTCCCAGGCGCTGACCACCGGCACGCTCAGGTCCATGTCCTCGGGCGCCAGCACCGCCGCCGCCCCGGCCTCCAGCGCGGTCGGAATGAACTTGCGCCCGTCCACCTGCGAACCGGGCAGCGCCGCGAACAGGAAGCCGGGCTTTACCTTGCGGCTGTCGGCCGTCACGCCGGTGATGATCGGATCGTCGGCGAGGTCGCGGCGCACCAGCTCTGAGAGCCGGGTCAATGGTCCCCCTCCGCGCCGGTGACGTATTGCATGATCGACAGCGGCTGGTCCGGCTGGCGCGACACGCCGAGGAACGGCGCGATGCGGTCGATCACCCGCCCGGCCGCCGGCGCGGCCACCCAGCCGCCGGTCGAGAAGCCATAGCTCTCCGCCGCCCCGTGCGGCTCATCCATCAGGATCAGCACGAAGTAGCGCGGCGCATCCACCGGCCCGGTCGTCGGGAACACGGCGGCGAAGGACGAGACCTGCCTGGTGTTGGAATAGCCCCGGATGGCCGGATCGTACTTCTCGCCCGTCCCGGTCTTGCCGCCGACCGACAGACCCTCGGCGTTGGCCTTGCCGCCGGTGCCGCGCTCGACGTTGGCGCGCATGATCTGCAGCATGGTGAGCGTGGTCTCTTCCGACAGCACCCGCTCGCCCTTGGGCTGATAGCCGTCCGGCTGCTTGCGGATGGTCAGAGGCACCAGCACGCCGCCATTCAGCACCGCGCCATAGGCCGCCGTCAGCGCCAGCGGCGAGACGTTCATGCCGTGGCCGAACGAAGTCGAGGCCACCGTGTCCTCGTCCCACACCTTCGGCGTCAGCGGCCGGGCGCTTTCCTTCAACTCGATGGGCGTCTGGCGGGTCAGGCCAAGGCCGGCGAAATACCTGGAGAGCCGCGCCGGCCCCAGCGACTCGGCCAGCTTCGCGGTGCCGATGTTCGAGGAGTGGATGAACACGTCGACCAGCGTCAGCACCCGGTTGGTGCCGTGGTAGTCGTGGATCGTCCGGTAGCCCAGCTGGAAGGGGCGCGAAGCGTCATAGGTCGAGCTCGGCGTCGCCACGCCGGCGTCCAGACCGGCGGCGACGGTGAAGGCTTTGAAGGTGGACCCCATCTCGAACACCGAAGCGGCCGCGCGGTTCAGCCGCGCCTCGTCGCTGGCCTCGCCCGGCTCGTTGGGATCGAAGTCGGGATAGCTGGCCATGGCCAGGATTTCGCCGGTATGGACGTTGGTGACGATCCCCACGGCGCCCTTGGGCGTGAAGGTCGCCGCCGCCTTCTGCAGCTCGTCCTCCAGCGCCGCCTGCACCCGCAGGTCGATGCTGAGCGGCACCTGGCCGTGACCGACGCTGGCGCCGCGAATGTCGTCGTTCAGGGCCCGCTCGACGCCGGCCAGCCCCTCGCCGCCGCTGTCGGTGAAGCCGATCAGGTGCGCGGCCAGCGGCCCCAGCGGATAGACCCGCCGCTGCTCTTCCTCGAAGTAGATACCCGGCAGGCCAAGGTCGTGGATGGCGTCGCGCTGCTCCGGCGTCAGGCCGCCGACCAGATAGGTCCGCCGCCCCGCCCGCAGCGCCTTTTCCAGCCGCCGTGGCTGAAGGTCCGCGATGGTCGTCAACAGCGCCCGCCGCGTCGCCGGCTCGTCCCACACTTCGGTCGGATCGAGATAGACGCCGTAGTGGGTGAGATCGAGCGCCAGCAGCTCGCCGTTGCGGTCCACAAGGTCCGCCCGCGCGCCGGCCAGGGGGCCGCCATAGGCCCCGCCCCGCGCGGCGTCCGAAAACACCGCCGAGCGCACCGCCCCCATCGCCAACACCGTGAAGGCCAGCGCAAAGACGCTGAGCACCAGGAAGATGCGAATGCGGGTGTCGTCCTCGGGCCGGTCGGCCGCGCGCGAGCGTTCGAACGCATGCTCCAGGCGCCACATGAGATCGCTGACCCAGCGAAAGCCGGGCGGCATGCGGCCGGGGATGAGGTCCGCGAGACTCATGGCTCCTGCCGTCCCACGGCGATATCGGCGATGGCGTCGGGCTGGACTTCCTGATCGGCGCCCACCGGCCCCATGCCGAGGTATTCTCGCGAAAGCCGCTCCAGCCGCTCGGGCTGCTCGAGGTGCGCGACCTCGGCCCGCAGCAGGCGCGCGCGCACCTTCTCGGTCGCGATCTGCCGCTCGACCTGCGCGATCTCGCTGCGCTCGGTCCCGGCGAAGGTCTTGGCCAGGTACACCACCAGCATCAGAACCAGGAGCACGGCCAAAAGGCCGAGTTCGATCAGCCGAAAGCCCCGCCAGCGCCGTTCGAACAGCTCGCTCATGCGGCCGCCCTCCACACCGGCGCGGCGGTGCGCACCGCCGCCCGCAGCTTGGCCGACCGGGCGCGCGGGTTGGCGGCGGTCTCGGCCTCGCCGGCCGAACGGTGGCCGTTGAACAGCAGGACGAAGGTCGACTCGGGGCCCTTCTGGGTCGGCGGCGCGTGGCGCGAGCCGGCCGGGGTCCGGCCCGACCGCTCGGCGAGGAAACTCTTCACGATGCGGTCTTCGAGGCTGTGGAAGGTCACCACCGCCAGGCGCCCGCCCGCCTTCAGCACCTTCTCGGCGGCCAGCAGCCCGGCCTCCAGCTCGGCCAACTCCTCGGTCACCGCGATGCGCAGCGCCTGGAAGGTCCGCGTCGCCGGATGGACCTTGGCCCCCCTGCGCCCGCCCAGCGCCTTCTCGACCACTTCGGCGAGGTCGAGCGTGCGCTCAAACGGCTGCTCGGCCCGGCGGCGGACGATGGCGGTGGCGATGCGGCGTGACTGCTTCTCCTCGCCGTAGAGCCAGAGGATGCGGGCAAGGTCGGGGTGTTCCCAGGTGTTGACGAGGTCGGCCGCCGTCGGGCCCTCCGCGCCCATCCGCATGTCCAGCGGCCCGTCGCGCATGAAGGAAAAGCCGCGCTCGGCCTCGTCCAGCTGCATGGACGAAACGCCAAGATCAAGCGCCACGCCGTCCACCGCGCTTTCACCCAGCTTGTCGGCCATTTCGGAGAACCGCGCCTCGATCGGCCGCACGTCCAGCCCTTCCGCGAACCGCCGGGCGGACGGGTCGCGATCGAAGGCGATGACGGCGGCGCCGGCGGCGATGAAGGCGCGCGAGTAGCCGCCCGCGCCGAAGGTCCCGTCGACGATGGTCTTGCCGGGGGCGGGCTCCAACGCCTCCATCACCTCAGCAAGCAGGACGGAGACATGGGGCCCCTCCATCAGGCGCCCCCGGTCCGCTGGGCGCGGCGCAGCTCCGCAAGGCCCGCGCGAGCCTCTTCGCGCGCCTTGGCGCGATGCGCCTGGAAGGCCTCGCGCGGCCAGATCTGAAAGCGGTCACCCATGCCAACCACAGCGACCCAGTCGCTGATTCCGAACATCTCGCACAGGTGGGGCGGCAAGGTGACGCGGCCAGCGTCGTCGAAGGCGAGGCGCGCCATGCCGCCGAACACCGAGGTCTCCAGCGCCGAGCGCAACGGATCGCCGAACGGCAGCTCCTCGATCAGCGCTGAGTAGCGGTCGAACAGCGCCTTGCCGCCGCCTTCCAGGCAGTCGGCCTCGATGGAGGGAAAGCAGAACACGCCGTCAAAGGCGCCCGACACGGCCGCGCGGAATTCCTGCGGCACGACGATGCGCCGCTTGGCGTCCAGCTGCTTCTCGAAAGTGGAGAGAAACACCGCCCCGTACCCGCCCTGCTAACCCGTGCCGCCCGCACGCCCGCTCCACCCTCGAAGCAGGTCTCGAATGGGTTAACACGGGACGAAATGGGATACAATGACACCAAGTGGGAAATACGAGACAAAAACAAAGCGCCCCCGCCGGTTAACGGCGAGGGCGAAAGGTTTACGATCCGAAGCGTTCTGGCTTGACGAACAGGCTTCTAGGCGTGCGCCATGGCGGCCATGTCGCGCTCGGCC
>DASVBC010000010.1:0-15585 GCA_036376035.1 Caulobacteraceae bacterium | reverse complement strand
CGGCGGTGCTGAAGATCAACAACAGGAAGCTCCTCAACGGCCTGCTCACCGCCGCCGGCGTCACGACGGAGGGCCAGAAGCTCGGCGTCCTGCGCGCGGTGGACAAGCTCGACCGGCTCGGGATCGAGGGCGTGCGCCTGCTGCTCGGCGAAGGCCGCAAGGACGAAAGCGGCGCCTTCACCAAGGGCGCCGGGCTGGACGCGAAGTCGGCCGCCTCGGTGCTGGCCTTCGTCGAAGCTCAAGGGTCCAGCCGCGCCGACACCCTGGCCCGGCTCGCCGACGTCATCGGCGGCTCCGCCGAGGGCGACGAGGGGCTGGAGGAGCTGGCGAAGATCGACGCGGCGCTGAACGGCCTGGGCGTCGCCGACGACCGGGCCACCTTCGACCCGTCGGTGGTGCGGGGCCTCGAATACTACACCGGCCCGGTCTATGAGGCCGAGCTGCTGATGGAGACCGGCGGCGAGCGGTTCGGCTCGGTCGGCGGCGGCGGCCGCTACGACGATCTCGTGGCGCGCTTTACCGGCGAGACCATCCCCGCCACCGGCTTTTCCTTCGGTGTTTCGCGCCTCGCCGCCGCGCTCAAGGCGGCCGGGCAGGGGATCGGCACGGCCCAGCGCGGGCCGGTGGTGGTCATCGCCTTCGACCAGGCCCGCATGGCCGACTACTTCGCCATCGCCGCCGAGCTCCGCGCCGCGGACATCGCGGCCGAGGTCTACCTCGGCGGCTCCGGCATGAAGGCGCAGATGAAGTACGCCGACCGCCGCCTCGCCCCCGCCGCCATCATCGTCGGCGAGGACGAGTTCGCCGCCGGTACGGTGACGATCAAGGACCTCGACCTTGGCCGCGAACTCGCCGCCGACATCACCGACAACGCCGCCTGGCGCGAGCAGCGTCCCGGGCAACAAACCATCCCGCGTCAACGCCTCGTTGAGGCCGTCTCGCGTATCGTCGTTCCATGAGACTTGAGCCCGCCATCCCGGCGGAGGCGCTCGACGCCATCCGCGCCCCCTTCGCCGAGGCCGGGGCCACGCCCACCGACGCCCCGGTGCTGCAGCCGCTCGCCCTGTTGCTGGACCTGGCGGGCGAGGCCATGCGCTCGCGCCTGTTCGTCGTTCAGGGGGACGCCGGCGAGGAAGCGGCGCTGCGGCCCGACTTCACCATCCCCATCGCCCGCGTCCACATCGACAGCGGCGCCGAGAGCGGTCTCTACTACTACGAGGGCAAGGCCTTCCGCGTGGCGCCCGCCGGATCGGGCCGGGCCGAGGAGTTCCTGCAGATCGGGGTGGAGGCCTACGGCGGCCCCGACGCCGTGGCCGATGACGCCGAGGTCGCCGCGCTCGCCTGGAGCGCCGCCAAGGCGGGCGGGCGCGAGGACCTCTCGCTCGTGCTGGGCGATGTGAGCCTGTTCTCAGATTTCATCGACGCGCTCGACCTGGAGCCGCGCCTGGCCTCCCGGCTGAAACGCGCCTTCTCGCGCCCGCGCCTGCTGAAGGCCGAGCTCGATCCCGAGGCCGCACCGTCGGAGGCGACGCGCGTGGCCGCCCTCCTTGCGGGCCTGCCGGAAGGCGAAGCGGTGGGCGTGCTGGAAGAACTGTGGGCGCTGGCGGGCATCGACCCCGTCGGCGGCCGCTCGGCGGCGGACATCGCCCATCGCCTGGTGGAGCGCGCCGAGGCGGTGCAGGGCGCCCGCCTTACCGAGGCGCAGGCCGAAAAGGTCCGCGCCTTCCTGGCGATCAATGAGGCGTCCTACATCGCCCTCGACCAGATCGCCGCCCTCTCGGACGGGGTCGCCGAGGCGGTGAACCGCTGGTGGCGGCGACTGCGAGAGATGAGCGAACGCGGCATGGACGTCGAGAAGACGCGCCTTTCCACCGCCTTCGGCCGCGCCTTCGGCTACTACGACGGCATGCTGTTCGAGGTCCGCTCGGCGGCGCTGGGCGATGAGCGCCCGGTCGCCGCGGGCGGGCGCTACGACGGACTTCCAGCGCGGCTTGGCGGCGCCCCCTCCACCGCTGTCGGCTGCATGGTCCGCCCGGCGCGGGCCTTCGCGGGAGGCGTCGAATGAGCGGCCTTGTCTTCGCCATCCCCTCCAAGGGACGCCTCAAGGAACAGGTCGAGGCCTGGCTGACCGACGCCGGCTTCAGGCTGGAGATGGCCGGCGGCGCGCGGGGCTATCGCGCGAGCCTGAACGGCCTGCCAGGCGCCGAGGTTCGCCTGCTGTCCGCCGACGACATCGCCGGCGCCGTCGATGCGGGCGAGGTCCATGTCGGGGTCACCGGCGAGGACCTGCTGCGCGAACCCGGCGAGGGGCTGGAGGAGCGGGTGATGCTGCTCCGCGCGCTCGGTTTTGGCCGCGCCGACCTCGTCGTCGCCGCGCCCAAGAGCTGGATCGACGTGGAGACCATGGCCGACCTGGACGAGGTCGCGCATCTGCACATGGCCCGCTCGGGCCGCCGTATGCGGGTGGCGACCAAGTACCTCGCCCAGACCCGCCGCTTCTTCTCCGACCATGGCGTGGCCGACTACCGCATCGTCGAGTCCGGCGGGGCCACCGAGGGCGCGCCCGCTTCGGGCCAGGCCGAGCTGATCGTCGACATCACCACCACCGGCGCGACGCTGGAGGCCAACAGCCTGAAGGTCCTCTCCGACGGGGTGATCCTGAAGAGCCAGGCCCAGCTCGCCGCCTCGCTCGACGCCGACTGGACCGCCGAGCGGCTGGAGGCCGTGCGCCGCCTGCTCTCGGTGGTGGAGGCGAGGGCCAGAGCCAAGGGCGTCGCCACCCTCGTCTGGCCGGCCGAGCAGGACAAGGCGGCCGACAAGGTCGCCGCCGAGTTCGTCAAGCGCGGCGCCTCCCGCCGCGCCAATGGCCTGCTGGTCGCCGAGGCCGATCTCTTTGAAGCCACCGAGGCGCTCGCGAGAGCCGGTGTCGGACCGGTCACGGCCGCACAGCCGTCCTATGTCTTTGAACCCGTTTGCGAAGCCGCCGACGCCCTGGCCGCGCGGGTGCGCCTTCCGTAGCGTTGACAGCGCCCAAAAATTGCCGTCTCCTTTTGACGCGCGAGACATCGAGGCCGTTAACGAGCATCGAGTCTCCCGGCGTTTCGGGGAGGAAACGCCCGCTTGGATCGAGTGACCCGAGGAAAAGCCGGACCCGTCGCGATTATCCCCCGCGACGGGTTTGGTGTTTCTGGGGCTCGCCTCAGCTGAACTTCAGCCCGTCCTTCTCGAACTCGATCTTCGGCAGCGCCTGCGCCTCGGCCCAGTAGTCCTGGGTGTGCTGCCATTCGGGCTTTGAGCCGCGCTTGGGCATCAGGTGCATGGCGCGCATCAGGTAGCCGGGGTTGAAGTTCTCCGGGTCGATCCAGGGCAACAGGTCCATATCCTCGTCGCCCGGCCGCAGTTGCGGCACGACCTTGGACGCCCCCTTTTCCTTCATCTCGTTCAGCAGGCGGCAGACGAGGTCGCCCATGATGTCGACCCGCAGCGTCCAGCTGGCGCGGAAGTAGCCGAACACCCAGACCATGTTGGGCACGCCCGTGAACATCATCCCGCGCCAGGTCACCGTCTGGGAGAAGTCGACCGGCGCGTTGTCGACGGTGAAGGCGATGTCGCCGAGGACCGAGAGGTTGAAGCCCGTGGCCGTGACGATGACGTCGGCCTCCAGATGCTGGCCGCTCTTGAGCTGGATGCCGGTGGCGTCGAACCGCTCGATCTCGTCGGTGACGACGCTGGCCTGGCCCTTCGCCGCCGCCTGGAAGAGGTCTCCGTCGGGCACGAAGGCGATGCGCTGGCGCCAAGGCCGGTAGCTCGGCATGAAGTGCGCCTGCACCGCCTCCTCCGGCAGGAAGGCGCGCACGCCGGCCAAGAGCTCCTCCTTCACCACCTCCGGCTCGTTGAAGGCGCGTTGGGTGAAAGTGTGCTGGTCCAGCAGGATGCGCCGGCGGACGATCTCGTGAATCCAGGCCGGATCGATGTCGAGCTCGCGCAGCTGGTCGGCCAGGTCGTTGGCGTTGCGCGCCGGGATGAAATAGGTCGGCGAGCGCTGCAGCATGGTCACATGGCCGCATTCGTCCGCGATGGCCGGCACCAGCGTCGCCGCCGTCGCGCCCGAGCCGATGACGACGACCTTCTTGCCTTTCAGGTCGATGTCGCGCGGCCATGTCTGCGGGTGGACGATCTCGCCCTTGAAGTCGGCCATCCCCGGCCATTCGGGCGTGTAGCCCTCCTCGTGGCGGTAGTAGCCCTGGCACATCCACAGGAAGTTGGCCGTGAAGGCCACCCGCTCGCCGGTATCCAGCCGCGTCGCCTCCACGGTCCAGCGATTGTCGGCCGAGGACCAGCTCGCATTGCTGATCTTGTGGCGATAGCGGATGTGGCGGTCGAGATCGGCCTCCTCGATCACCTCGCCCATGTATTTCAGGATCTCGTCGGCCGTGGCGATCGGCGCGCCCACCCACGGCTTGAACCGATAGCCGAAGGTGTAGAGGTCGCTGTCGGAGCGGATGCCCGGGTACTTGTGCGTCAGCCAGGTGCCGCCAAAGCTCTCCTGCGACTCCAGGATGACGAAGCTCCTGTCGGCGCACTGCTCGGTCAGGTGATGCGCGGCGCCGATGCCGGAGATCCCGGCCCCGACGATCAGGACGTCGAAGTGCTCGGTCTTGGCGGTCTGCCGAACCTCGGCAAGGGCGGCGGCATCGTCCATGGGCGCTCTCCGGGGGCTGAGCGGTTCACTCTAGGACGAGTTTCGAACAGTTGTTTGACTCAGATCAAGGACGATCTCAGGTGTCCGCGAAGCGCCTGATCAGGTTGTGATAGACGCCGGTCAGGCTGACCGTCAGCGGGTGGCCCTGCCCGTGCTCGGCGGCGTGGCGCTGGATGGCCTGGTCGAGGTCGAACAGCACCGTGCGGTCGGCGTCGGCGCGCACCATGCTCTGGATCCAGAAGAAGGCGCTGACCCGCTCTCCCCGCGTCACCGGCGTCACGTGATGCAGGCTGGAGCCCGGATAGAGCACCAGGTCGCCCGCGTTCAGCTTCACCTCCTGCGCCCCGAACGCCCCCTCGATGACCAGCTCGCCGCCGTCGTAGGCATCGGGGTCGGTAAGGAACAGCGTCGCCGAGAGGTCCGTCCGCACCTTCACCGCCGTGCCGCGCACCGGGCGGATGGCGTTGTCGATGTGGGCGCCGAACGCCTCCCCCTCGCCATAGCGGTTGAACAGCGGCGGGAAAGTCTTCAGCGGCAGGGCGGCCGAGACGAACAGCGGCGAGCGCCCCAGCGCGTCCAGGATCAACTCGCCCAGCTCCACCGCCGCCGCCGAGCCCTCACGCACCTGGCTGTTCTTCTTCACCAGCCGCGACTGCTCGCCGGCCGTGGCGGCGCCGTCCACCCACTCGGCCCCCGCCAGCCGCTCACGGCAGTGGGCGACTTCCTCGGCGGACAGCACCTTTGGGATGCACAGCAGCATGGGTCTTAGAAGTCGATGTCCAGCGTCACGGCCGCCGAGCGGCCCGGCGCAATGTAGGAGAAGGGCGTCGAGGACCGATAGATGGCGTCGTAATAGACCTCGTCGGTCAGGTTCAGCACGTTGAAGCCCAGCTCCACGCCCTCCTTCACCTCCCAGCCGCCGAACAGGTCGAACCGCCAGTAGCCGTCGACGCGCGTGCTCTGCGCCTCCACCGTGCCGCCGAACTTCTCGCTGGCGTAGATGGCCGTGCCGCCAAGGTGCAGGTCGTCGGTGATCTGGTGGCGCGAGGTCAGGGAGACGCTGGTCTCCGACACGTTGGGAAACTGCTTGCCGACCTGGCCGGCGACGGGGCTGCCCGTGATCTTCGTGTCCAGCAAGGTCAGCCCGCCGAACAGGCTCCAGCGCTCGTTCACATTGCCGGCGGCGGTCAGCTCGAAGCCGTCCACCTTCTGCTCGCCGACCGGCAGGACCACGCCGTCCGACAGCACCGGGACCTTCTCGCGCGCCGTGCGGAAGACCGCCGCCGTCACGTTCAGGTGCTCGTCCGCCAGGTTCCACTTGGTCCCAAGCTCGGTGGACGTATTGCGCGCCGGCTCGATGGTCACCACCCGCGGGTCGAAGCCGCCGTAGTCGAGGCCGGTGGAGTCCAGCTGCTCGCCCGGCGGGTTCGAGGACGAGGCGTAGCTTAGATAGATCGACCCGTTCTCGCGCGGCTTGTAGGTGACGCCGAGGTGCCAATTGACGAAATCGTTGTCCATGTCGCGCGAGGCGGGCGCCGTCCCGGTCTGCTCCAGCGCCACGTCGTAGTGGTCGTAGCGCAGGCCGACGAACCCCTCCCACCTCGGGCTGAACTTCAGCGTGTCGATCACATAGACGGCGCGGTTCTTCACCCCGATGTCGATGCGGCGGGCGACCTCCGTCTCCGTGCCCCACGGGATGGTCGGGTCGGGGTGATAGAGGTCGAGCAGCGGGTTGGCCTCGGTCCCGGTGCAGGGCAGCACCGCGCACTCGGTGAAGGTGCGCTGGCGGTTCAGCACATCCTCGGTGGAGAGGTCGTAGCCGGTCACCACCGTGTGGCTCACGCCGCCGGTGTAGAAGCGCAGCGTCAGGTCGGTGTTGTGGGCCAGGTACTCGCTGACCGAGTCCCGCCGCTTGGCGTTGGCGCTGACCGTGCCGGGGACGACGTTCGGCCGCTCCGGGGCCGAGGCGGTGTAGGCGTTGCCCGTCTGGCCATAGCGCACCACGCTGTGCAGCGTGGCCATGGCGTTGATCTCCCACTGCGCATTGACCGTATAGACGTCGGCGAAGGTCTTGCGGAAATCACGCGCGGTGACGCCGTAGAAGTTTTCCCGCCGCACCTGGAAGGGCCGGTTGTTCGGCAGGTCGTAGGGCACGCCCCAGTCGGGCAACTCATCGGTCGTCAGGTGGAAGTAGTCGGCGCCGAAGGTCAGGGTGTCGGTCGGCCTGTACTCGGCCGCGAAGGCCACGCCCCAGCGGTCGTTGAAGACATAGTCGCGCCCGCCGACGCCGCTCTTGTGCAGCATGGCGTTGAAGCGCACCGCCACGGTGTCGGTCAGGTGGCGGCTGACATCCACCGTCGCGCGGCGGGTGTCGTCAGTGCCGACGGTCAGCTCGAAGTCGCCGATGTCCACTTCGGTCGGCTGTTTGGTGATCAGGCTGATGGCGCCGCCGGTGGTGCCGCGCCCGCCGAAGGCGCTGCTCGGCCCCTTCATGATCTCGATCTGCTCGATGGCGAAGGTCTCGCGCGCGCCCACGCCCGGATCGCGCAGCCCGTCCACATAGACGTCGTTGCGCGCATCGAAGCCGCGGATGAACAGCCGGTCGCCGAAGGCGTTGCCGCCCTCGCCGGTGCCCAGCGTCACGCCCGGCTGCACCCGCATCAGGTCGCGGAAGGTCTGGGCGCCGCTGTCCTTGATCACCTCCGCCGACAGCACCTGCACCGACTTGGATACGTCCAGCAGCTCCTCGGTCAGCTTGTTCGAGGCCGAGCGGTCGGTCTTGTAGGGCGCCTGAGGGTCGGCATAGGGGTGCTCGTTCAGGCGCCTGGCCTCGATGGTGAGCGCGTCGACCGTGGTGGCCTCGGCCAGCACGATCTCGTCGGCGGTCTGGGCGTGGGCCGCGCCCGCCGCCATCACCGCCGCCCCGGCCACCGCCAGCCGCAACGAACGCGGCGCCTTGTACCCCTTACCCATAATCGACCCCGATCGCGCGGCGAACGGCCGCCGCTGGAGGGGAGCTATCGCAATTGAGAATAAGTCGCAACAAGATTGCGAATGATTATCATTTTCGGCCCGGACGCCGTGACGCGGCCAGGGAGAATCGCCAGCTGTGCTAGTGGAGGGACATGAGCAAGTCAGACCCCTCCGCCGGCTGGTTCGAAGGCCGCGAGCACGTCCTGCCGGTGCGTGTCTATTACGAGGACACCGACTTCACCGGCGTCGTCTATCACGCCAACTACCTGCGCTATTTCGAGCGGGGGCGGAGCGACTTCCTGCGCAGCGCCGGGGTCTCTCACACCGCGCTGCTCGCCGACGACCAGCCGACCGCCTTTGTGATGGTGCGGATGGAGGTCGACTTCAAGAAGCCCGGCCGCATCGACGACGCGCTTTTCGTGCGCACGACCTACGACGCGGCGAAGGGGCCGCGCCTCGCCATCACCCAGCGGATCGTGCGCGGCGATGAGCTGATCGCGGCGGCCGACGTCACCGCCGCCTGCATCGACCTCGATGGACGTCCGCGCAAGCCGCCGCCGGGCCTGGTGGAGGCCCTGCGCCCCTGGTTTGCGCCGTCCGCGCCATAGTTTAACCAAAGCCCGCCCGCCATCTCGGCGAAGCCGCCAAAGGACGCCCATGGACAGCCCCGACAGCTTCTCCTTCCTCCACCTTTTCCTGCAGGCCGACCTGGTGGTGAAGCTCGTGCTGATCGGGCTGATCGGCGCTTCGCTGTGGTCATGGGCGGTGATCATCAACAAGACCACTCGCCTTCGCGCCCTCAACCGCGAGGCCGACCGCTTCGAGGAGCAGGTCGGATCGGGCCGCTCGCTGGAAGAGGTGGCGAGCGAGGCCGGCGACAGCCGCCATCCGCTGCCGCGTCTGCTGAACGCGGCGCTGCGGGAATGGAAGGACGCCAAGGGCAAGACGGCCATCGGCGAGGGTCAGGCCGCCATGCTGATTTCGCGCATCGACCGCGTCCTCGACAGCCTGATCGCCCGCGAGAGCGAGAAGGTCGAGGACGGCCTCGGGAGCCTGGCCATCGTCGCCACGGCCTCGCCGTTCATCGGCCTGTTCGGCACGGTCTGGGGCATCATGCACGCCTTCCAGGCCATCGCGCTGGAGAAGAACACCTCGCTGGCGGTCGTAGCCCCGGCTATCGCCGAGGCCCTGTTCGCCACGGCCATTGGCCTTGCCGCCGCCATCCCGGCCTACATCGCCTACAACAAGTTCTCGACCGACGCGGGCAAGTTCGCCGCCCGGCTCGAAGGCTTTGCCGACGAGCTGTCGACGGCCATCCAGCGCAGGCTGGCGGAGCGGCTCTAGATGGCGCTTTCCACCCACGACGCCTTCTCGGCGGGACGGGGCCGGCGGCGCAGGAGCCGGGCGCGGCGCGGCGCCCTGTCGGAGATCAACGTCACGCCGCTGGTCGACGTGATGCTGGTGCTGCTGATCATCTTCATGATCTCCGCGCCGCTGCTGACGGCGGGCGTGCCGGTCGAGCTGCCCAAGACCGAAGCCGGCGCCATGCAGGACGAGAACGAGCCGCTGACGCTCTCCATCCGCCAGGACGGCCGCATTTTCCTGGGCGAGGCGGAGGTTCCGTTCGGCAAGCTCGCGCCACGGCTGGACAGCGCCGCGGGCGAGAAGAAGGAGCGGCCGATCTACGTCCGCGCCGACGGCAAGGCCTCTTACGCCATCGTCGCCCAGGTGATGGCCGCGCTCTCCACCTCGGGCTTTACGAAGATCAACCTGATCACCGACACCGGCGGGCCCTCCTCCGGCGGCGAGACGGAGCCGCAAGGCTGATGGCGCGCGAGCGCACCGACATGACCCCTTCGCTGCTGGGCTCGGTGCTGCTCCATGGCGGACTGGTGCTCGCGGCCCTGATCAGCTGGCACTTCGGCAAGGACGTCCACATCCAGGCCGCCGTGCCGGTGACCATCGTCGCCAACGCCCCGGTGACCAACATCCGCCCCGCCGTCGAGGCGCCGGTGCAAACGCCGCCGCGGACCGAGACGCCGGAGCCGGACGCCACCCCCGAGCCGCCGGCCCCGCCGACACCCGAACCTCCGGCGCCTCAGCCCAAGCCGACGCCGCCCAAGCCTGCGCCCCAAAAGCCGGCGCCCTCACCCGCCAAGACGCCCGCGCCGAAGAAGGCCGAGCCGAAACCCACGCCTAAACAGCCGACCCTGAACCTCGATGAACTGGCGGACTCGCTGAAGCCCTCGCGCTCCGCGGCCAAGCCCAAGTCTTCCGCCGCCAAGGGCAAGAATCGCTACGAGACCGCCATCAAGGCTCGCACGGCCCAGGGCGAAGCATCGGGCCTGGCCGCCGTCGCCCTCAACACCCTGTCGGCCGATCTGGCCCGCCGCTGGAACCCCAATTGCGAGGTCGAGGGGGGCTCGGACGTCAACATCGACGTGACCTTCCGCCTCGACGGCGCCGGGCGTGTGGTCGGGACCGTCGAGGCCAAGGGCGAAAACTCGTCCAACCCGGTGGTGCGCGTGGCGGCGGATCGGGCAAAGCGGGCCGTGCATGAAGCCGAACCCTTCGATAACCTGCCCTCCGAACTTTACGGAGAGCGGATCACCGTCCGTTTCAACGCCAGGACCGCCTGCGCCTCAGGTTAGGCGCATTTGCTTCGCCAGATACGAGCCCATGATGCTTCGCCCCCTCTTCGCCGTTCTTCTCTCACTCTTCGCCGCGACCGCGGCGCTTCCCGCGCGCGCCGACATCGTGGTCGATGTAAACCAGGGCGCCATCCGGCCGCTACCCATCGCCGTGCCCGCCTTCACCGGCGGCGCGCGCGGCGGCGAGATCGCCCAGGTCATCACCGACAACCTCGAGCGCTCGGGGCTTTTCGCCCCCATAGCGCCGGGCGCCTTTCCCCCCGATCCCCTGGACGTGAATGTGCAGCCGGCGATGGACGGCTGGAAGGCGACCGGGGCCCAGGCGCTGATCAACGGTGCGGTGACGGTGGAGGCGGACGGACGCCTGCGGGCCGATTTTCGCCTGTGGGACGTCGCCACCGGCGAGCAGCTGCAGGGCCTGCAGTTCTCCTCGACGCCCGAGAACTGGCGGCGGGTGGCGCACAAGATCGCCGACGCCGTCTATGAGCGGCTGACCGGCGAGAAGGGCTATTTCGACACCCGCGTCGTCTTCGTGGCCGAGAGCGGCCCGCGCGGCGCCAACCGCATCCGGCGCCTGGCCATCATGGACCAGGACGGCGCCAACCCGAGCTATCTGACCGACGGCTCCTTCCTGGTCATGACGCCAAGGTTCTCCACCACCAGCCAGGAGATCACCTACATGGCGCTGCGGCCCTCGGGCTCGTCGATCTACCTGTTCAACATCGAGACCGGCCGCCAGGAGAGCCTTGGCAAGTACCCCGGCATGGTGTTCGCGCCGCGCTTTTCCCCCGATGGCCAGCGCGTCGCCTTTTCGGTCGAGCGGGCCGGAAACAGTGACATCTATGTGATGGACCTGAGGAGCCGCGACGCCGTGCGGCTGACCGCCGACCCCGGTATCGACACCTCGCCGTCCTTTTCGCCCGACGGCTCGCAGATCGTCTTCAACTCCGACCGGGGCGGGGCCGCCCAGCTCTACGTCATGAACGCCGACGGCTCGAACGTGCGGCGCATCAGCTACGGCGGCGGGCGCTATACGACCCCTGTGTGGAGTCCGCGCGGCGACTACATCGCCTTCACCAAGCAGACCGGCGGCCAGTTCCACATCGGGGTGATGAAGCCCGACGGCTCGGGCGAGCGCCTGCTGACCACCAGCTATCTGGACGAGGGCCCGACCTGGGCGCCGAACGGGCGGGTGCTGATGTTCTTCCGGGAAACCCTGGGCGGCTCACCCAAGCTGTGGACCGTGGACGTCACCGGCCGCATCCTGCGTCCCGCGCCCTATCCCGGCTCGGGCTCCGACCCGGCCTGGTCGCCGCTGTTGAACTAGCGCCACAGTTGCGGCCAATCGGCGCGTTGACGGTGTTGTGAAGTTTAAGTGGGGATATTTCCTGTCTAGCCTGTGATTTGCGCACGAGTGCGATTAACACTCATAAAGAACACATAAGAAAAGACCGGAGCCTTAGATGAAGATCGACGTTCGCTACGCCGCCCGACTGGGGATGATTGCTCTGGCCGCCGCCTCGCTCGCCGCCTGCGCCTCGCGGCCCAAGCCCGCCGGGCCCGCGCCCACCACCACCGGGACGGTCACCCCCCCGGCCTCCACGGGCCAGGGCCCCTACACCCCGCCGCCCAACCCCGGCCCGGTCACCTCGTCGGCTCTGCCCGGCTCGCAGCAGGACTTCATCGTCAACATCGGCGACACGGTCTATTTCGACACCGACAGCCACGACATTCGCGGCGACGCCATGCCGGTGCTCGACGCCCAGGCCCAGTGGCTGAACCGCTATCCTGCCGTGCGCATCCGCATCGAAGGCAACGCCGACGAACGCGGCACGCGCGAGTACAACCTGGCGCTGGGCGCCCGCCGCGCCAACGCGGTGCGCGACTACCTCGTCGCCCGGGGCGTGTCGTCCAGCCGCATCGCCACCCTCTCCTACGGCAAGGAAAAGCCGGTCGACCCGGGTACGGGCGAGAGCGCCTGGGCCCGCAACCGCAACGCCCAGTCCGTGATCACCGAGGGTGCGCGTTAGGCCGTATTTTCGTCCAGCGAACAGGGCCAGTATCGGCGCATGAAGAACAAGACCCTCACCGCGCTGATGCTGGCCGTAATGATCGGCGGACCGATGCTGGGCGTCGCCGCCAGCCATGCCCAGACCCCGCTGCCGATGGACGAAGACCCGCTGTCGGACCGCTCCAAGCGGCGGCTCGACAAGATGGAGAAGGTGCTGCGCGAGATGCGCGCCATCGTCTTCCAGGGCCGCGACACCGGAAAGCCGGTGGTGGTGCAGTTCGCCGACACCGACGAGCGCATGGCCCTGCTCGCCCAGCGCATCGCCGACCTCGAAGCCTCGCTGCAGCGGGTGAACCAGCAGAACGAGACCCTGCGCCACGACCTCGACCAGACCAGCCGCGCCCTCGAGATCGCCGAAAAGCGGCTGACCTCCATGAACGACCGTCTCGCCCCGCTGGAGGACGCCGCCGCCTCCGCGCAGCAGGACGCCCAGGCCGAGGCCGAGCGCGCCGCCCAGGACCCCGAGGAGGCCTTCGCCAACGCCGCCGGCCTGATGGACGGCGGCGACTTCGACGGGGCCGAGGCCGCGCTGGCCGACTTCGTCGAGCGCCACCCCGACCACGCCCGCGCCGCCGAGGCCAACTTCCTGCTCGGCAAGGCCTACGCCGTGCGCAGCGCCCACAAGGAAGCCGCCGCCTCCTTCATCGAGGCCATCCGGGGCTACCCCAAGACCAGCTGGGCGCCCGAGGCGATGCTGGAGCTGTCCAAGGCGCTGATCGCGCTGAAGCGCAACGACGACGCCTGCGCCACCCTCGCCACGCTGGCGGCCAAGTACCCCAAGCCGCCGGCCGCGGTGACCAAGCAGGCGGCGGCGGCCAAGACGAAGGCCAAGTGCGCGGCCTGACGGCCTTCGACCGCCACCTCTCGGCGACGTCACCCGCGCCGCTCGCGGTCGCCTTCTCCGGCGGCGGCGATTCCCTGGCGTTGCTGTTGATGACCAGGGCCTGGGCCGACGCCCACGGCCGCCGCGTCGTGGCGCTGACGGTCGACCACGGCCTCAACCCCGCCAGCGGCGACTGGACCGAACAGTGCCGCAAGACCGCCGAGCGGCTGGGGGTGGGGTTCGCGGCGCTCTACTGGACAGGCGATAAGCCGAAGACGGGCCTGCCCGCCGCCGCCCGCGCCGCCCGCCACGCCCTCCTCGCAGACGCCGCGAGGGCCGCCGGCGCCCACGTCCTGCTCATGGGCCATACCGCCGACGACCTCATGGAAGCCGCCGCCATGCGCGCCGACGGCTCAACCGTCCCCGACCCGCGCGCCTGGTCGCCCTCGCCTGCCTGGCCGCAGGGCCGGGGCCTCTTCATCCTCCGCCCCTTGCTGGAGACCCGCCGCGCCGAGCTGCGGGAGTGGCTGACCACCCGCGGCGAGACCTGGATTGATGACCCTGCCAACAGCAAATTCGCCCGTGGCAGGGCCCGCACCCTGATTTCCGCTCACCCCGACGAAAGTCGGGGCCCAGGGCTGTTCAGAGGGCCCAGCGCGGTCAAAGACCTGGGTCCCGACTTTCGTCGGGATGAGCGGTGGGGGGTGATCAGGCTGCCGCGTTCTTCTGAAGATAGAGCTGTCGCCGCCGCCGCGTTATGCGCTGGCGGCACGACCCGCCCCCCACGCGGCGACCGGCTGGCGAAACTGATGGCCCAGCAGCCCCCCTTCACCGCCACCCTCGCCGGGGCGCGGATCGAAGCGGACGGCGCCGTCGTGACCTTCCTCCGCGACGCCGGAGAGACGGGGCGCGGCGGCCTCCAACCCCTGCGCCTCACCCCCCACGAGCCCGCCGTGTGGGATGGCCGCTTCGAGATCACCGCCGACCAGCCGCTTCTCGTCACGCCCCTGAAGGGCCGCGCCGCCCACCTGCCGCCGGCCGAACAACAGGCGCTGAAGGCTATCCCCGCCGCTGCCCGGCCTGCCCTTCCGGCGCTGGTGGACAACGCCGGACACGTGCATTGCCCGGTTCTTGCAGCGGCCCCGATCGTGCGCTGCCGCTCGCTCGTTGTGGAACGGTTCACCGCTGCCGTGGGCTTGATCGGCAAGGAAGCTGACCTCGCGGCGAAATAGCCGCGTGGCGCTCGGGCCTTTGGCCTCCTATCTTGGGAGGCTGAACGACAGGGAATGACGATGAACCTTCGCAACCTCGCCATCTGGGGCGTCATCATCGCGGTGATGATCGGCGTCTATTCGATGATGACGCAGGGCGCCGGCGGCGGCGCACCGGGCGAGATCACCTATTCGCAGCTGCTCCAGCGCGTCGACAACGGCGAGGTCAAGTCCGCCACCATCCGCGGCACGATCGTCGAGGTGAAGGGCCGCGACGACAAGACCTTCACGGCCGTCACGCCCGAGAGCCAGGACGACCTGGTCAAGCGCATGGAAGCGCGCGGCGTGGACATCCAGGTCAAGCCGGCGGGCGGCTTCACCCTGATCGGCTTCATCCTCAACTCCCTGCCCATCCTGCTGCTGATCGGGGTGTGGATTTTCTTCATGCGCCAGATGCAGGGCGGGGCGCGCGGGGCGATGGGCTTTGGCAAGTCCAAGGCGCGCCTGCTCACCGAGAACAAGAACCGCGTCACCTTCGACGACGTCGCTGGCGTCGACGAGGCCAAGGAAGAGCTGACCGAGATCGTCGACTTCCTGAAGGACCCGGCCAAGTTCCAGCGACTGGGCGGCAAGATCCCCAAGGGCGCGCTGCTCGTGGGACCTCCGGGCACCGGTAAGACGCTGCTGGCCCGCGCCATCGCCGGCGAGGCGGGCGTGCCCTTCTTCTCCATCTCCGGCTCGGACTTCGTGGAGATGTTCGTCGGCGTCGGCGCGTCCCGCGTGCGGGATCTCTTCGAGCAGGGCAAGAAGAACGCGCCCTGCATCGTGTTCATCGATGAAATCGACGCCGTCGGACGTCATCGCGGCGCGGGTCTTGGCGGCGGCCACGACGAACGCGAGCAGACGCTCAATCAGCTGCTGGTGGAAATGGACGGCTTCGAGAGCAATGAAGGCGTCATCCTCGTCGCCGCGACCAATCGCCCCGATGTGCTCGATCCCGCGCTCCTGCGGCCGGGCCGCTTCGACCGGCGCATCGTGGTCAACCGGCCGGACGTGAAGGGCCGCGAAGGCATCCTCGCGGTGCACACGAAGAAGATTCCGCTGTCGGACGACGTGGACATCCACGTGCTGGCGCGCGGCACGTCCGGGTTCTC
>DASVBC010000044.1:0-8598 GCA_036376035.1 Caulobacteraceae bacterium | reverse complement strand
GGCCTTGTGCCAAAGCCTGTCCTCGGGTCGGCCTCCGGCCGAGCCCGGGGAACCCATAATCGAGGCGCCGCGGGATTATCTGCGGAGGCTGGCGTTTCTGGGTCCTCGGGACGAGCCCGAGGATGACGAGAGGGGTGGGGGGGCCTCCCGCCGAACTAATCCGCCCTACTCCGGCCAGGGCCATACTGCGGCCATGCCCCTCGCCGCCGCCCCGCTGAACCCGAATGTTATCCCCCTCTCGCGCGCCCACGCCCGCGCCCGCGCTACACGCGCCCCCGCGCGCCCCTCCCCGCGCCCCCCGGCGCATGCGCGCCCGCGCGAGGCGCCTACCCCAGCGCGGCCGCTAGCCGCTCCAGCAGCACGCGCCGCTCTTCGTCGGTGGCGGTGTCCAGGCGCTGGTTCAGGGCGACCAGGAACGCCGCGCGGTCGTTGTGCCAGTCCATGGCGGCCGCCGAGGCCGGCGGGATGCGGGGGGTGGCGGCCTGCGCCGTCACCGTGGCCCTGGTCAGGGTGAAGGTCTGGTCGAGATCGGGGACGGCGATGCGCTCGAAGCCGGCCTCGCCGAGGCGCCCGCGCAGGGCCGCCAGCGCCCCCGGCTCCCCGTGCGCCAGGAAGACGTCGCCGGCGACCGGACCTCGCGCCTTCGCCCACGCCACCAGCGCGCCGGCGTCGGCGTGGCCTGAGTACACGTCCAGCGCCCGCACCCTCGCGCGGACCTGGATGTCGTCGCCCTGGATGGTCACGCGGCGGGCGCCGTCCTGCAGGATGCGGCCCAGCGTGCCGACGGCCTGGAAGCCGGAGAGGAGGACGCTCGCCTCGCGCCGCCAGAGCAGGCGCTTGAGATGGCGCCGCACGCGGCCGGCCTCGCACATGCCGCTGCCGGCGACGATGATGTGCCAGCCGCTCAGCATCTCCAGCCGGTCGCTTTCGCGCGGGGTGCGGGTGAACTTCAGCCGCCCGCTGGCGGTCAGGCGTTCGAACGGGTTGCGCTCGACCGCCCGGTTCCAGCCGCGGCGCTGGAAGACCTCGGTGGCCTCGATGGCCAGCGGGCTGTCGAGGAAGATCTCGGCGGCGGGAACCTGACCGTCGTCCATCAGCCGCAGGATGTCGACCAGCAGCTCCTGCGAGCGCTCGATGGCGAAGGCGGGGATGAGGAGGGGGCCGCCCGCGTCGTGGGCCTCGTTCAACTCCCGGGCCAGCATCGCCCGCCGCGCCTCGCCGTCCATGGGCGGACGTTCGCGATTGCCGTAGGTGGACTCCATGATCAGGTGGTCGACGCCCGACGGCGCGTCCGGATCGGGCAGGTAGTCGCTGCCGCCCCCCCCGATGTCGCCGGAGAAGAGCAGCCGCACGGGGCCTTCCTCCGTCTCCACCGCCACCTCGATGGAGCCGCTGCCCAGCAGGTGGCCGGCCTCCCACCAGGTGGCGGTGACGCCGGGCGCCACCTCGGCGGGCTCGCCCAGCTTCACCTTCTCGAACAGGCGCATGGTGCGCCGCGCGTCGGCCTCGGTGTAGATGGGCTCGACCTGTGGGCGGCCCCGCTGCTGGTTGCGGCGGTTGAGGTGGCGGACCTCGCTCTCCTGGATGCCACCGGCGTCGGCCAGCATGACGGCGCAGAGGTCGCGCGTGCCGGCGGTGGCGAACACCGGCCCGGCGAACCCCGCCTTCATCAGCTTGGGCAAGAGGCCCGAGTGGTCGATGTGGGCGTGGGTCAGCAGCACGGCGTCGATCTCGCGCGGCTCGAAGGGAAAGGGCTCATAGTTCAGCGCCTTCAGCGTCTTCGAGCCCTGGAACATGCCGCAGTCGATGAGGACGCGCGCCCGGCCGGTATCGAGCCGTGCGCAAAAGCCGGTCACGCAGCCGGCGGCGCCGTGGAAGGTCAGTTTCAAGCGGTTTCCTCCCGCAACGCGCTTGCCAGCAGCGGCGCGAGGTGGATGGCGTTGGTCGGGTGGGCGCAGGAGTCGGTGGAGACGATGGAGCTCACCCCCGCCGCCGCCAGCCGCGCCCGCGCCGCCTCGTCGAACAGGGCGTGGACGATGGCGATCTCGACCGATGCGGCCCCTGTCACCGCCGCCGCCGCCGCCTCCAGCGTCCCGCCGGACGAGCAGATGTCGTCGACCAGCACCACGCGCCGGCCCGCGACCTTCGCCCCGGCGGGCAGGGTCAGCCGCACGCGCCGGTCGCCCAGCCTCTCCTTGGCGAAGACGATGAAGTCGGCGCCGAGCTCGTCCGCCACCTTTTCCACCCACTGCTCGGACTCCGCGTCCGGACCGATCAGCAATGGATCGCCGGCCGCCCCGATCGCCCGCGCCAGCTCCCGCGCGGCGGAAAGGCTGGTGACCGGGGTCCCGAACACCGGCGTCAGGTCGGCGGTCCGGTGCAGGTGCGGCTCGACGGTGACGACGCGGTCAAACGCCTCGCCGATGACGCGGCCGAGCACGTCGCGGCTCAGCGGCTGGCCGGGGGCGAAGACCCTGTCCTGGCGCAGGTAGGGCATGTAGGGCGCGACCAGCACCACCCGTTTCGCGCCTGCCCGCCGCATAGCGTCGGTCGCCAGCAGCAGCGGCATCAGCTTGCCGTCGGGCCGGTCCAGCGCGCGGTAGAGGAGGGCGGTCCCCTCCGCACCGCCGACAACCGGCATGCCCTCGCCGTCGGGGAAGCGGTGCAGGGCGATCCGGCGCAAGGGAAGCCCGAGCGCCCGCGCCAGCCGTTCGGCGGGCGCCGCGTCCTCCTCAAAGGCGTGGACAGCCCACATCACGCCACCTGGTAGCCGCTCGCCTCGCCCGCCGCCTCGACGGCGAAGCCGAAGTCGGAGCGGCCGGAGCCGTAGATGCGATAGAGCGGCTCGCCCTTCTTCACCGCCTCGCCGGTCTTCTTGAGGATCTCCAGCCCCGCGCCGGGGTCGTTTGGGGCCCCCGCCAGCCGGGCGACAGAGGCGATGCGCAGGCAGTCGATGGCGGTGACGTGGCCCGAGCGCGGCGCCCGCGCCTCGTGGGTCAGCTCGCCGAGGCGCGCTTTGATGGGGGATGGTCCCTGCGCCTCGCAGATCTCCTCGAACCGCTGCCGCGCCGCGCCGCTTTCCAGCAGGTCCCGCGCCCGCCGCTCGCCCGCGCCGCCGTGCAGCGCCGGGTCGTTCTCCAGCACGCGCCCGGCCAGCCGCACCGACTTCTCACGCAGGTCGGCGAGGTGTTCGCTGCGCCCCTCCAGCACGGCCATCACGTCCTGCGCTTCCAGCAGGGGTCCAACGCCCCGGCCGATGGGCTCGATGGCGTCGGTCAGGACGAGTTCGATGGAAAGGCCGATGCCCGTGGCGACATGCTCGAACAGTTTCTTCAGCCGCAGCGCCGCGCGGCGGTCACGGACCTTGGCGGTGGGGCCGACCGGCACGTCCAGCACCAGGTGGGTCGATCCGGCGGCCACCTTCTTGGACAGGATGGAGGCCACCATCTGCTCGGGCGTGTCGATGGACAGCGGCCGCTCGACCGAGATCAGCACATCGTCCGCGGGCGACAGGTTCACCCGGCCGCCCCAGGCGATGCACGCGCCGCACCGCTCCACCACGTCCCGCATCTGCTCGGCGTCCAGGTCCACGCGCGCGAAGACCTCCATGGTGTCGGCGGTGCCGGCCGGGGAGGTGATGGCGCGCGAGGATGTCTTGGGCATGGTCAGCCCGTGCGCCGCCACGATCGGCGCGACGATCAGCGAGGTGCGGTTGCCGGGAATACCGCCGATGGAGTGCTTGTCGACCACCATCGGACGCCCCCAGTCCAGGCGGTCGCCCGCCGCGATCATGCCGCGCGTCAGGTCCAGCGTCTCCTCGGCCGTCATGAAGGACGCGCAGGCGACCAGGAAGGCGGCGACCTCCATGTCGGACCAGCGGTGGTTCGCCAGATCGTGGGCGATGGCCATGTAGTCGCCGGCCGACAGGCTCTCGCCGGCGATCTTGCGCCGCACGGCGGCCAGGGTCTCGGGCGCGCGGGCGGGCATGACCTCCACCGCGTCCCCGGGCTTGACGCCAAGGCGGCGGAAGGCCGGTTGCGGCAGGCCAGCCTCGCCCGGCCCGACCAGCGCCGGGTCGTCGCAGATCATAGGCGAGGCCAGAACCGCCATGCCGTTCGCCCGCACCTCCACCTTGCGCAGGCCGGCCAGCCGCTCGGGCTTGAGCGCCTCGCTGTCGCGGGCCAGCAGGATCACGTTCTCGCGGAAGGTGTTGAGCGCCAGCGGCTTGACCACCAGCGGCGAGGAAGGCCCGGCCGCGGCGCAGGCCGGCTCGCCGCAGGGACCTGGCGTCGGGATCAGATCACCGTTCATGACTCCCTCAGTGGCCCACCTTGGGCCCGCGCCCCTTGATCTGGCGCAAGGCGATGCTCCCCACAGTGGGGGACAAGCAGGCCATGAAACACGCCCTGATCGTCGCCCACCCCAATCCTGACAGCCTGACCTGCGCCGTCGCCAGGGCCTATGCGGACGCCGCGCGGGCGCTGGGCGAAACGGTGGTGGAGCGCGACCTCTACCGCATGGGCTTCGACCCCCGGCTGCCGGCCGACGAAATTCCTGGTCCCCATACGCCGACGTTCGGCGACGATGTCCTGCGGGAGCGGGCGATGCTGGCGGACGCCGACGTCTTCGCCTTCGTCTATCCGCTGTGGCTGAACGCTCCGCCGGCCATGCTGAAGGGCTATGTGGAGCGGGTGTTCGGGTTCGGCTTCGGCTACGGCCGGGCGATGGATTCGCTGCTGGCGGGGCGCAAGCTGATCAGCTTCACCACCTCCGGCGCGCCGGAGCACTGGCTGCGCGACACCGGGGCGCTGGATGCGCTGCGGACGCTGTTCGACGCGCACCTGGCCGGCGTCACCGGCATGTCCATCCTGGACCACGTCCACCACGGCGGCATCGCGCCCGGCATCACCGAGGAAGCCGTCGGCGACATCCTCGAAGACGTCCGCGCCGCGGTGAAGCGCCACTTCGGCTAACCGCCCGCGAAATTTTTTCGCGGCGCGGGGTGCAGAGTTCCGTCAAACTCCACTCTTCATCTGTAGGGGCCCCGTGTCCGGGACCCTCCGATCGGCAGGGGAGGCTATGGGGCAGCCGCCGGAACGCGCGCAGGCACAGGCGCCGGGAATGGACCCGGTGACGCTGCGCGGCTGGATGGAGCGCTATGGACCTGGCCTTCGCCGATACTTCGCCCGCCGCGTGCCCGCCGCCGAGGCCGAGGAGCTGGTGCAGGACGTCTTCCTGGCCATGCACGCCCGCAGCGCGTCCGAGCCGATCGACAACGTCCAGGGCTACCTCTTCCGCATCGCCGCCAACCTGCTGGCCAAGCGCCAGGACCTGCGGCAGGCGGATCTCGACGATGCGCTGGAGCTGCCGGAAGGCTTTTCGCCGGAGCGCATCCTCATCGGCCGTCAGGAGGCGGCGCGGGTCCTCGTCGCCATCCGCAACCTGCCGCCGCGCACCCGTGAGGCCTTCGCCCTGCACCGGTTCGAGGACATGACCTACGAGGCCATCGCCCGGCGCCTGGGCATCAGCGTCAGCGCCGTCGGCAAGCTGGTGGCCCGCGCGCTGGCGCATGTCACGCTGGAACTGAGGCGCACCCCATGAGCGCGCCGGAAATCCCCGTGCTGATCGAGGAAGCCGCCGAGTGGTTCGCGCTCAAGCGGTCCGGCGCCATGGGCGCGGAGGACCTGCAGGCGCTGCAGGTGTGGCTGAGCAAGAGCCCCGACCACGCGGCCGCCTGGCAGGAGGTCGCCGGCGCCTGGGACGTGGCCGGCGCTGTCCGCTCCGACCCCGAGATCCTGCGCCTGCGTGAACAGGCAAGGCGCGTGCGGCCCAAGGGGATGCGCGCGGCCATCGCCGCCTCGCTGGCGGTCGCGGTGCTGGGCGGCTGGTCGGCGCTCGGCTCGGGCGGCTATGTGCCGGCGCCGACGATCCTGACGGGGGGCGAGCAGACCTTCCGCACCGGGGTGGGCCAGACCGCCACGGTGCGCCTGCGCGACGGCTCGCTCGTTACGCTCGACACCGACAGCGTGGTCAAGGCCCGCGAAACCGATCACCGCCGCATGCTGCGTCTGGCCAAGGGGCAGGCCTACTTCAAGGTCGCCAAGGACAAGTCGCGCCCCTTCACCGTGGCGGCGGGCGACAAGCTGGTCACCGCCACCGGCACGGCCTTTTCCGTGCGCGTGGGCCAGAAGGCCGTCGAGGTGACGCTGGTCGAGGGCCATGTACGCGTCGAGGAGGCGGCCAAGCCGGTGGCGCTCGCCCGCACCACGCCGCGCTTCAGCGAAGCCACGGAGATGAAGGCCGGCTCGAAGCTGGTGGCCGGGGAAGACCGTCACTGGGCGCTCGACAAGGTCGACACCCGCAAGGCCACCAGCTGGATGGCCGGGCAGCTGATCTTCGAGGACCGCCCGCTGGCCGAAGCCGCCGCCGAGCTCAACCGCTATTCGTCCAAGAAAATCGTCATCAAGGACCCGGATATCGCCGGCTCGCGCATCGTGTCGGTGGTGAAGGCCGGCGACGTGGACGCCTTCGTGCGCGTGGTCACCAGCGCGGGTTTCGCGCGGGTGGTGTCCGACGATGACGACACGGTCGAACTGGCGGCCCCTGAAAAAAATATCGCGGTTGCGGGTGCATGACTTTCGAAAACCCCACTCATCAGGAGTAAGGGGAGCCTTTTCGCTCCCTACCAAGAGAAGGGGGGAGACCGATGAATAGAAACCGGACCTGGCTGCTTTGCGGCGCCGCGGCCGTCGCCCTGTCGACGGCGAGCATGGCGCACGCCGCCGAGGCGGCGAATTTCAATATTCCGTCCCAACCGCTGTCGACGGCGCTGGCGCAGTTCGGGGTTCAGGCTCAGCAGGGAGTATTCGTCGACTCCAAGCTAACCGAAAGCAAGGTCACCCGAGGCGTGAACGGCGACAAGGACGCCGAGGTCGCGCTGGCAGAACTTCTCCAGGGCACGGGCCTGACCTGGCGGCGCGAGGGACAGACCTTCGTGATTACGAGGGCCGACGGCCCCCAGTCCGGCAGCGCCGCGGGGGGCGGCGCTGAAGTCGAAGCACTGATCGTCACCGCGCAGAAGCGCGAAGAAGACATCCAGGACGTCCCGATCGCCATTAGCGCGTTCACCCAGGAACAACTCGAGCGTTCGCAAGTGGCCGGCGGCCCGGACCTGATCACCCAGGTCCCCAACATGACGTTCACCAAGACGAACTTTACGTCCTACTCGATCCAGATTCGCGGGATCGGCACGCAGGCCATCTCGGCGACGACCGATGCGGCCGTGGCGGTCGCCTTCAACAACACCCCGTTCATCCGTAACCGCTTCTTCGAGCAGGAATTCTACGACCTCCAGCGGGTGGAAGTGCTGCGCGGACCGCAGGGCACCCTCTATGGCCGCAACGCGACGGCGGGCGTGGTCAACCTGATTTCGCAAAAGCCGAAGTTCGCTTACGAGGCCAAGGTCTCGGCCGACGTGGCAAATTACAACTCCACGCGCGTCGAAGGCATGGTCAACGTTCCCCTCGTGGAGGACCTCGTCGCCCTTCGCGTCGCCGGCGCCTGGACCAAGCGCGAGGGTTTCGCAACCAACTCGCTCACCGGGCAGCCGATCGACGGCCGTGACCTGTGGTCCACGCGCGTCTCGCTACGTGCGGCGCCGAGCGATGCGCTCGACTTCAACCTGATCTGGGAGCACTTCGAAGAGGACGACGACCGCCTGCGCTCCGGCAAGCAGGTCTGCGACAAGGATTTGGTGACCGAGGTCACCGCCTACATGCCCGACGGTTCGGTGCTGACCTTCCCGACGACCATGACCACCAACCTGTGGGTGGACGGGGTCAGCCAAATCTGGACCGGCGTCCAGGGCACCTTCAGTCAGGGCTGCAAGCCCTCGTCCATCTACGCGCCCGAGTCCTACCAGACGCCGAACGGACTTTCGCTGCCGTTCGTCCACCCGCTCAACTCGATCGGCGTGCCGATCACCGGAGGGATTTCCTATTTCGATCCCTACGCCGACAAGGCCCAGTCGAGGGACCTGCGGGTTATCGAGTCCATAGTAGAGCCGCGCTACCAAGCCGAATCGGATGTCGTCGAATTCCAGTTCAACGCCGACCTGACCGATACGCTGACCCTCTCGTCCGAAACGGCCTACAGCGTCGATACGATCTTCTCGACGCAGGACTACAACCGCTTCAACACCGCCCCCGGAGTCTTCAAGCAGCCCGACATGTATTACGACCGGCGGGAGAACCTTCTGTTGGAAGGCCCCAACGGCGGGATTTTCTGCGACCCGCAGATCGGATGTTCGGACCGGCTGGTGGCCGTCGACCTCGCCACCGCCCGTTCGCGGCAGTTCAGCGAGGAGCTGCGCCTGTCGTCCAATTACGACGGGCCGTTCAACTTCAGCCTCGGCGCCAATTTCCTGCGCTACGACACCGAAGATAAATACTACGTGTTCGTGAATTCGCTCAGCCTGATCGCTGCGCACCCGCTTTTTCGTGATGCAAACCTGCCCGACTACGAGCCAGGGGTCACGGACAACAAGCTATGCCTCATCGGCGGCATGGCGTTTCCGGACATTACCCGCGCCCATACCGT